>NZ_JAUTBJ010000002.1:2875000-3475000 GCF_030819175.1 Sphingomonas sp. SORGH_AS_0879
CGGTAGAATTCGACCACCTCGGGCATATCGCTGACCGCGCGCGCGAAGGTGTCCAGCCACTCGGCAGAGTGCTCGGCGGTACGGACGCTGACGAACACCGCCATGCCGGCCTCCAGCTTTTCGGGATCGAGCAGCGCGACGCGCTTCAGGATATACCCCTCGTCCTCCAGCCGCCGGATGCGCCGCCAGCAGGCATTTTGGGAGAGGTTCACCCGGATCGCGATCTCCGCGACCGAAAGGCTGGCGTCGGATTGGAGCTGGGCAAGAATGGCAGTGTCAATTTTATCGATCATGGCGCGTTGATCCGCAAATTTCTCACATTCCAACCGCGATTACACCGCAGCTTTGGTATGATTTGGCAGGTGATTCCGCATATTCTTATCGACGAATAAGGAAAAGTCGATGTTGATGACCACCGCGAATCCACCCCATCAGGACACATCCAGCCATGCTTCGGCGGCCGAGCGGCTGGGGATCGTGACGGCCGAGCGCCCGATCGACCGGGATTTTGTCGCCCGTGCGCTGGGCGTGCTCGACCGCGACCGGCGTCGCTGCCCGGAGACGCCGTTGCTGGCGCTTCACCTGCCGGCGGCTCCCTTGATCGATCTCTATATGAAGGACGAGTCGGCGCACCCGACCGGCAGCCTGAAGCACCGGCTGGCGCGTTCGCTCTTCACCAGCGGCGTCGTGGCGGGCGTGATCCGCGAGGGGCGGCCTTTGGTAGAAGCGTCGTCCGGCTCGACCGCGGTATCGGAGGCCTATTTCGCACGGCTGCTCGACCTGCCCTTTCACGCGGTCATGCCCGCCAGCACCGCGCCCGCCAAGATCCGGGCCATCGCCGCTCAGGGGGGGCAGTGCCATCTAGTCGCGCCGCACCGCCTGTATGACGAAGCCCGCGATCTGGCCGATGCGCTGGGTGGGGTCTATCTGGACCAGTTCACCAACGCTGCCCCGGCGACCGACTGGCGCTGCGACAATATCGGTTCGGCGATCCTGACCCAGATGGCGGGCGAGCCGCATGTGGTTCCCGATTGGATCGTCGTCGGTGCGGGCACCGGCGGGACCGCCGCTACCATCGGACGCCATTGCCGCCATCGCGGTCTGCCGACCCGGCTGTGCGTCGCCGATGTCGAACATAGCGCCTTTTTTGCGGGGTATCGCGACGGGGATCCCGCGGCACGCTGCACCCAGCCATCGCGAATCGAGGGGGTCGGACGTCCGCGAGTCGAGCCGTCCTTCCTGCCCGGTACGATCGACCGGATGATGAAGCTGCCCGATGCCGTGTCGATCGCCGGGATGCGGATCGCCAGCGAACTGCTCGGCCGTCCGGTGGGCCCGTCGACGGGAACGAACTTCGTCGCAACCGCGATGCTGGCGCTGGAAATGACGGCCGCCGAACAGGTCGGTTCGGTCGCCACCCTGATCTGCGACCACGGCGCGCGCTATGCCGATTGCCACCATGATCGACGCTGGCTGGCGCAACAGGGCCTTGCCGAAAGCGTCGACGCTGCCGAGATGAGCCTGCGACATATGTTTCTCAAGGATGCCGAATGACCATGAATCCGCTTCTTGCCGATACCGACCTTCCTGATTTCGCCGCGATCCGGCCGGAGCATCTGGTTCCGGCCGTCGACCAGATGATCGCCGACGCGCGCGCCGCCGCCGACCGGATCGGCGGCTCCAACGCCAGCGACTTCGCCGATGTCGTATTGGCCAGCGAGCGGGCGGGCTTCGCGATCGCGCGCGGCTGGTCGCCGGCAAGCCATCTCCATTCTGTCGCCGACACGCCCGAACTGCGCGCCGCCTTTGCCGAGGCGCAGGCCAAGCTGGCCGAATATGGGCTGGAGGCGGGACAGGACCCGCGCCTGTTCGCCGCCTTCAACCGGGTGAACCTGGCGCCGCTGACCGAGGCGGAGGCGCGCGCCGTGGTGCTGGCGCGGCGCGATTTCACCTTGTCGGGCGTCGGGTTGGACGATGCCGCCAAGGCGCGCTTCCGCGAGATCGGGGTCGAGCTGAACAAGCTGACCACCGAATTCGGCAATGCCGTACTCGATTCGAGCGAGGCTTGGAGCGAGCACGTCACCGACGAGGCACTGCTGTCGGGCCTGACCGACAATGCGAAGGCGATCCTGGCCGCCTACGCCGCCGAGAAGGAGTTGGACGGCTGGCTGGTCACGTTGCGCGAACCCAGCGTGCAGGCGATCCTGACCCAGGCCGACAATCGCGACCTGCGGGCGCGCGTCGCGAAGGCCTATGCCACCCGCGCATCGGACCAGGCCGCCGATCCGAGCCATGACAATAGCGCACGGATCGACCGTATCCTGGCGCTGCGTCACGAAGCGGCCCGGTTGCTGGGCTTCAGCGATGCCGCCGCCCGTTCGGTCGAAACCAAGATGGCGCAGTCGGCGGACGAGGCGCTGGCCTTCCTGTCCGACTTGGCCACCCGCGCGCGCCCGCTCGCCGAGCGCGAACTGGCCGAGGCGAGCGCCTATGCCGCCGAGAAGTTCGGCATCGCGAAGCTGGAACCCTGGGACACGGGTTATGTCGCCGAGCATATGCGCCGCGAGCGCTTCGGCGTCGATCGCGAGGCGATCCGGGCATACTTCCCCCTGCCCCGCGTGATGGAGGGCACGATCGCGCTGATCGAGCGGCTTTACGGCATCCGTCTGGTCGAGCGTGCGGGCGTGTCGGTGTGGAACGCCGATGTCCGCTATTATGACGTGCAGGATGCGAGCGGTGAGATCGTCGCAGGGGTCTATTGCGATTTCCATGCGCGTGCAGGGAAACGCGGTGGCGCCTGGATGGATGTGTGCCGTCCGCGCTTCCGCGATGCCGATCGCTTCCACCGGCCGATCGCCTATCTGACCTGCAACTTCCCGCCCGCGACCGGCGACACCCCTGCCCTGCTGGCGCATGGCGATGTCGTCACGCTGCTGCACGAGTTCGGCCATGTGTTGCACCATCTGCTGACCGAGGTCGATCTGCCGTCGATCGGCGGGATTTCGGGCGTGGAATGGGATGCGGTCGAGTTGCCCAGCCAGTTCATGGAGAATTTCGCCTGGGACCGTGCCACGCTGACCGCCTTGTCGGCGCATGTCGAAACCGGCGAGCCGCTGCCCGATGACCTTTTCGCCAAGATGCTGGCGGCGCGGCGTTTCCAGGCCGGGCTGTTCCTGCTCCGCCAGATCGAGTTCGCGACCTTCGACCTGCGGCTCCACCGGGATTACGATCCGGCAACGGGCGGCCGGGTGATGGAGGTGCTGAACGCGGTGCGCGACGAAGTGGCGGTGATCCGTCCGCCGGAGTGGAATCGCTTCCCGCACAGCTTCAGCCACATCTTCGCGGGGGGCTATGCGGCGGGCTATTACAGCTATCTCTGGGCCGAGCTACTGTCGGCGGACGCCTTCGCCGCATTCGCTGAGGAAGGCCAGGCGGCGGGCGACCGTTTCCGCCGCGAGGTGCTGGCACGCGGGGCGAGCCGCCCGGCGGCGGAGAATTTCCGCGCCTTCCGGGGCCGCGCACCGCAGCCGGACGCGCTGCTGCGCCATCACGGGCTGGCGGCGTAATCACAGGGGCCGGGCCGTCGATCGGCCTGGCTTTTTTCCTATCCCGGACGTGCCGAACCATCATCGTCGCGCGAGAGATGTCGACTGATAGAATGCGGGCATGTCCCGTGTTCGCGATCAACTTGCGGTTCATGCAAAGCGCTAGGCCGAACGGTACGATGCCGAAACGCACAAAAGGCCCCACCGGTCAGGTGACGCCGAATTCAATCTGCTGGTGAATGGTGGAGCCGAGGGGGATCGAACCCCTGACCTCTGCAATGCCATTGCAGCGCTCTCCCAGCTGAGCTACGGCCCCATCGATTTCGGCTATGCCCGGCGGGATGCGGGCTTGCCTGTCAGCGGATCGAATCGCGCTGAATCATCCGGCGGAATGGTGGAGCCGAGGGGGATCGAACCCCTGACCTCTGCAATGCCATTGCAGCGCTCTCCCAGCTGAGCTACGGCCCCATTCCGCTGTGGAGGCAGCCCAGTAGCGGGGCCGCCGGGGCTCGGCAAGCACTTTTTTCGAGCGCCCGCCGAGCCGTTCCGACACCTTAGTGTTCGTCGTCCTCGCTGGACGTTTCCACGCCCAGATCGTCGTCGCCACCCAGATCGACTTCATCGTCGGGCGAGGGCTCTTCGTCCTCACCGGTGATGTCCAGATCTTCGTCGTCACCGCCCGCCAGATCGCTGTCGGCTTCCTTGTTTTCGGGCTTGTTCTGCTCGAACGGCAGAGGCTGCTTCGACTTCAGGATGGGCTCGGGCTCCCACTGCGTCCCGCAATTGATGCAGGTGACAGGGTCGTCCTTTTCGAGGTCGTAAAAGCGCGTCGCGCATTTCGGGCACGTACGCTTCGTGCCCCATTCCGGCTTGATCATGCCGTGTATCACCTTTCGGATTGGGTTTTCCGCCGGAGCGAAAAGTGGGCGCGCCTTGCCACAGCGCAAGGCCCCTGTCAAAAGCCCGCGCCATCATGGCGCACACTCTTCCCCAGCCTCGCACCGTGCGAGCCGCCGCCGCCCTTCGCGGCACCATCGCCGTTCCGGGCGACAAATCGATCAGCCATCGCTCGCTGATGCTCTCCGCGCTCGCGGTCGGCGAAAGCCGGGTCGAGGGGTTGCTGGAGGGTGAGGACGTGCTCGCCACCGCCGCCGCGATGCGCGCGATGGGCGCGGATATCGTCCGGCAGGATGACGGGGTATGGGTGATCCACGGCGTCGGCGTCGGCGGGCTGCTCCAGCCCGAAACCGCGCTCGACATGGGCAATTCGGGCACCTCGACGCGCCTCCTGATGGGTCTGGTCGCCAGCCATCCGATCACCGCGACCTTTGTCGGCGACGCCTCGCTCTCCAAGCGCCCGATGGGCCGCGTCATCGAGCCGCTGTCGCAGATGGGCGCGACCTTTCAGGATACGCCGGGCGGCCGCCTGCCCCTGATGGTTCGCGGGATCAGCCCCGCCGTGCCGATCCGCTATACCCTGCCCGTCGCCTCGGCACAGGTGAAGTCGGCGATCCTGCTCGCGGGTCTCAATACGCCCGGCGAGACGACCGTGATCGAGCCGATCGCCACCCGCGACCATAGCGAGCGGATGCTGGCGGGATTCGGTGCGGACCTGACCGTCACCCCCTCCCCCGAAGGCCGGGTCATCACGATTCGTGGACAGGCGGAGTTGAAGCCGCAGAATATCGTCGTACCGGGCGATCCGTCATCGGCCGCTTTCTGGCTGGTCGCCGGCTCGATCGTGCCGGGCGCGGATCTGACCATCACCAATGTCGGCATGAACCCGACCCGCACCGGCATCATCGCCGCGCTGAGGATGATGGGCGCCGATATCACCGAACTCGACGCCCGAATCGTCGGCGGCGAGCCGGTCGCGGACCTGCGCGTCCGTCACGCCCCGCTCTCGGCGATCGAGGTTCCGCCCGAACTGACGCCGAGCATGATCGACGAATATCCCGTGCTGTTCGTCGCGGCGGCCTTCGCCAAGGGCACCACCATCGCTCGCGGGGCGGAAGAATTGCGCGTCAAGGAATCGGATCGCATCACCGCCATGGCCGATGCGCTGGGAGCCTGTGGCGTCGCTTGCGAGGAATATGAGGACGGCATGGCCGTGACCGGCACGGGCGGCGATCCGATCCCCGGCGGCGCGACCATCGCCACGTTGCTCGACCACCGGATCGCGATGAGCATGACGATCGCCGCGCTCCACGCCCGCGAGTCCGTGACGCTGGACGACGCCGCGCCGGCCGCGACCAGCTACCCCATCTTCTTCGACACGCTGGAAAAGCTGGGAGCCTTCGCATGATCATCGCCGTCGACGGACCGGCGGCGAGCGGCAAGGGCACCATCGCCCGCGCTCTGGCGAAGCATTACGGCCTGCCGCATCTCGACACCGGCCTGCTCTACCGCGCGGTCGCCGCGACGGTGCGCGAGATGAATCTGGACCCGACGCGCGAGGCGGATGCCGTTGCGGCATGCGGGTTCGACGACGCGTTGCTGGCCGATCCGTCGCTGCGCGATGACGAGACGGGCAAGCTTGCTTCGATCGTATCCGCGCATCCGCTGGTCCGGGCGGCGCTGCTCCAGCGGCAGAAGCGTTTCGCCAACCAGCCGGGCGGCGCGCTCCTCGACGGGCGCGATATCGGCACGGTCATCGCACCCGACGCCGATGCCAAGCTGTTCGTGAAGGCCAGCCCGCAGGTGCGCGCCCGCCGGCGGCATAATGAGTTGGCTGCCAACGGCTCGACCGCGAGTTTCGAGCAGGTGCTCGCCGACATCCGCGCCCGCGACGAACGCGACAGTGGCCGCGCGGCCGCCCCCCTTACCCAGGCGGCAGATGCGGCTGCGCTGGACACCTCCAGCCTGACGATCGAAGCCGCCGTCGCCCGCGCGATCCAATTCGTCGACGCGCAGGTCGCCGCCAAGACGCGTCCGTAAATTCCTCCCCCTGCAAGGGGAGGGGGACCATGCGCAGCATGGTGGAGGGGTGTCCCGCTATCGAGAGGGCGACACCCCTCCGTCAGGCCTTCGGCCTGCCACCTCCCCTTGCAGGGGAGGAATAGACGCCCCCCTCTCCTTGCGCGAAATCCCCTTTTCGGCTATAGGCGACGCGCTCGCGGACCCTGTTCCGCGGAGAGGCTGACGCGGGGCCATGCCCTCAGCGTCCTTTCCGCATTTCTGGCGGACCGCCGCTTTTCCGTGTTTCAGTACCATCTTCGGGCTTGGTGGCGTCGGCATGGGGTCGGCGCGGCCATCGTCGAAGGTCTTGGGAATCGCCCGGACCGGAGGCGGAAAACTATCAGGAACCTAACCCTTTTATGGCAACCAACCCCCAGCCCACGCGCGACGATTTCGCGGCGATGCTCGATGACATGTTCGGCGGTGCCGACAGCTTCGAGGGTCGCGTCGTGCATGGCACCGTCACCGCGATCGAAAACGACATGGCCGTCATCGACGTCGGTCTGAAGTCGGAAGGCCGTGTGCCCCTCCGCGAATTCGCTGCCCCCGGCCAGAAGGCCGACCTGAAGGTCGGTGACGAAGTCGAGGTCTATGTCGACCGCGTCGAGAACATGCACGGCGAAGCGATGCTCAGCCGCGACCGCGCGCGCCGCGAGGCCGCCTGGGACAAGCTGGAGCTTGAATTCTCGAAGTCGGCCCGCGTCGAAGGCGTGATCTTCGGCCGCGTGAAGGGTGGCTTCACCGTCGACCTGAACGGCGCCGTGGCATTCCTGCCCGGTAGCCAGGTCGATATCCGCCCCGTCCGCGACGTCACCCCGCTGATGGACATCCCGCAGCCGTTCCAGATCCTGAAGATGGACCGCAAGCGCGGCAACATCGTCGTGTCGCGTCGCGCGGTCCTGGAAGAAACCCGCGCCGAGCAGCGTTCGGGCCTGATCCAGAGCCTGGCCGAGGGTCAGATCATCGACGGCGTCGTCAAGAACATCACCGACTATGGTGCGTTCGTCGACTTGGGCGGCATCGACGGCCTGCTGCACGTCACCGACCTGTCGTACAAGCGCGTCAATCATCCGTCGGAGATGATCGCGATCGGCGACACCGTGAAGGTGCAGATCATCCGCATCAACAAGGACACGCAGCGCATCTCGCTCGGCATGAAGCAGCTCGAGAGCGATCCGTGGGATGGTGCCGGTTCGAAGTATCCGGTCGGCGCCAAGCTGTCGGGCCGTGTCACGAACATCACCGAATATGGTGCGTTCGTCGAACTGGAGCCGGGCATCGAAGGCCTGGTTCACGTGTCGGAAATGTCCTGGACCAAGAAGAACGTCCATCCGGGCAAGATCGTGTCGACCTCGCAGGAAGTCGATGTGGTCGTTCTCGAAGTCGATCAGGAAAAGCGCCGCATCTCGCTGGGCCTCAAGCAGGCCCAGGCCAATCCGTGGGAAGCGTTCGCCGCGGCCCATCCGATCGGCTCGACTGTCGAGGGCGAAGTCAAGAACGCGACCGAGTTCGGCCTGTTCATCGGGCTGGACAACGATGTCGACGGCATGGTCCACATGTCGGACATCGCCTGGGGCGTGTCGGGTGAGGATGCCCTCAACCTGCACCGCAAGGGCGAAGTCGTTCAGGCCGTGGTCCTGGACATCGACCCCGAGAAGGAGCGTATCTCGCTCGGCATGAAGCAGCTCGAGCGCGGCGGCCCCGTCGCGGGCGGCGTGGCTGCGGCTGGCGATCGCCTGAACAAGAACCAGGTCGTCACCGTGACCGTCCTCGAAGTCCGCGATGCGGGCCTCGAAGTCCAGGCGGGCGACGATGGTGCGACCGGCTTCATCAAGCGCACCGATCTGGGTCGCGACCGTGACGAGCAGCGCCCCGAGCGCTTCCAGGTCGGCCAGAAGTTCGACGCGATGGTCACCGGCTTCGATCGTTCGAAGAAGCCGACCTTCTCGGTCAAGGCGATGCAGATCGCCGAAGAGAAGCAGGCTGTCGCTCAGTACGGTTCGTCCGACTCGGGCGCGTCGCTGGGCGACATTCTGGGCGAAGCGCTGAAGGCGCGGACTCAGAAGTAAGTCACTGGACCGGGGCATGTTTTTTAAGCATGTCCCGGTTTCGTGCATGTTTGACATAATTAGACATACCCGTTGCTTAATTGTATAATAAAAACACTTTCAGCAGCGAGAAACACAGGTTAGGAACGGCTGGTCTATAGCTTGGGACTAGACGATGATCCGTTCGGAACTGGTGCAGAAAATCGGTCAACACAATCCGGGGCTCAACCCGCGTGAAGTCGAGTTGATCGTGACTATCTTCTTTGACGAAATCACAAAACGTCTTGCGGATGACGGTCGTGTTGAACTGCGCGGCTTCGGCGCCTTTTCGACCCGCTCGCGCGGCGCACGTACCGGACGCAATCCCCGCACTGGCGAAACCGTCGAGGTCATCGCCAAGCGCGTTCCCTATTTCAAGCCCGGCAAGGAAATGCGCGCTCGCCTGAACGTCGAGGCCGGCTGATCCCTTTTCGCGCGCATCCGGCAGTGGAGCGGGAGACAGGCAATACTATCATAGCCTGACGACCGGTCTTCACTTGACCTTTGCGGCGACCTCGTCTCTTCCTGTGCCCGTGCGCGGACGTGGCGAAACCGGTAGACGCTGCCGACTTAAAATCGGCTTCCCCTGGAGTGCGGGTTCGAGTCCCGCCGTCCGCACCATGGCTCAACCCACTCTAAAAGCAGCATTTTTACTGCCGCTAGATGGTTGAGCCAAATGGCGCGAATCAGGCCGCGTGTAATTCTGGTGTAATCCGCTCGCTAAAGCGCATGTCGATTGCGGTTATGGCAGCGTCGATATGCTCGCCATGGATATGGACATAGCGGAGGACCATAAGCATCGTCTTATGACCGCTAATTTTCTGGATCGTAGGCAAATCGATCCCTGCCTTCACCAGACGGGTGATAGCGGTGTGCCGCATGACGTGCGGGGTCACCTTCCTAGGGTCCAATCCCGCTCGCTCTACAACGCGTAGAAACTGCTTTGCCATGCTCACCCGATGAGGATGCTTCCCTTCGCGGCGATGCGAAGGGAAAAGCCATTCAGAGCTATTTCCCCGCCCTTCTAAGTGGGCACGGATCATATCGGTAAGGGCCGGAGTGATAGGTTGCTGACGCTCGCCTGCCTTCGCTTCGGGGATGTAAATACGGCGCGACGCAAGGTCGATATCGCAAACACGAATGCGTACGATTTCCCCATGCCTCATGGCAGTGTTCAGCCCGCAAGCGATGAACAGCCAAATCAGAGGGTCTTGGTCAGCTACCGCCGCCGCCATAAGTTTGGCGATGTCGGAATCGGAGAGGATCACGATACGCTTACGGAGTTCAGCCCCCTTCTCGATCTCTGGCACCGCTTCGGGCTTTAACCACCCCCATTTGACCAACCGGCGAAACAAATGAGACAGGGTAGCCAACTCCCGGTTGACCGTTGCCTGCTTGATCCCGGTTTTAAGGCGTGTCCGCACGTATTCCTGCACCAGCGCCCCGGTGATCGCATTCGCCTTATAAGGGCCGAAAAACGGAACAAAGAGTTGGTCAACATGCTGCCGCTTGGCCTTCATGTTCCGCCCACCGCCCTCTTCCAGGCGCTCCATGTACTTCAACGCCTGCTCGCGGAAGGATGGATGCGACTTCCTGCCCTTGGGGAGGTTTAGGCGCTCCTCGCGAGCCTGCGTCCTTAGTGCCTCCAAAGCCTCTTCGGCCTGATGCCGCGTAACGCCTTCGCTTTCCCTGCCAATGACACGGTGTATGCGTTGGTTATCGACCATCACGTTGACACTGTACGCTATATCGCCGTTAGCCATGCGTTTTGCAGTGATGCCATGCTCAGACAGTGATTTTCCTGGCCCTAGCACTTTGATAGCCGGACGAGTAAGCTTTGTGAATCGAATCGCCATGTCTGCGACGCTATATTGCAAGACTATCTAGAGTCAAACCCCCACGTCCCCGCCATTTCTTTATGGCATCTAAAGTAACGTACGTAATTTTATTACTGTTTTTACTTATAGTTTACTTGATAAAATCCGCATTTTCCGACCGATGCCGCGATTTTGCCTTGACGCCTTCGGGCCACAACATCATATGCGCGCCGCAACGAGGAGCACAATGATGCCACGCCGAGCTACAATCCAAATTACCGTTCATCCTGACGGACGCGTTTCGCGTAAAGATGCTGCTGAATATTTGGGCCTGTCAGCAAAAACTTTAGCGGAACGGCAACGCAAGGGGCTGCGCCCCCACAGCGTAAAGGTCGGTGGTCGACGCTTCTATTTTCTTCAAGAGCTCGACAGTTTTGTTAATCAATAATCTGAAAATCTATTCAACGTCGCATGCCCCTGCCTACAAGAACTGAATATCGTTACACATCAGATTTGAGCCGGTTTAAGAGCACATTTTCCAAAGCCAGTGGACCAGACACAGAGGGGTAAAATTCCTCTGTATGGGGCTATAAACGGAAAATTTGGTGCATCCGCCTACGCATATCGGCATCCAATTGCTCTCTAGGGTTGGATCATCTGCACGTGTGAGAAATCGGCGATAAACGCCCACTCACGCAAATCATTCAATTTAACTTTTTCCGCTCTTCTGCCTGCCCTGAAAATATGGAAAATGAGGCTTACGCGTTAACATTCACATGACCAAATTAAACGTTAGATTTTATTCCTAATGTTTAATTTAGGTCTATTTTTCAACAGTGTTAGCCCGGCGTATGGCGACTTTACGCTTGAATTCCTGCTCTATTCACGCTAGAGCATCCCACGGTTAGGGGATTCGTTCCCCTATACCTATAGAAGGGGCCTCCTTTCTCTTCTCTCTCCCTTCTCTTTCTTTAATTTATAGAAGGATTAAGATTCTCAATAAAAAATAGTAATAATAAGATTACAATATGAATATGATGACTACCGAAGGATTCACTTCACTGAATCCTTATGATGGTTTAGTAACACCATCTTTTGATGAATTCGAAAAAGGAATTTATCTAAATCTTCGTTTAGAGCCTTTTACTAACGAAGCAAAATTTCTGATTGAAGAGATTCTATCAAACTCGACACAGGTCAGCGGCCCCAAGCGCCCCTTTGAGGCAGCCGTAGGCGCGTTGGTAGGTGACATGCTTCGGGTAAGGGCATCTGGGCCGGAGAGATACGGCTTTCGAACCGTAAAAAAGCAGTCTTTCACTGGTGAGTTTGTCGGATACCGACCCTTCATACGGGCAGCAGAACACCTTAAAAACATGAATCTGATAGGTTGGAACAAGGGTCAAAATGCGACCTATGTTTCGGCCGGGATAGCTAGCCGTTTTTGGTCGATGGATTCACTTCTAAGCTTAGCAAAAAGCTTCGGAATAACTCCGGAAAACTACAAGCAGCACTTCCGCCGCCGTTCCGGCATGAGGGGGACAGCAAACTATGTCACCCTAAAGTCAGCTTCTCGGAAAACCAGGGAAACATACGGCGCAAAGATCGCCGGGCGTGACATGGGGCTACCGGTTGGGAACAATCATGTTTTTCGCTATCAACAAGAAATGCGCGCAATAAATGAAGCGCTTTTCAGACATGACTATAGCTTTGAATTTTCCGGTCTGCGTCGCTTGTTTAACAACGGTGATACGACCGGGGAGACCCTCAATGAGGGCGGCAGAATGTACGCTATTGGCGGTGGATATCAGCAGATGCCCAAGGCCAAACGAAGCAAAATACTGATAAACGGCCTACCGACCGTGGAGATCGATTTGTCAGGAAGCCATTATACGATTGCAACGCTCTTGCTTGACCAACCATACAACCGAGACATCGATCCTTACTCGGTACCTGGATATCCACGGGAGATTGTAAAGTCGTTTGTAAACGCCAGCATGGGCAATGGAAAACCGATCCATCATTGGCCCAACCATATTAAAGAATCATACGGTGAAAACGAAGACGGCTTACTCGATGTCAATGAAGCAGATAAAGAAAGTCCACGCAAGGAAAACGAATTAAGAACAGCAACTATCGAAGCAGGAAAGATTTACACCGGTAATCTCGAAGCGGACTGGCCAATCAAAAATATGAAAGCCGATGTGCTCCCTCACTTCCCCATACTTAAGATGATAGAGGACAACGGCATATTTTGGGGCAAGCTTCAATTTGAAGAAAGCTGCGTGATCGTAGAAGCAGTGCATCGGCTGTCGGTTGAAATGGGTATTCCTACGTTGCCAATTCACGATTCTCTGATAGTTCCTAACCAAGATCAAGAAGCGGGGCGTCAGGTTTTTGAACAGTTCTTCTTTGAACGCTTCGGTTCGATTCCACGAATTAAATAAACAGCTATTCAAAGCCCCGTACAGCCAATGTTTTTGGAAGTGGCACCCCGCATCCAAAAACTCGAAAAATCTTCTGTACGGGGCTATATGAGCTATGACGTGACCCCCGTTTCTTCATCCAACTGGAAGTAGAGACCGTCTCCTTAAAGGGACGGACGGAATGAAGCGGAAGCAGTTTTCGGAAGAGCAGATCATCGGCATCCTGAAGGAGGCCGAGGCGGGTGCGGTGGTGACGGAGCTGTGCCGCAAGCACGGGATGTCGAGCGCGACTTACTATGCGTGGAAGGCGAAGTTCGGCGGCCTGGAGGTGTCCGACGCAAAGCGCCTGCGGTCGCTCGAAGAGGAGAACGCCCGGCTCAAACGGCTACTGGCGGACACGATGCTGGACAATGCGGGGTTGAAAGACCTGCTGTCAAAAAAGTGGTGACGCCCGCCGCGAAGCGGCAAGCGGTCGCGCATCTCCAGGCGACGCTGGGGATGAGCGAGCGGCGGGCATGCACGGTCGTTGGGGCAGACCGCACGAGCATGCGGTATCGCTCGTGCCGGGCGGATGATGGCGACCTGCGGTCGCGGCTGCGCGAGCTGGCGCAGCAACGCCGACGGTTCGGCTATCGGCGTCTGCACATCCTGCTGCGCCGGGACGGCATCACGATCAACCGCAAGAAGACCCAGCGGCTCTATCGTGAGGAGGGTTTGACGGTCAGGCGCCGGAAGGGACGAAGGCGCGCCACAGGCAGCCGTGCGCCCGCGTCAGTGCTGGCGCTTCCCAACCAGCGCTGGAGTCTGGACTTCGTCCACGACCAGCTCGTGACCGGCCGTCGGTTCCGCGTGCTCAACATCGTCGATGACGTCACGCGCGAATGCCTTCGGGCGGTGGTGGACACGTCGATCTCGGGCCGGCGGGTCGTGCGCGAGCTGGCCGATCTGATCGCCGAGCGTGGCAGGCCGAAGATGATCGTCAGCGACAACGGGACCGAACTGACGTCGAACGCGGTGCTCGCCTGGTCCGGCGATGCCCGCATCGAGTGGCATTACATCGCGCCGGGCAAGCCCACGCAGAACGGGTTCGTCGAGAGCTTTAACGGTCGCATGCGCGACGAGCTGCTCAACGAGACGCTGTTCTTCACCATCGGTCAGGCCCGCTCGATTCTGGCCCGCTGGGTCGACGACTACAACAACGAGCGTCCGCACTCCTCGCTCGGCTACGCCACTCCGGCAGCCTTCGCTGCCGGGCTCGAACAGCAACGGGCGGGGTTAACCCCGCCCGTTGCTTCACCTGCGCTTATGCGCGAAAACCACGGTCGGTCTCTGGTTGCCGCTGGATGAAAGACCGGGGTCACGTCACCGCCACCAATTGGGACGTGAACTGGCCCCCATTTCGACCGGACGGATTTGAGCCTAGGAAGGAGGCTTGGGGCTATCCCCTGAGCATAGGCTTATGTCCGTGTCCGAGATCATCACCGACGGCGGTCGTCGCCGTCACTGGAGCACGCCCGAGAAGCTGAGGATCGTCGAGGAGACGCTCGATGGTCGGGAGAGCATATCGGTGGTGGCGCGCCGCAACGGCGTGGCGCCGAACCTGCTGTACCGTTGGCGGCGGCTGATGCTGGAAGGCGGGAGCGTTGCAGTTGCCGGCGACGACGACGTGACCAGCAACCGGCAGGTCCGCGAGATGGAAACCCGCATCCGCGAACTGGAGCGCCAGCTCGGGCGCAAGACGCTGGAGGTCGAGATACTGAAGGAGGCGCTGGAGCGCTCGCGCCCAAAAAAAGCGAGCTTGCTCATGCACTCGCCGCTGCCGGAGACTATCCGGTGAGCCTGGTCGCCAGCACGCTCGGGGTCGGGCGTTCGACGGTGTACGACCGCCTGACGGGAACCACCAGGACGCGCGGGCCGTACGCCAAGGCCGACGACACGGATCTGCTGCCCTGCATTCGCCAGATCGCCGCGCAACGGCCAACATACGGCTACCGCCGCATCGCGGCGGTCCTCAATCGGCAGCGGCGCGCCGAAGGACTTGCGCCGGTCAACCACAAGCGCGTCTACCGCATCATGGCGGCGGACCGCCTGCTGCTGGCGCGGCGCTACGCCGAGCGAGCCGACTATGGGCATGACGGCGTCGTAGTGACGATCCGCTCGAACCTGCGCTGGTGCTCCGACGGCTTCGAGTTCACCTGCTGGAACGGTGAGGTCGTGCGCGGTGCCTTCATCATCGACGCCCATGACCGCGAGATCATCTCGTGGCGCGCGGTTGCCAATGCCGGCATCAGCGGCTCGGACGTGCGCGACATCATGCTGGAAGCCGTGGAAACCCGCTTCGGCACCATGCGCGCGGCGACACCGGTCGAGATGCTGTCGGACAACGGTTCGGCCTATACCGCCTGCGAAACACGGACCTTTGCCCGGCAGCTGGGCCTCAAACCCTGCTTCACCCCCGTCCGCAGCCCGCAGTCCAACGGCATCTCGGAGGCCTTCGTCCATACCCTCAAACGGGATTACGTCCGCGTCTCGCCGCTGCCGGACGCACTCACCGCGTTGACATCGCTTGCCGGATGGATCGAGGACTACAACGACAACCACCCCCATTCAGGGCTCAAAATGCGTTCGCCGCGCGAGCATCGCGCACTGGTTTCTGCAACCGCTTGAACCCGTCCGGTGAAACGGGGGCCAGATCACCCCTGAGCATAGGCTTATGTCCGTGTCCGAGATCATCACCGACGGCGGTCGTCGCCGTCACTGGAGCACGCCCGAGAAGCTGAGGATCGTCGAGGAGACGCTCGATGGTCGGGAGAGCATATCGGTGGTGGCGCGCCGCAACGGCGTGGCGCCGAACCTGCTGTACCGTTGGCGGCGGCTGATGCTGGAAGGCGGGAGCGTTGCAGTTGCCGGCGACGACGACGTGACCAGCAACCGGCAGGTCCGCGAGATGGAAACCCGCATCCGCGAACTGGAGCGCCAGCTCGGGCGCAAGACGCTGGAGGTCGAGATACTGAAGGAGGCGCTGGAGCGCTCGCGCCCAAAAAAAGCGAGCTTGCTCATGCACTCGCCGCTGCCGGAGACTATCCGGTGAGCCTGGTCGCCAGCACGCTCGGGGTCGGGCGTTCGACGGTGTACGACCGCCTGACGGGAACCACCAGGACGCGCGGGCCGTACGCCAAGGCCGACGACACGGATCTGCTGCCCTGCATTCGCCAGATCGCCGCGCAACGGCCAACATACGGCTACCGCCGCATCGCGGCGGTCCTCAATCGGCAGCGGCGCGCCGAAGGACTTGCGCCGGTCAACCACAAGCGCGTCTACCGCATCATGGCGGCGGACCGCCTGCTGCTGGCGCGGCGCTACGCCGAGCGAGCCGACTATGGGCATGACGGCGTCGTAGTGACGATCCGCTCGAACCTGCGCTGGTGCTCCGACGGCTTCGAGTTCACCTGCTGGAACGGTGAGGTCGTGCGCGGTGCCTTCATCATCGACGCCCATGACCGCGAGATCATCTCGTGGCGCGCGGTTGCCAATGCCGGCATCAGCGGCTCGGACGTGCGCGACATCATGCTGGAAGCCGTGGAAACCCGCTTCGGCACCATGCGCGCGACGACACCGGTCGAGATGCTGTCGGACAACGGTTCGGCCTATACCGCCTGCGAAACACGGACCTTTGCCCGGCAGCTGGGCCTCAAACCCTGCTTCACCCCCGTCCGCAGCCCGCAGTCCAACGGCATCTCGGAGGCCTTCGTCCATACCCTCAAACGGGATTACGTCCGCGTCTCGCCGCTGCCGGACGCACTCACCGCGTTGACATCGCTTGCCGGATGGATCGAGGACTACAACGACAACCACCCCCATTCAGGGCTCAAAATGCGTTCGCCGCGCGAGCATCGCGCACTGGTTTCTGCAACCGCTTGAACCCGTCCGGTGAAACGGGGGCCAGATCAGGACGGGTGAGGCGGAGCCAATTCCAAGGCTTCCACTACAGGGGCAGTTAGCCGACGCTCATAGTTACCATCGTCCAGAATGGCTGCCACTGCCTATGGTTGATGTTCCCGTCCAGATTTGCAGCAAGATCGCCATCATGGCGGGTTTTTAGAGACACACGGGTCGCCTCCATTTGCTTTTCAGCGCATCCGCCTACGAGGTTTGCAAAAACATTTTCTATTTCAGGCTTGGCTCTTTTTAAAATGGAACTTCATCATCGTCATCGTCGCCCAGTTCGAAGAGATTGAAGCCAGACGTCCAATCCGAATCCTGGGAGCCGTAATCTTCTCCAAGCTTTTCGTAACGACGAGGCCTTCCTGAGTCGTCATTCTCTACATATATTGCTCCTGGCAGTACTGCATATCGCCTCCCTTTCAAGCTTGACCTCAATCGTGAAGCGATACCGGGGAGCTCCAATGCAAGGTTTGTTGCAGATGCATCAAAGAACGAAACACCGCTATCCCTCAAAATTTGGAAAAGAGGACTGGCTTCAACCGCTTCGGCAGCTCCGGGCAATCTCCAACTCTTTCTTATTGCAGCTTCATATATTAGCAGCCAATGCTCTCCGTGAAGGTCCTGTGCCTCAACCGGGGACATCCAATCTGATATGGCACCTCTACCTGTCAGCAGCCCGCGCGCACGAAGCATGAATACAAGGCATGCACACATACTATTCTCTACACGAGCTACTAACGCAGTCGCTTTGGCACTAAGCTTCAATTCTAAAGATCGACACAACCACAATGTCCATACGACTTCGTAGTGATTGTTGTATGGTGCATGGGCTTCTATCATATATTCCGCGAATTTTTGTACGCGGTCAGATATTTCATACCCTATAGCCGCATATGTGCACAGTATCTTTATGACTGAATCAAGGCAATTTGAATTTTCTCTTGCCACTCTAATAAGATATGACTCGTATATCTCCCAGTTTTGTCGCATTATCGAAATGCGGGAGGTTTTCCTGATAGAATAAGACGCTATGCTCTCATCAGGCCATGTTTTTGAAAGTCGCACGATTTCGGTGAAGAATCGCATAAGATCGCGACGCTGGTCTGTGCCAGAAGAGATTTTCATTTGTGCAATATCGCCGGGCCACGTCTCTTCGTTAAATTCCAAAGAATCGATTATTCGTGTCTTGTCGGCATTCAGTTGGAGATCAAATTCCAATACTGACTCACGTAACGCCGCCAAGAATGTCTCGGCGTCTACATGTGAATCAAAGCACAGAAAAAAATCATCCATATATCTATAGCCGCCCTTTAGCCCCTCCATGACCTTCGTCGGGATTAGCGACTCGATGGCTAAAAGAATGATCTCCGATATAATTCTTGACGTGTCCGGCCCAACAGGTATCCCTACGGTTTGACCATCTTGGCAGGATCTCATTAGTAGGTCTAATTTATTCCCGTACACTGTTGGATCATCTAAGCGCCTATTTCGCTTGCCAACCTTTTTAGTGTGAAGGGCCCAGGGAATGGAATGGGTATAAATCGTATGATAGAAGCTCAAAACGTCTGTTTGCAAAATAACTTTTGTCGTTGAATATGCTTTTATTCGAATTTCTCCCAGCCTTGATATCTTAGGCATGGCAACCGCTCGGCCATCGCCTTCAACGATATTTACCGTTGTTAAACTTAAATTTGATAAACCCGACAGATTTTCGAGTTTATCTTGATGCTCTGCAATGAGATCAGAAATATAATATTGGTTTATAGGATTTGGAACGCCAAGCATTCTCCGGGAATGCCCCTTTCTTGCCATATTAAATCTGGCAAACCGAGATAGGGGAGGATAAGCGCGGCGCTGTTGAGCGTTCAGTCCTGCCTCATGCGCAGACAACAATGGTATGATTTGATCCAATTTGTCTGAAAATCTTTGTGTAGTGAAAGGCGGTGGAAGCTCCTTAGGGAAATATCCCCGGCCAATAAGAATTTTCAGCCGAGCTTCCTTATCCATACCTCTTCTCCTTTAACCGCCAATGATATCTACAATCATGTATAGCGCAATGACATTTTGCCTACGCAAAGCTCCATTTTGGCGATGAAGTGCAATCGTTTGCGGATGGTAATAGATAGGCTTTGGCCTTTAACGACGGATGTCAGCCATAAACACCAAACCGCTAGAAGGCCCTACTCAAATCAACACCATTGCAACCTTACGCTACCAATATGATTACAAGGTCATAGCAAAGGAGCGATCATGTCGGACGAAGCCGTAAACGTGAATGCCGTAGAGTTGGCAACGGACCTGACTATCGCGTGGTTGGGCAACCCGAACACCCGTACCCCTGCCGATGAAGTACCCGCCTTTCTCGGCAAAATGCATGAAACGGTGTCAGCATTGCTCGGCGGCGGTAGTGCCCAAGCCGCCGAACAAGGGGCTCCTACCGAATACACCCCCGCTGTATCGGTTCGGAAGTCGCTGGCCTCCAAAGACCACATTATCTCGATGATCGACGGCAAGCCTTACAAAACGCTTCGCCGTCACCTCGCCACCAACGGCCTTACCCCCGAAGAGTACCGGGATCGCTATGGCCTTAAGGCTGATTATCCCATGGTTTCCGAAACGTATTCGGAAAGCCGTCGCGCGATGGCGAAAAAGATCGGCCTGGGGCGCAAGCCCGGTCAAAGTCCGAAGGCGGCACAAGCTGCAAAGCCGGAAGCGAAGCCCACACGTAAGGGGAAGTCGATCTCGGATGCCAAGGCCGCTGCACAGGCACATTTGGGCAGCTCTAGCGAATAGTCGAGACGGGGACAGGGCCAACCCTGCCCCCCCTCCAACGTCACTCATCCTCGGCGGCTACTAGGGCATCCATCAATTGGCCCCGTAGGCGCGTCCTCCCCGCCACGCTCCGACAGAATGCGTCATCTGCAAAAGCGCGATAGACGCTGGCCCGACCGATACCCAACCGCTTGGCAATCTCGGTAGCGCCGATACCTTCTGTACGAAGAGCATTGATCGCGGTGATATCGATCGAAGGCTTCCGCCCCTTATAAACGCCAGCAGCTTTGGCCTTCGCAATGCCCTCCATCTGACGCTCCTTACGGATTGCGGTTTCAAACTGGGCAAAAACACCAAGCATTTGAAGAAAGGCAACGCCAGCGGGAGTCGAGGTATCAATCGGCTGCTCTGTTGCCCGCAAAAAAGCCCCCCGCTCTTTCAGCATGGCAACAATCTTCTCTAGATCGGCAACCGACCGCGCAAGGCGGTCAATCCGGGTGACCATCAGCGTATCGCCAGAGCGGATAAAGGATAAGATCGTATCCAATTCTGCCCTACCCTCGACCGTCGTGCCTGAACGCTGCTCCGACCGAATGATAGTGCAACCGGCGGCGCGCAACGTGGCTTCCTGGATTTCGCAATTCTGATCGTCGGTGGAAACGCGGGCGTAGCCGATGATGGTCGACATGGCGGAATGTCCCAATAGCCTCTAGACCAAAACACTCTGCTGTCTCAACCAGCGTAAGTCAACCCTATTGGGACAGCCCCAGCGTCTCATTCATTTGTCTCGTTCGGGTATACCCATTTGACTGCATCTGCTGTTACCAGGCAACGCCCTTCCAGTGGCATCTCCTACGGCTAAAACGGCGATCCACATGAGGCTGAGTCAGGAATGCCGCCTGGGAAGCTGCGTACGAGCGGAAACCCAATTAAAGCGGACCAAGCGCTCGATCTGAATTCTTCAAGTGTAATGGCGCGTCGGAATTTTTTGCTGCCGCCGCACAATCCTCGCTTTGCTGGCAGCCATCAGCATAAACGAGTCGCCTGACGCGAAGCCTGTGACTTACCTTGGGACATTGCTATCTGATGGGGTTGCAAGATGCGAAAATCGCGAATAGCCTGCGGTTAGCGAGGTCAAGATGATTAACAGGCTGTATTTGGGTAACTTTAGGGCGTTTAAAGATCAGGAATTTAAGTTCCGACGCCTAAATATATTTGTAGGAAAGAACAATTCTGGCAAATCTAGCGCCATTAGCGCGCTCAATGTGTTGGCGCAAACATTCAATGACCAAGACTTGGATGGAACCCCACTACTGTTAAACGGTCCATTTGATAATCTCGGTACATATATTGACGTCGTGAATGGCAACCACCCGCGCCGGAAAATATCAATAGAGATAGACGTGGACGGGTATCATTTAAAGACAGAATACAAATACAGAACGCAACGCCGCCAGATAGATCTTACTTACTTTGAATTATTCAATAAGGGCAAGTCTACAGTTCGCTTTGTTCAAAGGAAAGATGCCTATGATTTCGCGATAGGCGGGGAAGCATATGAAAAGCTTTTTCCTGACATGCCTAAACGTCGACCGCGTTTTAGAAATTTCTGGCCAATTACGCTTGGGGTAAATAGGTTCGCGCCCGCCCCAGGAGGCATGGCCGCGTCTAGCAGCAAGGTTCGAGATGCAGAGCGGGTCGTACTACAAGCCCGCAGATCGTTCGATGCACATTTCTCTAGCTTCGATACCATTTCGCCATTTCGAGACAAGCCGCAACGAACTTATCTATACTCTGGGGAAACCGCACGCAAAATCGGGGTCACTGGATCGAATACAGCTACCATGCTTGCGTCTGATTCAGCAAAGCGAGGTTCGCAGAAAAAGCATTTGGTCGATAACATATCAAACTGGTTTCAATACACCGGCATAGCCAAGGGCCTTGAAGTTGTCAGCTTAACTCCGCGCCATTTTGAAATATGTCTTATAAGCAATGATGGCACTAAGCACAACATTTGTGATGTTGGCTTTGGATGCAGTCAAGTTCTACCGGTTCTAACCGCAGGGCTAAATCTTTTTGGTGCCGATAACAGCCCGAGGCATTCCCAGATATTGGTTGTGCAGGAACCCGAGATACATTTGCACCCGAATGCACAGGCCGCGATGGGCTCCTTCTTTGTTAGCCTTGTATCAGGCGGCGGACAGGTTTTTGTTGAAACACACAGCGATAATATGGTTCTAAGGATTGCCCGGCACGTCGCGCTCGGCGACATACCTTATCAAGACGTTGCTATATTTTTTGTTTCAGACGAGGGGGAGGAGCGGGTGACGCCTATTCACCTGACCCAATCCGGTAAATTTGTACCCGACTTTCCAGGCGGCTTCTTCCCGCAAAGACAAGCCGAGAGCTTGGAAATTGCCCGAGCAGGATTAAGGCCTCATATTGTGCCTGAGCCATCCCAGCAGATGACTTTCGTCTACCCGGAATTGAAGAAATGAATCCGCATGTAGTAGACGCAAACGTCATGAATTCTTTCCAGAGAGAAAGACTGCATGAAGATGATACTGTTGCTTCGGAGGCTATAGCGCACGCCACGACTAATAATTACATTGTTCTTGATGAAGGCGGACAATGTCAGCAGGAATGGCTAGATTGTGCGGGCGGCTCCTATCCTCTGCATTTGCAAGATTGGTTGGCCGATATGATGGTGACCCAGCAGATTCGGCTTGCGCGACTTTGCGCGGACTCAATGCACAAAGAACTCAATAACCTTGGCATACCAAAAAAAGATCATAAGTGGGTTAGATTAGCCATTGGATCAAACAGTAAGATAATATTAACTGACGACATAGATTTATTTGATCCGACCAAGAAAAATTCCTCATCCAGCAATATTGCCAACATTAAGGCAAAGTGTGCCGGGCCAGTATCTAAACACCTGAAAAAAAGACATGGTATATGCGTGGCTACGCCAACGTGGTTTGTCAGTAACAAGCACAATGAGGAAGCTGTTGATACGTAGTTCTAAGTGGCCCTGACGCTTATACCCTCCGACGCCTTCAAAGCGACACGTGAGTAGTCAATGATCTCTGGATCGCCGCCGCGTCGCACGTCCGCAACATTTCTCTGTGTTTTCCGAAGGCCTTGGTCATACCCGAGCCTATCGATGTAGCTTTTTGCTTGCTTGTAGTGTTCGCTTTCCATCGCTTGATGCTAGACAACGCCACAGACAGCGCAACCCGGTTGTACTCGGGTTGGCCCAGACACCCATCTGGGCTTAATTATGAGGGCTTACCCATTCCCAGCGTTGACCCAGGAGTGTTGTAAAACCCTGCAAAATTTCAACAGCGTATGCAGAGTGGGGTACTGATACCTAAACGTCCAGCGCTGTATAAAAGTAGCAGGGTTTTCCTGCAAAAAATGAACCTATCGGCCGTTTTTTGCGCGCTCCCGATCCATGTCGCGAAGCTTTTCATCAATCCGTGCTATTTTTACGGGATCAATAACGCCATTTTTCCTGCAACCACGAGGAAGGGGACGAACAGGGTGCAATGGGCACGATGTCACAGAACAAACTGCAATCTGCTCCAATGCAGTACCAGGACTTAAGTGATCAAAATTACAATCTTTACACATCAACTCAATATTCAATTTTAAGCTCATTATTTCAACTTTTGCTTGTCGCTCCGTTTCTCTATGCGCACTACGGCCCGACGTTCGCCTCCCATAACTTACTTGCTTGTCTAAATCAACAGAAACTACGTAGATTTGCAGTGCCGCATCTGTCGCGTGTCGATTTTAACTCTATGGCACTTAATATTATGACTTTACCTCATCGGAATATCTATAACGACCACTTCCCTAGTCATTCTTTCGAGTGGTATTGGGTTAGTCATAGACCCCCTGTCGCTTCTATTTTTCCGACGTCAGACCGCGTGTAATTCTGGTGTAATCAATGCCGGAAAAGGGGGGTAAAAGGGGGTATTTCTGGGTATCAGCCCTAAGCACGGAGCGCGGCTAAAGGCATGAAATTAGGTCGAAATAGGCATATTTGGGGATATGTCCCCTATCGACTTAAAATCGGCTTCCCCTGGAGTGCGGGTTCGAGTCCCGCCGTCCGCACCATGGCTCTGGCCGTCGCGCTTCTGTCCGTCGGCGGCTGTAACCGCCAGGCCGATACCGGAGCGGTGACCGTCAGTGCGGTTCACGGGCGAAGCGGCGGCGTATCAGGCCCCGGCCGATCCGGCTTCGCCGATGGCGATACATCGCATCGCCTGTTGCGGGATTCGCTGGCGCAGGGGCTGGTCCGGTTCGATGCCAATGGACAGATCGAGCCGGGACTGGCCGAACGCTGGATAGTCATCGATGACGGCGGCAGCTTCATCTTCCGCCTGCGCGAGGCGAAGTGGGATGATGGCAGCCCCGTCACCGCCGAGCAAATCGTGCCGATCCTCCGCCGCCTCGCCTCTCCGCGATCCGGCAATCCGCTCGCGCCGTTCCTGACCGCGATAGACGAGATCGTCGTGATGACCCCGCAGGTCATCGAGGTGCGACTGTCACGGCCCCGTCCCGACCTGCTCAAGCTGTTCGCCCAGCCCGAAATGGCGATCATCGATCGGACGCGGCATGGCACGGGACCGTTCCGGATCATCCGCGCCGGGCCGCCGCCGCTGCTTCGCCCCATTCCCGATCCCCGGCGTGCCGAGCCCGACGACGATGCTGCACCGGCGCCCGAGGACGATGTCCGCCTGATCTCCGAGAGTCCGGCCCGCGCGATCCTGCGTTTTGCCCAGGGTGGGTCGGACCTGATGCTGGGGGGGCGGTTCGCGGAATGGCCGTTGCTGGACGGCGCACAGATCAACCCCGCCGCCGTCCGAATCGATCCTGCCGCCGGGCTGTTCGGACTGTCCATCGCCAATCGCCAAGGCTTTCTGGCCGATCCCGCCAATCGCCAGGCCCTGTCATCGGCATTCGACCGGGCGGCATTGCTGTCGGCGGTGGCGGCCAATTGGGAGGCGATCGACCGATTGCTACCCGATGCGCTGGATTCGGATGCTCCGCCGCAAATCCCAGGCTGGGCGCTGCTGACGCTGGACGAACGGCGCGCGGGTGCACGCGCCCGGGTCGCGGCATGGGGACAGCCGGTCAGGCTGCGGATCGCACTACCCGACGGGCCCGGCGCGAACCTGCTCTACGGACAGATCGGCGCGACCCTGCTGCGCATCGGCATCACGCCGGAACGGGTGGCGAGCGACGCGCCCGCCGATCTGCGGCTGATCGATGCGGTCGCGCCCTTCGACAGCGCCCGCTGGTATATCGCCACCGCCTGCGCGCCCTGTGGCGAGGCGGCCCAGGCGGCGATCGAGCAGGCGCGGCTCGCTCCCACGCTGGCGGAGCGGAGCCGGGCCATCGCCCTTGCCGATGCCGCATTGAACGCCGACACGCCCTTCATTCCGCTGGCCCGCCCGCTGCGCTGGTCGCTCGTCGCCAATCGCTTGCGGCAATATCAGGCCAATAGTCGCGCATGGCATCCATTGAACCATCTGCGGGGCACCCCCAACTGATAGCCATGGCCAACGCATCCCGTATCGATCCCGGCGCCTTCGACGTGCTTCCTCTCGACAAGGGGATCGCCGCCAGCCGTCGCCGGATCGAGGCGATGGAGGCCATGCTGGAGCGCGTGGTCGTGCTGCCCGGCATCAACCGCCCGATCGGGCTGGACGTGGTGCTGGGGCTGGTCCCCGTCGTCGGCGATATCGCCGCCGCCGCGCTGGGCAGCTATATCATCTGGGAGGCGCGCAATCTGGGCCTGTCGAAGTTCCAGATGCTGCGGATGATGGGCAATGTCGGCTTCGACGCGGTGCTGGGCTTCGTGCCGCTGATCGGCGATGCGGCGGACGTGCTGTTCCGGTCCAACACCCGGAACCTGCGGATCATCCGCAAGCATCTCGACAAGCATCACCCCTCCACCGTGACGGTGGAGGGATAACAGGCTCAGCGTGCCCCGCGCCAGATCTTGATCGGCGCGCTGGGCGACAATCCGCCCTGATGGACCGGGCAGCGGGCATAGCGGAACGCCTTGTTGAGGCAGATCCAGATTTCGTCCAGCCAGCCGTCGCGGGTCGCGGTCACGCGCATCATGTCGGCGGTCATGCCCCGGTTCGCCGCCGCCACCGCACTCGCCAGATCGCCTGCGGTCAGCGCGCTACGGCGTGACAGCGCATTCATGTCGGGGAAGCGCAGGCGGTGGTACAAGCCGTTCGACTGGGTGAAATAGCGCGATGGGCTATAGCCCGCCATGCAGGTGCCGTGCTTGGCCCATTCATGCTGCATGAGCTGGGCGGAGGGGGTGGCGCAGATGTGACGGCGCACGACCGGCTGGGGCAGGATCGCGGTCGGGCGGCAATATTGCGGCCAATCCTTGCCCACCCCATCGGGCCAAAGCCCGTGCAGGGTGAAGCCGAAGCGATTGCCCGATCCGCACTGGAAACGGCTGTCCCCCTTGGGGTCGCGGCAATATTGCGGGCTCCAGGTGATGGCCAGCGTATAGCCGCCGATGGGCAGGACACGCACCGGCTGGCTGCGGCTGGGCAGATCGGGGCGGATGCTCTGCGTGGCCATCGGGGCGGAGCATTGCAGCGTCTGCGCGCCCGCCAGTTGCGGTACCGCCAGCATCGCCAGCGCGATCAGGGTCGTCTTCATGCCTCACTCACCTCCGCCATGGTGCGATACCAGGCCATCGCATTGGGCCGCATCAGCATGACGACGGCGACCAGCGACGCCGCCGCCTGCACGCTGGTCAGCACCCCGAACAGCCCCTGCGCCAGCGCGCCTTCGGACACCTGATACAGAAAACCGAGCAGATTCAGCACGGTCAGGATCACCAGGAAGACCAGTCCGCCCCGGCTCGCCATCCGCGTGACCAGCAGGGTCGCCAACAGGAACAGCCCGATCAGCAAGCCATTGGCGATCACCGCGATCGCCACCCCCGCCTGCGCGACCGTGTCGCCCCAGCCCAAGACCGCCAGCACGAGCAGCAACAGGATGGCGAGGAACGACAGCCGCTCGCCCAATATCACCGATTTCGGTCGCACGCCCTTTTCCCCTTCACGAAACGCCGACGTCAGGCGGCGGCGAAATCCAGTCCGATATCCGCCGCCGGGGCCGACTGGGTCAAGCGGCCCACGCTGATATAGGTCACGCCGGTTTCCGCCAGCGCGCGGATGGTGTCCAGCCGGACGCCACCCGATGCCTCGGTCGGCACGCGCCCGGCGACCAGCGCGACACCCTCCGCCAATTGCGCCGGGCCCATATTGTCGAGCAGCAAATGAGTCGCCCCCGCCGCCAGCGCGGGCTCGATCTGGTCGAGATGGTCGACCTCGACGATGATCCGGGCGATCCCCGCATCCCTGGCGGCCGTCACCGCCGGACCGATCCCGCCCGCGACCGCGACGTGATTGTCCTTGATCATCGCCGCATCCCACAGGCCCATGCGATGGTTCTGCGCGCCACCCATGCGGGTCGCGTATTTCTCGATCAGGCGAAGGCCGGGGATCGTCTTGCGGGTATCGAGCAGCGTCGCGCCGGTCCCCTCGATCGCGGCGACATAGGCCGCCGTCATCGTCGCGATGCCCGACAGGTGCTGGACGGTGTTGAGCGCAGAACGCTCGGCGGTCAGCATCGCCCGTGCCTTGCCCGACAGGCGGAGCAACGCGGTGCCCGGTGCGACGCTCGCCCCGTCCTCGACCAGCCGCTCGATCACCACATCCGGGTCGAGGCGGCGAAAGAACGCCTCGGCAATGGGCAGCCCGGCGACGGTGATCGCGTCACGGCTGGCCATGGTGCCGATGAAGCGCGCCTCGGCCGGGATCACGGCGGCGGAGGTGATGTCGCCCCCCGGCCCCAGATCCTCGGCCAGCGTCGCCGTCACGAAAGCGTCGAGGTCGAACCCGTCGATCATCCCGCGCGGACCGGACCCAGATCGCCCCGGCCCACCGTGCCGCTGGCGAGCGTCAGCATCGCGTCCAGGCTCTTCTTGGCCTGGAGCCGCAGCCCTTCCTCGATCTCGACGCGCGGGGTCAGGTCGCGGAGCGCCAGATACAGCTTCTCCATCGTGTTCAACGCCATGTACGGGCAGATATTGCAGTTGCAGTTGCCGTCCGCGCCCGGCGCGCCGATGAAGCTCTTGCCCGGCATCGCCTTCTGCATCTGGTGGATGATGTGCGGCTCGGTCGCGACGATCAGCGTGTCACCGGTCACGGTTTGCGCGAATTCCAGGATGCCGCGCGTCGATCCGACATAATCGGCATGGTCGAGGATGACGGCGGGACATTCGGGATGCGCGGCGATCGGCGCATCGGGATACTGGGCACGCAGCTTGAGCAGTTCGGTCTCGCTGAACGCCTCGTGCACGATGCACACGCCCGGCCAGAGCAGCATCTCGCGCCCGGTCTTGCGCGCCAGATAGCCGCCGAGATTGCGGTCGGGGCCGAAGATGATCTTCTGATCGGGATCGATCTGCGACAGGATCTGCTCGGCAGAGGATGACGTCACGATGATGTCGGAGAGCGCCTTCACCTCGGTCGAGCAGTTGATATAGGTCAGCGCGATATGGTCCGGGTGCTGGGCGCGGAACTCGGCGAACTGCTCGGGGGGACAGCTATCCTCCAGGCTGCACCCGGCGGCCATGTCGGGCAGGACCACGATCTTGTCGGGCGACAGGATCTTGGCCGTCTCCGCCATGAAGCGCACCCCGCAAAAGGCGATGACGTCCGCATCGGTCGCCTGCGCCTTACGGCTGAGGTCCAGGCTGTCGCCGACGAAATCGGCCAGGTCCTGAATCTCGGGCTTCTGATAATAATGGGCGAGGATGACGGCGTTGCGTTCCTTGCGGAGGCGGTCGATCTCGGCGCGCAGGTCGAGGCCCGTCAGATTCGTCTGGATGGTCATGTCATTTCCCCTAGGCGCACGCGCGTGCGCCGACAATCGGTGACGTTAACCCGCGTTGTCCAGAACCTCCTGCACCGTGCGGGTGGTGTCCCAATGTTCGTCGTTGGGCGACTCGTCGGAAAAGTGCACCTTCACGGTCGCATCCACCCCGGCGGCGCGTAGCGGCATGGCAAAGCTCCGCTCCACCGCGCGGCGGGTCGCATCGCGCGCCAGCTTCATCGGCGAAGGCGCGCGGGCCTGGCGCATCAACTCGACCTGTCCGGCAGTGCGATTGGCGGCGTCCAGCCGCTGCTCGGCATCGGTAAAGGTGGTCAGCACCCCGCCCGAGCCATATTCGCGGATCGCCGCCAGATCGACCTGCGGCCCGTCGACCTCCACCGGCGGCAGCGTCACCGACAGGGTGCGGTTCCCCGCATCCCAGCGGACGTCCTGCTGGCGCAGCTTGCCCAGATCGACCTCATAACGGACCATGCCCGGCATGATCAGCGTCCGCTCGGTCGAAAAGCCCAGTTGCGACTGGCGCGAGGTGACGACCGCGACATAGCGCGCGGCGAAGGCGGACAGCCGGTTCTGCTCGCGAAGTCCGTCCAGGCTGGCCCGCGCGATCGTCGTCGGATCGGGGGTCAGCCGGTCGGCGATATAGCGCTGCACGCCCCATATGGCGATCAGGCCCGCCAGGACCAGCAGCACCAGCACGCCGGCCACCTTGGTCAGGAGCAGGCCGACACCGCCGCGTGACGGAGTCGTGGGGTCGGGGGAGGTCACGCCGCGCTCGTCCATGATGCTCCTTCCTCGCGGACCAGCCCGCGTGTGCGCAGGTCGTAGAGATGCGCCATGACCGAGCGTTCCGCCGCCGGAAGCAGCCTGGGGTTCAGCCCGACATACATACGCGCGGTCATCGCCGCGATGGTCAGGTCGTCGCCCTGGCGCAGCAGACGCAGAATCTGCCCCTCGCGCTGCTTGCGATGGCCCAGCATCCCGCGCACCAGCCGCTGCGGATTGTCGACCGCCTCGCCGTGTCCGGGATAATAGACGCGGTCGTCGCGCTCCATCAGCTTTTCGAGGCTCGCCATATAATCGGCCATGTCGCCATCGGGGGGCGAGACGATGCTGGTCGACCAGCCCATGACATGATCGCCGGAAAACAGCGCCCTGGTCTCGGGCAACGCGAAGGCCAGATGGTTGGAGGTATGGCCCGGCGTCGCGATGGCGGTGAGCGTCCACCCATCGCCGGACACGCCCTCCCCCTCCGCCAGCACATGGTCGGGCGCATAGTCCCGGTCGAACGCCGCGTCGGACCGCCCGCCATCATAATCCGGCGCGAAGGGGGCCGCGCCGACGATCGGCGCGCCGGTCGCCTTCGCCAGCGGGCGGGCGGCCGGGCTATGGTCGCGGTGGTGATGGGTTATCACGATCGCTTCCACGCGGCGTCCGCCGATCGCGCGCAGCAGCGCGTCGAGATGGGCGGGATCGTCGGGCCCCGGATCGATCACCGCGACGTCACGGTCGCCGACGATATGCGTCTGCGTCCCCGTATAGGTGAAGGGCGAGGCATTGGGAGCGAGCACGCGGGAAACCAGCGGCTCAAGCTGGATCGGAATGCCGGTCGGGTGCTCAGCCATCGCCCTATATGTGGGCAAGAGGCGCGCAAGAGGCAACCCCTGTGCCCGACGGGCGAACACAGGGGTCGAGTGGGGGTAACATCGTGAAGGATCAATCGTCGGCGCGGTTCGCCATCTCGGCCTTCAGTTCGGCGGTCGCCTCGTTCAGGCCATTCAGCGCGTCGCGGCGAGCATCCTCGGACAGGTTGCGGTCGCGGATGATCGAGGCGCGGGCATTTTCGATGCTGGCCAGCGCGATCCGCATGTTCACCTGCGCCGTGCGCTGGGCGCTCAGGGCGGACAAGGACGCCTGGCGTGCCATCTTTTCGATCCGGTCGGTGCAGATGACGGTCACCTGCTGCTTCGTCCGGCCATTGGTCGTGACATAACTCGTCCGCGTATCGCTGCCGGCGGTGCCGCACGTGCCCGACCGGACCAGCGGCATGGGGCCCATGGCGACGCGACCGTCGGTGGTCACGATCCGGAAACGGCGACCGTTGCGGGTGGTGACGACACGCATCCCGTCCGTTTCCGCGACTTGCGGCGTTTCCGGGACCATCGGCGTCATGGGGGCCATCGGGTCCAGCGGTGCCGCCGCGACCGCCCGCTTGGCGGGTGCGGCGGGTGCGGCGGGTGCGGCGACGCCGGGTGATGCCACCGTCGACGGCGTGACAAGGGCTTCGGGCGCTTCAGGGGGTTCGGGCGATTCGGCCTGTTCGGGCGCTTCGGGCGCTGCGGGCAAGGCGGGTGTGGTCAGGTCGACGCCGATCGTCCGTTCGACCTTCTTGGTCAGCGCCGCCGCCGCCGGAGTACCCGACGCCGTCATCCCCAGCCCGCCCAGCACCAGCAACGACACGGTCGCCGCGCCCAGCGCCAATTGACGACGCGATGTCGGAGAAGTGGTCAACATCTTCAGCCTCCCTTTCAGATCATCGATGGTGTGGAGATGGCATGCGCCCGACAGCGCCCGGCCATGCGCGGCCTTGACGATCGCGCAGGCATAGACATGCCGGTCGGCGCGGCTGCGGCCCTTCAGCACGCGGGCGTCATTGGCAAGTTCCTGATCGGCGCGAAACGCATGGAAGGCGCGCCAGGCGATCGGGTTGAACCAGTGGAGCGCCAGTACGCCGAGCGCGATCCAGTTGGCGATCAGGTCGCCGCGCGCATGGTGGCCCAGCTCATGCGCCAGCGCCAGGTCGCGCTCGTCGGCGTCGTAGCGCTCGGCGAAATCGCGCGGGAAGGCAACGTAACGGCGCCAGATCCCGAAGGCGAGCGGCCCCGGTGCACCGTCGCTGGCCACCACATGGACGCCGTCCACTGCCTCCAGCGGCTCGGCCGTCGCAAGCAACCGGCTGCGGAAGCGCCAGTGGCGGAGAAGCTGAAATGCCAGGAACCCGGCGGCCCCGACGATCCAGAACAGCGCGATCCCCTGCCCCAGGCTGGGCCAGACGCTGGAGGTCGCGATCGGTGCGGGAAGCTGGGTCGCCATCGGCACGACGACATAGGCGTTCAGCGTCTCGCCCATCGCCGAGAGCGGCGGCGTCGCCTGCTCCGACACCTGATGCGGCATCCGGGGCAGCAACAGCCGGAGCAGCGGCAGCGCCCAGAGCGCATAGGCGATCTGTGGCCCGAAGGCCTCACGGACATGACGCCGGGCCAGCAGGACCAGCGCCATGAGCAGGGTGGAGGCGATCATGGCCTCCACCGCCCAGCCCAACGTCGCGCCGCTCACGCCTTCAGTTCCTTGAGCAGGGCCTCGATCTCGGAAATATCCTGCGCGGTCAGTTCGTCCCGCTCGGCCAGATGCGCGACCAGCGGGGTCAGGCGACCACCGAACAGCCGGTCGATCAGGCGACGGGATTCGCCGACGACATAATCGTCGCGCGCGACCAGCGGGCGATAGAGATAGCGCCGCCCCTGTTCCTCATGCGCGATCGCTTCCTTGGCGAGCAGGCGGCCGAGCAGCGTCTTGACCGTATTGGTCGTCCAACCGCGTTCGGGATCGACCCTCTCCGCCACGTCCTGCGCGGTCAGTGGAGCGTCCTCCCACAGGACCTCCATCACCGCGTGTTCGGCATCGCTGATACGCTCGGCCATCGACTCGCCCTCTCATTGATTACAAATGTAATCCTATAGCGATTACAGACGTAGTCAATAGGGCACTCGATGCGCTGCGGCACGGGGAGGTGGCAGGGCGCAGCCCTGACGGAGGGGGGCCTCCACAAAGGACGTCACTCGTGGAGCCCCCCCCTCCACCACCGCTTCGCGGCGGTCCCCCTCCCCGTTCCGGGGAGGATAGAAAAAGGGCCGGATCTTCATCCGGCCCCCTGTCGCATCACGCGGTCTTCACGTCCTGGACCAATTCGGCCAGTTCGCCGCTTTCGTACATCTCCATCATGATGTCCGATCCGCCGACGAATTCGCCCTTCACGTAAAGCTGCGGAATGGTGGGCCAATCCGAATAGGCCTTGATGCCCTGGCGGATGCCCTGATCCTGTAGCACGTCGACGCTCTCGAACGGCACGTCCAGATGGTTCAGGATCGCCACCGCCCGGCTGGAGAAACCGCATTGCGGGAAGAGCGGCGTGCCCTTCATGAACAGCAGGACGGCGTTGTCCTTTACCAGCGCGTCGATCCGCGCGTTCGTATCGTCAGTCATATCGGTCATCCTCAGAAAAGGGATCAGGCAGCGGGCACGGCGGTGGTCAGTTGCAGCGCGTGGAGTTCACCCCCCATGCGCCCGCCCAGCGCGGCATAGACGGCGCGGGTGCGGGCCACCCGGCTCATCCCCGCAAAGCTGGCGGCGGTGACGTGCGCGGCATAATGGTCGCCATCCCCGGCCAGGTCGGTGATGTCGACCTGCGCATCGGGGATGGCGGCGCGGATCATCGCGGCGATATCGTCGGCGGCCATCGGCATGTCAGCGGCTCTCCAGCAACTGGCGGCGCGCCTCGACCAGTTGCTCGTCCAGCGCGCGGCGAACCTCGGCTTCGTCCACATCAATCCCGGCGGCGGTCAGGTCGCCCAGCAGCTTGCGGATGACATCCTCATCGCCCGCTTCCTCGAAATCGGCCTGCACGACCGCCTTGGCATAGGCATCGGTTTCCGCAGGGGTCAGCTTCATCCGCTGCGCCGCCCATTGCGCGACCAGTCGATTGCGCCGCGCCGTGATGCGGAACATCATGTCCTGATCCGCCGCGAACTTCGCCTCGAACCCGCGCCTGCGCTCGTCAAAACTGTCCATCGGTCCGCCATCCCCCTGCCCGCTCGGGGCGAATTAGTCATGGCGCCGAGATAGGATGGACCGTCGCCCCGCGCAACCGATGCCCAGCATGAGCCCGTCCGATAGCCGAAATCTCGTTTCTCTATCGTAACGTCGGGAACTCTAGATCGCCAACGATCGTATTGGAATTATAAGAAAAAATGAGACGGAGCGCCCGCCGGTCCTGCCGAGGTCGCCCGATCCGCAGCATAGGAGAGAGCCATGCGCAACACCTTCCCCCTGCCCCATGACGGCAGGCGTGACGGCGGCCCGATGGTCGGCATCATCAACGGCATCATCGGGTCGCTCGCGATCTGGGCCGTGATCGCGGCGGTGATCCTCACCGCATCCTAAGCCGCCAACGCCTTGGCTCGAGAGGCGCGGCCAGCCGCGCTCAAGCGTCGAGCGCGGCTTCCGGCTGGAGCCGCGCCCGGCCCTCGACCCAGGGGCGACCGCTCGCCATCCGCCCCTCGAACGCGCCGATCGCCTCGTCACGGGCCAGTGTCAGGCCCACTTCGTCCAGGCCGTTCATCAGGCATTCGCGACGAAACGGATCGAGTTCGAAGGGAAAGCGATCCTGAAACGGCGTGGTGACGCTCATCGTCTCCAGATCGACCGTGATCGGCTGATCCCTGGCCACCTCCAGCAGACGATCGACCGCCTCCTGCGGCAGGACGACCGGCACGATGCCGTTCTTGAAGGCATTGCCGGAGAAGATATCCGAGAAGCTCGGCGCGATCACCGCCTGGATGCCCATATCGGCCAGCGCCCATGCGGCATGTTCGCGGCTCGACCCGCAACCGAAATTATCGCCTGCGATCAGGATCGGCGCGCCCGCATAGGCGGGGTCGTCGAAGATATTGCCCGGCTGCGCCCGCACCGTCTCGAACGCGCCGCGCCCCAACCCGGCGCGCGTGATAGTCTTCAACCAATGCGCGGGAATGATGACGTCGGTGTCGATATTCTTGGCACCCCAGGGATAGGCGGTGCCGGACACGGTCGTAACCGGATTCATGCGATTATCCTGTCTTCAAGGCGTCCGCGTCAGCGGCGCTGCTCCGCGGTGGCGGGGCGCGATGCTATCCCCGCGGCATAGGCGGCGGCGCCGCACAGAACCGCGCCGGTGACGAGCATGACCAATACGTGCTTCATGATATGTGTCTCCCCTGCCTTGGCGGTCAGATCGCTTCACGATCGAAATCGCGATGCATCAACTCTCTAACATCGGAAAGGCGCCCGGTCACGGCCGCCGCCGCCGCCATGGCGGGGGACAGCAGATGAGTGCGCGCCCCCGGTCCCTGCCGCCCGACGAAATTGCGGTTGGAGGTCGAGGCGCAACGCTCGCCCGGCGGCACCTTGTCCGGGTTCATGGCGAGGCACATGGAGCAGCCCGGCTCGCGCCATTCGAAGCCCGCCTGGACGAACACCCGGTCCAGCCCCTCGGCCTCGGCCTGGCGCTTGACCAGCCCCGATCCGGGCACGACGAGCGCGCGGACGCCGTCCGCCACCCGGCGGTCGCGCGCAACGGCGGCGGCGGCGCGAAGATCCTCGATGCGGCTGTTGGTGCAACTGCCGATGAAGACATGCTGGATCGCCACGTCCCGCATCGCCGTCCCCGGCTCCAGCCCCATATAATCCAGGGACTTGCGTGCCGCCTCGCGCTTCGACGGATCGGCGAAGCTGTCGGGATCGGGGACGATGCCGGTGATCGGCACCACATCCTCGGGGCTGGTGCCCCAGGTCAGGTTGGGGGCGATATCGGCGGCGTCGAGCATGACGACGTTGTCATACACCGCCCCCGGATCCGTCGGCAGCGTCCGCCACCAGGCGACCGCCTTGTCCCAGTCCGCGCCCTGCGGCGCCATCGGACGCCCCTTCAGATAGGCGAAGGTCGTTTCGTCCGGCGCGATCAGCCCGGCGCGCGCGCCGCCCTCGATCGACATGTTGGCGATGGTCAGGCGGCCCTCGACCGACAGATTGCGGATGACGCTGCCGGTGAATTCGATGACATGGCCGGTGCCGCCCGCGGCGCCGATCTTGCCGATGATCGCCAGCACCACGTCCTTGGCCGACACGCCGTAACCCAGCACACCGTCGACGCGGACCTCCATCGTCTTGGAGGGCGAGAGCAGCAGCGTCTGGGTCGCCAGCACATGCTCGACCTCCGACGTGCCGATACCGAAGGCCAGCGCGCCCAGCGCACCGTGCGCCGAAGTATGGCTGTCACCGCAGACCAAAGTCGTGCCCGGCAGGGTGAAGCCCTGTTCCGGCCCGACGACATGGACGATGCCCTGCTCCGCCGCCGTCGCGTCGATATAGTCGATGCCGAACTCGGCGGTGTTGCGGCGAAGCGCATCCAGTTGCTGCGCACTTTCCGGGTCGGCGATGGGCAGCAGGTGTCCCGCCGCATCGACGCGCGGCGTCGTCGGCAGATTATGGTCGGGAACCGCCAGCGTCAGCTCGGGACGGCGCACCTTGCGGCCCGCGACGCGTAGCCCTTCAAAGGCCTGCGGGCTCGTCACCTCATGAACGAGGTGACGGTCGATATAGATGAGGCAGGTGCCATCGGGCCGCCGTTCGACAACGTGCGCGGCCCAGATCTTCTCGTACAGAGTCTGGGGTCGTTGGGCCATGATGGGGGCGCTGTTATCCGAAAACATGCGCGAGGCAAAGGCCGGGCGCAATGTTATTTCGCCGCGCGTATGCAAATGTCGGATTCGTCATGGACCTGTCGGCCCGATGCGGCGTTCCGGCGGTCCCGTTCCTTGATCCAGGTGTGCAATCCATGGCGACCGCCGCGCTGCCCCGGCCTTCCCACGCGCGGCGCGAGCGGTTGCCCGCGCTCGACGCGATGAACTTCTTCCTGGCGGATGTGCGCGACGGGCTGGGCCCCTATCTCGCCATCTATCTCGTTTCGGTGCGTGGCCCTAGCCATGGGTGGAACGAGGCGAGCGCCGGGGTCGTCATGACGATCGCCGGGATCGCCGGGCTGATCGCCAACGCACCCGCAGGGGCGTTGATCGACCGGGTCCATGCCAAGCGCGCCGTGCTGGTCGCCGCTGCCGTCGCGGTGACGCTGGCGTCCGCCTCGCTGCCCTTTGTCGAGGGATTCTGGGCGGTCGCCGCCGGGCAGTCGCTGGCCGCCGTCGCGGCGTCGGTCTTCGCGCCGGGCATCGCCGCCATCTCGCTGGGCATCGTCGGGCCCAAGGCCTTCACCGCGCGGATCGGGCGGAACGAGGCGTTCAACCATGCCGGAAACGCCGTGTCCGCCGCGCTGGCCGGGCTGCTGGCGTGGAAGTTCGGGCCGGTCGTGGTCTTCTGGCTGATGGCCGGGCTGGCGGCGCTCAGCATCGGGGCGACGCTGTCGCTCGATCCCAATCGGATCGACCATGCCATGGCGCGCGGCTGTTCCGACGACGACGAGGAAGCGGACGACGCCTGCGACCCGCCCTCGCTCTGGCAGACGCTGAAGGGCGCGCCGACGCTTGCCTGGTTCGCGGCGGCGGGGTTCCTGTTCCATCTGTCCAACGCGGCGATGCTCCCTTCGGTCGGGCAATTGCTGGCGCGCGAGGTGGGTGGCGACAAGGCGACGTCGCTGACCTCCGCCTGTATCGTCGGGGCGCAACTGGTGATGGTGCCGGTCGCGATGATCGTCGGGCGCAAGGCGGATGACTGGGGCCACCGGCCGATCATGCTGGTGGCCTTTGCCGTGCTGGCGGCGCGTGGGTTGCTCTATACCGTGTCGGATGCGCCGGGCTGGCTGCTGGCGATCCAGTTGCTCGACGGCGTGGGCGCGGGGATATTGGGGGCGCTGGGCCCGGTGATCGTCGCCGCGATCATGCGGGGGTCGGGGCGGTTCAACGTCGCCCAAGGGGCGGTGACGACGATCCAGGGTATCGGCGGCGCGCTCAGCACCTCGCTGGCCGGGGTGATGATCGTCGGGGCGGGCTATCACGCCGCCTTCTGGCTGCTCGCGGCGATCGCGGGGGGTGGGTTGGTGTTGTACCGGCTGGTCATGCCGGAGACGGCGCGGGGTTAAGGTTTCGCCAAGCCCCACTCTCACCCCTTGGCGCGATAATCCGCCGTCACACCGCCGCATTCCAGCAGTTCGGCCTCATGATCCGGATCGCGCCACGTCTCGGCCAGCGCCTGCGCCTCCCAGTCCTTCACCGCCGGATGCGCCAGCACCGTCTCGACCCAGGCCGCGCCCGCCGCACCGACATCGATGCCATAGGTCCGCACCCGGAACGCCACGGGCGCGTAAAAGGCGTCGACCGCCGAGAAGGTCTCGCCCGCCAGCCACGGCCCGCCGAAGCGCGACAGACCTTCGCTCCATAGCTCGACCAGCCTTGCGACATCGCGCTCCAGGCGTGACGAAGGGGGCTTGGGATCGACGCGAACGCCGATATTCATCGTCCGTTCGGCCCGGAGCGCCGCGAAGCCGCCGTGCATCTCCGCCACCGCGCCCATAGCCCAGCCGCGCGCGCCCTCGTCCTCCGGCCAGACGCCCGGATGCCGCTCGGCCAGATAGAGCGCGATGCCGAGCGAATCCCACACCACCCGCCCGTCATTCAACAGCACCGGCACCTGCCCCGTCGGCGAGAAGGCGCGGAACGCCGCGTAATTCTCCGCCGCCTCGAACGGCTCGATCCGGTCGGCGAAATCGATCCCCAGCGCCCTCATCAGCAGCCAGGGACGCAGCGACCAGCTGGAATAATTCCGGTTCGCAGTGATGAGGGTATAGGCCATCAGCGTTGGAACTTCGCCGTGGTCTTGGCCGCGACCTCATCCGCCGTCACGCCCGGCGCGCATTCGACCAGGCGGAAGGCGCTGTCATGATCGGGCCGCTGGAACACGGCAAGGTCGGTGACGATCATGTCCACCACGTTGCGCCCGGTCAGCGGCAGCGTGCATTCGGGGATGAACTTGGGGCTGCCGTCCTTGGCGTTATGCTCCATGACGACGATGATCTTCTTGACGCCCGCGACCAGATCCATCGCGCCGCCCATGCCCTTGATCATCTTGCCGGGGATCATCCAGTTGGCGATGTCGCCACCCTCGGACACCTCCATCGCGCCGAGCACGGTCAGGTCGATATGCCCGCCCCGGATCATCGCGAAGCTGTCGGCGGACGAGAAATAGACCGAGTGGGGCAGTTCGCTGATCGTCTGCTTGCCCGCATTGATCAGGTCGGGATCGACCTCGTCCTCATAGGGAAACGGCCCGATGCCCAGCATTCCGTTTTCGGATTGCAGCGTGACCTCGACCCCTTGCGGGATATGGTTGGCCACCAGCGTCGGGATGCCGATGCCGAGATTGACGTAGAATCCGTCCTTCAGTTCCCTGGCCGCACGGGCGGCCATTTCGTCGCGGGTCCAGGCCATGGTCACTGCTCTCCTGTCGGATGCCACCGCCGGTCGGCGGGGAAGATGTCGTCGGCGCTGCCCTTCAGCGCCTTGCCATAGACGGGATTGGGGAAGACGAACCAGCCACGCCCCCAAAGAGCCGCGACACGCGGGCCATCGGCCCGGGCCCGACGCTCGGACGCGCTGGCGGGGCCGTTGAACAAGTCACTGAAATCGCCCAGTTGATCACCGCCCATCGCGATCACGCAATAACGCTCCGCTATCCTCCAGCGACGCGCGTCCTTATTATCGCCGGTATTGGTATCGATGCGCACGAACAGCGTGTCGCCATGCACCGCCGGACCCAACCCTGCCGCGTCGATCGCGCGGGCCGTCCCCGCCGAGTCGTCGCGATTGGTGTTGAAGATCACCGTCACGCCCATCGTCCGCAAGTCGGCGATCGCCGCCGCCGCGCCGGGGGTCGGCAGCACGGCATGGCCATCGCTCTGCTCCCAGGCGCTCCAGCGGCCCGGAAAGGCGCGGTCGGCGCGGCCGGTCAGGTCGTCCTGCTCGAAACCAAGGTTGAGGAGGACGGTTTCGTCGACGTCGAACACCGCCGCCGGACTCTTGCCGGTGCAGGAGACGAAGCGGGGAGCGTCGAGGGTCGCGCCCGGTTCCAGCACGACACTGTCGCGCGGTGGGTGGCGGACCCTGTCGGCGGCATAGGTGACCAGCGCATTCCACGCCTGGCGCGAGATCGCGTCGGCCTCCGCCGAGCCGTAGAGATATTGCATCCCCGCCAGCTTGGAGTTCGTGGCCGCGGGAGGTGGGGGCGCGGGGCTGTTGTTACCGACGGCGACGACGCAGCCGGATAGGGCAAATCCCAGGGCGAGTGTCATGCCCAGCCTCAGGCCGGGACGCCCTCCCCCAACCCAGTTGCGGGTGAACGATGCCCCGCATCGTTCAGGCCATGCCGGGGGCATGGCCGACCCGCAACTCGCCTGCGGGAGGGGAGAGGTTGCCGGGCTGCCGCCTTGCTGAACCTTCATGCGTTTCATGAACCACCCCTCCGCCACAAGCGCTCCCCCTCCCGCAGGCGGGAGGGGGCCGGGGGAGGGCCTGCCCCACCCCCACCGTCATCCATCAAACCCGCTCGCGCACCGTGCGGAACTCGATCTTCTTCTCATACGGCGCGCCGACGATCATCCGCTTCACGTAAATACCAGGGAGATGAATCTGGTCGGGGTCGAAGCTGCCGACCGGCACCACCTCCTCCACCTCGGCCACGCAGATGCGGCCCGCCGTCGCCATCGGCTGGTTGAAGTTGCGCGCGGTCTTGCGGAAGATCAGGTTCCCCGCCTCGTCCGCCTTCCACCCCTTGATGATCGACAGGTCGGCGCGGATGCCGCGTTCGAGGATATAGTCCTCCCCGTCGAAGCTCTTCACTTCCTTGCCCTCGGCCACCTTCGTACCGACGCCGGTCTTGGTGTAGAAGCCGGGGATGCCCGCGCCCCCTGCCCGGCAACGCTCGGCCAGCGTTCCCTGGGGGCAGAATTCCACCTCCAACTCACCGCTCAGATATTGCCGCTCGAACTCCTTGTTCTCGCCGACATAGGAGGAGATCATCTTCTTGACCTGATGCGAGCGGAGCAGCTTGCCCAGCCCGACTCCGTCGATCCCGGCGTTGTTGCTGGCGATGGTCAGGTCTCTGGTCCCGGCCGCCTCGATCGCGTCAATCAGCCGTTCCGGGATGCCGCACAGGCCGAAGCCGCCCGCACAGATCGTCATGCCGTCGAACAACAGGCCGTCCAGCGCGTGCGCCGCGTCGGGATAAAGCTTCTGCATGGGCGTCCTCCCTATGATGGGGGCCAGCGTTAGGCGGAGCGACGGAGCCGGGTCAACCCGGCGTTTGCGCTTTGCCGACAAGCGGCGCTAGGCTGCCGGACATGAGCTTGAAAACCGGCGGACGCCTGCTTGTCGATGCGCTTCTCGAACAGGGGTGCGACCGTATCTTCACCGTGCCGGGCGAGAGTTTCCTGGCGGTGCTCGACGCGCTGCACGACACGCCCGCGATCGATCTGATGACCTGTCGGCAGGAGGGCGGCGTGACCTTCATGGCCTGCGCCGATGGGACGATGACCGGGCGGCCGGGCGTCGCCTTCGTGACGCGGGGGCCGGGCGCGACCAACGCGGCGATCGGCGTGCATGTCGCGCGACAGGATTCGCAGCCGATGATCCTGTTCATCGGAGACGTGGACCGGGGCACCCGCGATCGCGAGGCTTTTCAAGAAGTCGATTTCCAGGCGATGTTCGCCCCGCTCGCCAAATGGGCCGCGCGGATCGATGACGCCGCGAGAATCCCGGAATATGTCGCGCGCGCCTATGCCACGGCGATGAGCGGGCGGCCCGGCCCGGTCGTGCTGGCGCTGCCCGAGGACATGCTGTGCGATCTGGTCGAGGGCCGTCCCCGCCCCCGGATCGAACGGCCCGTGCAGGACGTGTCGATCATCGACATACTCGCCGCCCATGACATGATCGCCAAGGCCGAGCGACCGGTCGCGATCATCGGCGGCGCGTACTGGGACGCCGATGCCGTCGCCCTGGTCGAGCAATGGGGCGAAGCGGCGGGCGTCCCGCTGGTGGCGGCGTTCCGGCGACAGGATGCGGTGTCCGCCACATGCCCCGTCTATGCGGGCAATCTGGGCTATGGCCCCAACCCCGCGCTGGTCGCCCGCGTGCGGGAGGCCGACCTGCTCATCGTTCTCGGCGCGCGCCTGGGCGAGGCGACGACCGATGGCTACACCCTCATCACCCCCGACCATCCCGGCCAGACGCTGATCCACGTCCATCCCGACCCGGAGGAATTGCACAGCGTCTATCGCACCGATCTGGCGCTTTGCGGCGACGTCGCCGAAGCCGTCGCGATGCTGGAGTTGATGGCGTCCGAGCAGGGTACTCCCCATACCTCGGGCGTCGAGGCCCATGCCGCATATCTCGCCTGGTCGGAGCCCGCCCCGCGCGAGGGTGTGACGCTGGACCTGGGGCAATGCGTCGCGGCGATGCGGGAGCGGCTTCCCGCCGACTCGATCATCTGCAACGGCGCGGGCAATTATTCCGGCTGGTGGCACCGATACTGGCGCTATGAGCCGGGGAGCCAGTTGGCTCCCACCTGCGGCGCCATGGGCTATGGCGTCCCCGCCGCCACCGCCGCCGCGCTTCGCCACCCCGACCGGACGGTGGTGGCGCTGGCCGGCGATGGCTGTTTCCTGATGAACGGACAGGAACTGGCGACCGCCGTTCAGCATGGCGCGTCGATGCTGGTGATCCTGGTCGACAATGGCGGCTATGGCACGATCCGGATGCATCAGGAGCGGGAATATCCCGGCCGGGTCGCGGCAACGGCACTTGCCAATCCCGATTTCGCGGCACTGGCGCGGGCCTATGGTAGCTGGAGCGAGACGGTCGCACGGACCGAAGACTTCGCCCCCGCCTTGTCGCGCGCCATGGCCGAAACGGGCGTCCGTCTGCTGCATCTGAAGACCGATATCGAGGTCATCACCCCCGCCACGACCCTGTCGCGAATCGCGGGGCGGTAGCGCAGTTTCCTACCCTGCCAGGGCGAGCGGCAGCGCGTGAGCGCTGCCGGAGGGACATTCCGCTATCAAGCGTTCTTTACCCCGCAACCAACTTTGCCGACGCCCCCTTCCTCGCAAATATGGCATCAGATACCCGCAACACCTCCAAAGTAACGTTACCAGGAAAACGATTGCACTATTTGATTTCATTTCGACAAAAGAAAACCGCCCCGGCGCAAACCGGGGCGGTGAGTTCGTTGCTGATTGCTTTAGTCAGAAAACGACTAGCAGGTTCAGATGTTGTCGCCAAGAGCGCCCTTTACCGACCCCTTAACTTCCTGACCCTTGCCCTTGAGCTGCTGGGCCTGACCCTCGGCCTTCAAATCGGCGTCGTGGTTGTGATCGCCGAGCGCTTCCTTGGCCTTGCCAACCAGTTCGTTGACGTTGCCCTTGATCTTGTCGGTGAGCTCACCCATCGCGGCCTCCATTTACTGGGGATCGAATGATCCCGTTGAACACTCTGAGACTAAACACGTCGTTACGCGGGGGGTTCCCTGAAATTAATGTCAGATCAGGCCAGCGAGCGGGCTGGACGGGTCGGCATAGCGGCGCATCCCCATCCGCCCCGCACGATAGGCCATGCGCCCCGCCTCGACCCCCGCCTTCATGGCGCGGGCCATCAGCACCGGGTCCCTGGCCTCGGCGATCGCGGTGTTCATCAGCACACCGTCGCAACCCAGTTCCATCGCCACCGCCGCCTCGGACGCGGTGCCGACGCCCGCATCGACCAGCACGGGCACCTTGGCCCCCTCCACGATCAATCGAATCGTGACCTTGTTCTGAATGCCCAGTCCAGACCCGATCGGCGCGCCCAGCGGCATGATCGCGACCGCGCCCACATCCTCCAGCCGCTTGGCCGCGATGGGATCGTCGACGCAATAGACCATCGGCTTGAAGCCTTCCCTGGCCAGGATCTCGGTCGCGCGCAGCGTCTCAACCATATCCGGGTAGAGCGTCTTGGCCTCGCCCAGCACCTCCAGCTTGACCAGATCCCAGCCGCCCGCCTCACGCGCCAGCCGCAGCGTGCGGATCGCATCCTCGGCGGTGAAGCAGCCCGCCGTGTTGGGCAGATAGGTGATCTTCTTCGGGTCGATATAATCGGTCAGCATCGGTGCGTTACGATCCGACACGTTCACCCGGCGCACCGCGACGGTGACGATCTCCGCCCCAGCCGCCTCGACCGCCGCCGCGTTCTGGGCGAAGTCCTTATACTTGCCGGTCCCGACGATCAGGCGCGAGCGGAAGCGCTTGCCCGCGACCTCCCACGAATCATCGTCCGCCGCCTCGGTCATGGGCGCCGCCGCATGATCGCCGCCGCCGCCCGCGACCGGATGGTCGCCGCCGCCGACGAAATGGACGATCTCGATCTCGTCGCCATCCTCGACCTCGACCTGCGCCAGCGTCGAGCGGGGCACGACCTCCAGATTGCGCTCCACCGCCACCTTTTCGGGCACCAGCCCCAACTGGCTCGCCAGATCGGCCAGCGACAGGCCAGCCGCCACCCGCTTATGCTCGCCATTCACGGTGATCGTCACGGTTCCATCGGTATGGGGCATATCAGTGTCACTTACCATGCAAGTCGCTGCCCGCTCGACGTGGGATAGGGCATGCGGTTAAGGAAGGCCCTCGATCTAGGCCCGGCCACCCCGAGCCGCAACCATGGGAGTGCCGATGCCCGCGACCATCTATGTCCTCAACGGGCCGAACCTGAACCTGCTGGGTATGCGCGAGCCGCATATCTATGGCCATGACACGCTGGACGATATCGCGGGGATGCTGGAGGACCGGGCGCGCGAACTCGATCTGGAGATCGACATGCGCCAGTCCAACCATGAAGGCCATCTGATCGACTGGCTGCACGAGGCCCAGGCCTATGAGGCGAAGGCCGTGCTGCTCAACGCCGGTGGCTTCACCCATACGTCGATCGCGATTCACGACGCGATCAAGTCGGTGAAGACGCCGGTGATCGAGGTTCACCTCTCCAACCCCCATGCGCGGGAGCCATTCCGCCACGAAAGCTATATCGGGCGTGCCGCAAAAGGCACAATTGCGGGTTTTGGCGCGCATTCCTATCTGCTCGCGCTTGAAGCCGCCGCCCGGTTCTGACAGGAGCGCGTCCCATGACCGAAAAGACTGAACAAGCGATGAAGGTCGATGTCGACCTCGTCCGTCAGCTCGCCGAGCTGCTCGACGCCACCGCCCTGACCGAGATCGAGGTCGAGCATGGCGACCGCAAGATCCGCGTCGCGCGCAAGGCTGCTCCGGCCGCGCAGATGGCCTATGCCCCTGCGCCCGTCGCCGCCGCGCCCGCTCCGGTGGCCGCTGCCCCGGCAGCCGCCGCGCCTGCGGAAGCCGCCGCGCCCGCCGTGTCGGCCAATGCCGTGAAGTCGCCGATGGTCGGCACCGTCTATCTGTCGGCCGAGCCGGGCGCCAAGCCCTTCGCCTCGGTCGGCCAGAAGGTCGCCGCCGGTGACACGCTGCTGATCGTCGAAGCGATGAAGGTGATGAACCCGATCACCGCGACCGCAGCCGGCACCGTCACCGCCGTGCTGGTCGAGAACGGCCAGCCGGTCGAGTTCGACCAGCCCCTGGTCGTCGTCGAGTAAGCCGCCTTGGCGCAGATCAAGAAACTCCTGATCGCCAATCGCGGTGAGATCGCGCTTCGCATCCACCGCGCCTGTCACGAGATGGGGATCGAGACCGTCGCCGTGCACTCCACGGCGGACGCGGATGCCATGCATGTGCGCCTCGCCGACCAGGCGGTGTGCATCGGCCCGCCCTCGGCGACCGACAGCTATCTCAACATCCCCAACATCATCTCCGCCGCGGAGATTTCGGGCGCGGACGCGATCCACCCCGGTTACGGCTTCCTGTCGGAGAACGCCAAGTTCGCCGAGATCGTCGAAGCGCATGGCCTGATCTTCGTCGGCCCCAAGCCCGAGCATATCCGGGTGATGGGCGACAAGGTCGAGGCGAAGCGGACGGCGGGCGCGCTCGGCCTGCCGCTCGTTCCCGGCTCGGACGGCGCGATCGCGGATCTCGAGGAGGCCAAGGCCCTGGCGGCCGGGATCGGCTATCCCGTGATCATCAAGGCGGCCTCGGGCGGCGGCGGACGCGGCATGAAGGTCGTGTCCTCCGAAGACCAGCTCGAAACGCTGATGCAGCAGGCGGGCTCCGAGGCGAAGGCCGCGTTCGGCGACGCCACCGTCTATATGGAAAAATATCTGGGCAACCCCCGGCATATCGAATTCCAGGTGTTCGGCGACGGCAACGGCAACGCGATCCATCTGGGCGAGCGCGACTGCTCGCTCCAGCGTCGCCACCAGAAGGTGCTGGAGGAGGCCCCCTCCCCGATCATCTCCGCCGAGGAGCGGTCGCGCATGGGCGGCATCGTCGCCAAGGCGATGGCGGACATGGGCTATCGGGGCGCGGGCACGATCGAGTTCCTGTGGGAAGATGGCGAATTCTATTTCATCGAAATGAACACCCGCCTTCAGGTCGAGCATCCCGTCACCGAGATGATCACCGGTCTGGACCTGGTGCGCGAGCAGATCCGCGTCGCCGAGGGGCACCCGCTGACGCTCCGCCAGGAAGACGTCCAGTTCCGCGGCCATGCCATCGAGTGCCGCATCAACGCGGAAGACCCGCGCACCTTCGCCCCCTCGCCGGGCACGGTGAAGATGTATCACGCGCCGGGCGGCATGCATGTCCGTGTCGATAGCGGGCTGTATCAGGGCTATAAGGTGCCACCTTATTACGACAGCATGATCGCCAAGCTGATCGTGTACGGCACGACCCGCGAGGGCGCGCTACGCCGCCTGCGCCGCGCGCTGGAGGAGTTCGTGATCGAGGGGATGAAGACCACCATCCCGCTCCACCAGTCGCTGCTGGATGATCCCGAATTCCAGAAAGGCGACTATACGATCAAATGGCTGGAGGAGTGGCTGGCCAAGCAGGGGACGTAAGCATCCTGCCCCTCCACCCCCCGGCTGCGCCGGGCGGTCCCCCTCCCCATCAGAGATGGGGAGGATTTGCGAAAACCCATTCCTCCCCAAGCACAGCTTGGGGAGGGGGACCGCCGGGCAAGGCCCGGTGGTGGAGGGGCCCTCCCCTTCCCGATTTTTCCCGATACCCCCTCCACATTCCGCGCCGCCCATGCCAAAAGCATCGGCGATGAAGGCGACGATCCTCCACAACCCGCGCTGCTCCAAGTCGCGCGAGGCGCTGGCCCTGCTGACGCAAGCGGGCGCGGATGTGACGGTGATCGAATATCTCAAGACTCCCCCGACGGCCGGGGAACTGGCGCGGCTCTATGCCAGGGCCGGGCTGAGCCCCCGCGAAGGCCTGCGCAAAGGCGAGGCCGAGGCGAAGGAGTTGCTGAACGCCGACGACGCGACGATCCTTGCCGCGATGGTTGCCAACCCGATCCTGATCGAACGGCCTTTGGTCGAAACGCCAAATGGCGTGGTCATCGGCCGTCCGCCCGAAGCCGTGCAGGGCCTGTTGTGACCGCTGCCCACAAAACGAGCAGCACCAGTCCTTCTGCCCGATTTTCGGGCGTCATCCCTACCATATCCTTGCTCTCACAGGAGAGCGACGCAATTGGCACGGTCCATGCTACGCGCATGATCGGGCGAGGGTTCGAACATCATCGGGGACAGTCAGACTCGTGAAAAAGATTGAGGCGATCATCAAGCCGTTCAAGCTCGATGAGGTGAAGGAAGCGCTGCATGAGATCGGCGTGTCCGGCATCACCGTCACAGAGGCCAAGGGCTTCGGCCGCCAAAAGGGGCATACCGAACTGTATCGCGGCGCCGAATATGTCGTCGACTTCCTGCCGAAAGTGAAGCTTGAGGTGGTGGTGGAGGACGGTCTGGCCGAGCGGGTGGTGGAGGCGATCGCCGCCGCCGCGCAGACGGGCCGCATCGGCGACGGCAAGATCTTCGTGATCCCGGTCGAGACGGCGCTCCGCATCCGCACCGGCGAACGCGACGACGCGGCGATCTGACGCCCCCACCCTCTTCGTCACCGGGATGACACCCGGGCCGATTAGCAGTTTTTCACCGGTCCCGGTTTCCGGGGCACGGCCTTAAGCAGAGAGAGAACGACACATGGCGAATACGGCCAGCGACATCCTGAAGAAGATCAAGGACGAAGAGATCGAGTGGGTCGATCTGCGTTTCACCGATCCCAAGGGCAAGTGGCAGCACCTGACCATGGTCGCGTCGATCCTGGGCGAGGACGAATTCACCGACGGCCTGATGTTCGACGGTTCGTCGATCGAGGGGTGGAAGGCGATCAACGAGTCGGACATGGTCCTGAAGCCCGACCTCGACGCCGTCTACACCGATCCCTTCTCGGCAACTCCGATGCTGATCGTGTTCTGCGACGTGGTCGAGCCGTCGACCGGCGAGTTGTACGCCCGCGATCCGCGCTCGACCGCGAAGCGCGCCGAGGCTTTCGTGAAGACCACCGGCATCGGCGACACCGTCTATGTCGGCCCGGAAGCCGAATTCTTCATGTTCGACGACGTGCAGTTCGACACCAACTATTCGTCCTCCTACTTCAAGATCGACGATATCGAACTGCCGACCAACACCGGTCGCGAATATGAGGGCGGCAATCTCGGCCACCGTCCGCGCGCCAAGGGTGGCTACTTCCCCGTCGCGCCGGTCGACTCGGCGGTCGATATCCGTGGCGAGATGGTCACCACCATGCTCGAAATGGGCCTGCCCTGCGACAAGCATCACCATGAGGTCGCCGCCGCGCAGCACGAGCTGGGCCTGACCTTCGGCACGCTGACCCAGACCGCCGACCGCATGCAGATCTACAAGTACGTCGTGCACCAGGTCGCCCATGCCTATGGCAAGACCGCGACCTTCATGCCCAAGCCGATCAAGGAAGATAACGGCTCGGGCATGCACACCCACTTCTCGATCTGGGAAGGCAAGACCCCGCTGTTCGCCGGCAACGGCTATGCGGGCCTGTCGGAAACCTGCCTGTACTTCATCGGCGGCATCATCAAGCATGCCAAGGCGATCAACGCCTTCACCAACCCGACCACCAACAGCTACAAGCGCCTGGTGCCGGGTTACGAAGCGCCGGTGCTGCTCGCTTACTCGGCGCGCAACCGCTCGGCTTCGTGCCGCATCCCGTACGGCACCGGGCCGAAGTCGAAGCGCGTCGAAGTGCGCTTCCCCGACGCGCTGGCGAACCCGTATCTCGCCTATGCGGCGCTGCTGATGGCGGGTCTGGACGGCATCCAGAACAAGATCCATCCGGGCGAGGCGATGGACAAGAACCTGTACGACCTGCCGCCCGCCGAGCTGGCCCAGGTCCCGACCGTCGCTGGTAGCTTGCGCGAAGCGCTCGACTCGCTGGCCGCCGACCACGACTTCCTGCTGAAGGGCGACGTGTTCACCAAGGACCAGATCGAAAGCTATATCGAGCTGAAGATGAGCGAAGTGATGCGCTGGGAAATGACCCCCAGCCCGGTCGAATACGACATGTATTACAGCGGCTGATCCAGCCCCTGATCGATGTCACTACGGGGAAAGGGGCCGCAAGGCCCCTTTCTTTTTGGGGATCGTTGCAGACCCCATCGCACCATCCCCGGCGAAGGCCGGGGTCCAGTTGCGAGGCGATGGGAGTGGTTTGCCAGCCTATCCCCAACTGGATCCCGGCCTTCGCCGGGATGGTCTGGCGGGTTTTGCAACGATCTCTTTTTGGGGAGGGGGCGATCCGTGTTGCTCAGCTTTGGATTTTCGACCTTTGCCGACCTGTTGAGCTGGATCGTCGTTCTGACGCTGGGGACTAAGGTCGGGGCGACGACGGCGCTTCTGGTCGCCGGGAAAGACATCAGGGATCAGCCCGGATGGGGATCGGGGCTGTGGTGGCTGACCAAGCTGACGCCCTACCTGGCCATAGCCTGCGCCATAGCCCTGGCCATGATGCGCGAGCATGACGCCATCCTGCCCCTGTCGGCCATGGCGGTGTTCGTTGCGATCGCCGTGCCGCTGAAGATTCGCCAGCGCCGCGTGCGGATACGCAGGCGGCGTCCGACGTAACCAGCACGGCCACAGCCCGCCTCCACCCGCTCAAATGGCGCGAGCTTCGCTTACCCCGTAGAGCCGAAGGTTCCGTTCACCCAGTCCGAGCGATGGCCATGCCGCCCGCCACCGGGCGATATGGGGTGAGGCGAAATGCCGATCGAGCGCCGCCTGATCGGCCCACATCTCGGTCACATGGATGAGGCCGGGATCGAGCACGTCCTCGGCATAGCCATAGTCCAGACAGCCCGGCTCCGCGCGGCTGGCCTCGACCATCGCCCGCATCACCGGACGGGCCGCATCGAGATTCTCCGGCGGCAACCGTACCGTCCCGATGATCAGCAACGGGCCGCTCATTGCCCGACCGCCACCCGCTTGGCCGACAGGATCTTGACCGGCGCGGCCAGCATCTCGCCCTTGAACGGCCCCTTGGCGGGATCGGCGGGGGCGTCGAGGATGCGGTGGATCACGTCCATCCCCTCGACCACATGGCCAAAGGCGGCATAGCCCAGATTGTCGCCGGGTTTGGACGGGTCGGCGTCGAGCGAGGGCTGGTCGCCGACCATGATGGTGAAGTCGCCGCGTGCCGAACCGGGCGCCAGCCGCGCGACCGAGATCGTACCGTCGGTATGCTTGATCCCGGTCTTGGTCGTCGGCTCATGCGCTATGGGGGGCAGGATACGCTTGGGCTCGTTCTGGATACCGAACTGGACGAAGCCGAAATCGGCGGCTGGCCGGACCGTGCGGTAGAAGGTCACGCCGTCCAGCCGCTGCTGATCGACATAGCGCAGGAAATTGGCGGTGGTGATCGGCGCATGGGTGCGGTCGAGGTCGAGCACTACGGGTCCAAGGCTGGTCTGCATCGCGACGCGGACCATGACGGGTTTTGGGGCTTCGGCCACGGTTGGCGTAGGCGTCGCGATAGGAGCAGGCGCGACTTGCAGGGCGAGCAACAGAAACGGGAACATCAATGTCTCCGAGGACGGGTCGGGCTTTAGTCTAACGGGATTTCGGGGCGGGGTGAATCCCTTGGCCTTCGACTTCGCCCAGGCCGAACGGAGGTCGGGAATGGGTAATCACAAAACTCCGTTCGGCCTGAGCGAAGTCGAAGGCCACGCCCCGACGCCACGTCCCTCACGGGAGCAGCACCGAACTCCCCACCGTCTCCCCCGCTTCGATTGCGCGGTGAGCATCCGCCGCGTCGGTCAGCGCGAAGGTCTGGCCGATCTTCGGCGTGATCGCGCCCATCCCCAGCATCGCGAAGACCCGCGAGACCAGATGACGTTTCTCTGTGGGGCTGACGGCATAGTCGAACAGGGTCGGCCGGGTTACGAACAGCGATCCCTTCGACGCCAATATCCCCAGATTGACGCCATCCACCGGCCCCGACGCATTGCCGAAACTCACCACCAGCCCCCGCCGCGCGGCACTATTCAGCGAGGCGTCCCAGGTCGCCTTGCCCACGCCGTCCAGCACCACCGGCACGCCCGCACCGCCGGTAATCTCCCGCACGCGCGCCGCGACATCCTCGTGCCTGTTGAGGATGACGTGATCCGCCCCCGCCGCGCGAGCCTTTTCGGCCTTGGCCTCGCTGCCGACCGTGGCGATCACGGTCGCGCCGATCGCCTTGAGCCAGCCGACCGCCAGATGCCCGACCCCGCCCGCCGCCGCATGGACCAGCACGGTCCAGCCCGGCCGGACCTTCGCGCAATCCTCGATCAGGAAAGCGGTCGTCGCGCCTTTCAGCAGGATCGCCGCCGCCGTCCGGTCATCGACACCATCGGGCAAGGGCACGAGCAAATCGGCGGCGATATTGCGCGCGGTCGCATAGGCACCGCGTGCCGGGCCGAACACGCCCACCCGGTCGCCGACGGCGAAGTCGGTGACGCCCTCGCCCACCGCCTCGACCACGCCCGCCGCTTCCGAGCCCAGTCCGCCGGGCAGATCGATCGGATAGAGCCCGCTGCGATGATAGGTGTCGATATAGTTCAGCCCGACCGCATGATGCCGCATTCGCACTTCCCCGGCACCGGGCGGGGGCAGTTCGGCCTCGCGCCATTCGATGACTTCCGGGCCGCCGGTCCGGGCGATGAAGGCGATCTTTTCCATGCAATGCTCCTGTCCGGTTTCGGGCCGAAACGCCTCAATAGTCCTTGGATATCCGCACGTTCACGCTCTGCCGCCCCAGGGTCGAGATGCTGGAGAGCAGCGACAGCCACCGGGTGACCTGAAACTCCACCTGGGTCGCCGAATAGCCCTGCCCGTCGGTGATGATCTCCGCATAAAGCTTGCGGGTGACGTACTTGCCCGCCGCGACCGAGGTAGCGCGCCCCTGTTGCACATCGGCGGGCAGGACACGGAGCCTGTCGAGCCCCGCCGCGCGCCGCACCGCGTTGATCGGGTTCAGCCCGCCGCCGCCATCTTGCAACGCTGCCACCGCCGCCGCCAACTGCAATGCCTCGGGCGCGGAGAGGCTGGCGATCGAGGTGCCGAACAACAGGCGCGAGAGGAGTTCGTCATTGGGCAGAGCGGGCGTGCTGGAGAAACCGATCTCGGGCTTCAGCGCGGTGCCGGTCACGCGGATCGAGGCGCTCAGTCCCTGAACATTGGCATTGGCCGCGATGTCGAGCGCCGGGTTGGCGGGCACTTCGCCGCCGAAGCGGATGACCCCGCGCGCCAAATCGAATTCGCGACCGGCGAACTCGTAATCGCCCCGGATCAGCGTCGCCTGGCCGGTGATCGCCGGATTGTCGGGCGCGCCGCCGATCTTCAGGTCCGCCGACCATTCGCTGTTCAGCCCCAGGCCGGAGACGATCAGGCCACCCGGCGCCTTCGCCCGGATCGCCAGCGTCCATGGCTTGCGCGGCGCGTCGTCCTCTTCGCCGCCGCCGGGAATGTTGATCTCGCGGATGTTGAGTTGCGGCACCGCCGTCGCCGCCGTGGCCCGACCCAGGCGATAGCGGCTGCGGTTCAGCACCACGTCGCCCGCGATCGTACCCCCCGCCCCATCCGAATGGATGGTCAGCGGACCCGTCACCGTCGCGCCGATATCGTCGCGCGCGATCATCGTCGCGTTGCTCGCCTGAAGCGACAGATCGAGCCCGACGCCGTTGGCGGCGGCGAACTCGAACTGGCCGGTGCCGCTGACCCGCCCCTCGCGCCCCGCCTGCGCGGCGAAGCGATCGATGACCAGCCGCGAACCGCCGAACCGCCCGTTCGCCTGCACATCGGTCAGGACGGTGCCGGTCGTCGCGCTTTCGATCCGCGCGCCGACCGCCTTCACCGCGCCGCGAATGACCGGCTGGTTCAGCGATCCGCTGACGTCCGCGCCGATCGCGACGGGGCCGGACAGATCGAACATCTCGACCCCGGTCAGCCGCCACAGCGTATCGGCGGGCCCGGCATAGCGAAGCTGCGCGATCAGCCGCCCGGTCTGCATCCGGCTCGCCCAGTCGCCTTGCGCGGCGGGCACCAGCAGCGCCTGCGCGCGTCCGATGATCCGCCCGCCCGATGCCATGACCGAACGCACGCCCAGCCGGTCGGCGGACAGCACCCCAGCCACCCCCATATCGATCGGGCGCGAGGTCAGGACCAGCCCGGCGCGGGTCAGCCCGCGAATGGTCAGGTCCACCTTGCCGGTCGGCGCGCCCGCCCCCTGTCGCATGGTCAGCGTCCCCGTCGCGCTGCCGCCCAGGCCCAGCCCCGGATAGCCGATATCCAGCACGGTCAGCGGCATCCGCGTCAGGCTGGCCTGCACCTCCGTCGCGTCGGGGTCGAGCCGGCCGGCCAGCTTCGCCTCGCCGCCCGCGAAGCTCAGCCGGGTCGGGGCCAGCACCCAGCCATCGCCTTCGCGCGTGACGATGGCGGGCGACAGGAACTGGAGCGGACGCCGGTCGAGCGTCCCTTGCGCGCTCACGGCGAAACGGTCGGGCGTGACCTGCGTCACCGTCTGGATCGCAAAGGCCCGCCCGCGCGAGCCCGAAATGCCGACCCGCACCTCGCCCGTGCCGCCGCGCATCCGGGCGGTGCCGTTCAACTGCGCGATGTTGAACGCGCCGTGCCGCAACCCCTGCGCACGGGCGCTCCCCTCGACCGAGGCACCGGCGGGGTCGAGCAGCGCGACCAGGTCCAGCCGCCCCTGCCGCACGGTGATGCCCGAAATCTGCGCCTGGCGTGCGGCGAGATGCGTCTCGATCCGCTGCACCTCGCCGACCGGGCGGAACAGCAGTTCGCCCGACAGGCCACCGCCCGCCACGTCCAGCCGACCGGCGAAACCACCTGCCGCCACGGTCAGCGCCCCGGTCGCGCGGGTGCCCGCGACGGTCAGCGGGTTGATCTGAACGACCGCGTCCTGCCCCCTGGGCAACAGGATCGCGCCCGCCGCCTGGAACGGCCCCAGCCGCGATCCCCCGGCAGCGCGGAAGGTGAAGCCCTGATCGCTGGGGTCGAGATGCGCCTTCACGTCGCGCAGGCCGAGTGCCGCGTTGGGCGAGGCAAGGACCAGATCGAGCGTCGGTCGGTCGATCTGTCCGTCCAGCACCATCTGCACCGGGCCATAGCTCTTCTGCTGCCCGCCGCCGACGAAGCGGAAGGTACCATCAGTCCGCCGGATGGCCTCCCCGGTCAGGCGGATGCTCGGCCCGGTCAGGACCAGGCGATGGAAGTGGAAGACGCCGTCCGCCCCACGCTCCAGATCGGTGGTCAGGTGCGGCAATCCCCCGGCCAGCGAACGGAGGAAGTCATTGTCGAGCCGCCGGACCTGCGCCTCGCCCCGCCCGACGACGCGCGTGCCATGCCCATTCGCCCCGGGCACCGCGCTGAGCCGCGAGCGGACATCGACGATGCCGAGGCCGGGGATCAGGTAACGCTGCAACGCCCCGTCCAGCCCGACATCGTAGCGCCCATTGGTCAGGTCGATCCGCAGGTTCAACCGCCCCGCCAGCTTGTCGGACCGCAGCGCGAGGCCCTGCCCCGCAATCTCTCGACTGTTGATACGCAGATCGCCCGCCACCGACAGGCGATGGAGGATGCCCCCCGCCGCCTCGCCCACGCCCGTCACCCGCTGCGCCGTGAAGCGCACCGGCAGGGTCAGCGGCCAGCCGCCCGCCAGCCGCCCCTTGCCCGCCGCCGACGCCTGCTCGAACCCGGTCCGGTCGAAGGCGAAGCGGGTCGCAGTCAGGCGATAATCGAACGCCGCGCGATCGAACGCGCCGTCCAGCCGCAGGGTCAGCGCGATCGCCTGTCCGCTCATATTGCCGAACAGCGCCTCGGGACGGAGCAACCGGGCATCGACGCGCAGCCCCTCGAAGCGGCTCGCAGCAAGATCGACCAGCCCCCGCGCCCGCACACGCAAGGCCGGGGAGCGCAGTACCAGCGCACCGTTCAGCCGCCGCCCGGCGAAATCGCCCTGCCCCGCGACGATGATGCGGGGGCTGGTCAGCCGCTGCAACCGGCCATGCAGGACCAGCGAGGGCGCGATCGTCCCCGACAGGGCATAGCGTCCCGATTGCGCCGACAGCGACAGGTCGACCGCGCTCGCCGCGCCGATACGTCCGAGCGCGCGCCCCGCCCAATGCGACCAGCGCCCCGCGCCTGCCACGGAGAGCGACACAGGCGCGCGGACGCCCGCCATCTTCGCCAGCACGCCGTCGCGCAATCCCCGCGCCTCGACCGCCAGATCGAAACGGTCCCGGTCGGGCTGCGCGTCCAGTTTCAGGCGGAGATCGTCGCTGCCCGCGACGCCCGCGTTCAGCGTCACCTGCGCGCGCCCGTCGCGGATATCCGCCTGCCCCTCGACCCGCGCGACGCGCGCGCGGCCGAGCACCGGCCTGGCAAGGATCAGCCGCTGGAGGTGCAACCGGTCGATGCGGATATCGAAATCGGGCAGGATCGGCCCCTGCCGCCCCGTCCGCCGGGTATGCGGTACATGATAGAGCGTCGCCAGCGGTGCCTCGACCCGCCGGATGTCCAGCGTGCCCCGCGCCCAATTCCAGGGCCGCCAGTCCAGCCGCGCCGACGGCACCTGCACGAGCAGGCCGTCCAGGTCATAGACGCGCAGATCGACCAGCCGCATGTCCGAATAGACCGAACCGTCGATCCGCCCGACCGAGAAGCGCAAGCCCGTCTCGGTACGGATGGTCCCGATCCGGTCGGCGACCCAGCGATGCCCGATCGACGTATCGACGATCAGCAGCGCCGCGACGACGATCGCCACCAGCGCCGCGAGCAGGCCGCCCAGCACCCGCAACCAGCCTATCCCCCGACGCGGCGCAGGGGATGGGGGAAGCTGAACCTCCTCGGTCAAAAGGCCTGTCCCAGCGAGACATAGACTGCGACCCGGCTGTCCCCGCGCTGGGGATTGAGCGGGGTGCCGACATCGAGGCGGATCGGCCCGAAATTGGAATAATAGCGCACGCCCAGCCCCGTGCCGAACCGCAGCCCGGTCAGGCGCGGCAGCGGCGAGGTCGAGATATTGCCCGCGTCCAGAAAGGGCACCACCCCGAAATTGCCGAAGGTTCGCACCCGCGCCTCGATCGAGAATTCCGCAAGGCTGCGCCCGCCGATCGGATCGTTGTTCGCGTCGCGCGGCCCGATCGCCTGGAAGCCATAGCCGCGCACCGAAGCACCCCCGCCCGCATAGAAGCGCCGCGACGGCGCGATCTGGTCGCGCGGCGCACCCACGATGGTGCCCAGCCGCGTCCGCGCCGCCAGCACCACCCGCTCCCCGAAAGGATGATAGAGGCTGGCGTCGATCTGCGTCCGCGCATAGCCGAAGGCACTGCCCTGCAACGACAATTCCGGGCTCAACCGCCCGCCCAGGCGAAAGCCGCGCGTCGGGTTGAGCAGATCGTCCGACCCATCGTAATTCAGGCTGGTCGGCAGCGCGCCGATGAAGAAGGTCCGCCGACGCGGCTCGCCGGTCGACTCGATCACGTCGCGTTCGTCCGAGGTCAGCAGTTCCGCCCCCAGCGACCAGGTCCAGGTCTTCTGGAAGAAGATGTTGGTCTGTCGCTCCAGGCTGCCCGACAGCGACAGCGTCTTGGCCTCATAGGCGTCGCGCAGGATATGCGCGGCGGAGAATTGCGCGGTCAGCACCCGGTCGCGACCGTTGAAATTGTTGCGGCGGAAGACGACCGCGCCCAATTGCTCACGGGTGCCCAGCACGCTGCGCAGGGTCAGCGCGCCTTCGGGCGGGAACAGGTTGCGATCGGTCCAGGTGACCGCCGCCCGCGCGCCTTCGCCCGTGCCGTAACCCAGTTCCCCCGCGATGGTGTGCGGCGGCGCGGGCTCCAGCGCGACGGCGATATCCGCCGTCTCCGGCGTGGCGCCCGGCACCGGCTTGACCTCGACCGAGGAGACGAGCCCCGTCTGCACCAACGCACGGCGAAGATCGTCCAGCCCGGTGGAGTCATAGGGCTGGCCGGGCTTGAACCGGGCGATGTCCTGAACATGCTCGGCGTCGAACAGCCGGTCGTTCGCCATGACGATCCGGCCATAACGCCTGGCCGAGCCCGGATCGACCGACAGGTCCAGCGTCGCGGTCCGCGTCGCGCGGTCGACGACGATCTGCGGCTCGCCCAGCTTGGCGAAGGGGAAACCCGCCTCGCCCACCGCCGCCTTCAGCGATGCCTCACCCGCGACGATGGTGTCGGCGTCCACCGGATCGCCCGGCTTGATCCCGAACGCCTTTTCCAGCGGCACGGTCTTGTCCCCCGCCGCCTGCACCCCCGCCAGCGCGACGTCGGCGAAGCGGTAGAGATTGCCCGGCACCGCCGAAAGCACCACGGTCGGCTCGTCCCCCGGCTCGATCCGGGTGGAGACCTGCGCGTCATAATAGCCCGCGCCGCGCAACAGGGTGGTCAACAGCGCCGCATCCTCCCGCGCGCGGCGGTCGAGCTGCGCGGCATTGGCGGGCTCGCCGTCATTGGCGTCGAGCGAGGAAAGCTGGTCGAAACGCTGGCGGAGCAATGCGCCCGTGCCGTCGATCCCCTCGACCCGCCAGCGATAGCGACGCTCGGCGGCGGCATCGACGGTCGCGGCCATCGCGCCCGCCGGATCGCCCGGCGCCTGCGCCAGATCGGGCCAGGCCACGCCGATCTCGGGCAGCGGGGCCAGTGGCGCGCTGGGATCGAGCATCGTCGGATCGTCGGCATCGGTCGCGGGAGAAGCGCCTATCGGCGGCTGGGTCTGCGCCGATGGAGTCGCCGCCGTCTGCGCGCTCGCACGCCCGGCCCAGCCCGTGCCGCCGAAACCCATTGCAAAGACGAGGATGGCGACCGAGCGGCGCGGCCGCCCCAGGCGGACCATCATGCCCGATCCCTAGCCGCGCGCACGCGATTGCGACACCCCAAAGCGCCATCGATCGAACAGATTTGCCATGCCGTTCACCGCGATGACCTGGGGCCGATCACTCATTCCTCCCCTGGAAGGGGAGGTGGCAGGCCGAAGGCCTGACGGAGGGGTGTCGCGGTATCGATAGGAGGACACCCCTCCACCATGCTTCGCATGGTCCCCCTCCCCTTGCAGGGGAGGAATGAGGATTGTGCAGCCTGAATGTCGATCCAGCCCAAGTCACCCAGTCACCCGGACGCGGGGCGATCAGTGAACCGTCCCGAACGCCTTTTCGGTGGAGAGCAGACCGATCAACCGCTCGATCTGACGCCAGCGGCAGAAATGGATGTGGTTGCCCATGTCGCGACTACGTCCGGCGCGGGCCGCGGCTTCACCGCATGCCGACTCGCCGAAGGTCTCGATCAGTTCGGCGGCCATCTCGACATCGGTCCCGGTAACGAAGGGAGCGACATGGAATTCGCCACCGTGATCGCGCATGAATACTCCTGAGCCCAATTCCGAAAGACCGTTCCCCTAGGCAGAGGTCATGAATTTTGCCACCCCCCGAGATGGTTACCGGCGCGGCAGCTTAGCCCAGGGCGGGACAGGGCGGCTGGTTTCGCCGCGCCGGGCATGGCAGGACATGGCGCATGACCGATCCGCAGCCCCCCCGACCTCCGCGCGCCTCCACTCCGGCGGGCGGCTTCTTCATCGCGCTCGGCGTGGTCGGCGGCATCGTCGCGGGACTCGCGACGGGTCAGGTGACGATGGGCGTTCTGATCGGGCTGGCGCTGGGAGTTGTCGTGGCGCTGCTGCTTTGGTGGCGCCAGCGTTAGGGCGATAGCGTCTGCCGCTTGCTCCTTCCCTCTCCCCCCTGTCCAGGCGAGAGGGAAGGATCAATTGGGCAACCGCATCTGCCAGACGACACGCCCGATCACCGCGATCGGCCCGGTCGGCACCGGCGGCGCGGCGGGGTTGTCGCTGGTCGCAACCAGCCCCCCGCTACCCGCCCGAACGCGCTTCACCATCAGTGCGTCGCCGATCCGGATGACATAGAGCCCGCCCCGCGCGGTCGGGCGGGTGTCGTTCTGGTCCACCACCAGATGATCGCCGTCCATCAACCCCGGCACCATCGAATCACCCCGTACCCGAATGACCGAGGCCGCGCCATCGCTAAGGCCCAGTCGTCTGGCAAGCTGGCGGTCGATCGCCTCGACGCCGATCATCACCTCGTCATCGACCGTCGCCCCCGGCCCCGCCGACGCCGCGACCGCCAGTCGCCGGACCAGCATCGGCCCCGCCGCCACCGATGCGCCCAGCCGGGTTTCGGGCACGCCGAAGAACTCGGCGAGCTGTCGCCGATCCCCTTCGGCCAGGACGCGCGGCGTTCCCCGTTGCACGAATTGCTGAAGATAGGCGTCGTTCCGGCCCAGCATGCGCGACAGCGCCGCGAGGCTGACCCCGGCCTTCGCCGCAAGCTCCTGCAGGACCGCCCTGATTTCCGTCTCCGACATGCCATTGCATATAGGCATAGGATTTTTCCTAGACAAGTTGGAAATTAGAACAGATCATGAACATCATTCGAGAATCGGACTTTGGGAGAATGTCCATGGAATTGTTGGGAGTGATCGAACGCTATCTGAAGGACAGTCAGATGCCGGAGACCAAGTTCGGGCGGCTGGCGGTCAACGACCCCCGGCTGGTCAGCGACCTGCGCAAGGGCCGCGAGCCGGGGCCGAGCATGATCCAGCGCGTCACCCGCTTCATCGCGGGGAAGACCGCATGAGCGCCCCCGCCCCCTTGGATGATCGCATCGCCGGCTCCGTTCGATCCCACACCCATTTGCGCCGCCCGACCGATCGCGGCGAACGACTGGCCCGTGCGCTGATGGCCCATGCCGGACGCGCGGGGTGCCCCATCCTGTTGACCGTATCGACGGTCGAGCCCTGGTCCTCGGTCACGTTCAGCGGGTCGGTCATCACGCTGGCCATGGCCGCCGCGCCGGGTGCGGCCCTGTCGGCCTGGCTCGACGCATTGCCCGAGATCGACATTCCCCTGGGCCGCGATCTGGTCGCGGACATCGCGGCGGAGCGGATCGATGGCGGATGGAGCCTGCGCGTCCTGCTCTGCCTGGATGCGGCCAATGGATGACATAAGGGTCAGCCTCATGTCACTTTTTCCTTGATATGTTGTAACACTACTGTAGTCGGCAGGGCTTCACTTATCGGAGCCCTGTCTTGTTCAAGCCCGTTCTGCTGTCCGGCCTGTCGGCCACCGCGCTCGCCAGCCTGCTCGCCGCCCCCGCCGCTGGCCAGAGCGCGCCGTCCTCGACCAATCGCGGTCGCGAGATCGTAGTGACCGCGCCGGTGCAGCAGTCGGAAACCGATGTGCTGTCGGGCACCTCCATCGTGACCGGCGACGAGTTGCAGCGCTCGATCCGCCCGACCATCGGCGAGACGCTGGCGCGCCAGCCGGGCGTGTCGGCCACCTCGTTCGGCCCCAACGCCTCGCGCCCCGTGCTGCGCGGTTTCCAGGGGGAGCGCATCCGCGTCCTGACCGACGGCATCGGCTCGATCGACGTGTCGAACACCAGCGTCGATCACGCGGTGGTCATCAACCCGCTGCTCGCCGAACGGGTCGAGGTGCTGCGCGGCCCCTCCGCCCTGCTGTTCGGTTCGTCGGCGGTCGGCGGCGTGGTCAATGTCATCGACACCCGCATCCCGCGCTCGGTGCCCGAGCAGGGCTATCGCCTGTCGGGCATCGCCTCCTATGGCTCGGCGGCCAATGAACGCTCGGTCGCCGGGGCGACCGATGTCGCGGTGGGCAAGCAGTTCGTCGTCCACGCCGATGGCTCGTATCTGAAGACCGACGATCTGAAGATCGGCGGCTATGTCCTGTCCCGGGGCGCCCGTGCGGAGGCACAGGCGGCGGCACGGCAGGCGCCGAACGATCCGCTCGACTTCGCCGGTGTCGCCAATCTGCGCGGTCGCCTGCCCAACACCGCCAGCGAGACGTGGACCGCCGGGGTCGGCGGCGCGCTGATCACGGACACGGGATCGCTCGGCATCGCGTACAGCCACTATGACAGCCTGTACGGCGTGCCGATCCGCTATAACCTGACCCCCGGCGGCGAAGAGCCGGAAGCCCCGCGCCTCAGCCTGGTCCAGAACCGTCTCGACCTGCGCGGCGAGATCCAGACCGGCGGCGGCTTCCTCGACCGCATCCGCCTGCGCGCGGGCGCAGCACAATATCGCCACTTCGAGCTTGAGGAGGATGGCGGCGTCGGCACAGCCTTCTACAATAAGGGCATCGAGAGCCGCCTGGAGTTGATCCAGTCCAAGCGTGGCGGCTGGCAGGGCGCGTCGGGCGTCCAGTTCCTCAATCGCGACTTCGACGTGCGCGGCGAAGAGGCGTTCCTGCCGCGCAACAACACCGCCCAGGTCGGCCTGTTCACCCTGCAACAACTGGATCGCGGTGCGTTCAAGATGGAGGCGGGTGGCCGCTTCGAGCACACCACGCTGACCGCCCGCACCGCCGTCACCGACGACCGGTTCTTCCGGGGCCAGCGCAGCTTCGACGCCTTTTCGGGGTCGATCGGCGCCAGCTATGGCTTCGCGCCCGACTGGCGCGCGGGTCTGAACCTGTCGCGCACCGAGCGCGCGCCCTCGGCGGAGGAATTGTTTGCCAACGGCCCCCATGCCGGGACCGAGGCCTATGAACTCGGCAATCCCGACTTCAAGAAGGAGTCGAGCTGGGGCATCGAGGCGACCGTGCACGGTCATGGCGAGGGCTATAGCTTCGACGCCTCGGCCTATTACAACCGCTTCTCCAATTACATCTACGACGCGCTGGTGACGCAGGGGCCGTGCGAAGCCGCCGCCGCGCCTTCGGGCCGCGAGGTCGACCTGCCCTGCTTCCAATATGCCCAGGCCGATGCGCGCTATTACGGGATCGAGGCGGAGGGCTCGCTGCGCCTCGCCACGGTCGGCCGATATGCGATCAACGCCGACCTGCTGGGCGATTATGTCCATGCGCGGATTCTGAACACCGGCCCGGTTCCACGCATCCCGCCACTGCGTCTGCTCGGCGGGCTGGAGGCCCAGTCGGACTTGGTCAACGCCCGCGTCGAGGTGGAGCGCAGCTTCAAGCAGACCCGCGTACTGGGACTGGAGACGCCGACCGACGGCTTCACGCTGGTCAACGCGTCGGTTCAGTTGAAGCCCTGGGGCGCGGTCAATCCGACCACGCTCACCCTGTCGGCGAACAACATCTTCGACGTGGATGCGCGCCGCCATGCCAGCGTGCTGAAGGATTTCGCACCGCTCGCCGGTCGCGACCTGCGCGCGACGCTCAGCTTCAGGCTCTGACGCCATACCGTGTCGCCCCGGTTCCGGCCGGGGCGACATCGATCCGCTTGCGCAACAAGTGATCGATGCTAGCTTCGCCCCATATTTCGACAGGGGGAATGACGATGGCATGGTGGCAATGGACGGCGGCGGCGTTGCTGGCGGGATACGCAGGCGAGGCCTCGGCCAAGGATAGCGCCCCCTGCCCCAAGGACCTGATCTGCGCCAGCGCGCCCGAGACGGTGGGCGGCGCGATGATCCGCGCGGGCTATCAGGGGCTGGTCGACACCGATAACGAGGGCGATCCGATGATCGTCAGCTCGGCGGCGGGATACAAGTTCAACATCCTGTTCTACGACTGCGAAGCGCATAAGGAATGCGCCTCGCTGCAATTCTCGATGCGGCTGACCCCGTCCAAGCCGCGCGACTTGGCCTTCGTCAACAAATGGAACAGCGAGAAGCGCTTCGCGCAGATGGCGCTGACCAAGGACGGCGACCTGCGGATAACCCATGACCTGACGACGATCGGCGGTGTCACGCGCGTGAATTTCACCGATACGGTTGAATGGTGGTCGACTTTGTTGGGGGCGGTTGACGCGTTTCTGGACGCCAACCCCTCGACCGGTCCCGCCGCACCGCCGCCCGGCAAACCCCTCTCCTGACCCCATGCCGGGGGTGGACAAAGCCCCCGGCCTTCGGGAGAAGCGGGACATAAGGAGAGATACCGATGTCCCGAATGGGCAAGTTCGACTGGGCGGACCCGTTTCTGCTCGACGACCAACTGACCGATGACGAGCGGATGATCCGCGACACCGCGCGCGCCTATGCCGACGATCGGCTGGCCCCGCGCATTATCGACGCCTTCGCCAACGAACATACCGATCCCGAAATCTTCCGCGAGATGGGCGAACTGGGGCTGTTGGGGCCGACCATCCCGGAGGAATATGGCGGAGTCGGCGCATCCTATGTCGCTTACGGCCTGATCGCACGCGAGGTGGAGCGGATCGACAGCGGCTATCGCTCGATGATGAGCGTGCAGTCCAGCCTGGTGATGTATCCGATCCACGCTTACGGCTCGGACGCGCAGAAGAGCCGCTACCTCCCCAGGCTGGCGAGCGGCGAGTGGATCGGCTGTTTCGGGCTGACCGAACCCGATGCGGGCTCCGACCCCGGCGGGATGCGCACGACCGCGAAGAAGGTCGAGGGCGGTTATGTCCTGTCGGGGGCCAAGACCTGGATTTCCAACTCGCCCATCGCCGATGTCTTCGTCATCTGGGCCAAGTCGGACGCGCATGGCGGCGCGATCCGGGGCTTCGTGCTGGAAAAGGGCATGAAGGGGCTGTCCGCGCCCAAGATCCAGAACAAGCTGTCCCTGCGCGCCTCGATCACCGGCATGGTGATGATGGACGAGGTGGCGGTGGGCGAGGAGGCGCTGCTGCCCCATGTCGAGGGGTTGAAGGGCCCGTTCGGCTGTCTCAACCGTGCGCGTTACGGCATCAGTTGGGGCGCGATGGGGGCGGCGGAATTCTGTTTCCATGCCGCGCGCCAATATGGCCTCGACCGCAAGCAGTTCGGGCGACCGCTGGCGGCGACGCAGCTTTTCCAGAAGAAGCTGGCCGACATGGAAACCGAGATCGCGCTGGGCCTCCAGGCGTCCCTTCGTGTCGGGCGGCTGATGGACGAAGGCCGGTTCGCGCCCGAGATGATCTCGATCGTCAAGCGCAACAATGTCGGCAAGGCGCTGGATATCGCGCGGGTATCGCGCGACATGCATGGCGGCAACGGTATTTCGGGGGAATATCAGGTGATGCGTCACCTGATGAACCTGGAGACGGTCAATACCTATGAAGGCGCGCACGACGTCCACGCACTGATCCTGGGCCGCGCCATCACCGGGATCGCGGCATTTTGATGCAGACCCAATTCCTCCCCATCTCCGATGGGGAGGGGGACCGCGGCCGAAGGCCGTGGTGGAGGGGCATGGCCGGTCCGTCCCGCCCCTCCACCATCCTTCGGATGGTCCCCCTCCCCAAGCAAGCTTGGGGAGGATTGAAGTGGTAAAACCCGCCCCCCTCGCCGGCCTGAAGGTCGTGGAACTCGCCCGCATCCTTGCCGGTCCCTGGGCCGGGCAGGTGCTGGCCGATCTCGGCGCGGAGGTCGTCAAGGTCGAGAGCCCGGAGGGCGACGACACCCGCCGCTGGGGCCCGCCCTTCATCGACAATCCGGATGGCAGCCGCGACGCCGCCTATTTCCACGCGGCCAATCGCGGCAAGACCTCCATCGTCGCGAACTTCGCCACTCCCGAGGGGCAGGCGACGGTCCGCGTCCTGGCCGCCGATGCCGATGTGGTGATCGAGAATTTCAAGCTGGGCGGCCTCGCCCGCTACGGCCTTGGTTACGACAGCCTGTCGGCGATCAACCCGCGCCTCGTCTATTGCTCGATCACCGGCTTCGGCCAGGACGGTCCCTATGCGGCACGGGCGGGATACGACTTCATCGTCCAGGGGATGAGCGGCATCATGGACCTGACCGGCGAGCCGACGGGCGCGCCGCTGAAGATCGGCGTCGCGCTCGCCGACATCATGACCGGGCTCTACGCGGTCATCGCGATCCAGGCCGCGCTCCACATGCGTGAGCGGACCGGGCGGGGGCAGCGGATCGACATGGCGCTGCTCGACACGATGACCGGGGTGCTCGCGAACCAGGCGATGAACTATCTCGCCTCCGGGGTGACGCCGACCCGGCTGGGCAACGCGCATCCCAATATCGTGCCCTATGCCGCCTTTCCCGCGAGCAACGGCTGGTTCATCCTAGCGGTCGGCAATGATGCGCAATTCCGGCGCTTCGCTGCGATCGTCGGGATCGACGGGGACGATCCGCGCTTCGCCACCAACGCGCTGCGTTGCGAGCACCGCGCCGCGCTGACGCCGATCATCGAAGCCGCGACCGCGCGCTGGCGGCGTGACGATCTGCTCGCCGCGCTAGAGGCGGCGGGCGTCCCGGCGGGGCCGATCAATACGGTGGAACAGGCCTTTGCCGATCCGCAAGTCCTCGCGCGCGGTCTCGCCATCCGGCCCGAGCGGCCGGACGGATCGACCGTCCCCGGTGTGCGCACACCGATCCGCTTCTCCGACGCCGACCTGTCGCTCGACCGCGCCGCGCCGATGCTGGGTCGGTAGCCGTCCGCCGCGCTATCCGCTAAACCCGCGCCCGCGATGACCAGCCTGACCGTCAACAACCAGCCCGTCCGCTATCGCCTGCCGCCCGACACGCCCTTGCTGTGGGCGTTGCGCGATGCGTCCAATCTGACGGGCACCAAATATGGCTGTGGCACCGGCGATTGCGGCGCATGCACGGTCGATGTCGACGGACGCGCGGTGCGCAGTTGCCAGGTCCCGATCGGGCGGATCGAGGGCAGCGTCGTCACCACCATCGAGGGGCTGTCGCGCGACCGATCGCATCCCGTCCAGCAGGCGTTCCTGGCGGCCAATGTCGGCCAGTGCGGCTATTGCATACCCGGCATGGTGATGGCCGCCGCCACGCTGATCCAGCGCAACCCCGACCCCTCGGAAGAGGTGATCCGCTCGAGCATCACCAATATCTGCCGCTGCGGCATCTATCCCCGGCTGGTCGAGGCGATCCAGCGCGCCGCCCGGGCCGCGCGCGGCGAGGAGACGATTCCCGCCGCTCCCCTGCCCGGCACCGATCCCGCCGATGCCGCCCGCGCCGTCCCCGCACTGGTCCCGGGCCAGGGCCCGCGCGAAGAACCATGAGGACCGCTACCCAATTCTTTCGCCAAGCTGACAAAGGGGTTCAGCATCCGCTCAACGCGGATGGGGCAGAGTTCGTCCTATGATCGGGGTCGGCTCGTGCGCCGACACATGGGGTTGAGGACGATGAACAGGCGTTGGATGGCGGCACTGCTGGCGGCGACGGCGATGGTTGCGGGTGCAATGCCCGCCATGGCGGCGGCGCAGCAAATGATCGATCAGGGTCCACGCGGTCGGCCCGAAGGCGGACCGAGGCCCGGTGGCCCCGGCGGCCCTGCCGGTCGTCTGCAACGCAGCGAAGGCCGCCCGATCTTCCACAATCGCGAGAACTTTCCGGAGAACCGCCCCGCCTTCCGCCCCGACCATGCGGAGGCACCGCGCGCCCCTCAACCCGGGCCCCAACCGGTCGCACCTCCCAGGCCAAGCGATCGTGGCGACTGGGGCAATCGCGGCGGTTTCGCAGGCGGCCCCCGTCCCGGCCCCGCGCCGGACCAGACCCGCCCCGATCGCGGCCCCGGCGGCGTGCGGATCGATCGCGGCGGCTGGCGCGACGACCGTGGCCCGCGATGGGGTGTTCCGGGGGGCGGTCCGGGGGCCGGTCCGGCCCGCGATCCGGGACAGGACCAGCGCTGGCGCGACCAACAACGTCGCCAGCGCGAGGACCGCGATCGCTGGCAGCGCAGCTATGGCGACTGGCGCGATCATTCCGACCAAGCCTATGGCTTTGCCGAGCGGCGCGCCTGGGCGGAACAGTGGAATCGCGGCTGGCGCCGCGACCGTCGCTATGACTGGATGCAATGGCGATCGCTGAACCGGGGCGCCTATCACCTGCCCCGCTATTACTCGCCTTTCCGCGACTATGATTATCAGCGTTTTTCCAGCGGGGTGATCATCGACCCGGTTTTCTTCGGCCAAAGCTATTGGCTGGACGATCCCTATGCCTATCGCCTGCCGCCCGCCTATGGCTCCTATCGCTGGGTCCGTTACTATAACGACGCGATCCTGGTCGACCTGCGCAGCGGGCTGGTCGTCGACGTGGTGTACGACATCTTCTGGTGATGGCGTGTGGGAGGGGGATCGGCGCGCCCCTCCCCCTTGCCTTTGTCCGCGCATCGTCGCACACCCCGTTCCATGTCGTTCTTCTCGAGGAAGCCCAAGGGCAACCCCGCCGCCTCCCCCTTGCGCGCGCAGTTCGGGGTGAGTGTCGCTCAGCATCTCGATGCCAATCCCGCGGTCACCCGCGTGACGACCGATACGGCGCAAATCTATTACCAGCCCGACTTTCTGACGCCCGATCAGTGCGATAAGCTGATGGCGATGATCGATTCCAATCGGCGCCCCTCGACGCTGTTGTCCGATCGGCCCGATTACGGCTTCCGCACCTCGGAAAGCTGCGACATGGCGCGCTGGTCGCCGGATGTTCAGCCGATCGACGAGTCGATCGCCGCGCTGCTCGGCATTTCCCCCGAACAGGGCGAGACGATGCAGGGACAGCGCTATGCCCCCGGCCAGCAGTTCCGCGCGCACCATGATTATTTCCACGAAAGCGAAAGCTATTGGGAAAAGGTGCGCGTCCATGGCGGACAGCGGACCTGGACCGCGATGATCTATCTCAACGACGTGCCCGAAGGCGGCGCGACCTGGTTTCCCCAGGCGGGCATCCGCGTAGCCCCGCGCCGGGGCCTGCTGCTCGCCTGGAACAATATGAAGCTGGACGGCAGCCCCAATGAGATGACCCTTCACGAAGGGATGCCGGTGGTCGAGGGCACCAAATACGTCATCACCAAATGGTTTCGCGAAGGAAACTGGGTCAGCTGACGGCCGCCGCCCGGCGCGGCCTCCCCCCTTGTCGCGACTCTACCCCGCATGGCATGGCGTTCGCGTGACGTTCCCGCATTTCGTGATCCGCCCATGACCGAGGTTCTCGGCATCGCCCAATCGATCCTGGGCCAGCCCTGGCGCTGGCGTGCGCTCGCCGCCGATGCGCGCGACGGCATGGGGCATGACGATCTGGTCGCGCAGCTTCTTCTTGCGCGCGGCTGCCCCCCCGATGCGGTCGAGGCGCACCGCACGCCCTCGATCCGGGGGTTCATGCCCGACCCCTCGATCTTCCGCGACATGGACCGCGCCGCCCAGCGGCTCGCCGATGCGGTGATCGCGCGTGAGGCGGTGGCGATCTTCGGCGATTATGACGTGGACGGTGCGACCTCGGCCGCGGTGATGGTCCGGCTGCTCCGCGACCTCGGGCTGTCTCCGCGCGCCTATATCCCCGACCGGATGACCGAGGGCTATGGCCCGACCGAGGCCGCGCTGCTGCGATTGCAGGCGGAGGGGGCGACGCTGATCGTCACCGTGGATTGCGGCGCGCAGGCCTTCGAGCCGCTGGCCGCCGCCCATGCCGCCGGGATCGAGGTGATGGTGGTCGATCACCATAAATGCGCCACCGAACTGCCCCTCGCCCATGCGGTGGTGAACCCCAATCGGCTGGACGAGGCGGAGGGGGCCGCGCACGGCCATCTCGCGGCGGTGGGCGTGTGCTTCCTGCTGGGTGCGGCGCTGATCCGGACGCTGCGGACACGCGGCTTCTTCGCCGACCGGGCCGAGCCCCGGCTGCTCGACCTGCTCGATCTGGTGGCGCTGGGCACGGTGGCGGACGTCGCCCCCTTGCGGGGCCTCAACCGTGCCTTCGTGGCGCAGGGGCTGAAGGTCATGGCGCAGCGGCGCAATATCGGCCTGGCCGCGCTGACCGAGGCGGCCCGGCTGACCCGCGCGCCGACCTGCACCGATCTGGGCTTTGCGCTCGGTCCCCGCATCAATGCGGGCGGGCGCGTCGGGCGGGCCGATCTGGGCGTAAGGCTGCTGACCACCGACGACCCGGCCGAAGCGCGCGCGATCGCGGAGGAACTCAACCATTTCAACGACGAACGCCGCGCGATCGAGGCGGGGGTACAAGCCATCGCGGAAACCGGCGTCGATCGCGTCCGTCAGGTCGCCATCGTGTCGGGCGAAGGCTGGCATCCCGGCGTCATCGGCATCGTCGCCGGGCGGCTGAAGGAAAAGCTCGACCGCCCCGCCATCGTCATCGCGGTGGACGAGAACGGCATCGGCAAGGGCTCGGGCCGCTCGATCAGCGGCGTCGACCTAGGCGCGGCGATCCTGGCGGCCAAGGAACACGGCCTGCTGATCGCGGGCGGCGGCCATGCGATGGCGGCGGGCTTGACGGTCGAGGCGGGACGGATCGCCGAACTCGCCGATTTCCTGGAAGACCGCCTCGCCGCCGCCGTCGTACAGGCCAGCGCCGGTCGCGCGCTGCTGCTCGACGCCGTGCTGGCACCCGGCGGCGTGAACCCCGCGCTGGTGGGTGCGATGGAGGCCGGTGGGCCCTATGGCATGGGCTGGCCCGCCCCCCGCGTGGCGGCGGGCCCCTTCCGGGTCATCCGCGCCGATCTGGTCGGCACCAACCATGTCCGCGCGATCGTGGCGGGCCCCGACGGGCGCAGCCTGAAAGCCATGGCCTTCCGCCACGCCGACACGGCACTCGGCCAAGCCCTCCTGGGTGCGGGCAGCACCCGCCGCCTCTGGCTGGCCGGACGTGCCAAAGTGGATGACTGGTCGGGCCGCGACGTCGCCGAACTCCATGTCGAGGACGCCGCCTGGGCTGATTGAAACGGAATTGAAAACAAGCCCTTGACCGTTCCTACCCCCTCCCTTAGAGGCCCCTCCACGCCACCCGGCGGCCCCTTCGTCTAGCGGTTAGGACGCGGCCCTTTCACGGCTGAAACACGGGTTCGATTCCCGTAGGGGTCACCATTTCCCGACCTTTTTGGCGGAAATTGGCGGATTTAGGTACAATCTATCGACGCTCAGCCCACCCGGTGGTACAAAAGGGTGGTACAAATGAGGGTTCGAGTGGCTGGGTTGTACCGTCATCCCAAGTCGAGAATGTGGTGGTTCCGCATGGTCGTGCCGGAACGCTATCGCGCTGCCGCGGGCAAACGCGAATGGAAGTATTCCCTCGAAACCAGCGACGAGAGTGAGGCGCGCCTGCGCCATGCCGAGAAGCTGGCGGAAATCCGCCGCTATATGGCCGGGCTCGATGTGCAGGAGGCCGCGTCGGTCGGCGACCGGGCGGACGAAATCGTCGCGCGCGGCATGACCGCCCTCGCCCGCTCCAATATCGTCCATCAGGCGTCGATCGGCCTCAACTTCGATATGGCGCGTGGTCTCGACAACGTGACCTATGCGATATTGAAGGTCCTGAGCTTCCGCGTGAGGCTGGGCTGGGGCGGAAAGCACGCGGCGGCGGCGCAGCGGCAACGCTTCAGCGCGATCGACCCGGATGCGGAAGACGATACGCCGGAATTCGCGCCTGACCTGCCGCCCGAAGCCGGATCGGCGTTCCAGACGCTCGATCATCGCAAGCTGGCCTCTGCGCAGATCGAAGCATTCGAGGGTCAGCCGAGCTATCAGGGCGCGGCGTTCCGCGAGGTTGCGCGCGGCCTGCTCGCCGCCCGCGACTGGAAGGCCGCCGCGTTCGAAGCGCAACTGGTGGCCCATGCTGCAGGCATGACCTTGATCACCCGCGGGGCGTTATTCGACGCGATCGTCGAGCGGGTGCTGCGACACCTGGCCGAGCACCGCTTCATGCACTGGCCCGAAGATGCCGACCTTGTGCTCAATCCCATGGCGACCGCGATGGGCTCCTATCTGACCGAGCAGAGCACCCCCGCCCCGGAAGCCGGAGACGCCCCGGATCGGTCGCTTCGCGCGCTTTACGCTCAATGGCGTGCAAAGCATAACCTTGCCGAAGACGAAGCGCTGAAATCCGCCGACGAATGGCTGCTCGCCGTGCGCCGCTTCGAGGATCTGATCGGCACCAAGCCTGTGCCTTCAATCACGGCCAAGGATGTCCGCACATATCGCGACCTGTGCGCCAACTTGCCGTCGCGGGTGAAGAAGAGCATCAAGGCGCTGCCCGCCCGAGAGCAGATCAAAATAGCTGCTGCGCAAAAACTGCCCAAACTGTCCCCTCCCTCGGTCGGCAAACATGTCGCGGCGATCAAGGCGCTCCTGTCGGTCGCGAAGGAATATGAGTGGGTTCCGGTCAACGTCGCCGAGGGCATCACCGTCGAAGGCGCCCGCCATACCGGCACCGAACGCGACCACTTCAACGACCGTGAGATGGCGCTCATCTACAACTCCCGGTTGATGACCGATCCGGACGCCTGCTCGGACACCATGTTCTGGATCCTGTTCCTTGCGCCCTTCCACGGCTCTCGCCCAGGCGAGCACTGCCAGCTCAAGCCACACGAAATCGTGCAGGAAGAAGGCGACTGGATCATGCGGTTCCGCGCCGATCGCCATGCGCAGCAAAACGAGGATGGCACACCGCAAGCCCGTCGTCGCCTCAAGACGCTGCAATCGCAGCGCGACGTTCCGCTGCATTGGATCGTTCTGGAGGGCGGCTTTCTCGACTTCGTCGCCGTCCAGCAGGCACGTCGCGCGCCCTGGCTTTTCGACGATCTGAAGCCCGCCAAGTACGGCAATCGCTACACCTACCTTTCGCGCACCATCAACGACGAGCTGCGTCGGCTGGGGATCACCGATACGGACAAGGCGTTCTACTCGACCAGGCACAGCATGAAGCGCGAAGGCCGTCGCCGCCGCATACCAGACCGCAATCTCGATCAGGCTGCTGGTCATGCGCCCGCCACTTCCGGCCAACGCTATGGACAGGGCGTACCCATCGATATCCTGAAGGAGGATATGGATCGGCTTGAGTTCCCCAGCGTCAACTGGGATGCGGTCGTCCATTGCGCACGGGCACGTGTCGCGCGCTATCGCGATCGCATGGGCGTGACGGGATTACGTCTGTGAACAACCGGATCGGGACGGCTCCCATACCTAGGCTGGAACGTGCCCGCTCAGTTCTCCCTGCCAGGGTTCAGATTAGCCGCCATGAAGTCGATGAAGCATCGCAGCTTGGGCGTGACTTGGCGGCTTTCCGGCCACAGGACGTTGAACTGGTCCGTGTCCCGCACATGCGTGTCTAGCACCGCGGCCAATCGACCGTCGGCGATCTCCTCGCGCACGGCGAAGGGCGGTAGGCAGGCGATACCATGACCGGCAACCGTGAGATGGATCAGCGGGTCGACCGCCGTCGCGCTCATTGTTTCGGGGAGTGATCGCCTATCCATATCGAGTGGCCAGGGGCGCAGCTTGCCGGTCGTGGGCGAGCGCTGGCGCAGGCAACGATGTGTGCTCAAATCTTCGGGCGCGGCTGGCGTACCATGCCGGGCGAGATAAGCCGGCGCCGCGACGATGCGTAGCCGGAAGCGCCCAAGATTGCGGCTCATCAGCCTGCTGTCGGACGGCTGGCCGGTACGAATGACCGCATCAAAGCCTTCCTCGATCAGATCCACGAGTCGATCGCTGAAGTCGAGGTCGAGCCGGACGTCGGGATAAGCATCCATGAAGGCCGAAAGGACGGGTGTCAGTAACATCGCCACCAGCGGCAGGCTGACGCGCAACCGTCCCCGCGGTACAATCCGGGTCTGCGCCAGTTCGGCCTGCGCCGCTTCCATTTCCGCGATCATGCGCAGGCTGCGCTCGAAGAACATTCGTCCTTCCTCGGTCAGCGCCATGTTGCGTGTATTGCGGTGGAAGAGCCGCACCTGAAGTTCGTCCTCGAGGCGCGCAACCGCCTTGCCGACCGCCGAAGCCGTCGAACCAAGCTTGCGGCCGGCGCCAACGAAGCTGCCGGTCTCGGCCGCCTGCACGAAGGCTTCCATGGCAACGAAGCGGTCCATCACCACCCTTTACTGGAAACATGTTCCGGAGTCACCGGAACACGGGCCCGTTTCTCCGGAGTCGGCGCGGGGCTAACAAGGCCCGGTATCCATGCGGAGATCGTTATGACGGCCAGCTTTACCCGCTCCCCGGTTTCGACCACCTTCATCGTCAACGTCATTCATGCCCATGCCGGCAAGCAGGATGAAGCCTTCGCGATCATCCGGGATGTCGTCCACTATGTTGCCGAGCGAAAGCCGGGCTTTCTGTGGAGCAGCCTCGCCAAGAGCACCGATGGCCTAACGGTCGTGAATATCGAGGCGATCAGCGACGCGGGCGATGTGGAGCTCTTCTTCTCGGACCCGCTGTTCCGCGAAAAGTTCGAGAAGCTGGATGCGGTGTCGACGAGCGAATTCCACACCTACACCGTCGGTGACCTCGTGCTGCCCAAGGTTGCACCGTGAACACTGTCCCCGAGCGACTGCAACTCGGCGGCCTTCTGGCGCTGGCGACCGCCGGTTTCGTTACGATCCTGACCGAGGCTCTGCCCGCCGGCCTCCTGCCGCAGATCGGCAATGGCCTCGACGTCGGCGAGGCACTCGCGGGCCAATGGGTCAGCGTCTATGCGTTCGGCTCACTGATTGCAGCGATCCCGCTGACGGCGGCGACGCGCACTTGTCGACGCAGGCCGTTGTTGCTGGCGGCGATCATCGGCTTCGCCCTTGCGAACGGCGTGACCGCGATGACGGGCAGCTTCATGGTGTCGCTCGCCGCACGGTTCGTCGGCGGTGTGTCGGCAGGACTGCTCTGGGCGCTGCTGGCGGGCTACGCTATCCGCCTAGCCCCCGAGCGGCTCGCGGGTCGCGCCATGGCGATCGCGATGGCGGGAACGCCGGTCGCGCTCTCCATCGGCATTCCGGCCGGTACGATGCTCGGCACCCTTGCCGGCTGGCGCATCGCCTTCGCGACGCTGAGCGGCATCGCGATCCTGCTGGCGGCATGGATGGCGCTGCGACTGCCGGACTTTCCCGGAGAAGAGGCCGCGCACCGGCCCTCGTTGCGGCAAGTCTTCGTGCTGCCGGGGGTCCGGCCGGTGCTGCTGCTCACCCTCAGCTTCGTCCTCGCCCACAATATCCTCTACACCTATATCGCCCCGCTGTTGGCCGAGGCCGATCTCGCGAGCCGGACGGACCTGGTCCTGCTCGCCTTCGGCGTGGCGGGATTGGTCAGCATCGTTGTGACGGGCCTGCTGATCGACGGGCATCTGCGCCTGCTGACGGCGATCTGCGTCACCCTGTTCGCGATCGCCGCGGCGATGCTGGGGACCAGTTCGTCCGTGACGCTCATCTATGCCGCCGTGCTGGCCTGGGGACTTGGATTCGGGGGCGCGGCGACGCTGTTCCAGACCGCATCGGCCCGCGCGGCGGGCAGCGCGGCCGATGTCGCGCAGGCGATGATCGTCACGGCATGGAACCTCGCCATCGCCGGCGGCGCGGTCGGCGGAGGCTTGGTTCTCGATCAGGTGCGAGCTGGCGCGCTGCCGTGGTTCGCTCTGGTCCTGCTAGTTGTCGCTGCCACCACGCTCGTGCCGGTCCGCGCGCTCAATCGCCGGAGGGCGTGACGCGGCCGACGCGGTTGGCGGCCACGAAGAAATCGATCGTCGCGCGCACCGACGGGCGCACCTGGCGTCGGCTCGCATGATAGATGAAGAAGCCCGGGAAGGGCGGGCAATGTTCGGGGAACAGCTCGACCAGCCGCCCCGCCGCCAGGTCGTCGGCGATCACGCTCTCAATCATGAACGCGATCCCCGCGCCGTCGCACACCGCGCGCCGCAACAGCGCGTCGTCGTTGACGATCAGCGTCTGCGGCAGTGCGTCGAGCGTCAGGTCCGCGCCCTCGCGCGTCACCTCCCAGCGATAGATGCCGCCGCCCAGCCGACGGTGCAGGCAGCGGTGATCCGCCAGCTCTTCCAGGGTCGTCGGTCGCCCGTACCGCGCGAGATAGGCCGGCGATGCCACCGCCGCCATCCGCAACGGACCGCCGATCCGCGTCGCGATCATGTCGGGACGTAGCGTCTCGCCCAGCCGCACCCCGAGGTCATAGCCTTCCGCCACCGTGTCGACGAACCGGTCGTCGATCACCAGATCGAGCGTGATGCCCGGATAGGCATCGACGAACGCGGCGAGATGCGGCGCGAACAGCGCATGGGCCGACAGCGGCGTCAGCGTGATCCGCACCGGGCCGGCCGGCGCGGCATCGGTGTCGCGGACATCCGCGACGGCGGCGTCGATCTCGCCGAGCGCGGGGCCGACGCGGTCGAGCAACGCCCGCCCGGCATCGGTCAAGGCCAGGCTGCGCGTCGAACGGTTGAGCAAGCGGATGCCGAGTGTCGCCTCCAGCTCGGCGACCGCATGGCTCACCGCCGATGGCGACATTCCCAAGGTCCTGGCCGCCGCACGAAATCCACCCGCCCGTGCCACCGCGGCAAAGATGCTGAGGCGCGCCAGCCGCTCACGATCCATTGTCTCACCTCATCGAACGGCGTGTTCCATATAGGGTATCTAATCCGCACAATAAAGCGGTGCCACTATCGTCGCGGCCATCGAAAGAGGAGCAACGACGATGCAACACCGCAAACTGGGCGAGCTTGAGGTTTCGGCGATCGGCCTCGGCTGCATGGGCTTCACTGCCGCTTATGGCGGGCAGGACGAGGCGGCGTCGATCGCCACGCTGCACCATGCGGTCGAGCGCGGCATCACCCTCTTCGACACCGCCGAAGTCTATGGCCCTTACGAGAATGAGGAGATCGTCGGGCGCGGGCTGAAGGCGGTGCGCGACAAGGTCGTGATCGCCACCAAGTTCGGCTTCGACATCGCACCCGAAGGCGCGACGGGGTTCGAGCGGATGCGCGGCGCCGACGGCACGCCCGCCAATGCCCGCCGCGCGATTGAGGGATCGCTGCGACGGCTGGGCACCGACGTGATCGACCTGTTCTACCTGCACCGCCCCGATCCGAAGACGCCGATCGAGGAGTCGGTCGGCGCGATGGCCGACTTGGTGCAGGCGGGCAAGGCGCGCTTCCTAGGCCTCTCCGAAGTCACCGCCGACCAGCTCCGCCGCGCGCATGCGGTGCATCCGATCACCGCGTTGCAGAGCGAATACTCGCTCTGGGAACGCTATGTCGAGGACGAGATGCTGGCGACCTGCCGCGAACTCGGCATCCGGCTGGTGCCGTACAGCCCGCTGGGGCGCGGTTTCCTGTCAGGCAAGATCCGCAGCAAGGCCGACCTCGAGGCCAACGACTTCCGCAGCACGCTGCCGCGCTTCGACGAGGCCAATCTGGAGGCGAACCTGAAGCTGGTCGATCGCCTGCGCGCAATCGCCGACGACAAGGGCGTGACCGCAGCGCAAATCGCCCTCGCCTGGGTGCTGGCGCAAGGGTACGATATCGTCCCCATCCCCGGTTCGCGCAAGATCGCTAACCTCGACGACAATATCGCCGCGGTCGACATCACGCTGACGCCCGAAGATAGCATCCAGATCGCCGACGCGCTGAGTGGCGTGCGCGGCGCACGGTACGCCGCACGCGAGATGGCGATGCTGCCGCAGCGGTGAGAAAAATCCGACCTTGCAGCAGTGTTGATCACCTACCGCCTTCCCGAAGCCCGACACTCATTCGAGCCTCGGGAAGGCGCGCGGGTTCTTCCATCAGACGTCCTTTGAGGCACGACGCACTCACGACCATCCCTTCAGGTCGACCTTCCAGGTGATCGTCAACGCAGGACCGAGTTCACACCGCTCCGGTTTTAACAGCAGTTGACCATTGCCAATTTGTTACGGCACAGGCCGATAATGGACATCATTCCCGAGCCATTCGACCGCGAGGAGCAGGACAAGGCCTTAGTCGAGGCGCTTACAGCGACCGAGGCCGCTGGCCTCTATCTCGACACCTCCGCGCTGGTCTGGCTATATAGAATTCGTCCTAAGGCTCGTGCCGAGTTCGTGAATTTTCTTGATGCGGAACCTCTGCGCGAGCGTTCACACATTCCGATGTGGTCGCTCCACGAGCTCAACAAGCACCGCAAATCACCTCAGGTGCTGTTCCCGCTACTTGATCAACATGCCAGGCTGCGCAACGCGATCGACCTTATCCAAGCCAATGCACATCTGTTTGTTGACGATAAGTTCGCCGGTGGCACCGTTTGGGGCACCCAGGAGGATTATTTTAAGGCGCTGGCGGATGCCAGCGCGGAACTGCTCAAGGTCACGCACCCGCTTAACAAGGCAGGCGAAATCGCCCAGATCGACGCCGAACTCGCACCCTTCTTCAAAGCCCACGCGCTCAAACAGCCCCTGCCCGCGCTGGCAGGATTACGTGACGAATTCGTTGCGCGTTGTGAGGGCCGATTGCCGCCGGGATATGAGGATCGCGGAAAGGGCGGCGTGCGCGCTGAAGCTACCGGACATTCGGGCGCCAATAGGTTTGGTGACTTCGTGTTCTGGCGCAGTGTAGTCGATCATGCGCGCAGCGACACGGCGATCAAGACCGTCGTGATCGTCAGCCATGATGCAAAGCGCGACTGGATCCACGTCCCCGACCAGTACGTCGGTTACAGCCAAAAGGTTGCGAAGAACGGTGCGAAGGGCGCGCGATATACCTGCCCGCAGCCGATCCTTTCCTTCGAAATCAACGTCGAGGCCGGCGTGGAGCGCCTGTTCGTCGTATCGATTATGCAATTAGTATCTGCCTTTAGCCAGCAGGATGCCGGCGGAGGGTTCAAGGAACTGGCGCGCGCCATCCAGATCGAAGATGCCGAGGCAGAGGAGCCAGCTGCGAATAGCATCGCTGCGGTAGATGAAGTCGAACAGGTCGCTGAAGTCGATGAGCCCGGCGCGAAAGGCGATGATGCAATCGCAGCGCCTGTACTTGAGCCGATCGAAGAGGATGGGGCTAGACCTCTCGAAGATGTCGCCGACCGGAATGAAGGATTGGAGCTCCCTTTGGCTCCACAAGGACTTGCAGCGCGACTAGTTGCACTTCCCGCGGCGGCGTTAGCCGATCGGAACTATCAGGGGGATCCGCAGGGTCGTGCCGAGACAGATCAGATCATTACGGCGTTGCGGACCCACAACTGGTACGTCCAGAACCCCGCCGTGCTCGAGTTGCCCGAAGCGGTGATCGATCCGGCAACGTCGGATTTGCAACGCTTCATTCTCGGACGCAACCTCTATCAAGCAGCGTGTGGCAACGCTTGGCGCGCAGCCGACTTTCTGCCGGTACTGGCGAACCAGGATGCGCATTACGGCGGTGGCAACTTCGCGATCCTATTTGCTGGCGCCGTGTTCGAAACCTATTTCGATCCCGACGGGCAGTTGCGCGCGAATCCAAAGGATCAAATGATCGAGATCATGTTGACCCTCGCCGCTCAGCCCGAGTTCGAAGCGGTTACAACATGGATCCACGACCTACTCGCGCCCGCAGCCGAGCATTTCATTGTTTATCCCGGCGGCCCTCGTAATGAAGCCGTGTTCGAAGTGGCGTTCGACGCGGACGGCCGCCCCCGAGAGTTGCGTGTCGCAGGCACGCGAGTAACGGAGCCAAGTGAGCCGGACGAAGATGGCTGGGATCCGCGGGCGCTTCCGGCAAGAGGCACGGGCGAGCGTATGATCAAGACCTTGGCGGCGGCTTTCAACCTTCCCTCAACCAAGATTCGAATTGACCCGCCGATTGTTGATGTCCTTAATTTCGCGGGACTGAGGCTGCGCCCTTGGTCAACCAAAAGTGAGCTCATCTTCCCCGCCGACTAAATCGTGGGTGAAAAACCTAGCGTCGAAAACGATTATATTGAAACCGGTTCGATGGCACTGGTTATACGTCGGCATTGATGGACAGGGCCTTCTCGCAGGATAGGCGAATAGATCAGGGTAAATTCATTGTGCCGGTGGAAGTGTAACCTCCTCCGGCACAAGCGCGGTCCTGGGAACCAGATACCGAACCGCGGGCACGGGCGCGGCGAACAGCGGGAGTGCGCGCCAGTCGAAGAGGCGCGCCCGCAGCCATGCGGGTTGCAGCCATTCGTCCGTCACGTGCCGACCGACCAGCAGAAAAAGCCAGCCGTTGATGAGGTCGTCGTCGAACGGCTCGTCCGCCAAGTGATAGTCGTGCCGTTGGGACAGGTAGCCGGTGATCGCCCAATGCCGCTCCGCCCAGTGCCACCAGATGCGGCAGCGTTCGTCATCCTGAAGGATGTCGTAATCGTGGTCGATCAGCCGCGACAGGTCCGGGTCCGGCAGGTCCGCGCCGGTCTGCGCCGCGATCAGTGCATAGGTGCGGTCGGCCCATTGCCAGATTTTCTCGTCGGCATCGCGTGGCGTGTCCCGCATCATCCGGACATGCATCGAGAGGTTGGTGAAGCGCTGCCGCGCCTCATTCGCCCAGAAGGCGAATTTCGGGTCGCGCGCGATCATCTCATCATAGGCCGCATATCGCGGCATGGGATCGTCCTCCCACTCGAATTCCGTCCCGTTGCCGATGGGCAGCTCGAGCGGGCAGTGGAAGGGGAAGCCCCGGACCGCATCCCAATACGGGCGCGGGATCGGCCGACCGGACTTCTCGAAATCGGCTGGCGGCAGGACGAACCCCGTCGTCAGCGCGCCAGGTACGCCATCGGTCTCCTCAGCCATCGGGGGTGCCGGTGCATCGTCATGCTCGACCAGCCCTGCTTCACGCGCTCGCGTGAATGCAGCATGGAAAAGCGCGGCCGCCGGCATGGCGGCCTTGCGCTCGCGGGCGAGCGCCGCCCTGATCCTCGCCGGCAGGTCCGTCGCCAGCTCCGCCGCCGGTGAACCGCCCTTCTCCGACCGCTCGATATACTGCCGCTGCTGCTCCAGCTGCGCCAGACGCAGCAGCTTGCCCAGCGTCGCGGGCAGTTCAGCCTCCAGTTCGCCCCGCAACTGATAGATCATCGGCGTCGGGTCCTTGAGCGCCTTCGCGGTGGTGCTCGATCCCCAGGGCTGGCGGACCGATTTACGATCGCCCCGCTGGATCAGCGCGTCGATCTTGGCCTCCAGCCGATCGCCGTGCTCTTCGCACGCGAGGACCAGCGCCTTCAGCAGCGTGTCGGGCGCAAATCGCCAAAGGGGCGCGTCATCATCCAGCATTCGGGTCCTCGCGTCGTCGCCACCGCCATGACGGCCTGCGCCGCGACTGTAGGCAAGGATCGTAAACCGAACCTTGCCATTCATGTCCGCAGGTGTCCCGCAACCTGCGATCGGCGGATAGCGGTCTCGCCAAAGGTCAGTCGTCAAGGATTCACCCACTATCCTTGCCAAACCACAATCCGGCTTTCCCCAGAAACTGTGATTGAGCCAAATTCTAACCCCATTATTCGGGAACACAGCCCCGAATGATTCAAGTTGCGCAAGACCTTTGTCGGGTATGCGGCACACCCGACAAAGGGAAAGCTCTGGCGAGCGGTCGCTTCGCGAAAATCACCGTCGTCATCGACGGTGGCGGCAATAAGCCGTAAATCTTCCGGTTCATCCTATAAACCGTGGAGACACATGTCATGCACAATTTCTATTGTGCATCGATAGTATCCGGTGGACACTATCGACCATGACATCACAGCTCGCCTTCGACTTCGAACCCCCGGCCGAGATGAACTCGCACGAGGCTGCCCGCGCACGTGCCGCCATCGGGCGATACCGCTCGCGCATGTCCGATGACGATATCACCGGGCGCGAGACCGACGTCATGGGCCTGCAGCGACGCCGGACGATCGACCAGCCGAAGCGTCAGGTCGCGGCTGAGCGGCCGGCTCGTCAGTCGCGCGGTCTGCCGCCGGCACGCTTTCATAGGCCCCGTCCGCCGGTCGGCCGACTGTGCACCCCCGGACGGGCGGCAAGCGTTCCACTTCAAGCTGACGAAAATCACCAAGGGGGTGGATGGGGCATGCCGCACCAATGACGGTGAGGCCGCCGATCCCGTCGGCCACGTCGGTTATGTGACGCGCGAAGACGCCGTCGCGCTCGCCGTCCCGGTCGAGGTCCATGACGCCGTCGCGCATGTCGGCTATGTGGCGCGCGATGAAGCCCTCGCGCGCGGCGGTGATGGCGCGGCGATGATCGAAACCAACATCCCGGGCGATGCCGGCGCCTTCTTCGCCACCGTGCTCGCCCATGAGGACAGCGGCCATCCCGACGGCATCTGCCTGGCCGAGCGATTCGACCCGAAAGCACTGCGCGCCATGATGCAGCAACCCGACATCCCGCCAGCGCTCATGACCGCCCTCGAGCGGATCATGGCCGATCCGGAGGCCCACCGGGTCGAGAAGGCGGGACGAACGGACGGGGGCTCGAAGAGCCGGACGCACCCCTTCCAGGTGGACGCCGACATCACCGATTGCGCCGGCTGGTTGAAAGAGCATGATCCCGATGGACTGGTCCACCTCCGCGAGGGCCGCGGCGGCATCGTCCAGCGCCGGATCACCGGCGAGTTGTCGGCGGATCTCGATCTCAACGGATGCCGCAGGGTCATGAAGGCAATGGGGAGCGAATTGGCTCGCCGAGGCCTGCGCTATTATATCGCACTGCACGCGCCGACCGCCGCGAACGACGAGCGCAACTGGCATTTCCATCTGCTTTATTACGACCGTCCGTGCGAGCGGATCGACGGCCAATGGGATTTCGCCATCGTGGAGGAGAAGCGAACCGCGTCGCGCAACCGGCGACGGAGCTATCCGCATCGCCAGAAAAAGTGCGCCGAGGTCCGTCATAAGGACTGGCCCATGTACATGCGAAGGCACTTCGCCGACGCGGTGAACGCGGAGCTGGAAGCGATCGGAGCGCCGCGGCGCTACGATCCGCGCTCCTATGCGGACATGGGGATCGACGCCGAGCCGCAGGAGCACCTCGCTCCCCGGCTCGCGTTTATTGCGGCATGTGGCGCCGCGCCCGCAAAGGATGTCGAAAACGCCCACAAGGGCTGGTGGGCGCGGATGGTCGCGTTGCTCAAGCAACACGACGAGATCAAGAAGGCTGACGAAGAACGCGTCGCCGACCTGCGTCGGACATGCGCCGAAGGGCCGGAAGAAACCACTTTCCTCGCGGACCTCGCGCGCGAACTGGCGCGGCGGCGCGCGGAAGCGCGCACCGCCGATGTGATCCTCTCGATCCTGCATCCCATGGCGCGCAGCAATGCCGAACAGACCGCCGAGAAGATGCGCGGCCATGCCGACGACCTCGCCGACAAGCTGCAGTCGAAGGGCAAGAACCCCGAGGTTCACCCCCGGTACGCGGCGTTCACGCAACGCGAGCGGGACGCGCACGCCTATCTCGACGACCTCGAAAAGGCCCTCGCGCCCGACGTCGCATTCGCACAGTCGCTGGCAGACCATGCCCAGATCGGTCGCGACCAGATCGAGTGGGGATTCCAGATGATGCAAAAGACGGCGATCTGGCGGCGCGAAAACGCCGGGATCGAACACCCGATGATGCCCGCGCCTCCGAAAAAGGAAGTCAGCCTGCAGCAGACGGTGGACGATGCCGTGCCCCCGCCGATCGGGACGGCGGAGCCGGCATCGGCCTCCGCGCCTTCGGTCAAAAGGCCGGTTGCAGAGAAGGCCCTGGCCAACGCCGAGGTCGACGACTGGTTGGCGCGTATTCGAACCCTCCGTCGCCGTATCACGCGGCGCGACGGTCGGACTGAACCATTCAAGATCAGCGATCTGGACCGCCGGATGCTCGACTTGGCATCAGCGGAGCAGATGAAGGAGCTCGACCGGATCCGCGATCGGCAGAACCGGTTGGTCGGCAGGCTCGTCGAGGCTGTAAAAGCGGAGCCCGGCATCCTCACCATCCCCGCCGACCCCAGCGGCAAATGGACGCTCGCGCATGACGGGCGCGATCTTCAGGATGGGCTGCGCTGTTACATCGCCGATCCCGACGTGCAGGGCCGGCTGCGCAACGCCCGGGACAAGGGTCTGGAGCAGCAGGCGGCGACGCGGCAGGCGCCGCCGCAGGTTCACCGCGCGATCGACGAGATTTCCCGTGCGAATATCCCGGTCCACCGGCAGGACGACAGCATTATCCTGCGGGATACTGATGCGGCGCGGTTGGGTGTCACCCCCGAGGCATTGCAGTCGAAAAACGCGCAGCGCCGGCTGGAGGGCATCCGCCAGTCGCAGGAGAAGCGGACGGCACTGGTCGCCGAGCCGCCCATCATCGTGCCACCGCCCGCGACCGCAGCTCCACGTCCGCCGATCGAGCCTACGACGTCGCCCGCACCATCGCCAACCCCAGCCGCGTCAATGGCGCGGAAGGCTGAGCGTCCCGCAGCGGCGGACATGACTGTAAGCACCCCGGTCGTGCCGCCCGTCGCATCCCACCCGGTCGTCGTCAGTTGGCGGGAGGCGCATGACGCCAATCTGCGGTCCGGCAGCACCATCACGGTCGGCGAACGCAACCGGCGCGCGGCGATGGCTCTGGCCGACAAGGTGGCGGCGGCCGAACTGGCCCGGCTCGCCCCGGCGACGCTCGCGGAGGCGATGGCGCAGGCGGCCGAGAACCGGCGATATGTGCAGCGCGTCGCCGGTCGATCGGGTCCGTCCCCACATATCCGGTGAGCGCGACGCTCGTTCTTAATCGCACGTCAGCAAGGCTGCGACCGTGAACGGCAATAATAGCCCGATGCCAAGCGGGCAGCGCATATTATTGGAGCGAATACGAGCCGATACGCCTTGCCCATATCACCGATGGATATCGCAAAGCTGCACTGGCACTACTGTGTCTCGCTCGTCATGTTCGCGCCGCGACGCTCCGGAACGTGATCGACCAGCGCGGTCGCGTTAACGGAGCAATGCTGTGTTCCCAGTCGTACCGGGCAGGCCCACTCATGTGATAGGCCGCGCGCGGATCGAGCGGCACTGAGACGCGATCGAACCCGTCGGCGCGCCGCTTTCGAAAACGCATGACGGCCGGTTCGCCAAGTGAAATGCCGAGGACATGCCCATAGATCGGACGGTCGCGGTGCCAGCCGATCCCTGCGCCGGGATCGTAGCGGATCAACAGCGTCTGGATCAGGGCGTCGGCGTCGAGATCGGCAAAGCTGGCCGCCCGGTCACGAAACGGCCGTAGCCAGTCCGGGATAAGTGGGGCGTCCTTGGGCCGCCCTAGCTCAAAATCGTAGCTCCATCCAAACGATGTGGTCAGCCGCTTGCCGGTCCAGCCCTGAAACCGGAAGGGAGCCAGATCGGTCGCATCGATGCGATTGATCAGCAACCGCTCTTCCGCGAGGCTGATCAGATCATGGCGGGTGGTGAGGCCGGGCAAAGCGGGCGCATCGAACAGGTCGAGCATCACGCCGCCGCCTCTACGAAGATTGGCAGTTCCTCCGACGCGACGGCCCTCGCTTCGGCAAAGTTGGATACCGTCACGCCGACCAGCCGAATGCCCTTCTGCGTCGGCAGGACCGATCGGATCAATTCGAGCGCCGCCCGGTGCAGCGCCTCTCGCGTCGCGACGACCATCGGCTGGCTTCGTCGGCGCGTGATCTGGTGGAAGTCGCCGTACTTGACCTTCACTGTGACCGTTCGGCCGAACGCCTGACGGCCTTCGCACCAAGCCCAGACATCATCCGCCATCTTGAGCACGCCGGCCTCGATCTCCGCGGCTTCGATCAGGTCGCGGTCGAAAGTGGTTTCCGAGCCGGACGACTTGCGGACCCGGTTGGGGTTGACCGGTCGGTCATCCTGCCCGCGCGCGATGGCGTGGTACCATCCCGCCGAGCTGCCGAAATGCTGCTGGAGGAATGGCAGCGACTTGGCCTTGAGGTCAGCCCCCGTCTCGATGCCCAGCCGCTTCATCTTCGCGGCCGTGACCGGTCCGACGCCGTGGAAACGGTCGACCGGCAGCGTCTCGACCCAGGCCCCGCCCATCTCAGGCGTGACCGCAAACTGGCCATTGGGCTTGCGGTGGTCGGAGGCGAGCTTGGCGAGGAACTTGTTATAGGAAATGCCGGCCGACGCGGTCAGCCCCGTCTCGGCAAGGATGTCGGCGCGGATCGCCTTGGCGGTGCGCCATGCCGTTTCCAGCCCCTGTTTGTCGGCGGTCACGTCGAGATAGGCTTCGTCGAGCGAGAGCGGCTGGATCAGGTCCGTGTAGCGCGCGAAGATCGCATGGATCTGGCGGGAGACATCGCGATAGACCTCGAACCGCGGCCGCACGAAGATCAGGTCGGGACAGCGGCGCAGCGCCGTCACCGACGGCAGGGCCGACCGCACGCCGAACGTTCGCGCCTCGTAGCTCGCCGCTGCGACCACACCGCGCGCCGCGGCGGACCCCACCGCGACCGGCTTGCCGCGAAGCGTCGGATCGTCTCGCTGCTCCACCGACGCGAAAAAGGCGTCCATGTCGACGTGGATGATCTTGCGCATGACCATGCCGCCCAGCTTATGGCATTCGGAACGAATTGGGAACACGCGGCGATCACTGAAACCTGGATCGTGCGCAACCGTCTAGCACTACTTTGGCAGAGTAGGTTTGTCGGCGGTTATCAGCTGCTTATTACAGTGCGGGCAGTGCATTGACGGTGGTCGTGCCAGCCAGTCGAGGATCGCCTGCCGGATGGCAGGCAGGGTTGGTTGCGGGGGCGGTCCTCCGACTCTTTTTTTTCCGTCCCGCAGCTTTGAGGCGGCGGGATTGCAGGAAGGCGTAGGCGAGCATCGTCATCAAGGCATGTCGATGCAACCCCGGCCATGATCGCCCTTCGAAATGGTCGAGCCCCAGTTCCTCCTTGAGCTGCTGGTGGGCCTGTTCGCAGACCCACCGCGCCTTGATGGCAGCGGCAAGCTGCCGCAGCGGCGTATCGGGCGGGAGATTGGATACGTAGTATTTGCGCTCGCCGCTCGACCGTCGTTCGCCAACCAGCCAGACTTCCTCACCGGGCATGGCCTGGACACGGTTGTCAGCCATGCGGTGCCGATGGCCCTCGGCGATCCGGACGCGTCGGGCAGCGAACAGGCAGGTGAGCCGCCCCTTCGTGCCGCGGCGCCAGGCGACCTTGCGCCACGGCTCGTCGGCAAGCATGTCGGCCACCGATACCGGCGCCCGGTCAGGAATATGATATTTGCGCGGACGTCCGCCTTGAGCCTGCGGAAAGGTCAGTTCAACATCGGGTGCATAGACGGTCTGCCGGGATGACAGGCCCACCGCCCATGACAATCCCCGCTCGCTCAGCGCCTGGCGGAACGCCGTTCCCGAGCCGTATCCCGCATCGGCCAGCACGCATCCGAACCGAACGCCCGCGGCCATCACCCGGTCGATCTCGGCGATGGCGATCTCGGGCTTGCTCATCGCGGCCTGTCGTCCGGCCGGCACCCGTGCACGCTTCATACGTGCCGGATCGCTCGTCCAGTTCTCCGGCAGGAACAGGCGCAGCCCCACCATCACCGGCACCTCGCGCGATGCCAGCGTCACTGACACCAGCGACTGGCAGTTCGCGGTCTTGCCCTGCGACGACGCATATTGCGGCGCCACGCCGACCGAGGCGCGTCCCTTCTTCGGCAGCGCGGTGTCATCGATGACGAGAAAGCCCTTCGCATCGCCGACCAGCCGGTCCGCCTCCGCCAGCAGCCGGCGCTCGAGCGGCGCTGCGTCCCATGTCCCGCTGGCGATGAAATGGTGCAGCTGGTCGTAGCCGGCATCCTCCGTTCGCGCCGCCAGCGGCTGGATGCTCTTGCGGTCGCCCGGGCCGATCAGGCCGGCGATGTAGGTCGGACACATCCGCCGCTGCGCCGGGTGCGTCAGCTCGGCGAGAAACGGCGCCAGCCACGTCTCCAGATCTTGCCGCCAGCTATCCCTCGCAACCATCACGCATCGTCCCGGTCAGCATCTTCATGCCACCGGAATCAACGACGATTCCACCAGTTCCCCTACTCTGCCAAAGTAGTGCTAGCAACGGCTCGCAAACTTCCATCGGACGTTGAGGCCCCATGAAGACGATCCGCTTGCCCGACGGCACCGCCGTCCGCGCGCTTGGCCAAGGCACCTGGATGATGGCGGAGGACCGCCGCCGACGCGCGGAGGAGATCGCCGCCTTGCGGGAGGGCATCGATCTCGGCCTGACGCTGATCGATACCGCGGAGATGTATGCCGATGGCGAGTCCGAAAGGCTGGTCGGCGAGGCGATTGAGGGGCGGCGCGACGAGATCTTCTTGGTCAGCAAGGCCTATCCGCAAAATGCATCACGTGATCGCCCTCCACGCGCCTGCGAAGCCAGTCTGGCGCGGCTCGGCACCGACCGGCTCGATCTCTACCTGCTGCATTGGCGCGGCAGCGTGCCGCTGGCCGAGACCGTGGAGGCGATGGAGCGGCTGGTCGAGGCGGGCAAGATCCTGCGCTGGGGCGTCAGCAATCTCGATACCGACGATATGGATGAACTGGTCGCCAGCGGCGGTGCGGCGTGCGCGACCGACCAGATCCTCTATAATCTGACGCGGCGCGGTCCCGAACACGACCTGCTGCCCTGGCTTGCTGGGCGCGGCATTACGACCATGGCCTACAGCCCGGTCGAGCAAGGGCGCCTCGTCGCTCATCCCGCATTACGCACGCTTGCCGAAGAACTCGGTGCGACGCCGGCCCAGGTGGCGCTCGCCTGGCTGCTGGCGCAGGGCGATATCATCGCCATCCCTAAGGCGGGGCGCAGCGCGCATGTGCGGGAGAACCGCGCGGCGGCCGACCTGACGCTCGATACGGAGGTGCTCGCTCACCTCGACGAATTGTTTCCGCGCCCAGAAGGCCGCGTGCCCTTGGAGATGCTCTAGCCGAAGCGGTAGACGCCGCCCGCTTCCGCGGCGACGAAGCGGTCCGGGACAATGCGCGCGTTGTCCAGCGCCGCCGCCAATTCCTCGACCGGCGCCTCGCGGGGTTCGTCGGTCAGCTGGAAGGTCCCCCAATGGATGCCAAGCGCGTGGCCTGCGTTAACGTCCGCGAAGATCCGCACCGCCTCCGCCGGGTCGACATGCTGTGCGGCCATGAACCATCGCGGGGCATAGGCGCCGATCGGTATCAGCGCGACGTCGGGTGCGCCGAGACGCTCGCGAACCTCGCTAAAGATGCGTCCGTCGCCATACCCCGTATCGCCGACGAACCAGATCGTCCCGGCAGGCGTTTCCAGGTGGTGCCCGCTCCACAGCGTCATGCGCGTGTCGCTCGTCCAGCGGTTCGACCAGTGGTTGGCGGGGGGTCAGCGTCGTCGCGATGCCGCCGCCAAGGTCAAGCCGGTCCCACCAGTCGCCGGTCATGCAGCGCGCTGCCGGCACCGCTGCCCGGACAACCGCGTCGTTTCCGAGCGGCATCGTCATCAGCGGATCATGCGCGGCCTGAAGGCGCAGCAGCGTGTCGACATCGAGATGGTCGTAATGGGCATGGCTCAGCAGCACGACATCGATCGGCGGCAGACCCTCGAACGCGATCCCCGGTGCGGTCACCCGCTTCGGCCCGACGCGGCGGAACGGGCTGGCCCGCTCCGACCAGACCGGATCGGTGAGGATGTTCACCCCTGCCGCCTGGATCAGCAGTGACGCATGGCCGACCATCGTTACGCACAGGCCGGCCACGCGCGCCTCGGGCTTTGCAAGGGCGACCGGCACCGACTTCGGCCACGTGGCGGCGGCACCCGCCAGCTTCCAGCGCAGCATCGCGCGCAGGCCCCGGTCGGTGCTGGCCTGCCCCGGGTTGAAGAAGCGCGTGCCGTCGAAGTGATCGCTCGGCGGTCCGTCATAATAGGGGTTGCGGGCCATGGTCAGGCGACGCTCATCAGCTGCGAAGGATAGGCGTTCAGCATCGTCAGCGCCTCCGCGACCGGGGCGGTCAGCCAGCGCTCCTGGTCCTCGGCGAGCAGGATGACCGGCATCGCCTTGGGGTGCTTGGGCGCGACCAGCGGATTGGGCTCGGTCGTGCAGAAGGCATAGACCCGGTCATGGTCCTGGTCGACCTTCCACAGTCCGGCAAAGCATGGGACCGCCTGGTCCTCGACGGTGAACCACCAGTTGGTGTCGCCAGGTGCCCGCCGGTCAGCGACGGCCTTGGGTTCGGCAAAGCGCGTGAAGGGCACCAGGCAGCGATGCTGGGCCTTCAGCAGCCACCGCCTCCACATATTGCTCTGCATGTTTCGGGCGTTGGTCCACCATTCGTAGAGGAAGGGCAATTCTCCCTCACGCGCCGGTCGCTTACGCGGTTTGCGCGTTGGAAAGCCCCAGCGCATCGTGCTCAGTACGCGCTCCCCGTCCTCCAGCCGGACGACGTAGCTGGGCTTGCCGGGTGCGGCATAATCCTTCTCGACTGCCAGGACGTTGGCGGCATCATCGGCCGCGGCCATTGCGTCGAAATAGCTGCGAGGGTCGACCTTGATGTTGTAAAGGTTGCACATTCCTGCCTTCGATCACGACCGGTAGCGCGAGACAAGCCTCTTCCACGTCGCGGCATCCGGATATGGCAAGGGTGCGCCCGTCGGCGCGTCGCGACCGATCGTCAGACGCGGACGCCGGACCTGCCCCTCCGCCTGGCAGACGGAGCAGCATAGCCGTCGCCCCACCAGCCCGAGCGTGCCATCCCATCCGCGGCGCTGGAACAGCCACCACAATGCCACCGCGTCGAGGACGCGGACATGGTCGCAGGCCGGGCAGGTCAGGCGCAGGGTCCGCTTGTGGAGGGCGCATTCCTCCAGCGTGCGGAGACGCCGGCCGATATGGTCGTGATCGGGCCCTGCCCTGCCATGTTCACTGCCCTGATCCGCCACCACCCTGTCCCGATCCGACCGTCGATTCGCTTTCCGTAACGCCTTGACCGGGCGGTGGAATCGACGGAACATATAGCGAACGAATGAGTCGCAGCAATCATGTCTTCCGCCGCCCCCTGTCCCGAAGCCCTGACGCGTCTGCGCGACGCGGTGGGCGCCGTGCGCGATGGCGAGGGCGAAGTCCTGCCCTTCGGCATCGAGGCGATGGATGCCCGCCTGACGGGTGGCGGGTTGGCGGTGGGCGGCCTGCATGAACTGACATCAGCCACGCCGACGCTCACCGACGATGCGGCGGCCACGCTGTTCGCGGTTGGCGTCGCGGCGCGCGCGGCGGCGCGGAGCGGCCGCCGTGTGCTGTGGGCGCTAACCCGGTTCGATCTCTACGCGCCAGGTCTCGAACAGGCGGGGCTGAACCCGGCAACGCTGCTCTTCGTCGAGGTGCGCGAGGACAAGGATGTGCTGGCCGTCATGGAGGACGGTCTTCGCCATGGCGGCCTCGCGGCGGTCGTCGGCGAGGTGAAGCGCGCCGACATGGTCGCGACGCGGCGGCTGCAACTGGCGGCGATGACGGGCAACACCCCTGCCCTGCTGTCACGCCGCTGGCGGCGACAGGGTGTCTGTCCACTGACCGAACTGTCGGCGGCGATGACCAGGTGGCGGATCGCCTGCGCGCCCTCTGCATCGATATCCCCGCATATCGTAGGGCGGGGACGCTGGACGGTCGAACTGGCGCGACAGCGCGGTGGCCCGGGCTTCACGATGGACTTGGAGGCATGCGATGACACGGGTCGCCTCGCTCTACCTGCCGCATCTCGCGATCGAGCGACTGCGGCGGCTGGAGCGGCCGCGCGCGCTGCCTGAGCCAAGGCCCGCGCCGATCCTGCCGGTCGACGACGACCCCGGCGCCTGTTCGGTGCCGCGCGGCGGCGGCTGGCGTCCTGGTGCGCGCTGGGCGCGGCAGGGGGCCACGCGCGCGGCGGTCGAGGAACAGGTGGCTGCCTTACCGCTCCATCAGCGGCCCCCCATGCGCGAGCTCGGCCGCCGGTCAGAGGCGGCGAACCATCCGTTCAAGCGACCGGTGGCGCCGGATCAGCGCCAGCCCGCGCCGCCGCCAGTGATGCACCATGTGCCGATGATCCTCGCCGAAGCGATCGGCCAGCGCCAGGTCATCGCCGCCGCCTGCCCGGCCGCCATGGCGCTGGGCTTGACCCCCGGCATGGCGGTGACGCAGGCCCGCGCGCTGATACCGGATCTCGACATCCGTCCCGCCGATCGGGCGGCGGATGCGGCGCTGCTGGACGATCTGGCTCTGCACGCCGTACGCCACTGGACGCCGACCGCCTGCGTCAGCGGCGAGGACGGCCTCTGGCTGGATCTAACCGGCGTCGCGCACCTGCACGGCGGCGAGGCCCGCTTCTGCCACCGGCTGATCCGCTTCTGCCGGCGCTTCGGGCTGACCGCGCGCGTGGCGGTGGCGAGTACACCGGGCACGGCCCATGCGCTGACCCGTTTCGGCCGCGACGTCGTGCACCTGGTCCCCGGCGGGCAGGAAGCGCAGGCGCTCGCCCCCCTGCGCCCCGCCGCGCTCCGCCTGACGCCCGAGGCTGTCGCCGCCGCCACCCGCTTCGGACTCGACCGGATCGCCGACCTCTTGCCGCTGCCCCGCGGGCCGCTCGCCCGGCGGCTCGGCATGGCCAGCCTCCGCCGTCTCGACGAGGCGCTGGGGCGCGTGGCTGAGCCGATCGTGCCGGTGGTGCCGCAGGAGGTCCCCGTCACCCGGCTCCGCCTCCTCGAACCGATCGGCACGGCGGAGGCGATCGAGCAGGTGATCGGCGACCTGCTCGCTGCGCTGATCCGGCAATTGCTGGAGCGCGGACGCGGCGTGCGGGCGTTGGTCCTGACGCTGGAGCGGATCGACGGCAGCGCGCAGCACCTGTCCGTCGGCACCGCGCGCGCGACCCGCGATGCAGGCCATCTCGCCCAGCTGTTCCATCTGCGCATCGAGCGGATCGACCCCGGCGACGGGATCGAGGCGATGTGGCTGGCCGCACCGCGCACCGATCCGCTCGGCGCGACGACGCTGGCCGCCACTCTGGCGGGGGACGATGCGCCGCCCGACGTTGCGCTGCTGGTCGACCAGATCGCCAGCCGGGTCGGCCAGGAGGCACTGTTCACGACCGCACCGGTCGAGAGCGACGTGCCCGAGCGCGCGGTGCGACGCGTATCACCGCTCGCCGCCCCCAGCGGCTGGCCGGCTTGGAAGCGCCCCGTCCGCCTGCTGCGCCGGCCCGAGCCGCTGGTGGGCGTGCTGGCGCTCCTTCCTGACGCACCGCCCCGCCGCTTCACTTGGCGGGGGCGGGTCCATGCCGTGGTCGCCGGTGATGGTCCCGAGCGCATCCACGGCGAATGGTGGCGGCGCGATGGCGAGGTCTGGGCGGTCCGCGACTACTTCCGGGTCGAGGACGACACCGGCGCGCGCTTCTGGCTGTTCCGCCGCGGCGACGGGGTCGAGCCTGCGACGGGTGATCTCAGCTGGTACCTCCACGGGCTGTTCGGCTGATGACCACTCCCACCACGACCTATGTCGAGCTGCAGGTGACGAGCCATTTCTCGTTCCTGCGCGGCGCCTCCAGCCCCGACGAGCTGTTCGCCGCCGCCGCGCTGCAAGGCCATTCGGCGCTCGGCATCGTCGATCGCGGCAGCGTAGCGGGGCTGGTGCGGGCGTGGGAGGCGCAGAAGGCCACGGCCGTGCGGATGATCGCGGGGGCGCGGGCCGACCTCGACGATGGCCGCGCGCTGCTGCTCTACCCGACCGACAAGCCCGCCTGGTCGCGGCTGACCCGGCTGCTGACCCTTGGCAAGTCGCGCGCCGGCAAGGGCGGCTGCACGCTCGGCTGGTCGGACGTCGTTGCTTGGAGCGACGGGCTGGTCGCGATCCTGCTGCCGGACGAGGCGGATGCGGTGACCGCGGCGCATCTCGCCGAGCTGGGCACGACCTTCGGCGCACGCGGCTATTGCGGTCTCGCCTTCCGCCGCCGGCCCGACGATGCGCTGCGCCTGCACGACCTCGCCGCACTCGCCAGGAATGCGGGCGTCCGCGCTGTCGCGCTCGGTGACATCCTCTATCACGCCCCCGAGGCGAGACTGTTGCAGGACGTCGTTACCGCGATCCGCGAGAAATGCACGGTCGACGCGCTCGGCTACCGGCGCGAGCGGCATGCCGACCGGCACCTCAAATCCCCGGCCGAGATGGAACGTCGCTTCGCCGCCTTCTCTGACGCCATCGCCGCCACCGCCGCGATCGCGCGCGCCTGCACCTTCGACCTTGGTGAGCTCAGCTACCAATACCCGCACGAGTGCGTGGTCGAGGGGCTGACCGCCCAAGGCGCGCTCGAACAGCTGACCGAGAATGCGGCCGCGCGGATGTTCCCCGACGGCCTGCCGCAAGCCTATCGCGACCAGATCGCGCACGAGCTGCGGCTGATCGGCGAACTCGGCTACGCGCCATACTTCCTCACCGTGAACAGCATCGTCGCCGAGAGCCGGCGGCGCGGCATCCTGTGTCAGGGTCGGGGATCGGCCGCCAACAGCTGCGTCTGCTTCATGCTCGGCATCACCAGCATCGACCCGATCAAGCATGAGCTGCTCTTCGAGCGCTTCGTCGCCGGGGAACGCCGCGAACCGCCCGACATCGACGTCGATTTCGAGCATGAACGGCGCGAGGAGATCATCCAGTGGATCTATGACACCTATGGGCGCAACCATGCCGCGCTAACCGCGGTCGTCACCCGCTACCGCGCCCGCGGAGCGGTGCGCGAGGTCGGCAAGGCGCTTGGCCTGCCCGAGGATCTGACCAAGGCACTCGCCGGTCTGGTCTGGGGCTGGAGCCAGGAGGGCGTCGGCGAGAAGCAGGTCACCCAGCTCGGCCTCAACATGGATGACCGACGCCTGCGCCTCGCGCTGGAACTATCCCGCCAGCTGATCGGCGTGCCGCGCCACCTGTCGCAGCATCCCGGCGGCTTCGTGCTGACCCAGACCCGCCTCGACGATCTCGTCCCCATCGAGCCCGCCGCGATGGTCGACAGGCAAGTGATCGAATGGGACAAGGACGATATCGACGCGCTCAAGTTCATGAAGGTCGATGTGCTCGGCCTCGGCATGCTCGGCTGCATGAACCGCGCCTTCAACCTGCTCGAGGAAGCCAAGGGCATGCGCATCGGCATGGACGATCTGCAGGACGACGATCCCGACGTTTATGCGATGATCCAGAAGGCCGACACGCTCGGCACCTTCCAGATCGAGTCCCGCGCGCAGATGAGCATGTTGCCGCGGATGAAGCCCGCGCGCTTCTACGACCTCGTCATCGAGGTCGCGATCGTCCGCCCGGGCCCGATCCAGGGCGACATGGTCCACCCGTACCTCCGCCGCCGCGAGGGACGCGAGAAGCCCGACTATCCGCGCCCCGAACTGCGCGCGGTGCTCGAGAAGACGCTAGGCGTGCCACTGTTCCAGGAACAGGCGATGAAGGTCGCCATTGTCGGTGCAGGGTTCACGGCCGTGGAGGCCGACCAGCTGCGCCGCGCCATGGCGACGTTCAAGTTCACCGGCGGGGTCAGCCACTTCTACGACAAGCTGGTCCAGGGGATGGTGTCGCGCGGCTATCCCCGCGACTTCGCGGAACGTACCTTCAAGCAGATCGAGGGCTTCGGTTCCTACGGCTTCCCGGAGAGCCACGCCGCCAGCTTCGCCAAGATCGCCTATGCAAGTTGCTGGATGAAGCATCATCACCCGGACGTATTCTGCACGGCGCTGCTCAACGCGCAGCCGATGGGCTTCTACGCTCCAGCGCAGGTGGTCCGCGATGCGCGCGAGCACGGCGTCGAGGTACGACCAGCCTGCATCAACGCCAGCCGCTGGGACTGTACGCTGGAGCCGACCGCCGGCCGCTATCTCGCCGTGCGGCTCGGCCTGCGCCAAGTGCGCGGCCTCGCCAACGCGCATGGGGCGGCGATCATCGCGGCGCGGGGGGATGCGCCCTTCCAGTCGGTGGAGGAAGTATGGCGGCGCGCCGGCGTCTCGCGCGCGGCGATCGAACGGCTGGCCGAGGCGGATGCCTTCCATGCGCTGGGCGAGGATCGCCGTCAGGGGTTATGGAAGGTGAAGGGCCTGGGCGAGGCCCCCCTGCCTCTGTTCGCCGCCGCCGATTCGCGCGAAGCCTCGTTCAGCCCGGAGGGGCTGGAGCCCGACGTATCCTTGCGCCCGCTGACCGAGGGCCGCGAAGTGGTGGAGGATTACCGCGCGCTGCAATTGTCGCTGCGCGCCCATCCCCTCGCCTTCCTGCGGCAGGACCTCACCCGGCGCGGTATCGTCCGCTGCGCCGACCTCGCCCACATCAAGGACGGCCGCCATGTCGAGGTCGCCGGGATCATCCTCGTCCGCCAGAAGCCCGGCAGCGCCAAGGGCGTGCTGTTCATCACCATCGAGGACGAGACCGGCATCGCCAATGGCATCCTCTGGCCCGACCGGTTCGAGGCGCAGCGCCGCACCGTCATGTCGGCGGCGATGATCGGGATGAAAGGCCGGGTCCAGCGCGAGGGGTTGGTGATCCACGTCATCTGCGATCGGATCATCGACCATGGTCCACTCCTCGCCCAGGTCGGGCAGATGGACTTTCCGCACGCCACCGGGCGCGGCGACGGTGTGCGCCATGCCGGATCACCCGACCGGGGCGATGCCGGGTGGCGTCCCGGTCCGCGCGACAGCTATTGGCCGCCTCATGCCAACGGCATGGACCCAGAGCAGGTGGTGCGTATCAAGTCGCGCGACTTCCATTGACCCGCCATGTCGCGCCACCAACGGATCATTATCGAGCTGTCGCTCCACATCCTGCGCGCGGCCGCTGCCCGGTCGGGTAAGGGCAGGGTCGACACGATCGAGGTTCGCCTCGCGCTGCGCTGCCTAATCGCGCATTGTCCCGAACGCTGGCCGCTCGACATGTTCTGGAACTCGGCCGGGACGGAACACGACATCGGCCGTGCGCAGGGCTGCACCGCCGCGCTGAACGGCATCGTCCGGCAGATCGGCGGCGAGCCCCGATAGGCGCTGTTTAGCCCGCCGCTGCCAGCACGCACGACCGCTTCCATTCTCGCAGATACCCGTTACCACATAGCCCAAGCGTTCATCGCGGCCATCATCGGCTGGGAGCGATCGTTGGTGACCTCACATCGTGATGTACCACTTGCCATCGACGCGGCGGACCTTGTCGGCCTCGGTCTGCGCCGATCCATTGCCGAAGCGGGTGACGGTGGTCACCACGGCGTGATCGGCGTCGGTTGGCTCGATCTTTCCGACCGTAACCGACGTGACCCCGCCCTTCGCCTTGGCCCTTTTGGCCTTCTCCTGCAGCGCGGGCGCGATGAAGATCCCGGCGGTGGCCTTAATCTCCGGGTCGATCCGCTCGAGTGCCTCAGCGGTCTGACCGCGACCGGCCGCCTCCGTCGCGGCTCGAACGGCATCACCCGGACCCTGACCGCAGGCGGTCAGCGCCAGAAGAGCGGCGGCTGCGACAAGCGGACCGATACCCTTCGTCCGCATTCTCTTCGCGACCGCGCCCATCACAGCGTCGGCTTCTTGGCACGAGCGGCGATGAAGGCGTCAGCGGCCTGCTCGACCAGCCGGCCCGGCTGCTGGCGCGATCCGTCCGGCTGCGCGATCTCGATCGTCCCGCCACGTGAGCCGACATTCGCAGCGGCTCGGAAGCCACTTCCGGCGCCGCCCCAGCGCGCTGTGAACGTGTCCCCCATCTGCTCTTCACGCGGGCGACCCCACTTCTCGACCAGCATCCGGCGCCAGTCCGCTGCCGCCGTACCCTGCGGCGCGAGGTACACGATCGACGACAGGTGTGCCCCGTCCGGCCAGACCAGCGTTTTCAGCATGTACCGTCCACCGGCATCATCGACGAGCGTCGCTTCGCCCAGAACACCCCGCTTGGTCGGCACGCCGGCGGCACCGCCGCGCATGTTGATCGCGCTGCGCACCTGCGTCTCGAAATCGACGTAGCGCGTCACCGTCCTGGTGGTGAGGCCACGCCCCTTGGCGACTGCCTCGGCTTCCGCTTCGCTCATGCCGAGGCGAAAGCCGCCCAGGTCGTAGGTCGCCGGGTCGCTCGCCACGGTGCGGTCCGCAGCCTTGGTCAGCCCGACAATCACCGGCGTTGCGGGCATGGTGATCGATGGCTGCTTCGGCCCGCTGCCCAGCAGACTGGGCACCTTGTCGAGCAGCCTGGTAATGGGTGCCCGCTGCGCGGTGGCAGGCACGGCGGCCAGCCCGATGACGAGCGCGATGGTCAAGCGCATGTGGTTCTCTCCCTGTGATATCGGTCGGATCAGAAGCCGGTGTGCCAGCCGACGAGCGCGGCGACGGAGCCGTCGGTGACGTCGTGCATGATGCCGAGGCGGAGCGGCATGGCGGTGCGGCTGACGTAACCGGCGGTCAGCTGGACGCGACGTTGCCCGGCAAGGCTCGCGCGGGTGACGCCGTACATCACCGAGCGGGTAGCAAGGTCGTAGCCCGTCCCGAGGGTCAGCTCCGCCGCGCCCGCCTCGATGGCGAGCGGCTGCGCGATCCCCAGCGTCAGTAGGCCGCCGGGCACCGCGCCGGTCGCCTGCACACCGATCCGGCTGCCGAGGATCGGGGTCGCGCCGGTGACGAGCGAAGCGGCGTCGATCTTCAACCGGGTAACGCCCAGCGACCCGTATCCCTCCAGCGTCCAGCCATCGGTCACGCCGATCCGGCGATGCACCTCGACCATCACCGTGCGGGCGCCGCGTCCCAGCCGCAGCGCGCCAGCGCCGGTCGGCATGCCCATCAGCGTGCCGTCCTCGTCGATAAACGAGGCACGCAGATCGAGATCGCCCCGGCTCCAGCCCAGCGTCATCGCCTGCGCGGCGCTGCCGGCGGTGCGTCCCGCCGCCATGGTCAGCCCGAGCCGCCCTCCACCGACCGCCCGATCGAAGCCGAGACTGGTTCCGGCCTGCGGGACATAGGCGAGCACGCCATCGGCGAAGGGCGCCAGCCCCATCACGTCCGCCTGGAGCATGTCGGCGCCGTTCCACGCCGCGTGCACCCCGGTCGTCCCATCGGTGTAGCCAAAGGTCCCCGCCGTCGCTGCGGCGCGGACCTGATCCTGTCCGGGACCGAAGCGGACGCTGGTATAGCCCATCGTGCCGCTGAAGCCGCCAAACGACAGGCTGGCTTGTCGCCCCATCTGCTGGATGCGACGCTCGATCCGGTGGTCAGCCATGACCTGCGGCTGGACGATCAGCGCGGCGATTGAGCCGGTGAAGTCGCGGCCAAAGGCGTCGAGCACCGTGACATGCGACAGTGCGGTCTGGATCGCAGCGGTGCCGACCGCGTTCGGCACCACCATCACCGATGTGGCGATGCTCGTCTGAGTGCTGCCGTTCGACAGCGTCGGATTGACCGGCGCCAGCGCCGCCTGGAAGTCGACCAGCCCCATGCCGAACACCTCGTCCGGCCCCGGCGCACCGATGTCCCTGGCGGTCTGAAGGATGACGTCGCCCGCCTGCTGGCCGCTCAGCTGCGACCATTTCGACAGGATGTCCGCGGCGAGTCCCGCCACCACCGGCGCTGCCGAGCTGGTGCCGGAGAAGACACCGACAGTGCCGTCGACCAGCGTCGTGACATTGGAGCCGACCGCGACGACGGTGCGGTCCTTCATCGTGCCGGCCTTGTTGGAATAGGCCTCGATCTCGTACTTGTTCAACGCCGGGCTGAGCGCGCCGACGAACAGCACCGCCTTGCGATTGTCGGCGGTGATCCACTGCGCATTGTAGGGATCGGCGCCGCTGAAATTGCCGGTCGAGTTGACGAGCAGGCCGCCCGTCGTCGCCAGCCGCTCGGTCGCCGAGGTCCAGCTCGCGCTGCCACCGACCAGCGAGCTGCTGACGATCTTGATGCCTTTGTCCGCCGCATAGCGGATGGCTTCGTCGGTGTGCGACAGGATCTCGCCCTGCGTTTTCTCGTCCCGATCGGCGACACGCAGCGCGACGATCGTGGCGGACGGGGCATAGCCGACGGTCGCGTTGCCGTTGATGCGTGCCGCGATAATGTTGGCGACCGCCGTGCCGTGATCCGACGCGCTGCTGCCTAGCTCATTCCGCTTCGTTCGCGTGCCGTCGGCGGCCACGACATAGCCGAAGTCCTTGGACAGCGTCTGGTCGATGCGGCCGTCGAGCTCACCGTTCACGTTCATCACGCCATCGTCGACCACGGCGACGGTCACGCCCTGACCGGTGTGCCCGCTGTCGAGCGCGTACAGCGCGTTCATGAACTCGTTCGCGCCGTAGTTGCGGCGGAACTCGGGCGTGTCGTTGACTGATCGGATCGGCTGCTTGTCCGACGGGGTAATCACGTATCCCACCGGCGGCGGCACCGGCGCCGAATAGACGGGCGGCGTCGGGGTTGGCGTTGGCGTTGGCGTTGGCGTTGGCGTTGGCGTTGGCGTTGGCGTTGGCGTGGGAGCCGGTGTCGGCGTGGGTGTAGGTGACGGCGTCGGAGACGGCGTTGGCGTGGGGCTCGGTGTTGGACTCGGCGACGGTGTCGGACTTGGCGTCGGCGACGGTGTGGGCGTAGGTGATGGACTGGGCGTCGGCGTCGAGCCGCTGGCGGGCGGTGGCGTCGCCACGCTGCCCGCACTGCTGATCCCGCCGCCGCCGCCGCAGGCGGCGATCGTCAACGCCAGCATGCTGGCCGACGCCGCCCTGATCCCACGTATCCCAACCATCGTCATCCCCCGATGGGGATGCACGCCGGCCAGCCGGCGGCACCCCGTTGAACCCAGGGTGCCGGCCTTCTGGAGACCGGAATGTTGGAAACCTGTTACTAGACAGGCGCGAACGCCTTTAAGCCGGGCGGCTCTGGACATACGCGTCCGCCACCCGGTCACAGAACTAGGTCCTGTAAACCTTGGCCTTTCGGCCGGCTCTAGTAACGGGGTTTCCACGCCCCGGCCCACAGGACAGACTCCCACAGGCCACCTCAAGCTATAGCCCAATCCTTAACGGATTGCGACAGTCTGGAAGGCTTTCGGACGGCACAGCCATGCCAGAGGCATGGAAAAGGGCGCTGGCGGTGCTGAACCTAACGGACGGATGAAGCGAAGGTTCTGAAAGAAGGGAAAAACAGGGTCGGCATCCGCCGGCTCGGCCCTCGATCAGAATTTTCGTCGTCGACTGGTTCTGCCGGTCATCCCCACCATCGCGTGTCCTTACCCCAGCTGCCTCGCGCGGCGTGGCGGAGGGCATGTGCCTGGAGCACACCGCCTATGCTTCCCACACCCACCATCACCACTGTGAACGTCGCCGCCCTCGACGTCGGCCATCGGCTCGGCCTCGATCGGCAAATACCCATCGGCGCTGCCGTCCTGACCGCCCGCCTGCAAGGTTCGACGGTCCACTTCTCGCTCGACAGCTACATCTTGCGACCATCGGACCCCGCCGACGCGCTGCTGGCCTGGCTCGACCAGAAGCTGACGACCGATGGCGCGACGATCACCGGCTATCGCCTGAAGGACGCCATCGCACTGCTCGATCGGCTGCCCGGCGCCGAATGGTCGCCAGCACTCCGCGCGCTGGCGGGCTGCGGACAGCAATATCTGTTCGATCTTTCGGCCAGCGTCGACGATGGGCCGCTGACCCTCCAGGAAGCCTGCGTCCATTCGCAGATCCTGTGCGCGCCGGTCGATCCGGACCGCCGCTTCGCTGACTGGGTGCGATCCGATGTCAGCGAGATCGAGCAGGACGCACAGGTCGACGTGATCGCCGTGTTCCGGCTCGTCATACGCCGTCTCGCCAAAATGAACCCGGTCGATCGCAGCATCGCTGCGGCCATCAGCACGCACTTCGCCGAATGGCTGGGCGAAGCCGATTACGCCGCCACCCGGCTCCATGTCGCGGACCTGCTGTCCGCCGCCAACTGATCGAACCCGGCCGCATCGTGGCCAAGCTCCAGGAAAAACTATGTCTCTCATTGATCTATCGATCGAGGAGCGCGGCTTCGCGCCCGCGTCGATCGCGCTCGCCGTCCGTACCATCGGCGCCTGTCCCGCCGCCCGCCACCGACCGGATGCCCGCATCCTCTGCGGCATCGGCGTCCTTACCGTCACGCCGGACGACGGTGGCCACCGGTTCACCAGCGACGCCCGGTGTCTCGGCGAAGGCGATACGCCCCGCGATCTGCTCGACTGGCTGGAGCCGCAAATCGCGTCGACCGGCGCAGTGATCAGCTGGGACAATTTCGGCGCCGTCCCACGCCGACTGCTCGCGCTTGCCGACCCGGTGCGCCATCCGCAGATCATCACGGTCGCGGCCGACACCGCGGGACGATGGCGGGCCCTGCCGCTCGGCCACACCTGGCACCTGCGCCAGGCGCGCGCCCACCTCATGCCCTGCGTGTGCCCGCCGCGGACGCCGGTCGACGAATGCCCGGCGGCCATGCCGACCGTCCTGCTGCCGGCCCCGGCGACCACCGCGGTCGAACTGGTCAACGAGGCGATCGCCGGCTGGCGATGCTGGGCACAGGGCTTCGGCGATTTCGACGACGCCGACCACCCCGCACAAGCCGCGCTCCGCGCCCTTGACCGATGGCGGGGCGAGCAGCCCGCCACCCGCTGACCTTCCCCCAACCGACATGCGGGCGCGCGAGCGCCCGCCGGAGAATCACTATGCAACATGACCTGACCTCGCTCTGGAAGAGCAACACGCCCCGCTTCGTCGTCGTCCTCGATGCCGAGCTCGCCTATGACCATGAAGCGCACGCCCGCTACCAGGCGAGCGAGCGTTTCCTCCCCGCCGATGCCGCGCACCTGTCGCCGCGCGAACTGCGCACCGATCCGCGCGTGACGCCGCGCTGGCCTTGCCACCGGATCACTACCCTGTCGTGGCTGGTGATGACCGAGGCGGAAGACGGCCTGCGGCCGGTGCGGCTGGAGACGCGCGGCTTGCCGGAGCAGGATGAAGCCGCCGTCCTGAAGGCCTTCTTCGCCGACATGGAACAGCTTGGCCATGTCCAGCTCGTGACGTGGGGCGGCTTCCATTCCGACCTGCCGCAGATCCTGATCGGGGGGATCGACGCGGGGTTGCGGTTGCCATCGTGCCTGACCGGCCTGTTGACGCCGTGGCGGCGCGACGCCTCCGGGCACGTCGACCTCTGCGGCGAAATGTGCGGCGGGGCAGCCCCCGCGCACCTTGCCGAGGTCGCCGCCAGGCTGGGTGTCCCGGCCAAGCTGACCTGCCGGCCGAATCTCGTCTCGCAATTGATGCAGCAGGGCAAGTGGTCGGCGGTCCGCTCGGTCGCGGAGGGGGACGTACTAAGCACGGCGGCACTGCTGATGCGCTGGCGCCACTTATCCGGCGGCACCGCCTCCGTCCTGGAGGCAATGCGGCGGCTGACCGGCTTCGTCGCCGAGCATTGCGCCCACCGCCCTTACGCATCCGACTGGCAGCGCTACGCCGACGACCTGCTCGCCGCGTCCTTCGCGGCGGAAGCCCGCAAATTGGAAACCCTGGGAGCCTCGGCCTGCAACTGAGCCGTGATGATGGCCTCTTCGAAGGGGCGGAAAAGAAAGAAGGATCAACGATATGAGCGTCATCGAATCGATGGACACGATGCAGGCCTGGACCGTCGGCCTGCGCCTCGCCATGGGCTATCCGCAATATGCGCCCATCGGCAATCCGATCGCCTACGCCTCGGGCGGGCGCAAGAACTTCGCCGAGGCGCTCGAGATCGCCGCCATCGTCGAGCAGACCAACCGCGACCTCGTCCTCGTCGCATTCGACCTGCCCATCGCCGACGGGCCAGTAGGCATCTCGCTCGCCACCCGCGGCAACATCCTTGTCGACTGGCACGCCGATGTGCAGCCCTATCTCGCCAGCGACGACGGGGTCATCGAACTGCTCAGCGACACGCACCGCTGGTCGGTCGGGCCACGCGCCATCCTGACCGCGTCGCCGCTGCCGTCCCGCAGCCGGATCAAACGCGGCATCGAACGCGCGCACCGGCGCTGGCGGCAAGCCGCCGATCAGATGCGCGGCATCGAGTTGCACGGCTCCCTCTTCATCCCCGCCGGGGGCAGCTACGCCGACGCGATACCGACGGAGGTAGTGCGGGCGGCAGCGTGAGGCGTCGTCAGCCTCGTTGGCGCGTAAAGTGTGCGTACCGTCAACGCTGACAGGACTGTCACATCGTTGGTGGTCGATTGGACGGCAGAGTTCAATCGACCGCCAGCCCGTCCACTTTCGACCAAAATGTGTCGTTCGCGCCCACCCCGGCGAACGTCTGGTTTCAACGGTAGCTGCCGTTCGCACTGATTAGGTGTTCAGGCCCGGCATCTGATGGATCGGATTGACTAGGTACCGGTCCGGCTCTGATGTCCAGATTTTGCGATGTGCTCGTGGGGCGTGAGGCCGCTGAGCGTCTTCAGCCAGGGGCGAAGCATAGGCGGCGATGAAGTCGGCGAGGTGCGTCCGCAGCTGGTCATGGCTGTCGTGGTGGAAGCGTTTGACGGTCGCCTCCTTGATCATCCGGTTCATCCGCTCGAACTGGCCGTTGGTCCACGGGTGGTTCGGTTTGGTGACCTACAAGGAACGTCGCTCCGCCGCACTAACTGAGTGGAAGTCGCTCGTCAGCTGAGCGGCGACATCATAGACCGAGCTGCGGCGACCCGAGACCCGTCCGCCTTTATTCGACAGCTCCCTCGGTAGCGATCCCCTTTCATGATCGCGCGACAGTCCTGCCGCCATTCCACAGCAGGGCCGTCGACAGGGCATAGACGATGAAGAACCCGACATTGAGGACGGCGGCGAAGAACCATGGCCCGACCGGGGGCGGTAGCGCCGCGCCGATAGCGGCGAGCAGCAGCGGTGCGACCGGGTTGAGGATCACCGCCGACCAGCGGGGATAACGGGTCCGGCGAGCCAGGATCGTCGCGCATAACAGTGCCATGCCCAGCGCGAGTGGGACCACCGCCAGAAACCATGCGATCGATTGCATCCGGCTGAACTGCGCCCCCAGCGTCAGCAGCGCTGGATGGGCAGCGGCGGGAAGCGCCGGGATCGTCTTGTTCACCATGGCGGGGTAGTAAAAGGACGCATGGCCGAGCGGCGACCAAGCATTGGCGCAGAAGAGCACTATGAACGCAGCGAAGGGCAGGATGCCTCCGGCTGGTTTCAGGCCTTGATACAGATGCCAGTTCCCGGCCAGATATAGCGGGATCGACAGGTTGGCGATCATCGCCCCCGCGGCGAGCCTTGGCTCGTCGAATGGCAGCATCCACGCTAGCGCCTTGAACGGAATGCGGTCGGCATAGTCGCGCAACAACAGCGGGAATTGATCGGGTGAGGACGTGCCGCCCACCAGCAGGACATCGCCGATTGCCGAGCAGATCGCACCAAGAATGCCGGCAATCCCGGCGGCCCGGATCGCAAAAAGGTTCATGTCGCGCTCCTATATCGTTGCGGTGGCAGGATTGGCCCAGACACTGTCGCGCGGCCCCGCCACGGACCGCCGCCGGGCGGCGCGCGCCATCATGGCGAAACCGCTCGCGCCGAGAATCGCGACCAGGTCAACCAGTCGGCTCGCGCCGGCATGGCTCCAGCCTTGGGCCAGCACAGGCGACAGTAGCGTGGTGAGCGGAATGGCGGCGGTCGCGGCGGCAGCGAGCCACAACAACTCCGATCCGCCGCGCGCCGCGCCGCGTATCAAGGCCCAGACGACGGCGGCGACGAACACCAGATAGTAGATGCGGCTATGCCATGCGGCGAGATCACCCTCGTGGGGGGGAACGTGGGGGGAAAGCCATTTGGTGGCAGCGATCGTCAGCGAGATGCCGGCGATACAGCCCAGCGGCACGCCTACGGTCAGGCTCCCCAGGACGCGGGTGGTGCGGGTCTGCGTCACCGCGCCGGCCTTGCGCTCCTTGCGGCGGCGGCTCTCGATCCAGAGAAGATTGCCTGAGTAGAACAAGAACGCACCGGCAAGACCCAGCAGGAAATAGGACCAGCGCACGGGCGCTCCACCGAAGCTGCCGAAATGTAGCGTGAAGAACGATGTCACCGCCGCGAACCACGGTCCCTGACGCCCCGGCATATAGTCCGCCCCGGTTATCGCGCCGGTGCGGGTGTCGATCTCCGCCCGACCATAGGTCGGCGCACGCATCCCATAGCGCGGATCGACCCCGGTGATGTCGCCGTGCGCGCCCTTCTTCGCATCGTAACGATAGGTGATCGAGCGGAGCGCGAAGCCGGGCGCCTGCGCCTTGATGCGTCGTTGTAGTTCGGCGGGCGACAGCGTGCCGTGCACTGCTTCGAACGCTGGCGGCTTCGGGGGACCGGGCGGTGGCGGCGCTCGCCGCTCGACCTTGGCCGCACCGACCTGATGCACCGTGCCCTGAGCGTCGTAGATCTGGTCGTGAAAGGCGAAGATGACGGCGGTAATCGCCATCACGATGTGGAACGGCAGGCTAAACAGCCCGAGCAGATTGTGCAGGTCGAGCCACATCCGCTTGACGTTCTTGCCGAAGCGCAGCGCGAACAGGTCCTTCACCAGACTGGGCAGCAGACAGATGACGCCGGAGATGATCGCCACGGCGTAGAGCAGCGCAATCACGCCCATGACCGGCATTGCCGCGCTGCGACTAAGCGGGAGACCGACCTTCTGGTGGAGTACATCGACGAACTCCGCGACCGGCGAGGCGTCTTGCCGCACCACTTGCACCGTCCCATCGGGCGCCAGCGCGGCGAGGAAGGTCGGGCCCGGCGCGCGGCGGTTGCCGGTGGTCCAGCTCAGCCGCGCGGGCTCATCGGGCCCGGTTTCGAAATGCACCGTATAGGCCGCGCGCGCGTCGGGCCGCGCGCGCAACACTTTTTCGATCAACTCGGGCGTGCGATCGAGCGTCGGCGGGGTTGAGATGCCGGTCGGCGCAGACGCCCAGCGGTTCAGCGGCTCTGCGAACATCGTGATCGCCCCCGCATAGAAGGCAATGAACAGCGCCAGTCCCGCGATGATCCCGACCCAGCTATGCACGTCCTTATAGGTCTTTATGACATCGGTCCGCATCGGCGATCATCCGAGAAGAAGGCGAGTGGCGACGTAAAGCGCCCAGGCCAGCAGATTGGCGAACGCGAGCCAGCCCCATGCCCGCGCGCTGCTGCGGAACAGGAAACATAGGCCGAGGATCGCGCACCAGATCGGTGCCGCCAGCCACATGGCAAGCTGTCGCTGCGCGCTGAAGACATCATCGTCGGTCGCGCATAGCGCCGCGAACGTGCAGGTCAGCGCCATGGCGAGGGTGAAGCCGAGAATGGTTGCGGCGGAGGCCTTGCCGAACCAGTCGCGACTGGTGAGCGGCGTGCGGCTCATCGCAACGCCTCCTGCCGGAACCGCCACCAGCGGACGATGGCGGGCACGATGCTCCACACCAGCATTGCGCCGGTCGCCCAGGTGAAGACGGCGGTCGCCGGTCCTTCTATAGTCAGCAGCAGAACCAGCGCGATCAGCAGGAGCAGCGCTCCGGCCATCCGATAAGGACGTCTGTCGACATGGTGACGTACCAGCGCCTGATGCGGGGTACCGACATAGAGGCTCAATGCCCCACCGACCGTCGCAAGCGCCGCGCACCACGCCGCGATCATCGTTCCACTCCCGAGAAGGCGAAGCGGATCGCCGGAGCCATCGCCGCCAACATGGTCGTCCCGTGCGACTGACCCGGCAGTGGCAGGAAACGCGCGTGGCCAGGGTTCGCCCCGCCATCCAGTGAGCGGGCCAGCTCAGCCGGAGACGCCGCGGCTCCGTCACCTTCGGCGATCAGGATACGGGGCGTTCCCCTGGCGACCGCGGCCTCGTGCGCGATCAGGCCATCACCGAACCACAGCGACGGACTAACCGCGACGACGCCGCCGAACATCGCCGGTCGCGTCAATGCCGCATGGAGAGCGAGCAGGCCGCCGAAACTATGCCCCAGCAACGTCTCCCGCGAGCGATCGACCCGCCAGCGCTGCCGGACCAGCGGCTTCACCTGCCGCTCGACGAAGTCGAGAAACGCTTCGGCTCCGCCCGTCGCCATACCGCTGGCAGGCCGGTTCGCAGGGATCGTCCAGCCAGGCGTGGCGGGCGTATAGTCGCGGGTGCGGCGTGACAAAGGCCCGGCCGCGATCCCGACGACGATGCCCTCGGAGATGCCCGTCCGCGCGCCGGCGCGCGCCAGCCGACGGACGGTGAGTGCCGTGATCGCAAAATTGTCCTCGCCATCCAGTACATACAGGACCGGGTAGCCGGCCGGCGGTGGAGGCCCCTCCGGCCAGGCGATCATGACGCGATAGGCCTCGCCGTTTTCGGCATGGACGACCTGCTCGACGCTGTTCGACAGCGTGTAGGGCGTCGCCGCCAAAGGCTCTTTCGTGACCGGCGCACCGGGCGCCCCCAACGCGAGCATGATGGCCGCGAACATGCTCACCACCGGTATTGCAGTCGCAGGTTCAGCGTCCGTCCTGAACCATAATAGCAGGATGACGCCGACGAACAGAGCGCGACATAGCGATGATTGGTCAGGTTGCGTGCATTGACCGACAGGATGATGCCGCTGGCAAAGGCCTTGCGCAGGAACAGGTCGTACAAGGTGTAGCTGGGTACACGATACGCATTGGCGGTGTCGCCATACGAAACGCCGACATAGCGCACACCGCCGCCCAGTCCGACGCCGCCCAGCGGCCCGTCCTCGGCAAAGCGATAGTCGGCGAACAGTGATCCCATCCATTCGGGCACCTGAGTCAGCCGGTTGCCCTGCTGCCCCGGCGCGGCGCGCGTGATCTCGCTATCCATATAGGTGCCGGTCGCGATCATGCTGAGCCCGCCTATCAGCGTCGCCTTGCCCTCCAGCTCGATCCCCCGGATGCGGCCCTGTCCGGTCTGGACCTGGCAGGTCGTGCCCGCGCAGACATGGCTTTCGTCCGGGTCGGGACTGGCGAGGTTGTTCTGGGTGAGCTGGTATAGCGCGGCGGTGAGCAGCGCGTTGCTGCCGCGCGGCTGGTATTTGAGGCCGACCTCATATTGCTCGCCGGTCGTCGGCTTGAACGGCGTGCCGTCGAAATACTGGCCGGTGGTCGGCTGGAACGAGGTGGAATAGCTGGCATAGGGCGCAAGGCCGCTCGGCGAAACCCAGGTCGCACCCGCCCGCCACGTCAGTTTGTCCGCCTTGGTCAGCGTCACCGGATCGGTGCTGCCGGTCGCCAGTTCGTTGACCTGATGGTTCTTCGCCCAGTCATAGCGAGCACCCAGAGTGACATGAAGCTGGCCAAGCGTGATCTGGTCCTGGCCATAGGCACCGATCTGCTCCAGCCGTGCATTCAGATGGACTTGCGGCGCAAGCGTCTGCAGCACTCTCCCGATGCCCTGCGATACGGGGTTAAAGATGTCGGGCATCGGCGGAACGTTGGTCGACAGGTCGCGCAGGTGCCGCCATTCGGTATCGAGCATGTCGACGCCGACCAGCACACGGTGCTCCAGCGCGCCAGTGTCGATGCGACCTTCGAGCCGCGTATCCAGGCCATAGCCATCGGAATGGCCGATGCCCTGCACCGCGCGACGATTGATCGTCTGCCCGTTGGCGAGCGTCCCCCCACGTAGCACGGTTCCCCGGAACAGCGTCTCCACGCGGGTGTAGCGGCCATTCTGTCGCAGCTCGAGCCAATCGGAAAAGGCATGGCGCAATTCGTATCCGAGCAGATACTCGTTGCGGTCGTAGGTGTTGAATTGCGGCTCGCCCAGGAACGCGTCGAGGCGGATATGGCGGCCGCCTGCGCCCGGTTGCTGCGATCCGACATAGGGCAGGAACTGGAAGGTCGATCCGCCCTCGTCGCGTTGATACTGGCCCATGAGCGTAATGCTGGTGGCGGCATCGGGCACCCAGGAGAGGCTGGGCGCAATGTAGTAGCGCCCGGTCTTGATCTCATCGATCTGGGCATCGCCGTAGCGCGCAAGGCCGACGAGCCGCGCTCGGATCGTGCCGTCGGCGGTGATCGGCCCCGACACGTCCGCCGCGCCCTGATATTGCCATTTGCCGAGGTTGGTGAACCCTGCCCCCTGTAGCATGATCTCGCCGCGCGGCTTCGCCGTCGGGCGCTTCGTCACCAGATTGACGATGCCGCCGGGCGCCACCTGTCCGAACAGCACCGCCGACGGGCCTTTCAGCACCTCGATCTGCTGAAGCGCAAAGGGATCGAAGGCGGTTCGCGTCCATTGCCCGCCGGCAGGCAGGCGAATGCCGTCGAGGAACAGATTGTCGCTGAAGCTGCCCGCCGCAAAACCGCGTACGGAAAAGCTGTCGGCGCGGCTGTCGATGCCGTCCTGCTCCGCCTGGACCCCGGCGGTATAGGCGAGCGCCTCGGTCACGCTGTGGACTGCGCGGACGTCCAGTTCCTCGCGCGTGATGACCGAGATCGACTGCGGTACCTCGATCAGCCGGGTGGCGGTCTTCGTGCCCGACGTAGCCTGGGTCTGTCCCGTCGCGGTCACGACGATATCCGTATCGCGCAACGCGTCGCCGTTATTCTCCTGCGCCGCCACCGGCGAAGCCGCTGACGACAGCAGCAATCCAACACCCCAACATATCTTCATAGGTTTCCCGCCCCTATATTCGCCGTCCGCGACGGCGCATTTCCCGAAAGATTTCGAGGGGCGTCTAATAGCGCAAGATAATGCGAGTCAATCGCATCTGATAAGCAACTGTGATGACGGGGAAGTCTGATACAGCGCCCGCCCTACTGAATCGCGACGCGACCGCCATTGCTTGACGGCTGCCTTGTGTCCGTTCCCCGCCGGAAGCCGTCCTTCGCCGCCGAGCGCACGAGTGACGGCTTTGTCCCAGAACACGCCGAATGCGCCGTTGGCAGCCACCGACCAGAATTCGTCGTTCGTCGGTTGGGCTTCGAACGACAGGTTCAGCTAAAACCGGCCATTCCCTGAGCGCAGGATCGTCTGGCAGCAATGCGCCCTAAAGTCGGATTTCGGGTCGCGGATTGGCGCGACCTGAAAGCGGACAAAGCTCAATCAAATAGCCCCACGACCAGCGAATAGTTCAGATCTTTCCGGGCGCGCCAAATATCGCCGTCGTCTACACAGGCTCCGCAGCGGCTACGACCGATGAGATCGCTCGCGGTTCAACGCAGTAGGGGCGGCGGTGCGCTTCGGCGCTTCCGCTCCAATCGTCCCGGTTAACGGGCATCATTCACCTTCGAGGCGCTCCTGCACTTCTGTCACGAAGCGTGAAGGGTTGTGCTGGCCGTACATGAGATGGATTTCATGCCTTGCACGCGTGAAGCCGACATAGAACAGGCGTCGCGCTTCGCTGATCTCTCCATCGCTTGCATTGTTTCGGGGAAGGCGTCCTTCCTCCATTCCGAACAGGATCACCACGTCGAACTCGCGTCCTTTGGCGCTGTGCAAGGTGGACAGATTGATCCGGTCGAGACCGGTGCCGATCCCGGCGAACTCGCCGAGCGGGAGATCCTCCACATCGCCGGTCGGTCCGAGCCGGTTGATGAAGGTGTTCAGCGTCTCGAACTCATCGGCCAGCGATCGGGCACGATCGATGCGCGGTTTCATAATCTCGTCGCGCAAGGCGACGAGCCAGTCGTGCAGACTGAGAGTGTCGTCACGACGATCCCAGAGGGTTGCGATCAAGTCGCGCTGAAATTCCAGCCGGTCGTCATCGGTCGCGAGCAGTTCATGGAACAGGCGGGCACCTTCGGCGATCACGCGGGATACCCGAGGCTGCCCTGACCGCCAGCCACCGCAGCACCACATCGCGCATTGCTCGAGCCAGCGCATCAGACGGCTGCCGCGCGGATACAACGCGTTGCCGTCGGTGCGGATCACGCCATAGCCGTTGTTGGCCGCGGCGGTCGCGACCTCGTCGCCGATGAAGGCTGCGGGGTAGAGGATGGCGATTTCGCCAAGGTTCAGATCGGGGCGCCGTGCGCGTATCTCGGGGATCAACTGTTCGATCAGATATCGCGCCTGCGCCGCATAGCCGCCGGTGCAGGGATGAAAATAGATCGTGCCCTCATGCGCGCCGTCCGGTGCCCGATAGCCGCGCGCTTCGCCAAGGGCATATTCGGAGGCAGTGACGATCTGCGACCCGCAGCGATAGTTCAGTCCGAGCCGGACGGTTTCGACATCGTCGCGCTCCGACAATTTCTTCAGCAATTCGGGATTCGCGCCGGTGAAGCCGTAGATCGACTGATCGACATCGCCGACCGCGAACAGGCGGATGCCGGCGCTGAAGCACAGCCCCATCACCATCGCGTGCAAAGCCCGGCCGAGATCTTGATATTCGTCGACCGCCAGGATCGGATATTTGGCGGCGATCGCCTTGCGCAGCCAGGCGTTGGTAGCGAGCGCACGCAAGGCCAGAAGCGGCATGTCGTCGAAGTCGATCACGCCCATCTGGCGCAGTTCGGCTTCATGGGCCTCGACGAGCCTGGTTAGTTGGGGGTCGGCGGTTTTCCAAGCGTCGACGTCCCGGTTGAGGAATCGGCGGCGGTGCTGCCCCAGCCGGAAATCCCAGGTCTGCGGATTCTCCGGCCCTTTGATCACCTTGGCATGGGCATTTTCGAGCGCGGCGCGCGTCTGGCGCCGGGTCGCCACCTGGAAATCATCCGGGAGACCCAATCCCGCGACCTTCGCATAGGGCAGGAGGATCTGGGTCAGCGAGAAGCTGTGCACGGTGCCGATGAAGACGCGGCCGCCCGGCGCAATACCGAGGGCATCGAGCCGCGTCTCGAGCTCGCGAGCACATTCGTTATTGTAGGTGATACAGGCGATGCCGCGGGGATCCTCGACATCCTCGCTGAGCATGCGCGCGAGCTTGACTGTCAGCGTCTTGGTCTTGCCGCTGCCTGGCCCGGCCAGCAGCACGCAGTGGCCGCCGGACTCATAGGCCTGCCACTGTTTGTCGTTGGGCCGCAGATCTTCCGCGGCCTTCAGATAGAGCGCCCGATCAGACAAGGCCGATCACATGGTTGATGGCGTTGGCGATATAATGCGGCACAGTCAGGCCTTCGATGCGCGACGCCAGGCGCTGCGCGAACCGGCCTTTGCCCATCTGCTCAATCATCTTGATCAGGATCTTGGCATCGACGTCGGACGGCTTGGTTTCCCAAGCATCGAGAAGCGCCAGCCGCTCGGCGCTGAAATTATGTTCGCGCAGGGTAGCGATGATCGCCTCGGCATAGTCGCCCCCGAACATCTCGGTTTCCAGCGTACTGTCGTTGACGAACAGGCCGAATTCTTCGAATTTTTCATAGGTCTCGTCATAATTGTCAATCGCCTTAATCGCCGCGATTAGGGCGTCCGTATCAGCGCCACCGCGCGCGGTATCGATCGTACGGGTAAGCTTCAGGCACCGCTTGTAGGACCGGGGTTTTCCGTCGATCATGTCGAAATCGGTGATGACGGCAAAGGGAATGCCGAGCGCGCACAGCAGCTTCACATAGGGCTGGAAATTGGTGCCAGCGACCGAACAGACGGACACGCCATGCTCGTCGAGCGAAATGTCGAGTTCTTCGGCGAACGTGGGGATGAGGAACCGTTCGGCGTCACCCTCGACCAACAACACTCCGCGGGCGAACACCATCTCGGCGCGGGTGACATCGAGATAGCGGCTCAAATCCTCCTGTTCGGCTTCGGTGAAATCCGTCGCCGCCGTCGAATAGCCCCTGGTTCCCTGATCTGCGTCCGACCGCAGCAACAGGAGAGATTTGAGCGGTGCGACGCTAGCGATATGGGGCGAATGGGTCGTCAGGATCACCGACATCGGCTCGCCCTCGTCCGCGCCGGTGTCCTCTTCCTCGCTTTCATCATCTTCCGCCGCCGCGCCTTCGACGATCGTCTCGAACAGATGCTTGTACACCAGCCGCTGGAGATGCGGATGAAGATGCGCTTCCGGTTCCTCGATCGCGAGCAGGGAATGGTCGCGCTTATTGGTCTCGATCAGCCGTTGAAGATCGAGCAGCTTGAGCGTCAGGAAGATGAGATTGGCCGATCCCAGGCTGGCATCGGCAACGCCGCGCCGCCCCTCGTCGATGAGCAGACGGATCTGGCGGTTGATGCGGGCCGCGTCGGTCGCCGAAAAGCCAAGCGACGGCTTCACGTCCTGCTTCGCGCCAGCCATTGCGAGAAACAGCTCGGCAATCCGGCCTTCCAGCGCCTTCACCTCGCCGAACTCGATCGCGGCCTTGCTTGCTTCCGCAATCTTCTCGCCGATCTCCTTAAGCTTTGCCGCGTCGATCGCGACGAACGCATCCTCGACCAGTGGACGAAGCGGCGAACGACGCCAGGCCGCAAGGTCACCCTCGGCATCACGAAGCGCCGACAACAGGTCCATCGTGATCCGCCGCCGCAAATCATGGCCAAAGCGCTTGGCTTCGCTTTCCCCGCCGAAACAGATGAACGAGAAATCGTCATCGCTGGCGGGTGCATGATCGAGCCCCGGCGTCGCGCGTAGCTTGTAGGTCAGGCGGACGGTATCGGGATCGTCGTCGAGCCTGAAGTCGGTCAGGACGGCGAGCACATCGGGGTCGTCCTCAAAATCCTTGATCTCGACCGAGACGGTCATGATCGTCTCGGAAGTAATCTCCTCCAGTCCGTCCCAGAAGTCAGCGAGACCGAGCTGCCGACTGCTATCGGGTAGTGAGGGGTCGAATATCAGGCGCAAGCCAAAGAGCAAATTGCTCTTTCCGACGCGGTTTTCTCCGACAATGACGACGTTGCCGCCTAGCACTACATCGAGGTCGCGAAAGTTACGGAATTTCTCGATTCTAATTCGTGATAAATACATCTTGCCTGCTCCATCTCATCGACCGGAGTTTGCTTTCTATGCGACAAAATATTAGTGCGATTTTGCCTCATCCGGCGCAAGTCATGAAATTAGCCGGTCAAGCGCGAAGCCTCCGATTGCCGCCATGCCGCGGGCAGGCTGCGGCACTCTCGGCAACGATCCGGTCCTAGAAGTTCACAGACGCCAGCAAGATGGCGCTCCGGGACACGCATGCGTGCAACCGTCAGCGCAAGGAACAAACATTCGCTGAGCCCATCGGCCTGAAAGGACGACACGATGGGATTAGCAAGAAGCAGATCCGTCGTGCTCATGACGATAAGCGCCGGATAGCGGCCGGCGCACAAGTCGGTGGCTTTACGCTCATCGATCAGCGCGCCCGCTCCCGAACCGAGCGCATATGCGATTGTTGCCGCCTCGCCATCATCAAGTGTGAGGCTTGTCGGACCAGCGACGAGGTCCAGAAACACAGCTTCATCGGTAGAACTGAGCGAAACCTCGCGGATCAAACCTACCTCGATCAGCCTCGCAACCTCGGTGGCAGTTTGCCGACCTTTCGCACGCCCATTCTCAAGCTCGCCGAGCGCGGTCGTCGTGATGACGAGTTCCGCCGGCGACCATCGGAGAATGTCCTCGGCGCAGCCCGTCGCGACGAGGTTGATCCAGACGCTGGCATCGCCGACGAGCGATGCCGCCCGCTCAAGCCAGGAGGATTGGCGACTCATCGTCTACCGCTCCTTCAGCTTCAAATTCATCGATCATCTCGCGCGCCTCGACGCGGTCGATATGGAGAAGGCGCGCCAACTGCCCCTCGCTCAGAAGACCGCGCCGCCACGCTTCACTCGCAAGGAGGCTCATGCGCATCGACACTTGCCGTGCGGCATCGGTCTTAGCTGGATCGGGTGGTATCGCGTCGCCGAGCACTTCGCGTGCTTGCTCGTCCGTGATGCCGCCGTGCTCCTTAAACCAGTCCCAGGTGCCGGATTTAGTAAGGCCGAGTTCCTCGAGTCTCCGAACTATTGCTTCGCGCGACACACCGAAGGCGTGTGAAAGAATAATGATATGGCGGCGAGTGAGCCGCGCGGCACCGGCCGTGACATCCTGAAAGCGGGCGGCAACCGCTCGGGCGGGCGTTAGAAAGCAGCGCGCGAAAGCGTTAGCGTAGCGCTCTTCCCGCGATGCTTCAGGCGAATCCGCATAAAGCGCATCCGGTGCGCGGCGGGTGGAAATGAAGTGGCCGGTCTCATGTGCCCCGGTCTGCGTGCGCCGGTCGCGAGGATGCAACGCGTTCAATAGAATGCAGGCACCGGCAGCTTCGTCGAAGGCATAGAGCCCCGAAATCCGGGCCGGCAACTGCCGGACGAAGATGCGCGCGCCCAGTTGGACTTCCAGTAGGCTGACCATATCGTGGACCGGTGCCATGCCAAGCCCTAGCCACTGGCGCAGCTCGCTCGCATCCTGTTCGGCTTGGAGTAAGACGTTGCCGGGCAGCAGGGGGCGCTCCGGCGGGTCGTTGCGCGCACGCTTGATACCGAGCAGGTTTTCCAGTTCCAGCTCCGCTTGGACGAGGCTGTTAAGCAAAGCGACGGCCTCTTCGACTTCTGCATCGCCTTCACCGGTTCGCCGGAAGCGGGGGCGCAAATCAACCTTCGCACTGCTCTGGCGCAGCAGCACGTTGAGTGAGACCGCGATACAGGGCGGCAAGCTTCTGAAGTTCTTCGAGGCGCGCGCGGCGCTGCCCTTGCTCGATGGCGACTAGCGTGGTGCGCGCGACATTCAGTGCCTGTGCCGCCGCGGCCTGGGTCAGCTTCGCATTTTCCCTGGCGTCACGCAGCAGCTCTCCAAGCGCTTCCGGGGCCAGACTGCCTGTCACCGCTGCCACGGCGAGACCTGCGCGAGCTTGGCGACGAAGGAATTCGGCCCGAGACTTTCTTGGAACGCGAGCCATTCGGCGCGATGACGCGCAAGCAACGCCAAGAGCTTCGCCTCAGCCTCGGCCGACGACATTCTGAGGGCATCGGCGGTTTCGCGGGCGACGCGGGCAACCGCGCGACGATGGATGGCAGAACCGGAGAGCGAGGCCAGATGGTCGAGGTGCAGTACACCGGCGATGGCATGCTCGCGAAGCGACGGGGTCATCAGCGTAAAGCCCGCGACCGCGCCTTTCTCGATCTCGGGGGCGGACAGGTCCTCCCAAATATAGTTGGCGGCAGGCTCCTCAACGCCAGCCGCATGCATGCTGAGGCGACGCAACATGCAGGCAGCGCAGATACCGCATTGCCGGCGCTTGCGCTCGAAGCTTACCTGCCGGGCACCCTGCCAGCACGAGCGGGTGTTCGCCCAGTTGGGCGGCTGCGCGAGCTTCTGCGCCGCTGTGACGGTCTCGCCTTTGGTCGACCAGATGCGGGGATACTCGTAACGCGGCGCATTGCCGGTCAAGGCTTCGAACAGCGCTTCGACCCGACAGGTAAAGGCGGGATGGACCCGATAGTCGGGGTGGCTTTGCCCCACGGTGACGAGGATCGGACCAAGGGCGCCCTGACCGCTTTCGGTCACTACGATCCGCTCTACGTTGGCGAGCGCCGCAGCGATGCCTGTAATCACCGCGAATTTGAAACCCCGCGACCGCGCCGACGATTCGACCCGTTGGCCGACATCGAAACGCACCTGATAGGGCACCGACATGAAGCGGCGTTCGCGAGGATCTTTGGAATGAGTGTCGGCGCCCCTGATGCCGAGGCGGACGCGCACGAGCCCGCCCTTTTCGGCATCATCGACGAGCGCCGAAACAGCGCGGGAATCCACACCGTCACTATACGGCATGATCACGCGGTCGCGCACGTCGAAGCCGAGAGAGCCCTGTCCCACGCCCTCGATGTCGCGCATGCGTTGCACGAAGCTGACGATCCACTGATCGCCCGTTAGGAACGAAAGAGCATCCTCAAGTGCATTGTGGACTGCGGGATCCTCCCAACGATCGAGCGAATGGACGGCGACACGCAGGTCGAAGGAGCGTGCCCAGCCCCACGCTGGGCGTTTGACGCTAAGATCACAATATTCGACAGCAGCCGCGATGACGAGAAGGTCGACAAGTTCTGGACGCCAGCCGGTATAGAAATAGCTCTCGAGCCCAACGATTGAGAGATTGATTGCGGACCCGATATTGGCGGCGATCGCGCCGTCGCGAACGTCCGCGCCAAGCTCAACCGCATCGACCACGAACGCGGTCTCGCGTGAGGCATGATAGGTACGGGCGGTCATAGCGGGACTCCAGCGTCGAGATCGGTGAATTGGGCGCGGGTGCGGCGCGTCAGCGGCTCGCCCGTCCGCAGTGCGGCACGCGCCAGAACAGACAGATCGATTTGGCCGTGCGCCGCCTCGAAGCGGTTGCGCACGAACTCCGCGTTGCGGATGCTGTCATCACGCCGGACATGCTCTTCGACCTGGCGGTAATTGCAGAGCAGGCGGTCGGAGAACGCCTCCTCGGCAGCGAACTGAACGGCATCGTCGCCGGTGCGTCCGGTTGCTACGGCATCGATCGCGTTGCGCACGAAAGACGCCTCCAGCGGCGAGACGCAGCCGCGCCGGAGCGCGCCGAGATCTGCCAGAACTTGGTCCGCGAAGAGCGTCTGCTGCCCCAAAGGAGCAACAACGGAAGTGACCGACGCAACAAGTGCCTGCCGGACTTCGGCGCGCCAGTCGGCGTGTGACGCGCGTGTCACGCTTTCGACGATCTCGTCTTGGGAGAACGCCTCCTTGTAAGCGCACTTTGCTGCATGGCGCCAACGAGGCTTCATCGGCAGAGATTTGTACGGGCCATCGCTCATCGGATCGTGCTCCCCGCACTTTAAATGATGCGATGATCTGACATTGTCAATATCCAACGATGGATAAACTGACATTTCTCTGTTCTGGTAGGTGACAGACGTGACCGGTTGATGCAGGAGGCCATAGTAGAGGTCCGAAGGTTAGGCAGGTTTGGCCGGGCTCAGACGATGGCGACACGATCAATAAGCGCGGAAGCATAGGGATGAGCATGCGAAGGGTGACCGGGCGCTCGGCCGAATTTTGCTTATCGTGGGATCAGTGGCGGCCTGTCGCAGCCAAAGTCGATAATCGGCGCCAGATGGCTTGCCTCTAATAGCATGAGTGGCGAGACGTATTCGTCAGATTTATCCAGCGCGGGGCGCCGGTTGATGGGGGCGAACTGAGCCGCGCTTGTTCTGGGTTCAGTATATGTCGGCTACGGCTCTTTGCATGATGAAACCTGCCAGTCCGCAAACTGCCCGCTATGTCGTTCTGCGATGCCGGTCGGGCGAGCGCTGAACGACGGCTTCTGACGATAGCTGCCGTTCGGCAGGGCGCATACAAATGGCAGAAATGTCCCACGATGCGCCGGTTATTGTCGGCAATATTCGACCGATGCTAACCGTTCATGCCGCCTCTTGTGAATGTCTGATCATCAACGCTGGAAATAGCCGTATGCGGTGCTTCCAGCCAGTGTTCCCGGATTTGATACGTCAGAACTATAGTGGACGCGGGAACCCTCGGCGCGGAAGGCCGTGCTGGTCATGGTTGAGGCGAAATCCCGAGCGTAGCGCGCCGATTGAATGCTGCGGGAAGCGCGTAGAGTATCGGAGCGATCATCGCTGAAGGCTCCCGTCTCATCCTTCAAGGGGCCTTTCGTAATTTGGCAGCGGCAAGATAGGCGAGCACTATGCCCGGAGCGGACCGGGCACGGTCAAGATAGCGGGCATTCGCGCGTTCCAGCGATGCCTCGAAGCCTGCCGCGAGGACCGGATCGCGCATGCGGAACAGGGCTGGAATGTCGACCGCCTCGCCTTTGTCGCGCATGGGCTGAGTTTGTTGGTAAATTTCGTCAAGCATGGCCATGGCGCGCTGACGCTCGACTTCTCCGAACGCCGGATCGGCTTCACGATTGACCTCCTGAAGCCAAGCCGCGATCAGCGTCGACAGGATCGAGCTGCTCGTTTGCAGTGGCCAGCACGCAGTGGCGCACGCGTTCAGGGCGGCACGCTCAGGACTGTGCGGTAATGCGGCTTCCTCGGCCGCTTCGATGCGGCGGCGTGTTGCGGTCCATTCACCACGATGCCTGGCAACGCCTGACGCTTCGGCGCGGTGCAGCGCTTGTACCTGGGCATAGGACGATGCCGCGAGGCGCTCCGCCCCCATAGCAGTCAGGAAATGGTCGACGATCCTCTGCGGGATCGGCGACAGGTCGGCGCCCACAGCGACACACTCCACCCAGCGCAGCGCGACCTTGCCGCCGTCATCAGGCCCGGCATAAGCGATCAACGGATCCAGCAAGCCGGCTATTGCGAGCGGGTAGCCGAACCGGGTCGCATAGTCGGCGCTATCCCCCCCTTCGGTAGACACGCCCAAGGGGCTGCCCCCCGAGCCGTCCCAGGATGTGCCGCCGAAGCGAAGCGTGCTATTGGCGATATGGCTTTCCAGTCTGGCGAGCAGTGCGGCCTTGATCGCGGGATCGCCCCCAAAGGCGCCGGTCATAAATGGCTTTCAAGCCAGGCGGTCAATTGCCCGCGCGATTTCAGGCCGACCATCCGGTCGATCTCCATGCCGGCGCGATACAGCGCCAAGGTCGGCAGTGCCCTCGCCGCGAACGGCTTGGCGGTCCCCTGGTCCGCCTCGACGTCGAGCTTGCAGATTTGCAACTCGTCGGCGAAGTCGGCCGCCAGATCGTCGAGGATCGGGGCTAGCGCTCGGCACGGGGCGCATGTCGGGGACCAGAGATCGAACAGGATCAAACCGTCTCGCTCCGCGATGACCGCGGCGACGTCCGAGCCCGTGACGTCGATAACCTTGCCCGTCATGATGGTCGAAATCCTTTCTGCCGTCTCGTCGCGGCGATCTCAGTCGCCGGTCTTGGTCCGGTCGATGGCGGTGGCGATCGCGCCGCCATCCGCGAAGGTCAGCATATGGCTGTGGTGCGCCAGCAGCGTCTCGTCATGCACCACGCTGACGATCGTGGCGTCGGGCAGGGCGGCGCGGACGCTGTCGTAGAAATGGCGCGCATTGCCCGCATCGAGTGCGCTCGTTGCCTCGTCCAGGACCAGCAGCGTCGGGCGATGCAGCAGGACGCGAGCCAGCGCGATCCGCTGCTGCTCGCCGGGAGACAATTCCTCCTGCCACAGGCGTAGCGCGTGCATCTCGGTGGCAAGATGGCCGAGCCGTGCTTGACCGAGCAATGCGGCGATTTCGGCATCGCCATGCTCCTCGGGCCGATCGGGGAAGCAGACCGCCGCCTTGAGCGTACCCTGCGGCAGGTAAAGCCGCTGCGGCACGAACATCGCCCGGCTGTCATGCGCCAGCGCAACGCTGCCCTGCCCGTCGGGCCACAGCCCCGCCAGCGCGCGCACGAGCGTCGACTTGCCGGTGCCCGAGGCGCCCCGCACCGCCCAGCGTTCGCCCTTGCGCACGGTCCAGTCGCCGACGATCGCCAGCTCCTCGCCATGCGGGCGGTGGAGCGCCAGATCTTGCGTCGCCAGGACGACACCCGGAGCGGTGCCCGTACCCACGGCAATTCCGGCAGGCCGCACATCGTCCAGTGCGTCGTCGAGTCCCTTCATACGGTTGAAGTAGCTGACTTGCTGACCGATCAGCTGATAGCTCTTGACGAAATAGCCGAGCTGCATCCCGAGCTGCCCGAAGGCGTCGCGGCCCGCCATCAACTGGCCGAAGGTCATGGTCCCTGCGAGATAGCCCGGCACCATGATGAACAACGGCAGGACCGTCCCCATCCGGTCATAGACGCTGCCCGCCGCAGTGATGCCCAGCGAGCTGTAGATGACGGAGCGAAAATTGGTCCGCACCGCGTCGAACGCCTGATGCAACGCCTCGCGCTCGGTGGAGACCGCGCCCGATAGCCCGATCTGCGCGGCATTGCGCCGCACATGGATCAGCCCGGCACGGAAATCCGCCTCGCGGTGCTGCTGGCGCATCATCGCGCGGACGAAGGGCTGGCCGATCTTGGCCGTCAGCCACGAGCCGATCATCGCATAGGCAACGGCATACCAGACGGTGCTGCCCGGAATGGAAATTGCGGTGCCGCCCAGCGAGAAGCGGATCGGCGGCGCGGTCTCCAGCAGGATCATCGCGAAGGTGACGCCGGTCACGATCGACCCGATCAGCCGCATGACGATGTGCAGCGCGCCGATCGTCATGCCCAATGCGGCGGTGATCGCGTTCAGGTCGTCGGCGATACGCTGGTCGGGATTGTCGATGATCCGCAACCGCTCGATCTCGGCATAGCGATTGCGGCTCATCCAGCGGTCGAGATAGTCGCGCGTCAGAAAGGTCCGCCAGCGGATGGACAAGAGTCCGTCGATGAAATTCTCCGCCAGGATCATGGCGATCTGCATCGCCATGATCCCCAGGAACACGATCATCAGTGGCACCATCTGCGCCTGGTCGCGCTGTTCGATCGCGTCGAAGAAATGTTGCTGCCAGCGATTGGCGCGCAGCATGATGAACGCCGCGCCGAACTGGAAGAACAACAGGGTGATCAACGCGAACCAGGCGAACTTCCAGTCGGACGACCGCCAATAGCCGCTGACCAGCCGCCATGCGTCCGTCCATCGGGCAGTGGCGTCCTGGGGTGGGGCCAGGCCCGTCTCGCGACGGACCTCGCCGCTTTGGGTGGGTTGCGGCATCATCGGCGGGTCATCCTCGATCAGAAAAAGCGATAGCCGACGGTCAGTCGCCAGCTACGCGGCTCGCCCAGCGGAATATAGTTGTCGAACCGGGTCGGCGCATAGGATTTGCGGTCGAACAGGTTGCGGACGCCGACATTGATGTCGATGTCGCCGACCGACAGGAACCCGTTCAGATTGACCAGCGCGGCGCCATCGATCCGGTAGGTGTTCAGACGATCGATCGCCGAACTCGAACGGCCCGCCACCCCGGCCCCCAGACCGGCGCGCATGTCGTTGCCGACCTTGCGCTCATAGGACGCATAGAGGTTGTACACGTCGCGCGGCTGGCCGTTGACGGTGTTGCCGATCGTCCGCGTCGGCACAAGAAATGTGTAGCTGGTCCGCGTAAACGCCGCCGAAAGGGTCAGGCCGGCCAGCGGCGTGCCGCTGACGTTCAGGTCGATGCCTCGGCCCAGCTGTCCGGGCAGGGCGATCGAGAAACCGGGATGGAGCGGATCGCGGTCGATGAGGTTGCTCTGTCGGATACTGAAATAGGATGCGTTGATCAGCATGCGTTTGTCGAACAGGTCCCACTTGATACCGGTTTCGGCATTGCGGCTCTTGATGTCGCCCAGCCTTTCCTTCGCGGCGTTCAGCGTGAACGTCGGCGTGTATCCATAGGCCAAGGTGCCGAACACGGACAGCTTGCTGGTAATATCGACCACGGCCCCGAAATTGGGCGTGGTGGCCGTCGCATGGTTCGAATTGGGTCCGAAACCGGCGACGACCGAGGTGAAGTCCAAGATGTTGTGACGGACCGCCGCCATCAGGTGGATCGGACCGAAGCCAACGAGATATTGGCCGTAATAGCCACGCTGCTTGCCGATGATCGTCGACCGCTCTCGATAGATCGTCGCGAGCGACGGCAGGGTTCCGCCGGGGGTGAGGAAGTTATAGGGGAACATATCCCCATCGGCGGCATAGATCGCATCAGTATCGCTTTTCACATTGGTCGCGCCGACCACGATCTTGTGGTTCACCGGGCCGGTATCGAAGGCGATACGGGCAAAGCCGTCAACTGCATCGCTGGTCGACGTCTGGCGCACGCCGCTGCTGGACACGAGCAACAGGCCGTTGTTGTTCAAGACGGCGAAGGGGGAATATTGCGATAGCGCGAAGGTCGCGTTCTGATGCTGGCCGCGCAGTACGACGGTCAGCCAGTCGGTCAGCTTCTGGGTCAGTTCGGCATTGATCTGCGTCGTGCCATTACGAGCGAACTGCTCGCGCCCGCCCAGCAGCGGTCGGTCCCAGGCAACGTCGAACGGCTTTTTGGTCGCCTTGTTCAGCACGGTGTACGGCACCATGCCGAAATATTGCGTGCCCGCCACGCCGGAGACGATGACATCGGTCGTCGCGTTCTTGTACCGCAGCGAGGGGGCGAACAGATAATCCTCGTTGCCGCGATAGCCGCCGAAATTGCGGTCGGCGGTCGCGGCCGTGGCGATGATGCGCGCGCTCAGGCGATTGTCGTCGGTCAGGGCCCGGTTGGCGTCGATGGTTCCCCGGACCAGGCCGAACGATCCGGTATCCATCGATGCGTAGAGCCGCTCCTCGGCATTGGGTTTCTTGGTGACGATGTTGATCGTGCCGCCCAGATTGTCACCGCCCAGCAGGATCGCGTCGGGGCCTTTCAGCACCTCGATGCGCTCGATATTGACCAGCGACTGGGTCGTGCCCGCCGCAAAGCTGGAGCTGGAGACCGAGGGCAGGCCGTTGACCGCACCGTTCGAGTCGAAGCCACGCACCGAATAGCTGATGCCGCCCTGCACCGTGGCGGTGTTGACGACGACGCCGCCCGCATTGGCCAGACCCTCGGCGATGGTCTGCGCCTGTTGTCGTTCGAGCAGTTTCGCCGAGATGACCTGGGTGTTGCGCGCCTGTTCCCGAAGCGACTGGCCGAGCCGCGACGAACTGGTCGCGCCGCGGACGAGCACGCTGTCCTCTGCTTCGTTGGGCTGTGCGGTGACGACGACGTCGTTCAGGATGGAGATCGCGCCCGTATCGCTGACATCGACCGCGACGGGCAGGCCGCGCGTCGCCTGCGCGACAGCGTCACGCTCGGACCGGGCATTGACGACGGGCTTGGCGGTGATCCCGCGCACCGCGTCGGGATCGATGTTCAGCGGCTTGCCCCATTCCGCGGCGATCCGCTGCAACGCCTCGCTCAGCGGCAAGGCGGGTTGCGACATCACCCGGTCCTGCGCCGAAGCGACGCCCGGTGCGGTGGCGGCCACCAGCGCCAACAGGCTGGCGGCGACATAATGACGTGTACCCATATTCAATTCCCCCCATGTCATTGATGGATAACAATCCGCGCCTGCCCTGCCGGGCATGTTCGCGGCCCTCTTCAGCGCGCCGTGGGGATCACCACGGGCGTGCCAAGCCTGAGATTCGTGAACTGGTCGCGGATGCGCTGCCAGTCGCCGACCAGAACCCAATGAACCGTGTCCGGATCGGACAGCGCCCCGGTTGCGCCCCGCAGCTGCCCCAACGTCAGAGACTGGAGCCGGATCGGCTCGCGCACGACATCGTCATGGGGCAGCCCATCGGACTCGGCGTCCGCCATGGCCTGGAGCAGGTTGGCATTCCCCTCCAGCTTGGCCGCGCTCTGGTTGGCCACGCTGGTCGCGATACGGGTCAGCTCGCGCTGCTCGGGCGGACGATCTCCGTTCAGGCCGCGCATCTCCTTAATCAGCTCCGCGACCGACTCCCCGCTATGCTCCCGGCTGACCGAGCCTGCGAGAATCCAGCGACGCTCGCCGCGTGTGTCGTAAAGCCCGGAGCCGATGCCATAGGTCCAGCCCTTGTCGACGCGCAGGTTGCTGCCGATCCGGGCGGTCGAATTGCCGCCATAGAGCTCGTTGACGGTCCAGGCCGCGGTCGCCTCCGGGCTACCGGGCGTGGCGGCCGGGATCACCTTGCCCGCCATGATGAAGGTCTGCGCCGCGCCCGGCTTGTCGATCACGGTCAGGGACGGCGTCGCACTGCCATGCGCGGGCGGTATGGTCGGGGCGGGCGTCGCCGCACCCTGTGCGGTCCATCCGGCCAGCGCCTTTTCCAGCAGCGGCTTCAGGACCGCCATGCTGGTATCCCCCGCGATATACAGCGTCGCACGATCCGGCCGTACATGGCCGCGATACCATTCGCGCAAGGAAGCGGGATCGATCGCCTCCACCGCCTGGATGTCCGTCGCAACATCCGGCGCGGGGGCGTAGGGATGACCGGTACCGTAAATGGCGTTGAACAGCGCCCGATCGGCGAGCGCGGAATTGTTCGATCGCTGGGCGGCCAGTTGCTCGCCGCGTGCCTTTTTCAACGCTCTGACCGCCTCCGGCGTGATGCCGGGCCGGTTCAGCACATCGCCCAGGAAAGCGACCCCGCCCGCCAGTTGCTTCGTATCCCACCCGATACTCAGATCGGCATGGTCGAGATCGGCGGTCTTGTTGATCCACCCGTTCAGCGTCTCGGCGCGTTCGGCGCGGGAGCGCTGATCCGGGGTGGTGCCATTTCCGGCCAGCAGGTCGAGCGCGACCGGTGCGATCACCCGCGAGGGACCGGCAAGACCCGCATCGTCGAAGCGGAGCAGCGCGCTGTCGGTCATCGCGCCGGGCCGGGGGACCAGCACCACCTTCAACCCGTTCGACAGGCGTGCGCGCTCCACCGCCGGGAACATGATCGGTGCCATTTCGCCCATCGGCGGCGGCCCCTGGGTCAGGTCATAGCCCACCGACGTCGCCTGTGCCATCGGCTTGGGGCGGACGATCAACCGGTAGCCGGGGCGACCATAGACCGCGTCGACCTCACGTCGGACGCTCTCCGGTGTCGCCGTTCGCAGTTCGCGCAAGTAAGTCGCGGCATAGTCGGTATCGTCCGTCTGGTTCACCGCCCGAGCCTGCAGGAACGCCTTGCCCGACGTGCTGTCCTGCAACCCGAACATATATTGCGTGCGTGCCGCCCGTGCGCGTTCCAGCTCATCGGGGGTGGGGCCTTCGGCGACGTAACGGGCGATGACGGCGTCGATCTCCGCCTCGGCGCGGGAAATCTGGTCGGCCGGGATGCCGTCGACGACGAAGCCCATCCGGCTCGATAGCTGCCCTTCGTTGAAGGTGACGAAGGCGGAACGGGCGATGCCCAGTTCCTCGATCAAACGCCGGTTGAGCCGCGACCGCGCGCCCGCCGCCATGATCTGTGCGGTCAGGTCTAGCGCGGCGATCGACGGCGAACCCTGTGGCGGCGCGATATAGGTGGCATAGATGCGACCCTGTGGCACGGACCGGAAGATTTCACGCCGGACCGGCCCGGTCATCGGCGACGTCCGCGTCAGCAGCCGGTCGAGCGGCTGTCGCGGCGCCAGGCCACCGAAATATTTCTCGACCAGCCGCCTGGCCTCGTCCCCCGTGACATCGCCCGCCAGGATCAGTGTCGCGTTCGACGGGCCATAATGGGCGTCGAACCACTGACGGGCGATATCCACCGTCACAGCCTCCAGATCGGCATCCTCGCCGATCACGCTGTGGTGATAGGGATGATCCGCCGGATACATGTCCGCCAGGGCGATCGCGTCGTCGGTGCCGTCGGGGCGACTGCCGCGCTGGCGCTTCTCGTTCAGCACGACCCCGACCTCGCGCTTCACTCGCTCAGGCGTCAGCGCTTCGCCGACATAGCCCATGCGGTCGGCTTCGAGGAACAGCACCCGCTCCAGCGCCGCGCGCGGAAACGTCTCGAACAGGGTCGTGGCGTCCTGATTGGTGCTGGCATTGACGTTGGTCGCACCCAGATCCCGCAGCGAGATGAAGGCGTTCTGATTCCAATGCGCGCTGCCATCGAGCATGAGATGCTCATACAGGTGAGCGTAGCCATATTGCCCCATCTTTTCGTCCTTTGACCCGACATCATACACCACGGTTGCGGTAATGAGCGGCACGCGCTTGCTGGTCTGGACGACGACCTTCAGCCCGTTGGGCAGGGTAAAGCGCGTGACGGGGTCACTGATGACGGGCGGCATGACCGCCGGCTTTGGGCGCTGTATCGGCACCGGTCGGGCCAGAGGAGGCAGATTCTTTCGGACGGGACCATCTACCGTGCCCGTTGAAGACATCGCTATCATCGACAGCGCAACAAATGGAAAGAAGGTCGTCATCACGTGACATTAGCAATTGCGGCAGCGCTGGCTTCCGGACACTGTATGAAAAAACGACCAGCCTGTCCCACTTATTTTATCAGGACACTTTAGCGATGAAAGCTGACCCGTCAGGGGCCGAGGGCAACAAGGTACAGCGCATCGTCCAGGCGGTCAGAGACGCAATGGCTGATGGCGGCCTCACACCTGGCCAGCGCTTGCCCTCGATACGGGGCATGGCCGCCGAGCATGGTGTCAGCCGCGACACCGTACAGCGCGCGTATGACAAGCTGGTGGCCGGTGGAAACATCCATCCGCGGCGCGGGGCTGGCTTTTACGTCGCCGTCACGACGACGCCACCCACTCGCAACAAAACGCTGCGGACTGTCGACCTCGACGCCTTCCAGCTGATCCATTCTGATCTGCCGCCCGATCATGTCCCGGGAAGCGGATTGCTGCATCACGATGATGCCTCGGTCGACGAGCTTGCCCGTGTGCTCAAGGGGGCAGCGACCTTAGGCAAGCGGCTGGGCCGATATGGCGACCCGGCGGGCTATCCGCCGCTCCGCGAGGAGTTGCAGAATAAGCTGCGGATGGAGGGCGTCGATGCTCCGATCGATTCGATCATGACGGTTCCGGGCTGCATCGCCGGCTTGACCTTGTTCATCCGCTCGTTCGTGCGGTACCGGACGCCGGTCCTCATCGAGGATCCGTCGTCCTTCGCGCATGAGGCGGCATTGCTGGCGCAAGGGGCGGAAATCTACCGTATCCCGCGTGAGGCGGACGGTCCGAACCTGGAAGTGCTGCGCCTGATGTGCGAGCGCCACCGCCCTAAAATGTTTCTGCTGTCATCGCTGCTTCAGAATCCGACGGGCACCAGCATCTCGTTGCACAAGGCACGAAAGCTGCTCGAGATTGCGGCTGAGTTCGATATGGCGCTGGTCGACGACGCCAGTTACGCCGATTTGGCGCCAGCGACCGATGGTCGCCCTGCGGTGCCCCTGATCCTGCTGGATCAGTTGGAGCATGTGATCCACATCGGCGGCTGCTCCCAAATCCTCGCGCCGGAGATAGGCGTTGGCTATATCGTTGCGGGTGAACGCTTCATGCCGTTGTTGCGCGTCTTCCGGCCCGTCCAAGGCCTTGGAAACATGCTGATCCCCGAGCGTGTTCTCTATCGTTTCCTTCACGACGGACTTTATCGCCGACGTTGCGAACGGATACGATCCCAGCTGTTGCGCCGTGGCGTCACGCTGCGCCATTTGCTGGCATCAACGCCGGTCAAGCCAGCACAGCCGACGGCGACCGGCGGCACTTTCCTGTGGGCTAATCTCGGCGAAGGCAATGATTCACGCCATGTCGCCAAACAGATGCTGGCCAAGGGCTATCTAACTGCGCCAGGGTCTCATTTCCTGATGCCAAAGATGGGCCGACCGTTCATGCGTTTCAACGTTACGACCACCACGCCCGCCGCGATCGACGCACTAGTCGCCTGCCTAACGAACCTATAGCAGTGTTTCTGCGATAACAGCTCAGCTTCATCGTTTGATGGTCGCGATCAAAGCGTAGGGCTTAATTTATAAATTACAGGTCAATCAATATAAAAATGCTTAAATGACGGACCAAGCGCTCGCTACCGATAATACCAATTTGACTGCGCCATTTATGACAGTCCATGGCGCCTGAAAGAACGTCTGAAATTGAGGACGAATAACGGTGTAAAAAGGATTTCTTTGCGGGTCATCCCGCCAACCGTGATTAAGCTGAAGTTCACTGGAAGCAAATTATCAATCGCTAGGCGCACGAATATTTCCGCCGAGGCATCCGCAAAGGTTGGATTGCTCAACATGCGAATGTCGGCTCTTGTCAAAAGCTGACATTTTGTGATTCTTTGAGGAACGACCGCTATGTCCCAGCGGCGGCCGTCTTCACTCCATTGCGGAGCAGATGAACGAACAAAGGCTGGCGGCGTGGTTCCTGCGACTGATGAGCCGGCTGGATGTCAGGGCACAACGCGACCAACGCCGCTTGCAAAACGAAATCAGCGTGCCGTATGTTGTCTCTACGATAGAGGTACACAGGTGGTACAAAGTCGCAAATCTCGGCACGGCTAAGCGTATAATAGATAAACCTAATTTTTCTTTATGACGCCTCCCGTAGGGGTCACCATCCTCGCATCGAGGCGCGGAAATCCAGGATTTACGCCAGCTTCACCGTCCGCAGGTATAGCGAACGGGTATAGAAGCGCATGGTGCAGATGATCACACCCTGGAAACATCCCCAGACCGGCATCTACTATCTCTACAAGGAACTGCCGCCGCATCTGCGGGGCGAGATGGGCCGGCGTCAGGTCCGGCGCTCGCTCAAGACGCGCGATCCGGCCGAGGCCAAGCGGCTCTTCGTCCTGGCCCATGCCGAGCTCGAACAGGAGATGGCCGCCGCCGAAGCGCGGATCGCCGCGCAGAAGGTCGCCGACGAAATCTCGCCCGAGCGGGCCAAGATCATCGTCGACGACTTCATCCGCGACCGGCATTCGTCGGGTCGATGGTCACGCTGGCCCACGCTGGGCCTCGTCTGGTGGCTGGAGGACACCGCGCGCCGTGTCTTCAACACCGACTTTCCCCTCGCCGGGCTACCGATGGACGACAGTCCGGAAGCACTGGCTGCGAAGCGTGGCGAGCCTGTGCCCGGCGACTGCTGGCTCGACGTGGTCCGTATGTACCCGCCGGCGGAATGGCTGAAAGCCAGCGGCATGGTTCTGGCCGACGTGTTCGAGGACCAGGACCCGCCGATTAAGCGGATCCCGGCCAACGAACTCCTTATCATGCAGGCGTGGAACGCCCGCGTCCTGGAGGATAATGACCGCCTTCGCGCCGACGTCGCTGCACCCCGCCGCATCGCCGTCAAGCCGCGATTGCGACCGGACCTCCGCTTCCGCGAGTTGCTGCAGCTGTGGAACAAGGAGAACGCGCCGAGGCCGCAGTCCTATGTCGAGGTGGAGCGCGCGACCGAGGATCTGATCGACTATCTCGGTGACATCCCGGTCGAATCCTTCACCTCCGATATGCTGATGGACTATCGCGACGAGGCAAAGAATCTGCCCGCGACCATGCCGCGCGCGGACCGCGCCCTGCCCTTCAACGAGCGCCTGGCGCGCCATGCGCATAGCGGCACGCCGCGCGTCAGTCCGCCGACGCTGAAGAAACGGATCGGATCGATCCAGGCGCTGCTCAGCTTCGCGCATCAGCAGCGCTGGATTTCCCAGAACGTCGGTACCGGGGTCAAGATCACCGGCTTCAGCCGTGTGGCGCGCGGTCGGCGCAGCTTCATGCCCGGCGAACTGGCGCAGCTGTTCGCCTCCGATCTGTTCCTGCGGCCGGAGCGCCTGCTCGACCGCCGCACCGACGTCAGCGACGTGACGCTCTACTGGCTGTTCCTGCTCGGCCTCACCTCCGGTGCCCGGCTCGAGGAAGTCGGACAGGCGCGCGTCCAGGACGTGAAGGCCGATGGCGGGATCCTCTACATCGACATCGACGACCTGATGGATGCCGAGGCCGATCCGAACCTGCCCGAGAAAAGCGTGAAGACCTCGGGCTCGCGGCGGATCATCCCGATCCACGAGCATGTCCTGACTGTTTCCGGATCTTCGCCCCAGCACCTTCGGCAAGCTGACCAAGGAGGCCAGCCGCCGGCTCAACCGCTACATCAATGCCGTCGTCAGTACGGATGCGCGGCTGGTCTTCCACTCGCTGCGCCACCGCTTCAAGGACGAGGGGCGCGGCGCCGATGTGCAGGAGCGCGTGCTCGATCAGCTGTGCGGCCATGTCCCCGCGACGGTTGGCGGTCGCTACGGTGAAGGCGCCGACCTTCAGGCGCTGAAACGCAGCCTCGATCGACTTCGGTTCGACTCCGTCGATTGGACCCGACTACGTACGGCAACTGGCACGATCTCCTGGGCTGATGTCGTCCCCGAGATCGTCCTCCGGGTGAAGGCGAACGCGAGGAAGGGCAAATGAGCGACGATCATCGTAATCGCCTGAGCGTCTATATCGCCTTCGCTGAACCCGGCGGCGAGGTGATTGAGGTCGCCAGCAGCCTGTTGGGCGCCGGCACGGCCGTGGTCCTCCATGCCGTGACCGAGTGTGGCGTAACGATGCTGACGCTGGGGGACGGTCGCCCCTTCGAGATCGACCTTATCACCGACCCGATACCGATCGATGACGGCATCTCGATTTATCCGGATGGCAGCGACGATGCGATCGCCCGAATTGAACGGCGGTTCCTGGCACTACTTTGGCAGAGTAGGTTTGTCGGCGGTTATCAGCTGCTTATTACAGTGCGGGCAGTGCATTGACGGTGGTCGTGCCAGCCAGTCGAGGATCGCCTGCCGGATGGCAGGCAGGGTTGGTTGCGGGGGCGGTCCTCCGACTCTTTTTTTTCCGTCCCGCAGCTTTGAGGCGGCGGGATTGCAGGAAGGCGTAGGCGAGCATCGTCATCAAGGCATGTCGATGCAACCCCGGCCATGATCGCCCTTCGAAATGGTCGAGCCCCAGTTCCTCCTTGAGCTGCTGGTGGGCCTGTTCGCAGACCCACCGCGCCTTGATGGCAGCGGCAAGCTGCCGCAGCGGCGTATCGGGCGGGAGATTGGATACGTAGTATTTGCGCTCGCCGCTCGACCGTCGTTCGCCAACCAGCCAGACTTCCTCACCGGGCATGGCCTGGACACGGTTGTCAGCCATGCGGTGCCGATGGCCCTCGGCGATCCGGACGCGTCGGGCAGCGAACAGGCAGGTGAGCCGCCCCTTCGTGCCGCGGCGCCAGGCGACCTTGCGCCACGGCTCGTCGGCAAGCATGTCGGCCACCGATACCGGCGCCCGGTCAGGAATATGATATTTGCGCGGACGTCCGCCTTGAGCCTGCGGAAAGGTCAGTTCAACATCGGGTGCATAGACGGTCTGCCGGGATGACAGGCCCACCGCCCATGACAATCCCCGCTCGCTCAGCGCCTGGCGGAACGCCGTTCCCGAGCCGTATCCCGCATCGGCCAGCACGCATCCGAACCGAACGCCCGCGGCCATCACCCGGTCGATCTCGGCGATGGCGATCTCGGGCTTGCTCATCGCGGCCTGTCGTCCGGCCGGCACCCGTGCACGCTTCATACGTGCCGGATCGCTCGTCCAGTTCTCCGGCAGGAACAGGCGCAGCCCCACCATCACCGGCACCTCGCGCGATGCCAGCGTCACTGACACCAGCGACTGGCAGTTCGCGGTCTTGCCCTGCGACGACGCATATTGCGGCGCCACGCCGACCGAGGCGCGTCCCTTCTTCGGCAGCGCGGTGTCATCGATGACGAGAAAGCCCTTCGCATCGCCGACCAGCAGGTCCGCCTCCGCCAGCAGCCGGCGCTCGAGCGGCGCTGCGTCCCATGTCCCGCTGGCGATGAAATGGTGCAGCTGGTCGTAGCCGGCATCCTCCGTTCGCGCCGCCAGCGGCTGGATGCTCTTGCGGTCGCCCGGGCCGATCAGGCCGGCGATGTAGGTCGGACACATCCGCCGCTGCGCCGGGTGCGTCAGCTCGGCGAGAAACGGCGCCAGCCACGTCTCCAGATCTTGCCGCCAGCTATCCCTCGCAACCATCACGCATCGTCCCGGTCAGCATCTTCATGCCACCGGAATCAACGACGATTCCACCAGTTCCCCTACTCTGCCAAAGTAGTGCTGGCTCCTTGACTCAAAGGTGTGGCGGCCACAACATCAGTGACACAGTCGCCATACCGCATCTTTGCTGGTCTCAAGCGTCTTTTGCGTTCCCTTGCCAATCTGCGGCAGGCAGTAGAGGAAGCGGCATTTGGTCACGTCCGGAAAGAAGCCGAGTTAAGCGCTAGTAGTGATGTGGCATGGTAAGTAGAGGGTCACTTGCCCTGAACCGCGCGAGATTTGTCGGAAACCCCAACCCCTGAGAGGATTCCTCTGCGAAACGGCTCATTTGTGACAGAGGATCTGGGCGAGGCTTTCGCTGCAGGGATCCGGTACGGGCCTTGGTCAGCTTTGGCTGGCCGGTTTGGAGGGGCAGGATCGCCCCGGCTCAGCCAGCGGCAAGGATGGCGGCGCGTCTGAGATTGTAGATGGTGGCAAAGGCGAGGAAGTCTGCGGCGTTCCGCTCGATCGACAGGCATCTGGTGCGCGCCTTGCCGTAGAGGCGCTTCATGGCGCTGAAGACCGCCTCGACAGGGGCGCGCCGTCTGGCGATGAGGTGGTTGCGCCGGGCCTGCCAGCGCGGCAGCTTTGGCATGTAGCGGTGCCGGCGATGCATGATGCGATCCTTGATCCCGGCCGCCTTCAGGGCCTTGCGACGCGCCTGGCCCTCATAGGCCCGGTCGGCATAGACCGCGCCTTCGTCGCCGCAGACCAGCGCGTCGGCCCGTTCGACATCCTGGACCCTGGCCGAGGTGAAGGCCAGCTTGCGGATCAGGCCCGAGCCCTCGTCCATGCCGATAGGGAAGCGGTAGCCGAACACCGGCTTGCCGTCCTTGCGCGTCCAGTCGGCACCCGGCTCCTGGGGGTGCGGATCACCCGGCGCGATCCCGTCCCCGCGCGGGGGCTTGCGGGTCGCCTTGACCACCGAGGCATCAAGGATCGTCCCCCGCCGCAGCACCAGCCCCTGCGCATCCAGCTGCCGGTTGATCTCGGCAAAGCAGCGCTCCAGCACGTCCCCCGCCGCCGCCGCCGCGCGAAACCGGCACAGAGTCGTCTCGTCCGGCGTGCCGCCATCCAGCGCAAAGCCGCAGAACCGCCGGAACGACAGCCGGTCGAGCAGCGCCTCCTCCAGCCCGGGGTCCGACGGATCATACAACGCCTGCAGATACAGCGCCTTGACCATCGCCAGCGGCGCATAGGGCGGTCGACCCGTCCGACCCGGCCGCAGCGGCGACACCAGCGGCTCCAGCCGGCTCCAGTCGATCAGCCGCTCGATCCCCGACAGCTTCGCATTCGATCCCAAGCGCGGATCCATCAACGCTTCCACCAGCGATCGCTGCTCGACCATCACCATGCCCTCCTGCCCGCACAGTGAATCACTCAACCATCCTCATTGCCAGACGTTTCGCAGAGGAATCCTGAGAGAAAGGGCAATTTTTGTTGGGGTATATCACACCGCCGTATATCCGCCATCCGCGACGAACTCGGCTCCCGTGACGAATGCGCTAAGGTCGCTGGCAAGATATGCGACCAATGGCGCGATGTCTGTCGCTTGGCCTAGCCGCCCCAGCGGGATCAGACGAGTCCACGATGCCAGGGCCTCTTCCGGGCTAAGCGGGCGTCCCTCTGCATCAGTCGGCGGGTCCCAGCGCGCCCCCAAATTGGTCGCGACGGGTCCCGGCAGTACGCAGTTCACCCGTACACCTGAGGCCGCAAGTTCGGCGGCCACCGCCTTGCTGAGCGCCCGCACCGCGCCCTTTGTCGCGGAGTAGGCGGCATAACGCTCGCCGCCGACTTTGCCGTAGACCGAGGCGATGTTGATGATCGAACCGCCGCCAGCCTTCATCAGCGGTATCGCGGCGTGCATACCGATATAGACGCTATCGACATTGACCCGCTGTTGCCGATGAAGCCAGGCTACAGGCGCATCGACAAAGTTGCGGGACAGCATGATACCCGCGCAGTTCACCAGCACGTCGAGCCGCCCGTGTCGCGATCGGATATCATCCATGACGCGTTGCCAGTCCGTTTCGTCACCGACGTCATGTCGATGCAACGCAGCGTCCGGCCCGAAATCCGCCGCAGCGCCCTTCAAGCCGTCCTCATTGAGGTCACTGGCCTCCACGATCGCCCCCAAGGTCGCGAAAGTTCGGGCGATTTCATGGCCGATGCCGGATGCGGCCCCGGTCACCAGTGCAATCTTGCCATCAAGTCGGATCATATCTGATCTCCCACATTCGCTCGGTCGAAACATTGTCGGGTCGAGGGCTCGCCCAGCCACGGCAGTGCGTTGGCGCAATAGGCCTCCTGGGTCGGGACCCATTGATCGGGCTCGTCAAGCGTCCCGGCCTTGACGATCGTGACGCCGGGAAAGGCGTCGGCCACCGACACGATCGGCGACCCACAGCGCCCGCAGAAATGTCGGTTCACCGAAAGGCCTGTATCGCCAATGTCGCGAAAGACCTTTGTCTCGCCCTGCTGATTATAATCATCGTTGGATACGATCCCGACAACTGAGAAGGCGCTGCCCGACTGACGCTGGCAGTGACGGCAGTGGCAGATCGCGACCATCAGCGGTTCCGTCGAAATCCTATAGCGAACTGCACCGCACAAGCATCCACCTCCGCGTTCCAGCGGCTCATCGGTTTTCGTCATGACGCGGCATCTCCTGTGCGAGAAGGACAAGGAATAGTTCGCCACCCGGCAAGAATCGCCGCGACATCCTTCGCCGCACCGATCCCCCCGGGCGTCCGATCGAGCCGCGGGGCGGGCGCGGGTTGCAGCATACCGTCCTCGACGGCGTAGAGGTCGCGATGCCGGTTATGCGGATGGTTCTGCGCTTCAGCCAGCGTCAGTACGGGAACGACACAGGCATCGCTGCCCTCGAACAGCGCCGCCCAATGCGCTGCGGGACGGCTGGCGAATGTCGCTTCCAGCCACGCCGTCGTCTGCGCCCAGGCCAAACGCTCCTGCGACACGAAGGCTGGCGCATCGAGGCGGTTGCAGACGATCCGCCAGAATTGCGGTTCGATCGCGCCGATCGCAATTTCGCGGCCATCCGCACAAAGATAGCATCGATAATAGGGGGCGACGCCGCCTAGGACATTCTCTTTCCTGTCCAACGAAAGCAGGCTGGCGGGTTGTGCGCCACTGAACATCGAGAGCATCGACGCAACCCCATCGAGGATGGCCGCATCCACGACCTGCCCTTGCCCCGATCGCTCGCGTTCCAGCAACGCCAGCATGATGCCGAATAGCAGGAACATCGACCCGCCGCCGAAATCGCCGACCAGATTGAGGGGCGGCACCGCCGGTTCTCCCGGGCGTCCGATAGCGGCCAGCGCACCGGTCAACGCCAGATAGGTGATGTCATGCCCTGCCGTCCGGGCCAGCGGGCCGTCCTGCCCCCAGCCCGTCATCCGACCATATACCAGCCGCGGATTACGCTCCATCAACGCCGAAGGCCCGAGGTTCAGACGCTCCATTACGCCGGGGCGAAATCCTTCGATCACGACGTCGGCCAGATCGACGATCGCCGACGCCTCGGCCTGTCCTTCCGACGTCGTGAGATCGAACGTGATGGTCGCCCGGCCACGATCCATGACGGGGTTGGGCCACCCATTCCCGCCGGGCCGGTCGATCCGCAGGACATCCGCGCCGTGATCGGCCAACAGCATGGCGCAATGCGGACCGGGGCCGATGCCGACGAACTCGACGACCCGCAGTCCAGCCAGCGCCCCGCCGGCCGCGTCAGATGAGATCGCGCCCACCATTAATCCTCGGGCGCAATACGTATCCGGCAACTCGTGCCCATATCGCGGATCGCGAGTTGGCAAGCGAGACGGGATCGGTCGGTACGATAGGCGCTGCTGTCGAGCAGATCGTCCTCGTCGGGACCGGGCGGCGGCAGGTCTTCGCCCCCCGCCTCGATATAGACGTGGCAGGTCGCGCAGGAACAGCATCCGCCGCACATCGCCAGCAGTTCATCGACACCCGCATCGCGGATCGCTTCCATGACACTGACATCGGCAGCGCCCTCGACCTCGATACGGTCGCCGTCGCGGGTAATGACCTCGATCGTTGCCATTACGCCGTTCCCTGCGAGATGAAGCCCGACAGGCGCGCCGCGATCAGATTTTGCGCATCGCCGACGATCCTCTCGATCAGTTGGCGACAGGTCGGCACGTCATGGATCAGCCCCTGCACCTGCCCGGCCCAGACCAGCCCCGCGTCCAGATCGCCGGTTTCCAGGGCGGCCCGTCCCTTGGCGCCGGACACCAGCGGCCGGATATCCTCGAATACGGCGTCGGGCCGCGCGGAGATTTCCACGACCTGATCCGACACGCTGGTCTTGGCCACCCGTCCGGTATTGTGGAAGCGGCGGAAAATCAGGTTGGTCGCGCGTTCGTCGTTGGCGACGATCAGCTGCTTGACCGCGTCATGGATCGGGGCCTCGACCGTCGCGCAGAAGCGGGTGCCCATGTTGATACCCTCCGCGCCCAGCGCCAGCGCGGCCACCAAGCCCCGGCCATCCGCGAAACCGCCGCTCGCCAGCATCGGGATTTTCACCTGGTCGGCGGCGGCGGGGATCAGGACCAGGCCCGGAATATCGTCCTCGCCCGGATGCCCCGCACATTCGAACCCGTCGATCGAGATGATGTCGACGCCCATCCGCTCGGCCGACAGCGCGTGGCGGACCGCAGTGCATTTGTGGATGACGGTAATGCCGTGCGCCTTGAAGTCCTCGACATGCTCCTGGGGCCTGTGGCCCGCCGTCTCGACAATCCGCACGCCGCTGTCGATGATCGCGCGGCGGTACTCGGCATAGGGCGGCGGCGTGACCGAGGGCAGGATGGTCAGGTTCACCCCGAACGGCTTGTCGGTCAGGGTCCGGCACCGTTCGATCTCGCGGCGCAGGTCGTCGGGCGTCGGCTGGGTCAGTGCGGTCAGCATCCCCAGTCCGCCAGCATTGGACACCGCTGAGGCCAGCTCGGCGCGGCCGACCCACATCATGCCGCCCTGGACGATGGGATGCGCGATGCCCAGCATGTGGGTGACACGCGTCGCGAGCGCCATCACAGCGCCTCCACGATGGTGACGTTGGCGATGCCGCCGCCCTCGCACATGGTCTGAAGGCCATAACGCTTGCCGCGTGCGCGCAGGGCGTGGATCAGCGTCGCCATCAGCTTGGTGCCGCTCGCGCCCAAAGGATGGCCGAGGGCGATGGCGCCACCATGGACGTTCAGCTTCGCCGGATCGCCGCCGACATGGTGGAGCCAGGCGAGCGGCACGGGGGCGAACGCCTCGTTCACCTCGTACAGGTCGATCTCGTCGATCGACAGCCCGCTCTTCTTCAGCGCCTTGTCGGTCGCGAACAGCGGCTCCTCCAGCATGATGACCGGGTCGCCCGCGGTCACCGTCATGTCGACGATCCGCGCGATCGGGGTGAGGTTGTGCGCCTTCAAAGCCCGCTCACTCACGACCAGCACGCCGCTCGCCCCGTCGCAAATCTGACTGGCGTTGGCCGCCGAGATCATGCCGCCTTCCTGGAGCAGCTTCACCGCACCGATGCTCTCCAGTGTCGCGTCATAGCGGATGCCCTCGTCACGGACATGCGGTTCGCCATCGACCAGCACCGGGACGATCTCGTCGGCAAAGCCCCCTGCCTCGGTAGCGGCGGCGGCGCGGCGGTGGCTCTCCAGCGCGAAACGATCGAGCACCTCGCGGTCGAAGCCATATTTGCGCGCGATCATCTCGGCGCCGGCGAACTGACTGAATTCCTTGACGCCGAAGCGTTCGGCGATGCTGGGGCTGACCGGACCGATGCCGATGCCTTCGCGCTGGTGGAAGCTGAGGTTGGAGAACATCGGCACCCGGCTCATGCTCTCGGTGCCCGCTGCGATCACCACGTCCTGCGTGCCCGACATGACCGCCTGCGCGGCGAATTGCACCGCCTGCTGCGACGATCCGCATTGCCGGTCGATGGTGACGGCGGGCACGCTGTCGGGCAGTTTCGACGCGAGCACGGCGTTGCGGGCAAAGGCGAAGGCCTGCTCGCCCGCCTGGGTGACGCAGCCCAGGATGACGTCGTCGATCGCCGCCGGGTCCAGGTCGTTGCGGTCGACCAGCGCGTTCAGGACATAAGCGGCGAGGTCCGCCGGATGGACGCCGGACAGACGCCCGTTGCGGCGGCCCCCGGCGGTGCGAACGGCGTCTACGATATAGGCATCGGCCATGTCAGGCTCCTTTAAAGTCGGGTTTGCGGCGTTCGACAAAGGCGGCGATCCCCTCGCGCGCCTCGGGCTGGGTTCCGGCATGAGCGATGGTCCGCGCCTCGCGGTCCAGATGATCGGGGAGACTCGCGGTCGCGCTGTCGATCATCAGGCGACGGGCGGCACCTAGGACAGCGGTCGGCGCGGCGATCAGACGCGCGGCCAGCGCTTCGGCCTCGCTTAGTAGATCGTCGTCCTCGACCATGCGCGTGACCATGCCGATCCGCTCGGCCTGCTCGGCGCTGATCCGCTCGTTGCTCAGGATGATCGCCTGCGCCCGGCGAAGCCCGACCAGACGGGGCAACAGCCAGCTCATGCCGCCATCGGGGCTTAGCCCCACGCCGGTATAGGCGGCGGTGAAATGCGCCGAGCGGGCGGCGAGCACGACATCGCCCAGGATGCCCAGGCTCAACCCCGCCCCTGCCGCCGGGCCGTTGACCAGCACGACCAGCGGCTTGGCCATCTCGGTCAGCGTGACGATCGCACTGTGCAGCGTATCAGCCAGATCGCGCAGGAAAGGCCCGGCCTCGCTGCCCGCTGCCGCCATCGCCGCAACGTCGCCGCCAACACAGAATAGCCGCCCCGCGCCGGTCAGCACGACGCAGCGTATCGCCGGATCATCCGCCACCTCGCGCGCCGCCTCGGCCAGTTCGCGCGCCATCGCCGGGTTGACCGCATTGCCCGCCTCGGGCCGGTTAAGCGTCAGCCAGGCGGCGGCGCCTTCCTTGCGGACCAGAACGCTGCTCATCGGCACGCCTCCATCGCTTCGCGAGCCAGTCGCGCGAGGCGCGGGAAACTCGCCGCGCGTTCGCGGGCATGGGCGGAGGACGCATTGCCCCGAATCACCCGCCCCTTGATCCCGTGGAAGATGGCGGCGATCCGAAAGAAGTTGAACGCGATATGGAATTCATAATCCGCGATCCCGTCGCGCCCGGTCCGCGCGCAATAGGCTGCGACATAATCCTGCTCGCTCGGCAGCCCGAGTGCCGCGACGTCCACGCCGCCCAGCCCGGCGACGATATCGGGCGGCATCCGGTACATCATCGCATGATAGGCGAAGTCGGCCAGCGGATGGCCGAGCGTCGACAGCTCCCAGTCGAGCACCGCCAGGACGCGCGGCTCATCGGGGTGGAAGATCAGATTGTCGCAGCGGAAGTCGCCGTGCACGATCCGGCTCTCGTCCCCCTCCGGGATATGCGGGGGCAGCCAGGTGACCAGCGCGTCCATGTCCTCGTTCCGCCCGGCATCGGCATCATCCAGATATTGCCCGGACCAGCGGGCGATCTGCCGCGCAAAATAATTGCCCGGCCGCCCGTAATCGCCCAGCCCGACCGCCTTCGGGTCGATCCGGTGAAGCGCCGCGATTGTTTCGTTCATCGCGTCGAAATAGGCTGGGCGCTCGGCCCGCGCGATCTCGGCAAAGGCCGCGTCCCAGAAGATGCGCCCCTCGACCATCTCCATCACGAAAAAGGGCGTGCCGATGACGCTTTCGTCCGAACAGACGCCATGGACGCGGGCCACCGGCACCGGCGTGTCGGCCAGAGCGGTCAGGATGCGCGCCTCGCGCAGCACGTCATGCGCGCCCTTGGCGAGCGGCCCCGGCGGCTTGCGGCGCAGGACATAGCGGGCATCCGAGGTCGACAGCTGATAGGTCGGGTTGGACTGGCCGCCCTTGAACTGCTCGACGGTCAGGGGGCCGCTGAAGCCGGGAATCGCCTGCGCCATCCACGCCGCCAGCGCCGCCTCGTCGAAGCGATGCGCCTCCCGGACCGGGCTGGTTCCGGCATTGGCGGCCTGATCGACAGCGGTCGCCATGGTCAGCGCCCCTGCCAGACGGGCGCGCGCTTCTCGGCGAAGGCGGCGGGCCCCTCTATGGCGTCCTCTGAGGCGAGCATCGCCTTCATCGCCGGATACTCCCAACCGGCCTTCAGCGCGCTCTCGACCGGCGCGTCCAGACCGCGCAGCACGGCGTCCTTGGTGGCGCGGATCGCCATCGGGCTGCACGCCAAAATCTGCTCGGCCCAGCGCCGGGCGGCGGCAAGCACGTCGCCCTCCACCACCTCGTTGACGAAGCCCAGCCGCACGCCTTCCTCCGCACTCACGCGGCGGCCGGTCAGCATCATGCCCATGGCGTGCTTCAGCCCGACGACACGCGGCAGACGCTGCAACCCGCCGGCCAGCGCCGCCAGGCCGACTCTGGGTTCGGGCAGCGCGAAGACCGCCCGCGTGCTGGCAACGATGATGTCGCAGGCCAGAGCCGTCTCGAACCCGCCACCCATTGCGACGCCATTGACCGCCGCGATCACCGGCTTTGTCATGTCGAACCGCCCGGTAAGCCCGGCAAAGCCGGTCGGGGGCACGACCATGCCGCCGCCGGACGCCTGCTGCTTCAAGTCGTGCCCGGCGCAAAACGCCTTGTCGCCCGCCCCGGTGACGATCGAGACCCATTGATCGGGATCGGTGGCAAAGGTGTCGAAGACGTCGGCCAGTTCGCGATGCGCCTCCGCATTGAGCGCATTGTACGCCTCGGGCCGGTTGATCGTCACGATGGTCAGCCGGTCTTCGCGGGCGACGGTGATGTATTGATAGGTCACTGTGCGGCTCTCCAATCCCGCTTGATCGCCTTGGCCAGACTCCATTTGTGGACCTCGGTCGGGCCGTCATAGATTCGGAAGGCGCGGATCTCGCGGAACACCTGCTCGACGATGGTGTCGCCGGTGACGCCGGTGCCGCCCATCACCTGGACGCAGCGGTCGGCGACGCGCATCAGCGCCTCCGACACCGCGACCTTGGCCATCGAGCTTTCCGCGCCGCCGCTCTCGCCCGCATCCAGCACGCCCGCGCACCAGTCGATCATCAGCTCGGCCTGTTTCAGGTCGATCCGGTTCTCCGCCAGCATGAAGCCGATGCCTTCATGGTCGATGATCGTCTTGCCGAACGCCTCGCGGCGACAGGCATAGTCGGTCGCGATCTCGTTCGCGCGCAGGCACGCCCCCAACCAGCGCATACAGTGTGACAGGCGGGCGGGCGCGAGGCGAATCTGAGCATATTTGAAGCCTTCGCCGCTTTGCCCCAGCATCTGGTCGGCGGGGATCCGCAAATTCTCGATGCGAACGACGGCATGGCCGCCGGGCATGGACGTGTCGATCGTGTCGAGCACCCTCTCAACGGTGATCGCCGGGTCGGGCAGGTCGACCAGGAACATGCAGGCGCCGTCGTCGGATTTCGCCATGACGATGCCGACCTGCGCCCCTTGCGCGCCGGTGATGAACGCCTTGCGCCCATTCACCACCCAATGATTGCCGTCGAGCACCGCCCGCGTCTTCATCATCGAGGGGTCGGAACCCGCCCCGCCCTCACCTGCCGGTTCGGTCATGAAAAAGGCCGAGCGTGCCTCGCCCCGGACCAGCGGGTCGAGGAAGCGGCGCTTCTGCTCGGCGCTGCCGACCTTGCCGAGCAGATACATATTGCCTTCGTCGGGAGCGGCGGTGTTCACCGCCAGCGGCCCCAGCGGCGACAGCCCCGACTGGCGCAGCACATAGGCGGTCTCACGCTGGGTCAGATGCTCGCCGTCACCCAGGATATGCGGGGTCAGCACACCCGCCGCGCGTGCCTTTGCGCGCATCTCGGTGACCAGTTCGTCGGAGGGGCCGTGGGCGTCACGTCTCGGGTCCTGCTCATAGGGCACGACCACTTCGCGCACGAACGCAGCCACCGCCGCGCCGATCGTCTCAGCCTGCTGGGAGGGGGCGGGGCCGGTCAGGCTCATCGCGGGGCCATCCGGATCGAACCGTCGATGCGGATCGTCTCGCCGTTCAGCATCGGGTTGGTCACGATCGCCTCGACCAGTTGCGCGAACTCATCGGGCTGGCCGAGCCGCGAGGGGAAGGGCACCTGCGCGCCCAGCGAATCCTGCGCCTCTTGCGGCAACGTCGCCAGCAGCGGGGTCATGAAGATGCCCGGCGCGATGGTCATCACGCGGATGCCATAGCGGGCCAGTTCGCGTGCGATGGGCAGGGTCATGCCGACCACGCCACCCTTGGACGCCGAATAGGCCGCCTGGCCGATCTGGCCATCATAGGCCGCGACCGAGGCGGTGTTGATAACCACCCCCCGCTCCTCGCCCAGCGGGTCGGCCGCATGAAGGGCAGCGGCGAACTTCGACAGCACGTTGAACGTGCCGATCAGGTTGATCGTCACGATCTTGGAGAAGGACGCGAGCGGCAGCGGCTGGCCCTCGCGGTCAATGACCTTGGCGGGAGGACCGATCCCGGCGCAATTGACCAGGATGCGCGCCTTGCCGTGCAGCCCTTCGGCCTCCTGGATCGCGGCGGCGACGGCGGTCTCGTCGGTCACATCGACCCGCACGAAATGCCCGCCGATCCGCTGCGCCAGCGCCGTGCCCAGCTCGGCGTTCAGGTCGAAGATCGTGACCTTCGCACCCGCGCGGGCCAGCCGCTCGGCCGTGCCGCCGCCCAACCCCGATGCGCCTCCCGTGACGATGGCGGCTACGCCCTGGATGTCCATGACCCTGTCCCTTTCCGTATCAGATGAGTTCGATGGCGATGGCGGTCGCCTCGCCGCCGCCGATGCACAAAGCCGCCACACCGCGCCGCAACCCCCGTGCTCGCAGCGCCGCGACCAGCGTGACGATGATCCGCGCGCCGCTCGCCCCGATCGGATGGCCGAGCGCGGTCGCACCGCCGTTGACGTTCATCCGGTCGCGAGGGATGTTCAGGTCGTGCATCGCGATCATCGCGACGGCGGCAAAGGCTTCGTTGACCTCGAACAGGTCGACATCGGCGACGCTCCAGTTCGCCCGCTCCAGCACCTTACGGATCGCGAAGACCGGCGCAGTGGTGAACAGGGCAGGAGCGTGCGCATGGGCGGCGGTGGCGGAAATGCGGGCCTGCGGGGTCAGCCCTTCGGCCTCCGCCACGCTGAGCTGCGCCAGAACCAGCGCCGCCGCTCCGTCCGAAATGGAGGCGGAGCTGGCCGCCGTGATCGTCCCGTCGGCTGCGAAAGCGGGGCGCAGACCGGGTATCTTGTCGGGGCGCGCCTTGCCCGGTTGCTCGTCACGGTCGACCAGCACCGTACCTCCACGGCCGGTCACGGGAACGGCCGCAATTTCCCCGGCGAACGCGCCCTGCTCGATCGCCGCTTGCGCCCGCGCCAGGCTTTCCAGCGCATAGCCATCCTGCGCCGCGCGGGTCAGGCCATAGGTACGCGCGGAGTCCTCGGCAAAGGCCCCCATCGGCTTGCCGCAATCATAGGCATCCTCCAGCCCGTCCATCATCATCGAGTCGATCACCCGGTCATGCCCGATCCGCGCGCCGCCGCGATGCTTGGGCAGCTGGAAGGGCGCGCCGGTCATGCTCTCCATCCCGCCCGCGACGACGATCCGTGCCGATCCGGCGGCGAGCGCCTCGGCCGCCATGATGACCGCCTGCATCCCCGATCCGCACATCTTGTTGATGGTGGTCGCCTCGACAGACTGGGGTAGCCCGGCCTTCAGCGCCGCCTGCCGCGCCGGGGCCTGTCCCAGACCGGCGGGGAGGACGCAGCCCATGGTGATGCGTTCGATCAAGTCCGACGACACACCTGCGCGTTCCACCGCCGCTGCAACCGCGACCGCGCCTAGATCGACCGCGTTCAGCGTGGCAAACGCGCCTTGAAACCCGCCCATCGGCGTCCGGGCACTGCCGAGGATGACGATCGGATCAACCATGATGCTCTCCCAGGCCACGGGCGATCACCATCCGCTGGATGTCGGACGTGCCCTCATAAATCTGGCAGACGCGGACATCGCGATAGATCTTGGCGAGCCCGAATTCTTCGAGATAGCCATAGCCACCCAGCGTCTGGATCGCGCCCGACACCACCGTCTCAGCCGTCTCGGAGGCGAAGAGTTTGGCCATCGACGCCGCCTGCAGGGCTGGGAGCCCCGCGTCCTTCAGCGCGGCGGCATGCAGCACCATCTGCCGCGCCGCCTCCAGCCGGGTGGCGAGATCGGCCAGGCGGAAGCCGACCGCCTGATGCTCAATGATCGGCTTGCCGAAGCTCTGGCGGTCGCGGGCATAGGCGATGGCGATGTCCAGGGCGCCCTGCGCCATGCCGACCGACTGGGCCGCGATGCCGATCCGCCCGGACTCCAGATTGGCGAGCGCCATGGCATAGCCACGGCCTTCCTCACCGAACAAGGCGTCTGCGTCGACGCGGCAATTCTGAAAGCGCAGGCAACAGGTGTCGGACGCCCCCTGCCCCAGCTTATGCTCGACCTTGTCGACGCCGTAGCCGGGAGCGTCGGTCGGAACCAGAAAGGCCGACATGCCCTTGCGCCCGGCCGCCGGGTCGGTGACGGCGATGACCATCGCGACCGAGGCGATCTTGCCTGAGGTGATGAACTGCTTGGCCCCGTCGATCCGCCAGCCATCCTCCGTCCGCTGCGCGCGCGTACGGATGGCGGCGGCGTCGGACCCGGCATCGGCCTCGGTCAACGCGAAGGCCCCGATCGCCGCGCCGCTGACCAGATCGGGCAGCCAGCGGTCGCGCTGCGCGGGTGAGCCAAAGGCGATCAGGCCGTTGACCATGATCGAATTCTGGATCGACACGATGGTCGACAACGCGCCGTCGGCGGCGGCCAGTTCGATCAGGGCCAGCGCATAGGATACATAATCCGCCCCCGCCCCGCCCAGCTCGGCAGGTGCGGTCATGCCCATCAGGCCCATCTCGCCCAGTTCACGAAAAAGCGCGGGCGGATAGCCACCCGCCGCCTCGAACGCGGCGGCCTCGGGGCGGATGCGCTCCTGCGCGAAGTCACGGACGGCGTCGCGGATCGCGACCTGATCATCGGTCAGTACCAAAGGGCCTCTCCCATGCTCCCGTTTGCCGGGATGCCTGTTGCCCCATCGATAGCCGACAATGCCGCCACAGGCTTTGCCCGGCATCGGCGTGCTTTTTCACATTTCTTGCGCCGCCGTTGCCGGGTGGCCCGCGACCGTGGTTCGCAAGAGACATAAGATAAAAGGAGAGGCCCGATGCATCCGGCGAACCATGCCGCACGCCATCCCGACAAGCCCGCCATCATCATGGGCGGGACCGGCTCAACGATCAGCTTTGCCGAACTCGATGCCGCGTCGAACCGGAGCGCGCACCTGCTTCGCGCCCTGGGACTGAAGCGTGGCGACGTCGTCGCCACCGTCTTCGCCAATGCGCCGGAGGCGTTCATCCTGGGCTGGGCGGCGCAGCGTTCGGGGCTCTACCAGACCGCGATCTCGTGCAAGCTGAGCGCGCGCGACATGGCCTATATCCTGCGCGACTCCGGCGCAAAGTTGCTGGTCGTATCCCCCGCCTATGCCGATCTGGCGCGCGAAGCGGTGGCGGACATGCCGACGCTGCTGACCTATCGCTGGACGGGATCGGATGCCCTGTTCGCCGAGTGGAATTTTGCCGCCAACGGCCATCCCGCAACGCCGATCGCGGACGAGAGCGCGGGCACCGACCTGCTCTATTCCTCGGGCACCACCGGGCGGCCCAAGGGCGTGATGCCGCCGCTGCCTACCGGGTCGATCGACACACCGACCCCGCTGATGCGGATGGGCCAGGCGCTGTACGGCATGGGGCCGGACATGGTCTATCTGTCCAGCTCGCCTCTTTACCACGCTGCCCCGTTGCGCTGGGCGATGGCGGCGCAGCAGCTGGGCGGCACCGTCGTCGTCATGGAGCGGTTCGAGCCGGATACGGCCTTGGCGCTGATCGAACGCTACCGCGTCACCCACGCGACCTTCGTACCGACGCATTTCGTGCGGATGCTCAAGCAGCCCGATGCCGAAAGACTGGGCCATGACCTGTCCTCGCTGCACGCCGTGATCCATGCCGCCGCCCCCTGTCCGGTGCCGGTCAAGCGGGCGATGATCGACTGGTTGGGCCCCATCGTGCACGAATATTATTCAGGCACCGAATGCTGCGGCATCACCGCGCTGAGCAGCGAGGAATGGCTGAAACGGCCGGGCTCGGTCGGGCGCGCGGTGCTGGGCCAGTTGCACATATTGGACGACGATGGCGGCGAACTGGCACCGGGCGAGACGGGCAATGTCTTCTTCAGCGACGGCCCAGCTTTCTCCTATCTCAACGACCCCGCCAAGACCGCCGAGGCGCATAATGCGCAAGGCTGGGCGACGCTGGGCGATATCGGGAGGGTGGACGAGGACGGCTATCTGTTCCTGTCGGACCGCAAGAGCTTCATGATCATTTCGGGCGGGGTGAACATCTATCCGCAGGAGATTGAAAACCTGCTCGTCACCCATCCCAAGGTCGCCGATGCGGCGGTGATCGGCGTGCCGTGTGAGGAGATGGGCGAGACCGTGATGGCCATCGTCCAGCCCGCCGCCGGGATTGCCGGCGACGCTGCGCTGGCCGAGGAATTGCAGGCGTTCGCCCGGCGCGAACTGGGCGGGGTGAAAACGCCGCGCCGGTTCGCGTTTCTGGACGAGCTGCCCCGCGAACCGACCGGCAAGCTGTTCAAGCGGCTGCTGCGCGACCGCTATGCCGCGTCAGGCTGAAAGAAGGTCTTTCAACGGTCGCGTCGTATCCGCAAGGAGGTCGGGCGCGATGACCGCCCCCGCCTGCACCAGCGCGCGGCCTTGGACATAGTCCTTCATCGCGTTCACCGCGTCGATGGCGATCACCCGCCCCCCGCGCACATACACCACCGAGAAACTCCGCGTCGCCGGATCGCCTCTCAGCACCGCCGCGTCATGTCCCGCAGACAGGCCGACGGTCTGGAGCTTCAGATCATATTGGTTCGACCAGAACCACGGCACCGCGTCATACGCCACCGGCCGCCCGACGATATCGCGCGCCGCCGTCACCGCCTGGTCATTGGCGTTCTGCACCGACTCGAGCCGGATCACCGCGCCCCCCGCATAAGGGTTGGGATGCGCCGCGCAGTCGCCGATGGCGTGGACATGGGGCAGGCTGGTGCGGCAATGAGCATCAATGATCACGCCATTGCCCGACTCCGCGCCCGCTTCAACCAGCGGCGCGATGGCGGGAACAATGCCGATGCCGACGATTACCAAGTCAGCGGGCAGCAGTTCGCCGCTATTCAGCCGGACGCCGGTCACCTGATCCTCGCCCTCGATGCAGGACACGCCGACGCCGAGCATCAACGTCACGCCATGCGCCCGGTGCTCAGCCTCATAGAAACGCGACAAGGGCTCGCCCGCGACCCGCGCGAGCACCCGGTCCTGCGCCTCGACCAGCGTGACGGTCTTGCCGATTTTCGTGAGCGCCGCCGACGCCTCAAGCCCGATATAGCCGCCGCCGATCACGACGATCCGATCGGCCGTGGCAAGCTCGTCCAGCAACCGGTCGACATCGGCGCGGGTGCGCACGGCGTGAATGCCCTTCAAGTCATGACCTGCACAGCTCAGACGCCGGGGCTCGCCGCCGGTCGCCCAGATCAGCTCGCCATAACCGATGCTCACGCCGCTTTCGGTCGATACCGACCGGGCGGCGGGATCGATCGCCACCACCGTCTCACCGAGCAGCAGCGTCACCGCCCGCTCCGCCCAGAAACGCTCGGGCCGGATCAGGATACGCTCGAACGGCTTGGCCCCGGACAGATATTCCTTTGACAGTGGCGGGCGCTCATAGGGCGGATGCGGCTCGGCCCCCAGGATCGCGATGGAGCCGTCGAACTTCTCCTGCCGGAGCGCCACTGCCGCCTGCGCGCCTGCATGACCGCCACCGACGATCAGCACATCATAATGCGCGGCACTCACGGGATCAGCACCACCTTGACGCAATCGCCGCGCTTCTGCGCCTCGATCGCTTCGTTGATCTCAGTCAGCGGGAAGGTCTGGACCAGCCTGTCGAAGGGGAATTGCCCGTCCCGGTGCGCGGCGATCAGCTCGGGAATGAAGCTCTGCGGATCGCTGTCGCCTTCCATGATGCCGACGACGCGTTGGCCATAGGTAATCATGCCCGCAATATTGATGGTCAGCGCCGCCTCCGCCTTGCCCGGCACGCCGACCAGCCCCAGCATCCCGCGCGGGGTCAGCGCAGCCAGCACCGCCTCCATCATCTCGACCCGGCCGCTGGTGTCGAAGGCATAATCCACGCCCTCGGCCACGATCTTACGAATGGCGGCGGTCACGTCGTCCGCCATCGGGTCGATCACATGCGTCGCGCCCAGTTCGCGGGCGAGGTCGCGGCGTTTCTCGACCGGCTCGACCAGGATGATCGTCGTACAGCCCCGGATCTTCGCGCCCATGACGGCGGCCAGCCCGACCGGCCCGCCGCCGACGATGACGATCGACGATCCCGCATGGCACGCCATGGAGCGCATCACGCCCCCCGCCCCGGTCTGGAACCCGCAGCCCAGCGGCCCCAGGATCGCCAGCGGCGCGGCCGGGTCCTCAACCTTCACGACGTTGCGCGCGCGAACGATGGCTTGTGCAGCGAAGCTCGACTGGCCGAAGAAATGCGAGGAGATCGCCTCGCCGTCCTTGGAATAGGCCTTGGACCCGTCCTCCAGCCGCATGCCCGCATAGTTGAGCGCGGGAAATTCGCGGCAATAGCTGGGCAGGTGCTCGTCGCAGCGTGCGCAATGCCCGCAACTCGAAAAGCCCAGCACCACCGCATCGCCGACCGCCAATCCCTCGACGCCCGGCCCCAGCGCCTCGATCACTCCTGCCCCCTCATGGCCCAGCACGGCGGGCAGCGGATAGGGCACGAACTGGTCGCGGAATATCAGGTCGGTGTGGCATAGCCCCACACCTGCGATCCGAACCCGCACTTCGCCTTCACGGGGCGTCTCGATCTCGACGGTTTCCAGGGTGAAGTCGCCATGCGGCTGACGGGCGACGGCGGCAATGGTCTGCATGGATGGCCTCTATTGAACGGTGTGGCGCCAGCCGCTGGGCGTATCCCCGGCATATTGGCGAAAGGCGCGGGTGAAGTGGCTCTGGCTAGTAAAGCCGGTCATCTCCGCCACCTGCGCGATGGAAAGGTCGGACTGGCCGAGCAGGTCGCGGGCGCGATCCAGCCGGGCCTTCATCACATATTGATGCGGGGTCACGCCCGTCGCCCGCTTGAACACGCGGCAGAAGTGCGAGGGCGTCAGCCCCGCCTGTGCCGCCAGCGCCTCCAGGCAATGATCCTCCTCGGGCCGCCCGAGGATGTCGTTCATGATCTGGTGGATGCGATAGGCGGAGAAATCGGCGCTGGGAAACGCCCCCTCGCTGCTCGGCGGCGAGCTGCGCAACGTGTGCATCTTCAAGGCGTCGAGCAGCGTGCCGATATAGGCAGTCCTCTCGACCGTCTGCGCGGCATAGAGTTCGCTGAGGATTTGCCGGGTCAGCGCGATGCCCAGCGGATCGGCGAAGGCGAAGCGCATCTCGCGAAACCGGTCAACCGCGCGCTGGTCCTGCAATCGGTCCATCGGCACCGAGACGGTGACGACGTCCAACTCGCCATCGATCCGCCAGCCCGTGCTGCACCCAGCGGGAACGATGGTGGCACAGCCGGGAATGGAGCGTGAACGGCTCCACTGATCGGCTTCCCACAGTCGCGTATCGGGCTTGCCGCCGACATGGACAACAAACACCGGATCGACCAGCGCGGGCAGTTCATAGCTGCCGATGAACTGCCGCCACCGCGCGAACTGCCACGATCCCAGGTTGACGCTGCGATCCGGCGCGCGGCCGAGCGTGTTGGCGATGATCTTTTCGTTGTTGGGCGAAAGCTCTGCCACATCCATCTCTCCTCATACAGCCCGCAGAATGACGTCGAGGTTCTTGAGGCCGTTGATGAAGTTCGACCGGAACCGTCGCGGCGGTGCTTGCACCTCGAAAGATGTAACACGATCCGCGAGCAAGTCGAACGCGACGCGCAGCTGCATTTCGGCCAGGCGCGAGCCGACGCAGACATGCTGTCCCGATCCGAAACCGACATGTTGCGCGCCCTTGCGGGTGACGAGGAAGCGGTCGGCCTCGGGGAACACGCTCTCATCGCGATTGGCGGAGATGTACCAGAGGACGACCTTGTCCCCCTTCGCCACGCGCTGTCCACCGACGCTGGTATCTTCCATCGCGGTGCGGCGCATGTGCATGACCGGGCTGGCATAGCGCACCATCTCCGGCGTCGCGGTCTTCAGGACGTCGCGGTTCTGGCGGATGATGTCCCACTGGTCCGGGTTCTGCGACAGGGCGACGATGCTGTGGCTCAGCGAGTTGCGCGTCGTCTCGTTGCCGCCGACCAGCACCAGGATCAGGTTGCCGATGAAGTCGCGGAACGGCACCGGCTGCCCGTCGATTTCGGCATTGGCGAGCAGCGACGCGATGTCCGAGGTCGGCTCGGCCCGCCGTGCCTCGAACAACTCCTGCCCGAAGGCGAAAAACTCGCCCAGTGTCGCCGCCATCGCCTCGGGGCTCTGGCGGAATTCGGGGTCGTCCTCGCCGACGAACGCGTTGGTCCAGTCATAGAGTTTGGGCCACAGGTCGATCGAAACGCCCAGCAGCTCGGCGAGCGTCATCAGCGGCAGCGGCGCGGAGAGCAGCGGCACGATGTTGACCGCTTCGTTCAGCGGGATCGCGTCGATCAGCTTCGTCGCGCGGTCGCGGATGCGCGTCTCGATGTCTCCCAGCCGCCCCGGAGACAGGGCGGGCATGACGAACTTGCGATAGCGGGTATGCACCGGCGGATCGCGCGAAATGAAGGGGATGCCGATGGCGGACTCACCCGCGCCGGTCAGCCCGACTTCATTCTCGTTGAAGATGCGGTGCCCGCCATTCTCATGCGCAGAGGAGAACAGCAGAGGCTGGCGCGACACCTCGACGACATCGGCATGGCGCATCACGGACCAGAAGCCCGAACCATCCTGTTCCGGGTTCCAGTGGACCGGATCGTCGCGGCGCAGTTCCGCGAAGAGGTCATACGGGACCCCCGCCTCATAGAGGCCGGGGTCCTTCAGGTCGGGGGTCGTGATCGTCGCCATGTCAGAATGCCACCCGGACAGAGCCGCCGAAGGTGCGCGGGGCGGCGGGAACGAGGAAGTTGTAGGGGAAGCCCGCCCCGCGCAGGTCGAGGCCGTAAGCATAGGTCTTGGCGTTCAGCAGGTTGGTCGCGAACGCCTTGATGGTGAAGCGCCCGGTGGTCAGCGCGGCGGTCAGATTGACCTTGGCGAACCCCTTTTGCTGCAACTCGCTATTCTGCTGCCCGGTCCCCGCCACGTTGATCGTGTTGAAGGGCGAGAAATATTGCCGCGAGAAATAGGCGACGCTGGGCGAGACAGTCAGCCCGTCATTGCCGTTGCGGAACAGGGTCAGGTCCACCCCGCCCTGCGCGGTGAAACGTGGCGCGAAGGGCAGGTCGTTGCCGTCCAGCCGGATATTCTGGAGGGTCAGTTCCTTGTAGGTCGCATGGAGATAACCCGCCGACGCATTCACGGTCACCGCCGGGGTCAGACGCCACCGCGCCTCGCCCTCGACGCCGTAGACCTCGGCCTTGGGCGCGTTGACCAGAAAGGACACGGGGCCCGGCCGGGTGTCCTGCACCTGCTGATTGATATAGTCGTAATAGAAGCCCGACATGGTCAGGGTCAGCGCATTGTCGAAATAGCGCCCCTTCATGCCGACTTCATAGGCATTGACCCGTTCCGGCGCGATATAGTTGATGCCCGCCGACGAGGTGTAGCCGCCACCGTTGAACGCCCCCGAACGATAGCCGCGATTATAGCTGGCATAGACCAGCGTACCGCCCTCGAAGGTGTAGTTCAGCGAGACGCGCCCGGTCAGCGCATTGTTGCGCCCGTCCAGCGCGAACCGGGCATTGGGGTTGTAAGGGCATGTTCCCGGCGGCCCGGCGCAGGGGACCGTGGTCGCCAGCGGTGTTTCCGGCCCGCCGATATTGCCCGCAAACAGATAAGCATAGCCGTCGCGATACTGGCTGCGATCCCAGGTGTAGCGCGCGCCCAGCGTCACGCTCAACCGCTCGGTCAGGTCGTAATCGCCCTGCGCAAATACGGCGTAGGACCGGCGGACCTGGCGGTAATGCTGGAAGAAACCGCCATTGACCGTCGGCGCGATCGCCTGGCCGATGTTGAACCGATTGTCGGTGATGACCTCGTCCCAGCCATAGAAGCCGCCACCGACCAGCTTCAGCCGCGTCCCGTTATAGTTGAACCGCGCCTCCTCGCTGAACTGCTGGAAGCTTGACCGCCAGTTGATATCGAGGATGTCGAGCGGCGATCCGTCGGCCGCCTGCTGGAGATTCTGCTTGCCGCCGTCGCGCGACGTGATCGACGTGAAGACCACGGTCGGTGACACGTCATAGGCGATGGTCGCCGATCCGCCATAGGCCTCGGTCCGGTTCAGCCCGATGCGGTTCTCGTTGGTCTCGAAAAAGCCCAGGCCGGTACGGAAGGCGCCCAGCCCATGGATCGCGGCCTGCGTGCCTTGGTCACGACCGCCATAGACCTTCAGCTTGATGTCGAGCGCCCCATTGCCCGGCCGGATGCGCAGCGACGCCCGCCCCTGCAACGTATCCTGCGAGTTGCCGTCGCGGCCGCCGGGATAGACGTTGCGGATCTGGCCGTCGCCCTTGGCATAATTGCCCGCGATGCGAACGCCCAGCTGGTCCTCGACCATCGTCGCCTCGACCGCGGCTTGCGCGGTGAAGGTGTTGAAATTGCCGTAACCCGCCTCGGCATAGCCTTCATTGCCGTGGAGGCTCGGCCCCTTGGTGATGAAGTTGATCGCACCGCCCGTCGTGTTGCGGCCGAACAGCGTGCCCTGCGGTCCGCGCAGCACTTCCACCCGGTCGAGGTCGAACAGGCCCATGCCATGGGCGGTACGGCTGGCGAGATAGACGTCATCGATATAGACGCCGATCGGCGACGCCTGGTTGGAATTATACTCGTTGGCGACGCTGATGCCGCGCAGCGAGAAATTGGGCTGCGTCTGGCCGTAGGGGCTGCTGACCTGGAGATTGGGCACCGCGACCGCCAGATTGGCCGAATTGGTGATGCCCTTCGTGACCAGCGCGTCTCCACCGATGGCGGAAATGGCAATGGGAACGGTCAGGATCGACTGGGCGCGCCGCTGGGCGGTCACGATGATGTCGCCCGACGATGCACCATCCTGCGAGGCGGTGGTGGTCGGCGTTGCCTCGGTAATGGGTGGCGTGCCCTGCTGCCCTGCGTCGGTGCTTTGCGCCTGTGCCGCAAATGGGAACACGATTGCCGCACTGGTAAGCAGCGCCGCGCTGATCCTGGCCCTCATAGCCCTCTCCTATTTTTGCAGAGACTCTGTGACGGCCTCTTGCTGGATCATGTGTAGATCAGGTCCGGTCAGGCGGCTTTGCATGGACCTGTCGCGCTTTTTGACATTTCTTGCGGGGGTCCTGCGTTCCTTGCGCATGATCTGATAGCGCCCATTGCACAGACAGAGCGGACCGCGACCGACGGGACCGCCGGAGATGGAGAGCGCAATGGACTTCGATACGTCGTTCCGCATGACGATCGGCGGCAAGCCGGTGACCTCGGACAAGCAGTTCGACGTGCTCAACCCCGCGACCGAGCAGGTGCTGGCCCAGGCGCCGGACGCGGGCCCCGACCATCTCGACGCTGCCGTGGCCGCCGCCCGCGTCGCTTTTCCCGGCTGGGCCGCCACCCCCATCGCCCGGCGTCGCGCGCTGATCGACCAACTGGGCGACGCGGTGATCGCCCATGCCGAGGACTTCAAGCGCCTGCTGACCGCCGAACAGGGCAAGCCGCACGGCGATGCCTTCAACGAGGTGATAGGCGCAGGGCTCTGGCTAAAAGGGGCGGCGACGCTCGACCTGCCGGTGACGGTCAATGAGGATTCCGCCGAGCGCTATAGCGAGACGCGCCGTGTCCCGATCGGTGTCGTGGGCGCGATCGCGCCGTGGAACTTCCCGATGGTGCTGGCGATGTTCAAGGTCGGCCCGGCATTGCTGGCGGGCAATACGATGGTGCTGAAGCCCTCCCCCTTCACACCGCTGACGACGCTGAAATTCGGTGAGCTGGCCGCGACCATCCTGCCGCCCGGCGTCCTCAACGTCGTGACCGGCGGCGACCGGCTCGGCCCCTGGCTGACCGAGCATCCCGGTATCGACAAGGTCAGCTTCACCGGATCGACCGCGACCGGGCGGCGGGTCATGCAGAGCGCCTCGGCCACGCTGAAGCGGGTCACGCTGGAACTGGGCGGCAATGATGCCGCGATCGTCCTGCCCGACGCGAATGTCGAGGCGCTGGCCGAGCAACTCTTCTGGGCCGCCTTCGCCAATAACGGCCAAATCTGCATTGCGACCAAGCGCATGTATGTCCACCGCGACGTCTATGAACCGCTCAAAGACGCGCTGGTCGCCTATGCCAGGACGGTGCAGGTCGGTGACGGCGCGCAGCAGGGCGTGCGGCTGGGCCCGATCAACAACCGCCCGCAATATGAGCGGGTGCTCGACCTGATCCGCGACGCGCGGACCAAGGGCTATGACTTCCTGCTCGGCGGCGAGGCGGCGGAGACACCCGGATATTTCGTCCCCATCACGATCCTCGACAACCCGCCCGAGAACAGCCGCATCGTCCAGGAAGAACAGTTCGGCCCCATCCTCCCCCTCCTGAAGTTCGACGAGGTAGACGAGGTGATCGAGCGGGTGAATGCTAGCGAATATGGCCTGGGTGCCTCGATCTGGACCGGCGATCCCGACGCCGCGATGGACCTCGCCGCGAGGATCGTCAGCGGCACCGTCTGGATCAACGAAACGCAGCACCTTACCCCCCTCGCCGCCTTCGGCGGCATGAAGCAATCGGGGCTGGGTGTCGAAGGCGGGACCGAGGGGCTGATGGAATATACCAACGCCCAGACCATCACCCGGCGGCGTTGACGATGGGCTCGAACTCGGTCGAACTGGAACGCCGCCGCGCCGCCGCGCGTGCCGGTGGCGGCGAGAAGCGCATCGCCGCGCAGCACGCCAAGGGCAAGCTGACCGCGCGCGAGCGGCTCGACGTGCTGCTGGACGAGGGCAGCTTCGAGGAACTCGACATGTTCGTCGAACATAACTGCGTGGACTTCGGCATGACCGAGCAGGTGGTGCCCGGCGACGGCGTGGTGACCGGTTCGGGCACGATCAACGGGCGGCTGGTGTTCGTGTTCAGCCAGGACTTCACCGTGTTCGGCGGCTCGCTGTCCGAGCGACACGCGCAGAAGATCTGCAAGATCATGGACATGGCGATGAAGGTCGGCGCGCCGGTGATCGGCCTGAACGATTCGGGCGGCGCGCGCATCCAGGAGGGCGTGGCATCGCTCGGCGGCTATGCCGAGGTGTTTCAGCGTAATGTGCTGGCATCGGGCGTGGTGCCGCAGCTTTCGCTCATCATGGGCCCGTGCGCGGGCGGCGCGGTCTATAGCCCCGCGATGACCGACTTCATCTTCATGGTGAAGGATAGCAGCTACATGTTCGTCACCGGACCCGACGTGGTGAAGACGGTGACCAACGAGGTCGTCACCCAGGAAGCGCTGGGCGGCGCGGTGACGCACACCACCAAGACCGGCGTGGCGGACGTGGCGTTCGAGGACGATATCGAGGCGCTGCTGGCGGCGCGCGACTTCATCGACTTCCTGCCACTGTCGAACCGCGAGGGGGTGCCGGAGCGCCCGACCGCCGACGACTGGGACCGGATCGAGGAAAGCCTCGACACGCTGATCCCCGCCAGCGCCGCCCAGCCCTATGACATGCACGAGCTGATCGCGAAGGTCGTCGACGAGGGCGATTTCTTCGAGATCCAGCCGGCCCATGCCGCCAACATCCTCTGCGGCTTCGGCCGGATCGAGGGGCGGACGGTCGGCTTCGTCGCCAACCAGCCGATGGTGCTGGCGGGCGTGCTCGACATCAATTCTTCGAAGAAGGCGGCGCGGTTCGTCCGCTTCTGCGATGCGTTCGAGATTCCGATCGTGACCTTCGTCGACGTGCCGGGCTTCCTGCCGGGGACCGCGCAGGAGCATAACGGCATCATCAAGCACGGCGCCAAGCTGCTGTTCGCCTATGCCGAGGCGACCGTGCCGAAGATCACCGTCATCACGCGCAAGGCCTATGGCGGTGCGTATGACGTGATGGCGTCCAAGCATCTGCGCGGCGACCTCAATTACGCCTGGCCGACCGCCGAGATCGCGGTGATGGGCGCGAAGGGCGCAGTGGAGATCATCTTTCGCGGGAGAACCCCGGAAGAGATCGCCGAGCGGACGGCGGAATATGAGGCGCGCTTCGCCAACCCGTTCGTGGCGGCGAGCAAGGGCTTCATCGACGAGGTGATCCAGCCGCACTCCACCCGCCGCCGGATCGCGCTGGGTCTGCGGAAGCTACGGGGCAAGGCGCTGGAGAACCCGTGGAAGAAGCATGACAATATTCCGCTGTGAGTAGGGATGCGATCACCGCGCTGCTCATGTTGGGCTTCGGAGGCCTGCTGACCGTTCATTGTCCGCGTGCCGCGGTCCGCGAAGTTCGGGATGGCGTCGCTCGCGGTCGCAAAGGCGACTACCCGCGCGCGACGAGGCCTGTTCATTTTTGGACGACGATCGTCATGACGGCTGCGGCGGGGGTGCTGGGGATTATCTTGATGACATCCGCCATTCTGACGTTGATCGCACTTCAGAGTACCGATCTATGACCCTCGGCCGCCTCAACCATGTCGGCATCGCGACGCCGTCTATCGCCAAGTCGGTCGAAACCTACCGGACCCTGCTCGGCGCGACCGCGATCGGGGAGCCGTTCGATCTGCCGGCGCAGGGGGTGAAGGTGTGCTTCATCGATGCGGCCAACACGCAGATCGAGCTGATCGAGCCCTATGACGATACCTCGCCCATCGCCGGTTTCCTGCGAAAGAATCCGGCGGGCGGGCAGCATCATGTCTGTTTCGAGGTGCCCGACATCCATGCCGCGGTTGCCGAACTAAAGGCAAAGGGCGCGACCGTGCTGGGCGAGCCGCGTACCGGCGCGCATGGCACGCCGATCGTCTTCATCCACCCGGGCGACATGGGCGGGGTGCTGGTCGAATTGATGGAGACGCCGCATGGCCATTGACGGGACTCCCGCCCCGGCGAACGCCGGGGCCCAGTTGGGGGACGGCGCTTGGTTGGCGCTTCGCTCCACTACAACCACCTTTCCAACTGAACCCCGGCCTGCGCCGGGGTGGAGCTTTGCGTAAAATGGCCGAGATCGAACGCAACCGCAGCGAGGATGCCGGCGCCGCGCCGCCTGCACCTGCGCAGCCGGAACCCAAAACGCAGCCGACTCTTGCCGATTGGCAGGCCGCCGCCACGAAGGAGGTAAAGGGCCGCGATCTCGACTGGCGGACACCGGAGGGGATCACGGTCAAGCCGCTCTATACGGCGGACGATATCGAGGACTGGGACCCCGGCCTGCCCGGCTTCGCGCCCTTCACCCGCGGTGTGCGCGCATCGATGTATGCCGGCCGTCCCTGGACGATCCGGCAATATGCCGGCTTCTCGACTGCGGAGGAATCGAACGCCTTCTACCGCCGCAATCTCGCGGCCGGGCAGAAGGGGCTCTCCGTCGCCTTCGATCTCGCCACGCATCGCGGCTATGACAGCGATCACCCGCGCGTGGTCGGCGACGTCGGCAAGGCGGGCGTCGCGATCGACAGTGTCGAGGACATGAAGATCCTGTTCGACGGCATCCCGCTCGATCAGATGTCGGTCAGCATGACGATGAACGGCGCGGTGATCCCGATCCTCGCCTTCTTCATCGTCGCAGGCGAGGAACAGGGTGTCGAGCGCGCGAAGCTCGACGGGACCATCCAGAACGACATTCTGAAGGAGTTCATGGTCCGCAACACATATATCTACCCGCCCGAACCGAGCATGCGGATCATCTCGGACATTTTCGGCTACACCAGCCGCGAGATGCCGAAGTTCAACAGCATCTCGATTTCGGGCTATCACATGCAGGAGGCGGGGGCGACGCAGCTCCACGAACTCGCCTTCACCATCGCCGACGGCATGGAATATGTGAAATACGGCGTCGCTTCGGGCCTCGATATCGACAGGTTCGCTGGGCGGCTATCGTTCTTCTTCGCGATCGGCATGAACTTCTTCATGGAGATCGCCAAGCTGCGTGCCGCGCGCGTCCTCTGGCATCGCGCGATGACGCAGCTGGGCGCGAAGGACGAACGCAGCAAGATGCTGCGCACCCACTGCCAGACGTCGGGCGTGTCGTTGACCGAGCAGGACCCCTACAACAACGTCATGCGCACGACGATCGAGGCGATGGCAGCGATGCTGGGGGGCACCCAGTCGCTGCACACCAACGCCCTCGACGAGGCGATCGCGCTCCCCACGGACTTCTCCGCCCGGATCGCGCGTAACACCCAGATCGTGATCCAGGAAGAGACGGGGATGACCAGGGTCGTCGATCCGCTCGGCGGCTCCTATTATGTCGAAAGCCTGACGCAGAGCCTGGTCGACAGCGCGTGGGAGATCATCGAGCGGGTGCAGGCCGAAGGCGGCATGGCCAGGGCGGTCGCGGCGGGCTGGCCCAAGGCGATGATCGAGGAAGCCTCCGCTGCCCGCGCCGCCCGCGTCGACCGGGGCGAGGACGTGATCGTCGGCGTCAACAAGTATCGCAAGGCCGACGAAGACCCGATCGACATCCTCGACGTCGACAATGTCGCGGTGCGCGAGGCGCAAATCCGGCGGATCAAGGCGGTCAGGGCGAACCGTGACGCGGCGGCCTGCCGCGCCGCGCTGGACGCTTTGCGGGATGGCGCACGGGGCAAGGCCAATCTGCTGGCGCTGGCCGTCGACGCGGCCCGGGCGCGGGCGACGCTGGGCGAGATATCGTCGGCGATGGAGGATGTCTTCGGCCGTTTTGGGACGCAGCCTACGCCGGTAAAGGGCATCTATGGCGGCGCCTATAGTGAGGACGAACGCTGGGCCCGGCTGATCCGGGGCGTCGAGGCGACCGAGCGCCGCCTGGGCCGCCGCCCGCGGATGCTCGTCGCCAAGATGGGGCAGGACGGGCATGACCGCGGCGCCAACCTCGTCAGCTCGATGTTCGGGGATCTGGGGTTTGAGGTTGTGCCGGGCCCGCTGTTCCAGACGCCGGCGGAGGCGGCCGGACTGGCACTCGATCGCGATGTGGATATCGTCGGCGCGTCCAGCCTTGCGGCCGGGCACAAGACGCTCATCCCGGAACTGATCGGCCATCTGAAGGATGCCGGGCGGCCCGACATCAAGGTGGTCGCAGGCGGCGTCATCCCCGCGCAGGACTATCAGGCACTGCGCGACGCGGGTGTGCAGGCGATCTTCGGCTCCGGAACGAACTTGATCGCGGCGGCCGAGGACGTGCTGCGGCTGCTTGGTCACAACATGCCCCCCGAACAGGATGCTGCCGAGTAATGACCGACCTGCGTACCGACTGGACCCGCGAAGAGATCGCCGCGCTGTTCGACCTGCCGTTCGACGAACTGATGTGGCGCGCGCAATCGACCCACCGCGCGCATCATGCGGTCGGCGAGGTGCAGCTGTGCACACTCTTGTCGATCAAGACCGGCGGCTGTCCGGAGGATTGCGGCTATTGCTCGCAATCCGTCCATGCCGACAGCGGCGTCAAGGCGACCAAGCTGATGGACGTGCAGGCCGTGCTCCAGCGCGCGGCGGAGGCGAAGGATGCCGGCTCGCAGCGGTTCTGCATGGGTGCGGCGTGGCGCAATCCCAAGGACCGCGACATGGACGCGATCGTCCGGATGATCGAGGGCGTGCGCGGCATGGGGATGGAAACCTGCATGACGCTGGGGATGCTGACGCCCGATCAAGCGCGGCGGCTGGGGGCGGCGGGGCTGGATTACTACAACCACAATATCGACACCTCGCCCGATCGCTATGGCGAGGTCATCACCACGCGCAGCTTCGGCGAGCGGCTGGAGACGCTGGACCATGTCCGCTCGGCGGGCATCAACGTTTGCTGCGGCGGCATCGTCGGCATGGGCGAGACGCGTGAGGACCGGTTCGGCTTCGTCCATGCGCTCGCCACCATGCCGCATCATCCCGAGAGCGTGCCGGTCAACGCGCTGGTCCCGGTGAAGGGCACCGTGTTGGGCGACATGCTCGCCGATACGCCGCTCGCCAAGATCGACGATATCGAATTCGTGCGGACGGTCGCGGTCGCGCGGATCACCATGCCGCTCAGCATGGTCCGCCTGTCCGCCGGCCGCGAGAGCATGTCCGAGGCGACGCAGGCGCTGTGTTTCATGGCGGGGGCGAACTCGATCTTCACCGGCGACAAGCTGCTGACCACCGGCAACCGCGGCGACAGCGCGGACGCGGCGCTGTTCGCGAAGCTGGGCCTAAAGCCAATGGAGGGCGCCGAGCCAATGCGGTTCGCAGCGGAGTAATGCTGTTACCCCTCATCCCGACCGCCCCAGCGAAGGCCGGGGTGGTAGACGACAGACGACACGGACCAACGACATAAAAGGAGAGATATTCCCGTGTTCCAGAAGATCCTGATCGCCAATCGCGGGGAAATTGCGTGCCGGGTGATCCGCACCGCCAGAGCCATGGGCATCGCCACGGTTGCGGTCTATTCGGATGCCGATGCCAGCGCACCGCATGTGCGGCTGGCAGACGAAGCGATCCGCCTCGGTCCCGCTCCCGCCGCCGAGAGCTACCTCAAGGCCGAACTGATCCTCGCCGCCGCGAAAGCCACCGGCGCGGATGCGATCCATCCCGGTTACGGCTTCCTGTCGGAGCGCGAGAGCTTCGCCAAGGCCTGTGCCGAGGCGGGCGTGACCTTTATCGGCCCGCCGCCGAACGCCATCGCCGCGATGGGCGACAAGATCGAATCCAAGAAGCTGGCCAAGGCCGCCGGGGTCAATGTCGTCCCCGGCTATCTGGGCGAGATCGCCGATACCGAGGAAGCGGTGCGCATCGCCAGTGAGATCGGCTTCCCCGTCATGATGAAGGCCAGCGCGGGTGGCGGCGGCAAGGGGATGCGGCTCGCCTGGTCCGAAGCGGACGTGCGCGAGGGCTTCGAGGCGACCAAGCGCGAAGGCCTGGCCAGCTTCGGCGACGACCGCGTCTTCATCGAGAAGTTCATCGAAAGTCCCCGCCATATCGAGATTCAGGTGCTGGGCGACCAGCATGGCAACATCGTCTATCTCGGCGAGCGCGAATGCTCGGTCCAGCGCCGCCACCAGAAGGTGGTCGAAGAGGCCCCGTCGCCCTTCGTCACCCCCGAGATGCGCCGCGCCATGGGCGAGCAGGCGGTCGCGCTGGCCCGTGCGGTCGGCTATTATTCGGCGGGCACGGTCGAGTTGATCGTGTCGGGGGCGGATACGACCGGCAAGAGCTTCTACTTTCTCGAGATGAACACGCGGCTCCAGGTCGAGCATCCCGTGACCGAGGAAATTACCGGCCTCGATCTGGTCGAGCAGATGATCCGCGTGGCCGCCGGAGAGCCGCTGTCCTTCACGCAGGACGAGGTGACGCTGACCGGCTGGGCGATCGAGAACCGGGTCTATGCCGAGGACCCGTATCGCGGCTTCCTGCCCTCGACGGGGCGGCTGGTCCGTTACAACCCGCCTGCCGAGGAACGGGACGACGCCATCCGCGTCCGCGTCGATGACGGCGTCGCGGAGGGTGGCGAGGTCAGCATGTTCTACGATCCCATGATCGCCAAGCTGGTCACCTGGGCCCCGACCCGCGAAGCCGCGATCGATGCCCAGATCGCGGCGCTCGACGCGTTCGAGATCGCCGGGCCGGGGACGAACATCGACTTCGTCTCCGCACTGATGCAGCATCCGCGTTTCCGCTCCGGCGCGCTGTCGACCGGCTTCATCGCCGAGGAATATCCCGACGGCTTCCAGGGTGCGCCCTCCAGCGACGAACTGACCCGCACGCTCGCCGCCGTCGCTGCCTTCGCCGCTACCGCCGAGGCAGACCGGGCACGCCGGATCGATGGCCAACTCGGCCACCGGCTGCAACCGCCCGCCGACTGGACGGTACGGATCGGCGGGGCGGACCACCAGGTCAACGTGTCGACCGACGGCCTCATCGTCGATGGGGCGGCTCTGGACCTCGCCATCGCCTATACGCCGGGCGACCGGATGATCGCGGTCGAGGACGAGGCGGGCGAGACGCTCCATGTCCGCATCGCCAGGACTCGCACCGGCTTCCGCCTGACCACGCGCGGGACCAGCCACACGGTGCGCGTTCTTCCCGCTCGCGCGGCGCCTTACGCGCGGCACCTGATCGTAAAGGTGCCGCCGGACCTGTCCAGATTCCTCATCGCACCGATGCCGGGCCTGCTCGTCCGCCTCGACGTGGCCGAGGGGGACCCGGTCGAAGCCGGGCAGCCGCTGGCGGTCGTCGAGGCGATGAAGATGGAAAACATCCTGCGCGCCGCGAAGACCGGCATTGTCAAGACGATTTCCGTCAAGACCGGCGACAGCTTGGCCGTGGATGCGGTGATTCTAGAACTTGAATAGAGGTTCGATCATTACTTACACAAGTGAATTGACAAGAGGATTTGCCCCTAGACCCGAGGAGGACGTTCCACAAACGGTCGCAGTCGTGACGCGAAGGAGGCTCGGCTACGCACGCCCTTCACGCTTGAACACGTAGTGCTGACGACGCCGGGAATCACTGTGTCCGGCGTGATATCCGGGTGGCAGAACTATACATCGCGTAGTGTTCCCTCGACGCCTACCTCATTGATGGGGTGTCTCCCATCGGCTATCCGGGATACTCGGCGCGACATGACTATCTATGAACGTGCCGAGATTCGGCGCGGCCCAGTTGACCTTTTCTCCGGAGTCGCTGGCCGGGTGGCGCCGTCCATCTGTTGCGCAAGCGGCAAACCTCGACATTGACGCCAAATGGCACCTTACTTGCTATTAGCTGAAACAATCTTCGCGGCGAGGTGGACGCCGGCGGTCCGGTCACAGCCGATGGACGTGTGAAGTCGCGGGTCGCGCTATAGACGCAGGATTTCAACGTGTCCTACGACTATGGCGGGCGTCGGCGCTACGCTGCCTACGGCATCATCACCGCCAGCGTGAGGCCGCAGGTTGGATGTGATGGCCGAGGGGTTCGACGTCGCGATCCGGGTGCGCTTTCCGCCGCTCGGCCACAGCGACCTCGTGATGCGCCGGCTGGACACCACCGCGCGTGCCTAGTCGCCAGTCCGGGGCTGATCCCGCAACGCCTGGCCTCACCGGTCGACCTCGCCGCCCTGCTCAGCCTCGACCTCCGCCCCGCGGGGCGCGATCACCAACGGCAACTGGAAGGGCCGGACGGGCAGACGGCGACGCTGCCGCATTGACCGCGGCTCGTCACCGACCCCCGGCAGCGCTGCGGTAGGCGGCGCTGCCGGGGGTCGGGGTGGTGCAACTGACGACGATGATGATCTCGCGCGAAGTCGAGCAGGGCCGCCTCGTCCACGCCCTGCCGGCGTGGCGGCCGACGGCGGAAATCGTCCACGCCATCTTCCCGTCGCGGCGGGGCTTGTTGCCATCGGTTCGCGCGCTGCTCGATTTCCTCGGCAGCGAATGCGAGCGGCAGCGCCTGGAAGCCGACGGCGGGACGTATGGCTAGAATGGGCTAATGGCGGATTGCGGCCTACCCCGTCGCGGTAGCCGGATTGCTACCCAGTTTGACGTGACCCCGGTCTTTCATCCAGCGGCAACCAGAGACCGACCGTGGTTTTCGCGCATAAGCGCAGGTGAAGCAACGGGCGGGGTTAACCCCGCCCGTTGCTGTTCGAGCCCGGCAGCGAAGGCTGCCGGAGTGGCGTAGCCGAGCGAGGAGTGCGGACGCTCGTTGTTGTAGTCGTCGACCCAGCGGGCCAGAATCGAGCGGGCCTGACCGATGGTGAAGAACAGCGTCTCGTTGAGCAGCTCGTCGCGCATGCGACCGTTAAAGCTCTCGACGAACCCGTTCTGCGTGGGCTTGCCCGGCGCGATGTAATGCCACTCGATGCGGGCATCGCCGGACCAGGCGAGCACCGCGTTCGACGTCAGTTCGGTCCCGTTGTCGCTGACGATCATCTTCGGCCTGCCACGCTCGGCGATCAGATCGGCCAGCTCGCGCACGACCCGCCGGCCCGAGATCGACGTGTCCACCACCGCCCGAAGGCATTCGCGCGTGACGTCATCGACGATGTTGAGCACGCGGAACCGACGGCCGGTCACGAGCTGGTCGTGGACGAAGTCCAGACTCCAGCGCTGGTTGGGAAGCGCCAGCACTGACGCGGGCGCACGGCTGCCTGTGGCGCGCCTTCGTCCCTTCCGGCGCCTGACCGTCAAACCCTCCTCACGATAGAGCCGCTGGGTCTTCTTGCGGTTGATCGTGATGCCGTCCCGGCGCAGCAGGATGTGCAGACGCCGATAGCCGAACCGTCGGCGTTGCTGCGCCAGCTCGCGCAGCCGCGACCGCAGGTCGCCATCATCCGCCCGGCACGAGCGATACCGCATGCTCGTGCGGTCTGCCTCAACGACCGTGCATGCCCGCCGCTCGCTCATCCCCAGCGTCGCCTGGAGATGCGCGACCGCTTGCCGCTTCGCGGCGGGCGTCACCACTTTTTTGACAGCAGGTCTTTCAACCCCGCATTGTCCAGCATCGTGTCCGCCAGTAGCCGTTTGAGCCGGGCGTTCTCCTCTTCGAGCGACCGCAGGCGCTTTGCGTCGGACACCTCCAGGCCGCCGAACTTCGCCTTCCACGCATAGTAAGTCGCGCTCGACATCCCGTGCTTGCGGCACAGCTCCGTCACCACCGCACCCGCCTCGGCCTCCTTCAGGATGCCGATGATCTGCTCTTCCGAAAACTGCTTCCGCTTCATTCCGTCCGTCCCTTTAAGGAGACGGTCTCTACTTCCAGTTGGATGAAGAAACGGGGGTCACGTCAAGTTCACCATCCCAGCGGGAATGGTCCGGCCTTCTTGATCGCCGCTCCCGAATGATAGCTTACCCGAGAGCAAGCCGAGCAGTTATGAGCGGCTTACCCATCGAATCCGCCAACCCGGGAGCCGATCACTCAAGGTCGCTCAGCGCTCCACCGCTGAGCAGCGCGTGCAGCGACTTCCGGTGGCACTTGCCATCCGAGTACATCCTCGGATTCCGAGCGATGTAGCGGCACACACCGATCCTTGACGATCTTCATCTCAGGCAATCGACAGGTCATCACGTCAGTCAGCGAGCCCGACGATATGAAATCGGGTAGCTGGCGCCGCTGTTCATCGGACAACGCCTGCCAGATGACGTCGCCCGGTCGATCAGCGAAAGCGTGCTTCGCGAGAAATGCCGTGCAGAGGATGCTGACCAGCAGCGATGCCGTCAGAAGCGTCAGAAGGCTTGGTCGCACCCACGATAGGTGCCCGTGCTACGGCGCTGGTCGTGCCACCGGATCACCTTCGCGGCCGCCACACCGAACCGCACCGCCGCAGTTCGGCAACGCATGCCCTCGTCAACCGCGGCCAGTGCCCGCGAACGCAGATCCATCGATAACGGCTTGCCCATCCACGCCGGCCTCCATCCAGCCAACACCGTGAATCAGATCGGCGCGTCCCTGTGAAACCCCCTTCGACTCACGTTGGCCGGAAAACGCTCTAGCGCAGGGCTGCATGGCCAGCTGGAGGTCCGCATTCGACACTGACCTCTGAGGTGGTCCCGGATTTCTGGACAGGAGGCTAAGCTATCCCGGACGTGAGGGATGGACGGCAATGAAGACGACGCGGAAGCGATATACGGGCGAGTTCAAGGCCAAGGTTGCGCTGGAGGCGATCCGGGGTGAGCTGACACTGGCGGAGCTGGCGGCCAAGCACGGCATTCACCCGACGATGATCGCGACATGGAAGCGGCAGGCGATAGACGGCATGTCTGCGACCTTCTCGGGCGCGACCGAGGCGGCGAAGGCCGCTGGCGACACCGAGATCGAGAAGCTGCACGCCAAGATCGGGCAGTTGGTGGTGGAGCGGGATTTTTTGTCGAAGGGGTTCGCGCGATGAGCGTCGCGCGTAGGCGGCAGATGATCGAGCGGGCGCATGCCAGCCTGTCGATCGCGGCGCAGTGCCGGCTGGTGTCGATCAGCCGGTCATCCTTCTACTACGCGCCAGTGCCGGAGACAGCCGAGATGCTGGCGCTGATGGCGGTGATCGACGCCTCGTTCCTCGATCATCCCTGGTACGGCAGCCGCCAGATGGCACGGCACCTGTGCCGCCTCGGCCATGCGGTTGGGCGTCGGCGGGTGCGGCGCCTGATGGCGCAGATGGGGCTTGCGCCCATCTACCAGCGTCCGCGGACCAGCGATCCGCACCCGGAGCACCGGATCTACCCGTATCTGCTGCGCGATCTGGAGATCACCCGGCCGGGTCACGTCTGGTGCGCCGACATCACGTACCTGCCGATGCGGCGAGGCTTTCTCTATCTGGTCGCGATCATGGATTGGGCGTCACGGAAGGTGCTGGCCTGGCGGTTGCCATACTCACTTCGCATCAGACCGCCCCCTGTCACCCATTCATCGACGAGCCGGGCGTACTGGCGGGTGCTAAGGTGGCCATGCCGATCAACCCGGCTGGGGAAGACGTAGTCATCCACCGTGCCATCCCGCCGTTCGAGCCAAGCCAGCAGGCTGGCGCGAGCGTCTGGAAGCAGTTCGAACTGAACCGGACGGCCTGTCTTCTGCTGCATGACAATCGCTCGTGTTCGGACTTGTCCGCCGCTGACGAGGTCGCCGATCTTCATCTGGACCAAGTCGCAGCCTCGAAGTTTGCTGTCGATCGCCAGATCGAACAACGCCCGATCTCGCAAGCGGCTACGCTGATTGAGGTAGAACCGTATCTCCCATATTTGCTTCGGTTTCAGCGCCCGCTTTGCGCCGACAGATCTTCCGGCGTTCCAGACTTGCCGCTTAGTGGCGGCGGGTGCGGTTTGGGACATCCCCATATTCATTCTCCAATGGCCAAATCGACCATCGGAAGAACGCCTTGGGGCATGCAGCTTGGTATCTAACGGGACCTGTGCTGACCAGGGCGGGTCGTTTAGAGCAGCCGCCACGACCGTTTGCTTTTGGCAAAAGGTGCTGATGCAACGTTTCGCAGCAGGCCCGCAGAAGGTGCCCCGGTGGCGGTGATTAGGCATCGGACGGCGGATGCCGGGAAGCGGACATCATCCGGATGGCGATGCTGATGCACAAATATCTAACCCATTGATCGGCACCACAGCTTGGCGTAAAGACCCTCGCACTGTTTCTCGAACCAAGAAAAGGAGTGAGCAAATGCGAGCCGCAACCGCACCCGTCATCACTCCCGCTTTCCGAGTTCAGGAACATATAACATGGGCAATTCCCGTGCGGGTGACTGCGGTCGCCTGACCCCTTTTCGCGGCCATCGCGCCGCGTCCCTTTCTTATAATCAACGTCCGCCGGCCGATCTCTCTGCTTTCTGGGAGAATCGCCATGCGCGCTGACATGTTCAAGGTCATCGTCGAGCGTCCCCGCTGGGGCTCGCGGCATGCACCTTCCGTAAAACTCAAGAAGGACAAGAGCGACTTTAAGCAAATCGGTCTCAAACGGCACGTCCGCGAGCGCGCGGCCTATTCGAAATCGCTCAACGAGAATCTCGCCCCGCTCGTGCGCTTTCTCCAGCGGCGCGTCGGTCGGCGCTGGGACGATGTGTTCAGCGAAATCTGTGCCCGGCTCGATACCGGTAGCACCGTAAAGATGCACGTTCGCGAACATCTGCGCGATCTCGTGATCTTCGGCATCACACGGGGCCGTCATGGCGAATTGTTGCGCGAAGGCCATGTCCTGCGTCCGGACCGGCGTAACTGCCGTGGCCGTGAACTCTATGTCGACCCCCGCGACGGCGTCCTGAAGGATCGCATATCGTTCTGGCGCGATCAGGGACATGCCGTTCCGCCGGGCAAGCGGCACCTCGGGTGGAAGGATGCGGTGCGATGACCAACGCAACCATTCATATCGTCTCGTCGCCTGAAAGCTGGATCGAGCAGGTCGCCGTGGATCAGCTTCACCAGACCGCCCGGCTCGAAGGCATCGATCGCATCGTCGGGCTGCCCGACCTGCATGCCGGCCGCGGCATCGCGGTGGGTGCCGCGTTCTGGTCACGCAGCCATGTCTATCCCCATCTGGTCGGCAGCGACATCGGCTGCGGAATGGGCCTGTGGCGTGCGAGCTTGCCGCTGCGGAAGTTTCGGCTCGACGCCGCCGAGCGCAAGCTGCGGGGTCTGGACGATCCGTGGTCGGGCGATGTTGCAGCGCGTCTCGTCGAGGCGGGGCTGGCAACCGACCTTGCCGCCGAAGCGCTGGGTACGATCGGCGGCGGTAACCATTTTGCCGAGTTGCTGCGGGTCGAGACGCTGCATGGAGACGGGGACGCGGCGGTTGATCCCGCCGCGCTCTATCTGATGGTGCATAGCGGATCGCGTGGGCTGGGCCAGGCCATCCTCGATGGGCACCTTGCGCGGCATAATGTCGGCGGGTTGTTTGCCGGCGATACGGCCTGTGCGAACTATCTGGCGGTGCATGACGGCGCGATGCGTTGGGCCGAGATCAACCGCGTGCTGATTGCGGAGCGCTTTCTCGATCGGATCGGGACCTTTGGTGAGCGCCTGCTCGACATCTGCCATAACAGCGTCACGCCGCACCAGGGCGGATGGTTGCACCGCAAGGGTGCTGCGCCCGCAGACAAAGGCCTGGTAGTCATTCCCGGATCGCGCGGGGACATGACCTATCTGGTCCGGCCCCGGCTGGAGCGGGCGGACACCGCGCTGCATTCGCTGGCGCATGGTGCTGGCCGCAAATGGAGCCGCAGCGAGGCCAAGGACAAACTCGTCCGCCGGTTCAGCATCGCCGATCTCGAGCGAACGAAACTGGGCAGCCGGGTAATCTGTGAGGATCGCGACCTGATTTATGAGGAGGCGCCGCAGGCGTACAAGGACATCCATCAGGTCGTGCGCGATCTCGAAACGGCGGGGCTGATCGATCTGGTCGCAACGCTGCGCCCGCTTCTCACCTACAAGACGAGGCGCGCATGACCGAGATCATCCTGCACCTCTCCTCCGGTCAGGGGCCGAAGGAGTGCGAGTGGGTCGTGGCGGAACTGGCCCATGCCCTATGCTGGGAAGGTAGGGCGGCAGGCCTCCTCTGCGAGCCGCTCGAGCCGATACAGGCCCCGATGGCGTCGGCATTGCTGCGCGTATCGGGCGACGGCGCAGAAGCGTTCGCCGCCCTATGTGTCGGCACGATCCGCTGGATCGGGACCAGCCCGTTCCGCCCCCTGCACAAGCGGCGCAACTGGTTCGCGGGCGTTCAACCCATCCAGATCGACGAGCAGTCGCCGGATTTGCGAGAGCAAGACATTCGATATCAAACCTTCCGCGCTTCCGGGCCGGGTGGGCAGCACGTGAATAAGACCGATAGCGCGGTTCGGGCGACGCATCTGCCGACAGGGCTGGTCGCGGTGTCCCAAGATCAGCGGTCGCAATTCGCCAACAAGAAAATCGCACGACTGAAGCTGGCGGCGGCGCTTGATGATCGACGCCGCGCAGGTGAAATTCAAGGAAAGCGGGCAGTGTGGGACCAGAACCGCGAGCTCGAACGTGGCAATGCAGTCCGTACATATGAGGGCGAACGGTTCCGGCGACGTTAGCCGATAAGGCTGACCGACATAAGAGAGGGGCAGCTTCGCTCGATCTTCGCAATCGAAGCTCCCCTCCACCTGTGCTGCGCGACGGCGTCGATGATGTCGTCTGCCTTCGCTGTACGGATCAGCTTGCGATAGAGCGGCCTTGCGCCCCAAAAGCGGCGCGGGCCGATCTTGTCAGACGGCTTCAGATAGATGCACAGCATCCCGACTTCGCGGTGCTGGACGATAAAACGATCAGGCATGGCAGGGCTTTCGACAGGCAGCAGAAATCAGGCGCGCGTGCGTCGGCGGGAGGCGCGGTGTGTGCGGACATCGCGCAGGGTCACGCCGGATGTGAGGTGTGCGGCAGGCACTTTCGGCACGGCGACGCGCTGCGACAGGTAAATGCCGTTGTGACCCGAGCAAAGATAGGCGACGAAGCACGCTACCGCGATCGGCACCGCATAGGCAGCGCCGAATAACTCAATCCCCATGAAGGTGCAGGCGAGCGGCGTGTTGGCTGCGCCGGCAAACAGCGCGACGAAACCGATCGCTGCGAACACCCCTGTCGGCACCCCGAATATGGGCGCAAGCGCGTTGCCGAGCGCGGCCCCGATGAAGAACAGCGGTGTCACTTCCCCGCCCTTGAAGCCGGCGCTCAGGGTGACGACGGTGAACAGCAGCTTCAGCGCCCAACTCCACGGATGCGTTTCGGGACCGAAGAAGCTGGCAATAGTCAGGCCGTCCGGCGTCGCCGCCAGTGTGCCGAGGCCGAGATAGTCGCGCGTGCCGAACAGCCATACCAGCGCGATCACGGCCAGTCCGCCCATGACAGGGCGTAGCGGGCCATAGGACACCACGCGCTTCAGCCATCCGCCCAGCGCATGATTGGCCTCTGCAAAGACAAGCCCGACCAGCCCGAAGGCGACACCGGCGACACCAGCCTTGGCGATGAGCAGCGCATCGACTGGCACCAGCGTATCGACCCGGTAGATGCCGTGATGAATACCCGTTGCCAGGCAGGTCCAGTCACCTACCAGCGCGGCGACGAGACATGGCACCAGTGCACGATACTCGACGCGGCCGATCGCCAGCACCTCCAGCGCGAAAACCGCGCCGGCGATCGGTGTGCCGAACACCGCGCCAAACCCCGCTGCGATGCCGGTCATCAGCAGGATGCGTGTCGCCTCCGCATCCAACTTGAGCACGCGTCCGAATCCGCTGGCGAGGCTGCCGCCCAACTGGACGGCGGTGCCTTCGCGTCCGGCTGACCCGCCGAACAGATGCGTTACGACGGTTCCGAAGAAGATGAGCGGTGCCATGCGCAGCGCCACGCCACCGCCCGGTTCATGGACTTGCTCGACGATCAGGTTGTTGCCGCCCTCCACCGAACGCCCGGTCAGATGGTAGAGCAGCCCAACGACGAACCCGCCGATTGGCAACAGGTACAGGAGCCAGGGATAGGCGAAGCGAAGCCGCGTCACCGCATCGAGGCTCCACAGAAATGCGGCGCATAGCAGCCCGACCGTCGCTGCCATTGGGACCAGGATCAGCGCCCAGCGCAGAACCGACATCGCATGATCGTGACGATCGCGAACGAAGGCCGCCACATTGAACTGGTCGTAGAGATTGCGAAACGTCGCGCGCACAATTCCTCCTTGCTGCCTTACGGCGCTTGGTAGGAATCATCGGCCCTTGCGAGGGCGGTTCGGCCAGATGGCCCGGCGGAAATCCATCGCCGTGCCCATGCATATGCTGTTTAATCGCAATTCGTCAATCGGCGCGGAATCTCAGAGCATTCTCCGAATGGAAAGCCTCCGCCGTCTCGCCACGCCCTTCCCTCCAGAGTGAAGGTCTGGGCACCGGGCGGGTGATGCCTCGGTGCCCCCTGACTGCGATATGGGACCTATTGCTCGACCTGCCGCTGAACGACGTTGCTCGGCGCCTCAGGCTGGCCAGCAGCGATGACCAGATAGCGGCGTGAGCCTGCGGGGGCAGCCTGCGTGACGATCTGCCGCAGCGGTCCGACTGCGTTGACGATCGCGCCGCCTGCGGGGTTGGTCATGAACTTGGCGAGCGGTTCGACTGGGCCGTTACCATCGGGACTGGCAGACAGTCCCAGCACGAACGGCATCTTTGGCGGCAGGCCGGCGACGGCGGCCTGCAGGATCTGCACCTGCCCCTGATCGAACAAAGTCACCTGGCTTCGTCCCGTACCAGAGAGCATCAGCAGCACCTTCTCGCCCGCCTTGGCGAGCGGCTGAAGGTTGGCCATGCCGGTGCCGGATGGCACCGCGCCCGGAACATAGGCCACGCCTTGCGGGCCTTGCCCGATCGGGATGGTGGCGATGACCTTGTTCGTCGCAATGTCGATCGCAGCCACCGCATCGGCATTTTCCAAGCCGACATAGATGCGGCTGCCGTCGCCCGAGGGCCACAGCCCATGCGGCAGCGATCCGACCGGGATCGTCGCGACCTGGGCGAAATTGTCGGTGCGGAACACCTTGACGACATTTTCGGTGCCGACCGTCACATAGGCGAACTGCCCACGCGGCGTCTTCGCGATGTTGACGTGGTTGGTGATCGCGCCCGTCGCGAAGCTCTTCAGCACCGCGAATGGGGGCTTGGCGTCGAACACCATGACCTTGCCGATGTCCTTCAGCGTCAGCCAGACCTGCTTGCCATCCGGTGTCGCAGCAATGTCAGGGCAGAAGGGGCTTTCCTGCTTCACCCGACCGACAATCTGCTTCGACGCGGTATCGATCACGACGGTTTCGGGCGAGAAGCTGGAGCAGACATAGCCGTACTTCCCGTCCGGCGAGAAGATCGTCATGCCGGGGCCGTTCGGAACCGGAATGCGCCCGGTCTCCTTGTAGGACGCGCCATCGAGGACGGCGATATAATCCTCGCCGCGCACGCTGACCCAGACCTCCCGGCCATCGGGGCGGAAGAAGGCCTCGTGCGGGCTGCGGCCGACATAGGTCGTGTGGCGGACGCTGTTGGTGGCGGCGTCGATGAAGCTGACCGCATTCGATCCGATCGACACGACCGCCAGCGTCCGCCGGTCGGGCGAGAAGCCCATGCCGTGGACCAGCAACTGCCCCCGATACAGCGGGCTGAGGTTCATCGGTGTCGGATCGCCCAGCTTGATGACGCCAAGCAAGCGGTTGCTCGACGGATCGACGACAGACACGGTGTTGGAGAACTGGTCCGAGGTATAGAACCGGTCGCTGGGTGATACGGCCATGTCAAGCTGCGCGTTCGGCACCTGCTGCGCGGTCGCCGCGACGGAGGCCAGCATGGTGCCGACAAGGGCTGCGAGGATCAGCTGCTTCAACGATGAGCTGGTTGCCCATCTTGCTGATCCCGCCATGCGTCAGGCTCTCGCCCGACTGGTAGACGCGCGGGGTCAGGCCCAGATAGGCCGCGACATCGTCGACATGCCGGAACCGCGTCGGGTCCTCGATCGCGCTGTAGAAGGACAGCGCCGTGATCGTGCCGATGCCGGGGATCTCCATGAACCGCTTGCACACCGGATTGGACGCGGCGAGCAGGTCCAGTTCGCGCTCGATCCGCCCGGCCTCGATGTAGAAGCGTTCGCATAGATCGAGAAGCGGGATGACGCGCGCCCGCAGGTCGACGCCTTCGGTGTCGACGATGAGGCACAGCTGGTCGATGGCCCGTTCGCGGAACGTCGCCGGGCTATCGCTGCCGGGTTCGATCCGCCCGCCATAGACCCGCACCAGCCCGCGGATCATCGCCTCGGTCTCGCGCCGCTGCTTGACCAGGCGGTCGCGCATGATCAGCGACGCCCGGACCTCGAAGCACAGGTTCGACTTGACATAGACCTCGGTCAGATAGTCGCGGCCGCTGCGCGTGATCTCGGCAATGCCGCGCGCGTCGTTGGTGTCAGTCTTGTTGCGCTTCACCGACAGCACCCGGTGGACCTGTAGCGCATCGAGCACCGCCACCTGGAAACCCTGCTCGCGCAATTTGCCCGCCAGGTGCGGTGACAGGCCGCCTGTCTCCATGCCGATCAGCGTCACATGCGACTTGAAGTTGCGGCGCAGGTAGCGGCCGATCTCGGTCGCATGGCTTTTCATCGACACCTGGTGGACCACCGCACCGTCGACATCCACGACACACACCGCGGTGCTCTTAAACCCGATGTCCAGCCCCACCCAGAACCGCGCTGACGCCGGATCCGCCTCCGCCCGCGCCATCGCCGCGACATAGGCTGGCGCCACGATCTTCTTCGACATGACCTGCTCCTTTCCCGTCAACGTTGACCGAAAAAGATACGCCTCTCGCACTCGCCTGGGCAGCAGCTAACCCACAAGCTCGCGCCTGTCTTATCGCAGGTTTCCAATCCCCGGCTTACGGGCCGGCATCGCCTCGTTTCACGGGGCGATGCCGCCGGCTGGGGAAGCCGATGCATCGCCCGACACGGGGGTGCGTATGGTTGCGCGACATGGCCGACAGTGGCGGAAAGCATTTCAAACAGCATCGGTGATTTCAGCAGCCATGCTGCTCGCCGCCTGTGGCGGCGGAGGTGGCGGCATCGCTTCGTCAGGGTCGATTCCGACGCCTGCACCCACGCCGTCGCCCAGCCCGACGCCGACGCCATCCCCCACACCGACCCCGGCGCCCAACACTGCGGATAGCGCCGAGTATAAGGCGTCCGGCGCGGTGGTCGGTGCGAAAGCGGCCTATGCCTATGACAAGGGCATCACCGGCAAGGGCGTGATCATCGCGGTCATCGACACCGGCATCGCCACCACCAGCGCCGAGTTCGCCGGCCGCATCTCGCTCGACAGCAAGACGTTCGAGAACAAGATCGCCCGTTGCGCCAACTGCGCGCCCGAGACGGTGACCTTTCCGCTCGACGATGTACAGGGTCATGGCACCGAGGTCGCCTCGGTCACGCTGGCCGCCGGGAACGGGAACGGCATGCACGGCGTCGCCTATGACGCGACGCTGCTCGCGCTCAAGATCGCCGCACCGAATCTTGAGAACGTCACCGCCACCTCCGTCATCAAGGAAGCCGATGGCGCGAACCCGTCGAATATCGCACCCGCCATCAGCTATGCCGTGGAGAAAGGCGCCTTCGTCATCTCGCTGAGCCTGAACGGCGAAGCGGGTGGCCAGACCGCAACCGAGCAACGCACCGCCATGGACGGGGTCGTCAAGGCCGACCGGCTGCTCGTGCAATCCGTCTCCAACTTCGTCGACGACAAAAGCGGCGCCCCTGGGACGATCACCCGCAACCTGGTCGGTGGCAATCTGGAGAACAAGGACAGTTTCCTGTTCGGCCTCCGGGTCGACGGCTCGCTCCGCCCGCCGAGTGGCAACGGCCTGCCTGGCGATCTTGCCGACCGCACGCTGGCGGTGGTTGCGACGGACGTCAGCGTCGTCGGCAAGGACGGGCAACTGACCACCGTCACCGGCAACAGCTTCGCCGCCCCCGCGATCGCCGGGGCCGCCGCGCTGCTCAAGCAATACTGGCCGCAACTCGGCGGCAAGGCGATCTCGCGCATCCTGCTCGATACCGCGACCGACCTCGGCGACAAGGGTGCAGACCAGATCTTCGGCGCCGGTTTGCTCAACGTCGAGGCGGCGATGAAGGCACAGGCGCCCGCCAGCGCCTTTGCCGCCGCCGACATGGTGCTGGCACGCTACTCCTCGCTTAGCCTGTCGGGCCCGTTCGGCAGCGGCGGGCAGTTGTCGGACGCCGTGACCCGGATGACGGTTGTCGACCGCTATGGCCGTGACTTCACCATGACTGGCACCCCCGCACCACGCAGCCAGAGATCGGGGTTGCTGGCGGGTGCGATGCTGGGGACGATGGACCCGCCGTGGCTCGCCACGAGTGCCAGCGACGCGAAGCTCGGCTTCGCCTCCGCTACCACCGGGCCATGGGCTGCGGCGCGGTCCAGCCGCCCGGCCACCTTCGCCTTCTCGCCTGCCGCCGGCCAAACCGTCAGTTTCAGCGCCAATGTCGCGATCGGGCAAGGCGCGGGCATCGCCGGCTCTGCCTTGCGCGGTGTCGTTGCAGCACCGGTTGGCACCTCGTCATCGTGGAGCGGCAACGGTTGGTCGGCAGGCTTTGCTTCCGGCGCATCACGCGACGGCCGCTCTGCTTTGCGCAGTGTCACCTTCGCGACGCCGATGGGGCTTGGGGTTGAGCTGTCGGACCTGACCGAACGCGGACAGGTGCTGGGGCTACGCGCCCCCGCTGGCTTGGCCCTCTCGGGCAGCCGGACGACGCTGGCCACCCTGACGGCTAGCCGCAGCATTGCAGGCGTGTTGCTGTCGGCACGGGCCACGGCCGCCACCACTCAGGTCGCCGGCGGATCGGACCTGCTGCGCTTCACCGGCCCGATGACCGGCACCGCCTTCGCGCTCGACGCGGCGTATCGTCTTGGCGGCGGCACGATGACGCTCGGGCTGTCCTCGCCGCTTCGGCTCGAACACGCCCGTGCGGTCGTCGAGGCGCCAGTCGCCTATGACCTGATGACCGGCGTGCTCGCCACTCGCCTGACCAGCGTCGACCTGACACCGACCGCACGCGAGATGGACGTCGAGCTTGGCTGGTCGGCCGCGCTGTCGCCCACCTCCTCGCTGCGGCTCGGCGTCGCCCATGCCTTCGATGCCGGGCACGTCGCCGGCGCGCAGGACACCGCCGGCTTTCCCAGCCTGACCCTCCGCTGATCCAGCATCACCACAAGGACATGACTATGTATGACCGAATAATATTCGCAGCGGTTGCAGCCGGACTGCTCACCTTCGCCGCACCCGCCCATGCCGCCGATCCGGCAACCATGGACGTGGCCGGCATTCGGCTCGGCGACACGCCGCAGCAGGTGAAGGCGGCGTTGCAGCAGGCCGGGTACAAGGTGACCGAGACGCGCAAGACCGAATCCTTCGCGCAGCGCGTCGCGGTGGAAGTGGCGAACCGCAAGGGTGCGGCGGCACCCAATCCGACCTATGCCGGGATCGCCGAAATCATCGCCATGGGGCCACACCAGGAGCGCGCCGACATCCAGTTCGCCCAAATCGCCGGCGGCGACAGCGTGTCGCGCGTCGAGGTGACCATCCCGGGTACCGCGATGGGCGATGCCGCGATGAAGGCACAGCTCACCGCCAAATACGGCAAGCCCGATGCGGTGAAAGATCAGGGGCTTAGCTGGCATTGGTGCGCACCGCAGGCGGTGAAGATCTGCGGCATGACCTATACTGGCGGCGAGCTCGATACGGCGTGGCCGACGCTGCGGGGCAGCACCGCCATGGGCGCCAATTCCATCATCCTGGAAGCGGGCACCGATGCCGATCGCCGCCTTAGCCAAGCGTTCGAGGCAGCCGTACTGGCGCGGGCGCCCAAGACAGACCGGGCCGCGTTCTGACGATCGAACGGGGCGGCCGTCGCCGCCCCGTCACCTGCTCAAGCGGCGACCATTTGCTCCCATCCGGCACGGAAGGCGTGCCATTCGTCCGCCCACATGCGGTGCGTCGTATCGACGAGATCGGGATGCTCCGCGGCCCAGCCGCTCGGCGTGTGCTGACGCGCCAGCATGCAGATATGAACGTGCGGCAGCGCGCGGCTCAATTCATCTCCGGGGGCATGGGCCACAACCACGCTGGTCAGGGACCGGCCGCAAGCGAGATGGATCGCGGCGTAACTGGTCGCCATGTCGAACAGGTCGTGGATCGGCTGGGTCACGGCACCGCGCATCGTCAGCACACCGGCGAGCAGGCGCTGATGCGGGCGGACGGCACAATCATACTCGTCGAGCAGCGGCGCCAACGCCATGTCCCCGACACCCCGGGCGAGCACGAGCCGGTGCTGGCGGGCGGTCACCGGGATGCCGCAGGCGGTCGTGCGCGCGGTGCTGGTCGGCTCGACGGGTGCCATCTTCGCGCGGATCAGTGCGGTCGCGCTGTTCGCCTTCTGCTTCGCGCGGGGGCGTAGCAGGGCATAGCCCAGTTCCTCGCATCCGGGCTCGCGCACGTCGAACAGCGTGTCCATCACCGCGCTCGGGCTCAGCCAGCCGGGCACAACGTTCGTCTTGGTCTTCATATCATTTCCAGTCCGGCGGCGCGGGGCTGCTCGCGTCGCCTTCAGGTCCATTTCACCATCATGGTGCAGCCGACAGGCTATTCCCCTCCTTCCTTCTGGCCGATCGCATCGATCGGGGCGGCCCGAAATCCGTCATTATCTTTCTGAACCGCGATCCATCGGACGCTGTGGCGGCGCTATATCGTCCGGCCCCTTGCTCCGGATATGGGGCGGAGGGCCCTTCGGCCTGCCTCGCGGGGCGGGCCCGGGCGGCACCTGCCGCTCGCCCTCCTTCTCTCGCTGTGGATCGACCCTGGTCACAACGGGCGGATCAGGCGGTCGTCGATTGACGGGCTGGGTAGCGGGGTAATCGACAGAAGCGGGGGGAACAGCTTCGGGTGGCGATGTCCTTTCCGGCACGGGCGGCCTGCCCGCAGGCTGGGCAGCTGGCATGTCGGCAGCGACGGGTTGTGACCGCGCATGATCCTCCGGCGGCCATATCGTTCTGACACCGTCGCCCGCTTCCGCCTTCGCGGCTTGTTGCTCGCGACGGGCCGCCTCCGCGCGTTGCAGCGCTGCCTGCTTGACGCGCTGCCGCTTGGCATCGGCCGCAGCCTGATCGGCCCGGCGCTCCCGTTCGCGGACCAGCCAGTTCTGGAACTCCTCCTCACCAGCGAACAGCCGCATCAGCCGGTCGATCGATTTCGGTACACTGGACGCAATGCGCACCGCGTCGCCTTCAAAGATCAGCCGCCCCTCATCGCGTCCATGCCGCGTCAGCCATTGGCGAAGGCGTCCACGCACCCGCTCCTGATAATCCGGATGCGGCATCGTCGCGGGGGATGCCGCCTGCGTCGGAACATAGGTGATTGCAGGGTTGCGGTGTTTCTCCCTGGCAATCGCCGCCGCAACCTCATCCCATGCGGCACCAACCTTTACTTCGATCCGGGCTACCCGCTGCCGTTCCGCCGCACGCTCGTCGTCGGAAGGCGAATGCTGCGCCACCCAGTCGAGATGCGCATGTGCCGCCTCTAGCAGTGTATGGTCACCGGCGCGAGGCTTGGTCCGGCGGCCGGGCTCCGGCTCCAGCGTCGTGATCACCGCCTCCGCCCGCGATCGCGACGCGGCCACCACGACATCGGCGACGTCCATGTCATGGCGGCGCTGGATCAGTCAGCGGGACAATCGCTCATATCGCCGGGCAGCGGCAACCGCGTCGGGCTGGTCACCGATCAACGGCAGGATCAGCGTCATGTCCCTTGCCAGCACGTCGGTCGCAGCGGCCGCCTTCCTATCGCAGGCAGCAAGCTCATCGTCCACGATCCGCCGCGCGTTGCGGGTGCTTATCGAACCAGGTCAGCCAGTCGAACGCCTCTTCGGGCGAAACATCCGCGACGATGACCTGCCGGTCCTTGAAGGGGCGTCCCTTAGCCGCCGCCTCGACTTCGGCTTCCCGTCGCGCTGCCTTCAGTCTTCGGCTCATTTCGCGCAGCCAAGGCGGACTTGTCGCAAATCCTGCCACCCGATCATATCTTTCGACGTCAGCAGTCGACGCGGTGAGATGGTGGAGCTTGGGCGTGCGTTCGCATTGCTCGGCCGCAACGAACAACGACCGCTGGCGCCCGGGGCTGCCGGCGATGTTCGAGAATATGGCCCGGGCATTCATACCGCCCCGGATCACCTGCTCGTCGATCATGTCGATGACGAGGTTCTCGGCCAAATTCGCCACCGCCTGATCGCGCCGGATATAATCGAGATGGCTGATGATCGTGACCTTCGCGCCGTCCCGCAGATAGTCGAAATGCTCACCCTCCGTGGCCTTGGCCTTGAAGCGGTGGTGGACCTTTCCGTCTCCGCTCGTCGGTATGTGCGTCTTGCTCATCGGCTTCATGTCGAAGTGCGCCACCCGGCCGCCACCGGTCTGGCGGCCACCTCGCCGGATCGGGCTGGGTCGGTGGAAATCGATGCCGACTGCCTTGGCAAGCGCATCCGCCTTGCGACGGGCTGGCGATTGTCCCGACTCCGCCTCCGACTGGTGATTGCGTCCGCGACGGTACGACGCTCCCACCAGATCCCGATCGGCCTGCGCTTGACGCGCAAGCAGCGCACGCACATGATGCGCGAAGACGGGCTGTTCGTCGGGCAGGCCAGGACCGGTCATGCCTCATAGTGTCCGGCATCGGCACGGCGCCGACAAGTACCCCCTCCCGCCTTCCGGAAGCCGCGTGCGGCTGGAGGACACCGCGATCGGTCGCTCATGAACGAGCGCGCGAACCAGCAAATCGGCGGCCCAGCCGCCGGTTTGCGTTGTTACGCCTAAATTTCCTCCTACTCGGTTATACAGGGCAGGCGCTTTTCGATCAGATCACCTGTCTTTATAGACGCACGCCCAAACCGATCCCGAACACCAGCGGGTCCAGGGATACGTTGACCCGCTGACGGCCCAGCGCGGCGTTGTCGAGGCGGGCGGTGGTGTCGATATCGATGTACTTGATGTCGAGGTTCAGGAAGACCCGGCGGGTGATATCCATATCGACGCCCGCCTGTGCCGCCCAGCCGATGCTGTCCTTCAGGTGCACCTTGGTCGGCCCCACCGCCGCTTGCAAGCCGTCTGAGGCCGACTCGTTCCAGAAGATCGTATAGTTGACGCCTGCACCGACATAGGGACGGACATGGCGTGTCGGCATGAAATGATATTGGGCCGTGAGCGTCGGCGGCAGGACCCAGGTGGAGGCAAGCTTGCCGATGCTGCCGGTCGTGCCTCGCACCCCGCTGACGGAATGCTTGGTGGTCGAGGCGATCAGCTCGAAGCCGAGATGGTTCGTCGCCATATAGGTCGCGTCGACTTCGGGCATGATGCGGTTGTCGACCTTCACCGTTTCGCCGGGAAAGGCGGGGAGGATGCTGCCGGATCGCTCGTTCGGGGCAACCAGGATGGCACGGGCGCGGAGCAGGACGTCACCCGCACGCACCCCGACCCGGGGCTGTGCATCGGTTCGATCCTCGGCCGAAGCCGATGCGCTTATACCCGTCGCGGCGAGCGCAAGCAGGATGGCGGCGGTTCGGATGGCAGTCATTTCTCGTCTCCTGTGTCGGTACAGGAGGACCGATTAGGAGCCGGCCGCCCCGACCGCCTTGACCATCGACAAAGACTGGTTTGACAGCGGTCAAAGGTGATCCTCCCCCGTTTCGCCGGACACGCTGGGTTAGCCGGTCATGCGTTGCTCGGCTTGTTTGCGCGTAAGGTACCCGACGACCGAGCGCATGCGGTGCGGGATTTCGATGCCGATGACGACGCCGTCAGGTGTGATACCATGCATGTGGGCCCTCCGGGCAGGTGGAACCGGAAGGCGCTTCGCGAGCGGACAGGACTGTGACGGGACGGCACTCCCTCAGGCTCCTATCAAGTCACGTCTCGCGACGCCCCGGCTGCACGTACCTTCTCACAGTCGTGGCAATTGGCGGTGCGGCTCATCGAGGGTACGGCGCGGATTGCTGACAGGTATCTTCGGTGTCTGTCAAACAGGGCAACGATCACCACGCCCCAAGGGATACTGAATGGAGCACATGGCCTGCCCGATCCTATGGAAGCAGGACGATCTTGCCCGCAAAGTTGCGATCCTCCAGCAATCGGTGGGCTTCGGCGCCTTCATGCAACGGAAAGGCCGTGGTCGACGGCGCGGTGATCGTGCCGTTGCGCAAGGCTGCGAACAGCCGATCGACACGGCTTTGCCGGCCTTCGGTGCCGTTCAGATAGGTCCACAGGTCACCCCCGACGACGCTCTTGGAACCCTCCATCAACAGGAGCGGATCGATCGTCGGCGGGGTTCCACCGGCCTTGCCGAAGATCACCGCACGGCCGCCGGGACGCAGGGCCGCGATGCTGTCCTGTAACGTGGTCCCGATCGAGTCATAGACCACATCCACCCCGCCCCCCGTCGCCTGTCTTACCTGCGATACCCAATCCTCATAGCCATAAACGGCGCTCGCCCCGTTCGACCGTGCCTGTTCGCGCTTGGCCGGGGTGGAGGCCAGCGCATGAACCTCGGCACCCAGCGCATGGGCCATCTGGACCAGGAGCCGCCCGACGCCCCCCGATGCGGCCTGCACCAGCACCCGGTCGCCAGCGGACAGCCGCCCGCTATCCTCGACCAGATACTGCGCCGTCACGCCTTGCAGCAGCAGCGCGGCAGCGGTGCGATCATCGATATCGTCGGGCAGCGCCACCAGGCGATCGGCAGGTGCGCGGACCCGTTCGGCATGGGCGCGCGGCACGTCGAGAAACCCGACCCGCTGCCCGACCCGCCAGCGATTGACGTCCCGGCCAACCGCGACGACACGCCCCGCCCCTTCATAGCCGCCGATCCAGGGCGCGTCGCCCTCCAGGACATAGACGCCCTGTCGGCGATAGATGTCGGCGAAGTTCAGGCCGACCGCAGAGGTTTGCACCAGCACCGACATCGCATCCAACGCCATATCCGGCAGGATGTCGTACCGCAGCACATCGGCCTCGCCGAACCGATCGAAGACCAACGCCTTCATCGCGTATAATCCTTATTCTGGTTGGTAATGGCCATGAGATGCCAACTGGATCGCTAGCAAAAAAGCCGTTTACAATGCGGTGTCTTCAAACCAGGGGGTTTGCAATGGACCGCTTGACCAGCATGACGATCTTCGTATCGGTCGTCGATCTCGGCAGTTTCACCGCAGCGGCCAGGGCCCATGCCCTATCGGCGACGATGGTGGCCAAGCATGTCAACGCGCTGGAAGCCCGGCTCGATACGCGCCTGTTGCACCGGACGACGCGGCGTCTGTCGCCGACCGAGGCGGGGCGACGCTTCGCCGAGTCCTGCCGCCGCGTCCTGGCCGATGTCGCGGTCGCCGAAGCCGTGGGAGCAGAGGTGGCGCGAACGCCGGTCGGTCGGCTTCGCATCGCGGCGCCTGTCGCATTCGGTTCGGAACGGGTCGCGCCGTTGCTGGCGACCTATCTCGACCGCTTTCCCGATATGCAGGCGGAACTTGTGCTGGGCGACCGCAAGGTCGACCTGATCGAGGAGGGGTTCGACCTGGCCTTTCGGATCGGTGCGCTCGAGGACGATTGGCTTGTCGCGCATCCGCTCGCGCCCTATCGGTTGATGCTCGCCGCCGCGCCGTCCTATCTGGCGCGCCATGGCCACCCGGAGACGCCCGCCGACTTACGCGAACACCGGCTGATCGGCTTCGCGCAATTCGGTGCCGATGAGTGCTGGACGCTCATTGGTCGCGACGGAGAGCATGTCGTGCCGCTGCCGTCGCCGCGCCTTCGCATCAATCATGCGGCGGCCCTTCGGCAAGCCGCGATTGCTGGCTACGGCATCATCCTGCAATCCAGCGTGACCCTGGACGGCGATCTGGCATCGGGACGTCTGGTGCCGGTCCTGCCCGATTACGCGCCGGAGCAGCGCCCGCTGACGCTGGTGCGTCTTCCGGACCGGCGCATGACCGCGGGCCTGCGTGCATTTGTCGATATGGCGGTTTCGGCATTCGGCGACGGCGGGCGTCCTGCCTCGGCTACGGTGTGACCATGTTCGCTGACCCGTGGAGCGTCCCGAAAGCAAACCAAATCACCCGCATGATCGACAAAGGCAAGACCTGACGACGTGTCGGCACCAGACGTTTAGTCGAATTTCTCATCGTCGCTGAGCAGCGAGCGGATCGCCACGGCGCCGTCCGGGGCGAGGCGATAACTGCGCCGTCCGGTCTGGATGCTGTGGGCCGGGATCCCCATCATGCGCAAGGCGCACCGCAGATGGCATATATAGACTTTGACCGCCTTGATGTCGGTCGTGCGGATAGCGGCCGCACGCACCAGTTCTTCGCAAGCGACATACACGCCAGGCTCATCGAGCAGGCGCAGAAGGACGGCGGCACCGTTACGCCCGATACGGGGCTGCAAGGCAACCAGGCGTTCCATGGCAGCGCTACGCCGCCGATCCTGTTCAATCGTCTTCGACACGGCCGGCGGGTGGGAGGCGAACATCGATCTCGGCAACGCGGAACGTCTCGGGCGGAGAGATGGGCCAGGCCGTTCGTCGAGCCGGTTCAGCAGCGCGCGCGCAGTCGCCAAAGCCTCAAGCCCCGTCTCGATCAGCGTGGTCAATTCCCGATAGTCTTCGAAACCCGCTTGATCCTGAACCATGATCTCACTCTTCCTCCTTCTCCGCCCGTTCATGATCCGGGGATCGCGAGGCATACTGTTGCGATCCCCGGAATTGCCTCAGCGCGACGGTTCGTCGGCGAACAGCGCGCCGATACGACGCAGGGAGAAGAGGTGCGCGAAGATCAGCGCCAATGCGCCGGACTGGACCAGCTTGCGGTACTGATCGCCACGCAGGCTTTTGAGCTTGTCTTCCGACACCATCTGGAAGCCCCGCAGGATGCGCGGCGTGCCGTCCTCGCCCGCCACGCTAGCCTCCGCCTCGATCAACAGGTCAAGTTCGCGCAGTTCGCCCACGAAACTCTCGGTGCGCCGGATCGCCGCTTCGAACTGCTCGCAAAAGGCGAGGATGGCGCGGGCATGGTCGGTGGGTTCGTCCCCGGCGAACAAATTGCCCACTTCGCCCTCGACCAGTCGGCCGCTTTCGCTGTCGAAGCACAGGGTCAGGTCGGTCGCCTTGTCATCCAGCCTGGCGAGCAGGAAGGGATAGCGGCGAACATAGGCGGGGACATAGCGCTCCGCCTGCCAATGCCCTTCATGACCGACATGACGGTTCTTGCCGCCCGGCATACCGGTCATGACCACCGGCATCGGGTTCTCACCGCTGGAGAAGACGATCGGATAATCCGCCTGGGCCGGAATGAATTCATCCGTGGTCAGTACGATCGCGGGACTGTCGGCAGCGAAGCCGAAATCGGGCGTGGACTGTTCCTCGAAGATCAGGGTGCCGTGAAGCTGGCTCATCAAAGGGGTCACCGCCTTGTAGAATTGCGGCAAGGTCTGGGTATGGGTCTGTTCAGGATTCTGGTCTGTCATGTCATTCGCTTCGCTTGAACGGTCGGGAGGGTCGGAAACGAGGGCTCAGCCCTCGTCCGCCGGGTCGGAGGTCGGAGCCGGAAAGGCCTGCCCCAGATGACGCAGCGAGAAGAGGTGGGCGAAGATCGCCCCCTGTGCGCCCGTGCTCATGAGCTTGCGCAGCGGCTCGGCCCGCAACTGGCGCAGCCGCTCTTCATCCACCATGCTATAGCCCGGAACGGCGATCCGCCCTCCCGCGCCGTCATCGAGCCGCAGATCGACCAACAGGTCGAGTTCGGCCAGTTCTTCCATGAAGCCGCGCGTGCGGCGCACCGCCGCCTCGAAGCTCTGGCAGAATTCGAGGATCTGGCGGGTCGTCTCGCTGGGATTGTCGTCTTCGCCGAACAGATTGCCCTCGTCGCGATCGCTCAGCCAGGGGCAGGCACCATCGAAGCACAGGCTCATCTCGTCCAGTTCGGGGTCGAGCCGGGCGAGCAGGAAGGGGTAGCGGCGGACATAGGCCGGGACATAGGCTCCCGGACGCCACGCGCCCTGGGCGTCGACGAACTGGTTGCGCTGGCTGCCGGGCTGGCCGGTCAGCACCATCGGCCTCGGGGCATCCCCACCGCCGAAGACGATCGGATAATGCATGACGGCGGACGGAAACTCGTCGATCGTCAGGTCGATCGTGTCCGCCCGCCCGGCAAAACCGTAATCCGGCGTCTCGGGCGCGTCATAGGCCAGATGGCGATGCAGCCGGCTGATCAGCGGCGTAACGAAGCGGTAGAAGCGCGGCAGGGGCGCGCTGGGCATCGGTGTCATGGACGTTCTCGCCTTCAACGAGGGGTGGTCGGTGTGGCGGCGGGCTGAGCCGGACGCGCCTTGGCCCAGGCTTGGTTGCGGGCGGTCATCGCCTGCATCGCCTGAGCGAAACCATTGAGCGACAGCGGCAGCACCACCGGCTTGCCCGATCGGTCGGCGACCGCGATCAGCCCCTTGGCCGCCTTAAAAAAGGGTTCGATCTCGGCGCGGGTCATGACCCGGTCGATGAAGCAGCCATCCGCCTCGCAGCGGGTGATATGGAAGCCCGGCACGTCGGTCTTCTCGTCCAGCCGGATCAGCGGCGCGGTCTGGACCAGCACGCCCAGTGGCACCTGGAACTGGACGCCGTAGCGGTCGCCCTGCCCGGCATAGGCGAAGGAGAAGCGAAGCGGCTGGGTATCGCCTTCCTTCCGCTGCACACCTTGCACCACTTCGCACGGCGGCAATTCCGCGCGCTCGACGCACAGAACCGACCAATCGCCATAGCGCTCGGGTTGCGCGGCGGGGGTCGCGGCTTGCGGTGGTGTCGCGGTCGGCGCTCCCGATGCCAGAGCGGCAGCGGCCAATAGCGGAATCATCGTGTCTTTCCTTCCTGTGTCATGGGGAGTCCGGCCACCGGCCAGGATCGCGGAGTTACGACCGAGCATGTCGGCGAAGGCACCGGCAAAGCCTTGACGGGCCAGTGGAATGTCCTGCGAACCTGCAATGCGGTCGCGGAAGCGAACATGGATGTCGGGTGCCTGCGCCATCCCCTGGCCCAGGGTCAGCGGCAATATCGCTCCGGCGAGGCATCGCACCGCGTCGCAGTCGATCACCGGCAGTTCCAGCGGCGTGGTCGCACCGAGTTGGAGCAGCACCCCCTGCCCCCTCGCCAAGCTGGGAGGCAGGGCCAGTTGAACGGCGCAGCGCGCCCGGCCGTCGTTACAGCTCAGCGAGACTTGCAGGACCGGCTGCCCGGCGCGGGCGCTATCCTCCACGCGCTGCGCCACCTGGCAATAATCGACCCGCCCCGCGGTGTTGGGGCATTGCACCGCCCATGCGCCATAAACGGCAACGGGCGGAGCCGGAGGTGGTGGGCTGGCATCGGCGACGGTGGGGATCGCGGCGAAGGCGAGCAGAACCGCCGCGATCATCCTTTCCCAACCGGCACCGGACATGGCCCGATGCTCAGTTGCCGACATAATAGACCGCATCCCCCAGGTTCGTCTGCGGGACCACCTGCCGATACACCGCCTTGGCGTCCTGATCGCCGAAGCGCGCGGTGACATAGGTGATATCGGCCTTGGACGTGATGGCCGCATCGGTCAGCATCTTGCCCGCCCCGCCCGCGATCGTGGCGTCGGCCGGTTCCCCCTTGAGAAGCGCTGCGACGCCGGTTCCATCGGCGGAAACGGGGGTGCTCGCCACCGCCTCGAAGGCCGGGGCGCCGGGCGGAAGGGCACCCGCGGTCGCCGGACCACCGGTGAACAGGCTACCCACCCCGATGGCCGTCGTCCCCAATCCGCCGCCCGAAGCCGAACTGATCACGGCGGCGCGTGCAGCCAGGTTGTCGGCCGCGATTCTCGCCTGATCGATCAGACCGCCCGCCGTGCACGAACCGGAGATCTTGCCCGACCCGGACGTGCACGACACCGTGCCGCCGAAATGGTTGCCGCTATTGGTCAGCGTGATATCGCCAACCGCCTTCAGCACGGCATCGCCCGTGACCGTGACATACCGATCCTGCAGGATGCGGCCCGCGCCGTTCCTCCCCGCCGTCACCGACAGGTCGCGTCCGACATGGGTCGGCCCGCCCAGGACGGCGTCGCCGCCCGCTATGATCGTCAGATCACGCGATGCGTCGGTTCCTCCGGCCCGCACCGCCCGATCGCCGACCAGCGTCACATCGCGCCCCGAAATCGACAACGTCTCGAGATCGCCAGCCCCCTGATGAATGGCGACGTCGCCCGTCACCGCGATCGCACCGCCCGTCTGGGTGAAGCCGTCAAGGACCGTCACATGGCCCGCGCCGGTCAGCGCCCCGCCCCGCTGGACCAGCGTGTCGATGCGCAGATCCCTGGCGACGACCAGATTGCCCTTGAGCAAGGTCAGCACGGTATCGGTGCTGCTGGGCACCATGTCGGCGTCCGGGGTGGTGAGCAGCCGGTCGATCAGCACGCGCCTTGCCCCGTCGAAGTTGATCGCCGTGCTGGTCGGGAGGACGACATCGGCGACATTGGCCTCGTCGGGGATCGCGCGCCCCGCCCAGTTGGCGGGATCGAACCAGCTCTTGCCGTCCCCCTTGCCGGTCCAGACGACACTGGCCAGACGGGTGATATCGGCGGTCAGCCCGCTCGGCTGGACGATGGTGTAATTACCCGCATCCGCGCCTGCCAGCGTATAGCCCGAGGCGATCACGGTCTTGCCCGTGCCGACGTTGCGATCCTCGAACCGCGCGACCGCGCCGGTGGTGACCAGAGCGACCGTATCGGGCGCCAGCGCCGTGACGAAGCCGCCCGACGTCGCGGCCCCACCGCCACCGTCATAGACCTTGTTCGCGACCGTAACACCCTGCACGTTCAGCCGCGCCGGGGTGATCGTGGCGGTCAGGCCCGTCGGCTGGACGATGGTGTAATTGCCCGCATCGAGTCCGCCCAGCGTATAGCCCGAAACCGTCACGGCCTTACCCGCGCCCGCCATCCGGTCGGCGAAAGCCCCGCTCACGCCAGCCCTTTCGAGGATCACGCCATCGCCTGCAAAGGCGGTCACGCTGCCGCCCGAAATCGCCGCGAGGGTGTTCGCATCGTAAACCTTGTCGGAAGCGCGCGCGCCGGTGACGACGAGTTGCGCGGGCGTGATATCGGCGGTCAGCCCGGTCGGCTGGACCAGTGCATAATTGCCCGCATCCGCACCGGTCAGGGTCAGACCCGCGATAGTGACGGTCTTGCCGTTGCCGACATTCTTGTCCGCGAAGCGCGCCTGGCCGCCGCGCGTATCGAGCCCGACCGCGTCCTGCGCCAAGGGTTGCACTTCGCCCCCCGTAAAGGTCGCGTCGGTGCCCGCATCATAGCTTCTGTTCTGAACCGCCATTCCATTCACCACCAGCGCCGCGCGCGTTACCGTTCCCGTCAGCCCGGTCGGCTGGATGAGATTGTAGTTTTGGGCATCCGCACCCGAAATGGCGTAGCCGGATGCGGTCACCATCTTGCCGGTGCCGACATTCTTGGTCGCAAAGCGCCCACTGGCGCCTGCCGACGACAGGGTGACGACGTCGCCGCCCAAGGCGCTCACCGTGCCGCCCATGAGGGTCGCGGCCGTCGTCGCATCATAGACCTTGTCGCGCACCGTCACGCCCAGGACCGCAAGATTGGCGGGCGTGATATCCGCCGTCGTGGTCAGCGCGGTCGAGACAAGCCGGTAATTGCCCGCGTCCGCCCCCGTCAGCGCGGCGATGGCGTCGAGCGTTACACGCTTGGCGGGGCCGACATTCTTGTCCGCAAAGGCCCCGGTTGCCCCTCTCAGGTCCAACCCGACCGCATCGCCCGCCATCATCCCCGCAAGCGACAGCCCGCCGACATCGACCTGTGCCGCGACGCTCGCGTCATAGACCTTGTTTCGCGCAGTGAAGCTGCCCGCCAGCGTCAGCGAGGCCGGGGTGATCGCCCCGCTCAATCCGGTGGGCTGTACGAGCAGGTAATTGCCCGCATCCGCACCCGAAATGGCGTAGCCCGACGCCGTCACGGCCTTTCCGACCCCGACATTCCTGTCGGCAAAGCGCCCGGAAGCGCCGCTCGTCGACAGGACGACCGCATCCGCACCCAGTGCCGACACCGCGCCCCCCGAGAGAGCCGCATCGACGGTCGCGTCATAGACCTTGGTCAGCACGCTGACGCCCTGCACCGTCAGGCTGGCGCGGCTGATATCCGCACTCAGCCCGATGGGCTGGACCAGCGTGTAGTTGCCCGCATCGGTCCCCGAGATGGTGTAGCCCGACGCCGTCACCGCCTTGGCGTTACCGACATTCTTGTCGGCGAAGCGTCCGGTTGCGCTGCCCGTCAGGAGGGTCACGACATCACCTGGCAATGCGCTCACCACGCCACCGGTCAGCGCCGCATCGACGCCTGCGTCATAGACCTTGTTCCGTGCCGTCACCCCCGTGACGGCCAGCGTCGCCCGACCGATATCCGCCGTCAGTCCGACCGGCTGCGCCAGCAGGTAATTGCCCGCATCGGCGCCCGCCAGGGCATAGCCCGAAGCCAGCACGGTCTTGCCCGCACCGACACTCTTGTCCCTGAAATTGCCGCTGGCCCCGCTCGTCACCAACGTCACGGCGTCGCCACCGAATGCCGTCACCGACCCACCGCTGAGGCTCGTGAGGGTGTTGGCATCATATGTCTTGTTCGCCGCACGCACGCCCACGACCGACAGGGTCGCCGGTGTAATGCTCGCCATCAAACCGGTTGGCTGGCCCAGTATATAATTGCCAGCGTCCGCCCCCGAAATCGAATAGCCCGATACGCTCACCCGCTTTCCGGATCCGACATTCTTATCGTCGAAGCGGCCCGCTGCCCCCAAGGTCGACAGGGTCACGACATCCTGGCCCAACGCCGTCACCGTGCCGCCGGACAGGGCCGCCGTCGTCGTGGCATCATAGACCTTGTTCTGGGCAATCACGCCCGTCACAGTCAGGACGGCCTGGGAGATATTCGCCGTCAGGCCCGTCGGCTGAACCAGTGTATAGTTGCCCGCATCCGTGCCGGAGATCGCATAGCCCGACGCCGTCACCACCTTGCCCGAACCGGCATTCTTGTCAGCAAAGAAGGCCGTCGCACCGCTGGTCACCAGGGTGACCACGTCACTGCCCAGCGCCGTCACCAAGCCGCCCGTCAGGCCTGTAGCCACATTGGCGTCATAGACTTTGCCGAGCGCGCTCACCCCGACGACATTCAGCGTCGCAGGTGTGATGTTGGCGGTCGTCGTCGGGGCCGACGCGTTGAAAACGTAATTGTCCGCGTCCGCGCCCGCCAGCGAGCCCGCCGTGCTCAACGTCACCAGCTTGGCATTGCCGACCGTCTTGCTGGCGAAATGGCCGGTTGCGCCGTTCAGATTCAGCCGGACATCATCGCCCACGGCGGCATTGGCCAGACTGAGGCCGCTGGTATCGATCGACGCGGTGGTTGTCGCGTCATACACCTTGTCTTGCGCGGTGAAGCGACCGGACACCGCCAGCGAACGAGGGTCGATCGTCGCGGTCAGTCCCACGGGCTGGATCAACATATAGTTGCCCGCGTCCACACCCGAAATGGTGTAGCCCGACGCCGTCACCACCTTGCCCGCGCCCGCATTCTTGCTGGCGAAGCGGCCGAACGCGCCGCTTGTGGAGAGCGTGACCACGTCACCGCCCAAGACAGCTATCCCGCCCCCGGAAAGGCTCGCCGTGTCCGTCCCGTCATATGTCTTCGAGGAGGCCGTGACGTCGGTGACGGTTAGATCGGCCTTGGCGATATTCCCCGTCAAACCGACCGGCTGGATCAGCGCATAGTTGCCCGCATCGGTCCCTGAAATGGTGTAGCCGGATGCGGTCACTGCCTTGCCGGTGCCGACATTCTTGGTCGCGAAGTTGCCGGTCGCGCTGGCCGTGACCAACGTCACGACGTCCCCGCTCAGCGCCGCGACCGCTCCGCCGGACAGCGTGGCCGATGTTCCGGCGTCATAGACCTTGTTCGCAACGGTGACGCCGGTGACCAGGAGACTGGCCTGCGAGATGTTCGCGGTCAGTCCGGTCGGCTGGACTAACGTATAATTGCCTGCGTCCGTCCCCGAAATGGCATAGCCCGAGGCCGTTACCGCCTTGCCCGTCCCGACATTCTTGTCGGCAAAGGCGCCCGTCGCGCCGGCAGTCGACAGCGTGACCACGTCGCGGCCAAGCGCGGTCACCCCACCGACGGACAGGATCGCCGCCGTGGTGGCGTCATAAACCTTGTTCGCGACCGTTACGCCCATGACGGAAAGGGTCGCGCGCGTGATATCCGCCGTCAGTCCGGTCGGCTGGGCGAGCGTATAATTCCCCGCATCCGTCCCCGAAATGGCATAGCCGGATGCGGACACAAGCTTGCCAGTGCCGACATTCTTATCGGCGAACGCACCGACCGCGCCCGTAGTGACCAGCACCACCACATCGCTGCCCAGCGGTCGTACCGATCCGCCCGTCAGGCTGGCAACCGTCGAGGCATCATAAACCTTAGCTTGCGCACCCACACCGACGACGTTCAACGTCGCAGGCGTGATGCTGGCCATCGTCGTGGGGGCGGACGCCGCAAAGCTGTAATTGCCCGCATCGGCACCGGTTAGCGAGCCTGCCGTGCTGAGGGTCACGAGCTTGCCCGCCCCGACATTCTTGTCGGCAAAGCGGCCGCTCGCGCCTGCCAGATTCAGCCCGACATCGTCTCCCGCCAAGGCGTTGGACAAGCCCAAACCGCTGGTGTCGATCGATGCCGTGGTCGTCGCGTCATAGACCTTGTCCAGCGCGGTGAAACTGCCCGATACGCCCAGCGTACGTGCGGCGATGTCGGCCGTCATTCCGGTCGGCTGGATGAGCGCATAATTGCCCGCATCCGTCCCCGAAATGGTGTAGCCGGATGCGCTTACCGCCTTGCCGGTGCCGACATTCTTGTCCGCGAACAGGCCACGACCGTTCGTCAGAAGGACCGTATCGCCCGACACCAGGCCGGACAATGTGCCTCCGTTCAGCGTCGCAGCCGCCGTACCATCATACACCTTGCCGGTCACCGTAACGCCGGTCACGGCCAACGACTTGGCGGTGATGATCGCGGAGACGCCGCTTGTCGCAGACAGCGTATAGTTGGAGGCCAGTCCGCCATTGCTACCGTCCGTCAGCGCATAAGCGACCGTCGTCGTGTAGCTGCCGACATTCTTGCCGGACAGCGCCGTCGCCGTGCCGGTCACGTCCAGCGTTTCGCTGCCTACCAGACCCGTCAGGATGCCGATCGTCAACGTTCCCGGTGCCGTCGCCCCGTCATAGCTTTTACCAGCGATGCTGGGCGCACCGATCGACAAGAGCTTGGCCGTGATCGTACCGGTCACCCCGCTCGGCTGCACCAAGCTATAATTTCCGGCGTCGGTTCCGTTAATGGCATAGCCCGAAGCGATCACCGCTTTGCCCGTACCGACATTCTTGTCGGCGAAGCTGCCGGTTGCCCCAGCCGTCACCAATGTCACGGCATCGCTGCCCAGCGGGCTCACCGTCCCGCCGGTCAAAGTCGCCGTCGTGGCGGCGTCATAGACCTTGTCCACGACCGTAATTCCAGTGACCGTCAGGCTGGCCGGCGTGATGTTCGCGGTCGTCGTCGGGGCCGATACGTTGAAACTGTAATTTCCGGCATCCGCACCCGTCAGCGAGCCTGCCGTACTCAGCGTAACGACCTTGCCATTACCGACATTCTTATTCGCGAAGCTGCCGGTGGCGCCCATCAGGCTCAGATGAACATCATCCCCCGCTACGGCGTTGGAGAGGCTCAGGCCGCTCGTATCGATCGACGCCGTCGTCGTTGCGTCATAGACCTTGTTCTGTGCCGTAAAGCTGCCTGACAGGGCCAAGGTCCGCGCAGCGATATCGGCCGTCAGACCGGTGGGTTGGACCAGCGCATAATTGCCCGCATCCGTACCGGAAATAGCATAGCCGGAAGCCGTTACTCCCCTGCCCGTTCCGACATTCTTATTGGCGAAGGTTCCGGCCGCATTGGCCGTCGACAAGGTGACCGCATCGCCACTGAACACCGTGATCGTTCCACCGCGAAGGTCAGCGGCGATCGTGCCATCGTAAATTTTGTTCGTCGCACTGACGCCCGAGATGACCAGCGAAGCGGGTGTGATCGTGGCGGTGACGGTCGGAGAGCCTGCCGCCAAGACATAATTGCCCACATCCGCGCCGGTCAGGACGCCGGTGATATTCAAACTTACCGTCTTGTTGGTGCCGGCATTCTTGTTGGCGAAGCTGCCCGTTGCGCTGCCTGTCTTCAGGGAGACCGCATCACTGCCCAGGACGCCAGACAATGTCAGGCCGTTCGTCGTCACCGCCGCCAATGTCGTCGTATCATAAATACGGTCGCTGGCTGTGAAGCTGCCGCCCAGGGCCAGCGAAGCAGGCGTGATCGTCGCCGTCGCGGTCGGAGCCCCCGATGCCAGCACATAATTGCCGGCATCCGTCCCCGACAGCACCCCCGACGCGCTGAGCGTAACCGCCTTGTTCGTGCCGACATTCTTGTCAGCGAAACGTCCCGTCGCCCCGCTCGTCTTCAGCGAAACCACATCGCTTCCCACGATGCCCGACAGTGTCAGACTGTTCGTCGTCACCGCCGCCAATGTGGTCGCATCATAGATGCGATCGCTGGCCGTGAAACCACCACCCACAGACAGCGATGCAGGCGTGATCGTTGCCGTTGCGGTCGGCGCGCCTGCCGCCAGCACATAATTGCCTGCATCCGCGCCGGTCAGCACCCCCGACGCGCTGAGCGTAACGGTCTTATTCGTACCGACATTCTTGTTGGCGAAATGACCCGTGGCGCCCCTCGTCCTGAACGACACGCTATCACCGGCGGCGACGCCCGTCATCGACAGGCCATTCGTCGCGACGGAGGCCAGGGTCGTGGCGTCATAAACGCGATCACTGGCGGCAAAGCTACCCGACAGCGTCAATGGGGCTGGCGTGATCTCGGCGGAAAGTCCGCTGGTCGAGCCGAGCGAATAGTTGGAAGCGAGGCCACCATTGCCCCCATCGGCCAGCGTATAGGAGACCGTCGTCGTGTAACTGCCGACATTCTTGCTCGACAGCGCAGCAGCATTGCCGGTCACACCCAGCGTCTCGCCGCCGATCAGCCCCGCCAGGGTGCCCGCGTTGACCACACCGGCACTCGCCGTCCCGTCATAAGTCTTGGCCGTGATGCTGGTGCCGCTGATCGACAGCACCGCCTTGTCGATGGTCAGCGCGCCGTTGAAATAGGTGATCGCATAGTTGGACAGCCCCGAGCCGGTCGCGTTCGACAGGGTATCCGCATAGCGGCCCGCATTGGTGCCCGAGCCGAGTCCACTCACCCCCGTCACGCTGTCGCTGCCGTACAGCGTCCCGTTCGTGATGGTATAGCCATTGGTGTGCGCCGTGCGGTCATAGGTCACCGACTGCGTGTTGCCGGTAATCGTCAGCGCCGCCTGGTTGATCACGCTGGCGGTGTTGGTCACCGAAGTCGGCGTGAGCGTATAGCCATAGACCGGGACGTCGCGGATCCCATTAAATATCGTGGCGCTACCGATCGACAGGCCTGAGGCCGTTACCGTCTTGCCGCTCCCGGCGTCCTTGGTGTCGAATGCTGCACCGGTCGATGCCAGCGTGACAATATCCCCACCAATCACGCCCGTTGCCGTCAGCAGGCCGGTGACCGGCGCGGTCGTCAAACCGTCATAGGTCTTGGTGACAGCCCCCAGCGTCGCACCCAGCGTCGGCGCGAGCGTGTAGACGAGAGCGTTGCCAGTCGCCTGTGGCCTGGTCCGAAGAGAGGTATAATTATATTGCTTGAAGGCATAATCCAGGCCGCCGACCGTGTCGTTGGCCGGGTTCGCCGACCAGACCAGCCAACGACCGTTCGGCGCGCTAAGTGCGGACGAACCGGCATTGTTGACGAACCTCTGGGTTACCACACGGAGCGCGGAACTGGATGTAGTGGCCGAAGCACTCGTGCCCGTGGCAATCAACGCGGCGCCGCTCGGCAGCACGACGGTGCCCCCACTAAATATGCTTATATCCCCGGTGCTGACCGATCGAAGCGTGATGATGCCGCTCGCCGCGGGACTGTTCGAATCCACCCCGTCGCCCAGGGCAAAGGTCACGCGAGAAGCCGTTCGAATGGCCGTTTCAGGAGCCATCGTTATCTCGGCCGCGCCGGCATCCCGCTGACTCGCGATCACCCCATGACCGGCTGTATCGTTCGCATAGACGTCGAACGCGCCAGACAGATTCGTGATGTTCGCGTTGATGAGAACCGATCGCCCCGCCGCCAACGACAGATCCCCGCCGCTGCCGCTCGACACGGTGATCGGGCTATTGACGGTGATGTCGTTCGACGCCTGGAGCGAAACCACCGTCCCGGCCGCCAATTGGGCCGCGATATCGGACGCCTTCAGCGTGACCGTGTCCGCACTTTCGAAGCCATAGCTTTGCGTCATCGCATTGTGCGACACCGCGCTGAACAGATATACTGCGCCACTCTGCGATAACAGGTTGGAAGCACCTGCATCCGTCATGCTTCCTACCGCCAGCAGATCACCGACCGCGTTGAGCGAGATGCCCGCACCGAAATGATCCAGTCGGTCCAGTGCCGCGACATCGACGTTCTTGCCGCCGCCATAGCCTTTACCGAGCACGCTTTGCCGCGTGACGCTGCTATAATTGGCGTTGATGAAATCGAAGATATAGGCAGCGCCATAGTCGTTGCTGGCCGATGAGCGAGCCGCACCGTCGTCACCCGAGGCACCTATGGCCAGCCGATCGCCAAGTGCGTTCAGCGACACGGCGGAGCCGAATTGATCGCCCGCGTTCAGGCTGACATTAACGTTTCCGCTCCCGGTATAGCCGACACCGATCGTCGCCAGCTTGTTACCAGCCGTGTAGTTACCCGATCCATCCACCGACAGACCGAACAGATAGACGGCTCCGGTTGCCGACCCGCTTCCCGAAGAACCCCGATCGTTCACCGCACCGACCGCAAGCCGGTCGCCGATCGCGTTCAGGGAAACCGAGCTTCCAAAGTTGCTACCGGCCGACAAGCCGACATCGATAGCCTTGCTCTTGCCCAGGGTGACCGGCGACGTGCCGGCGAGCGCGAGATTGAACAGATAGACCGCCCCGGTGCCGCTTTGATCGCCCGGAGCCCCCACGGCCAGGCGCGTGCCCGCCGCATTCAGCGACACCGAACTGCCGAAGAGATCGAATGCCTGCAACCCACTGACATTGACGCTGGCGGAGCCATCGGCACTGCCATATCCCTTGCCCAGCTTGCCCGACTGGGTTCCCCCGCTGAAGCTCGTATCGGTAAAGCCGAACAGATAGACCGAACCGCTATTCGGGCTATTGTTGTTCGCACCGCTATCGCTGGTCGCACCAACGGCCAGCGTCGTAGCGTCCCCGCTCAGGGCCACCGAAGAGCCAAAGCCGCGAACCGTGCCGAGCGATCCGACATTGACGTTCTTGCCCCCGCTATACCCACTTCCCAGGATCGCCTGCAGGGTGCCGCCGGTGAAGTTGGTGTCCGTGAAGCTGAATAGATAGACGGCACCCACAGCCGTCGCATTGTTCGACGCATTGGCGTCGCCAACGGCCCCCACGGCCAACCGATCGCCCCGTGCATTCAACGAAACCGATGCACCGAACCGGTCGGACCAGCGCAATCGCGTGACATCGACATTCTTGCCGCCGGTATAACCCTTGCCGACCGTGCCCATCAGCTTGCCGCCGGTGAAACTCGTGTCCGCAAAGCTGAACAGATACGCCGCGCCGCTGTCAGAGGACACATTGCCGAAACCGCCATCGGCAAATGCGCCAACAACCAGCCGCGCCCCGTTGCTCGCCAGGGCGACGGATCGACCCAATCGATCGCCCGTCTCCAATGCCCCGACATTCACATTCTTGCCGCCAGCATATCCTTTGCCGATGATGCCCGTAACCGAACCACCAGTCAGATTGGTATCGGAGAAGCTTATCAAGTACACCGCGCCAGCGGCGCCGGTAGTATCCCCAAATCCACCATCCCCCCATGCGCCGACGGCGACCCGGTCACCCGTTGCATTGAGAGAAACCGACACGCCAAAAGCATCGCTAACCCCTAATTCACCTATGTCTACATTCTTGCTGCCGGTGCTGCTGGAATATCCCTTCCCTATTATTGACTGAAGAACACCGCTGCTGAATGGAGCATTGGATTGCGAATTGTCGAAGCTGAATATATAAACGGCGCCAGCGTCCATATTGCCGTTATTGTAACCGTCATCTGCAAATGCGCCGACCGCAAGCTTGTCACCTGCAGCATTCAGGGATACGGATACACCGAAATAGTCATTGGCTTGCAGAGCCGCCACATCCCTGTATTTGGGGGTACTGCCAGTCGGGGAATAGCCTTTGCCTAATATGGCTTCCAAGGCAGCGCCCGAAAAATTCGCGTCGGTGAAACTGAAAAGATAGACGGCTCCGGCACCAGACACATTCTTCGAAGCGCCAGCATCGCCATGGCCTCCCACAGCGAGCAGGGTTCCAGTGCTATTGAAGGATACGGCGTGCCCAAACGCGACGCCCGCATCAAGAACCGAGACATCATAGTTCTTGCCACCCGTATAGCCCTTGCCCAGCACAGCCTGCTGAACACCACCGTTGAAATCGGTGTCGGTGAAGCTGAACAGATATACTGCACCGGCCCTGGTGCCGGACGAACCATTCGTGCCCGCCGCACCTGACGCGCCCACGGCCATTCGATTCCCAAGGCCGTTCAGCGCAACGGACTGACCAAAATAATAGTCGGATTGCAGACTGCCGACATTGACGTTCTTGCCGCCGAAATAGCCTTTCCCGACAATCCCTGCCAGCGTCCCGCCGTTGAAGTTGCCGTCGTTGAAGGTGAACAGATAAACGGCACCACCGTTGGACAAGGAACCATCGAAGCCGCTATCCTTGGGTGCGCCGATCGCCATCCGCGTGGCATCCGCATTGAGCGCGACGGAGGTGCCGAACGTGTCCAGCGCCGACAGCCGCGACACATCGATGTTGCGCCCGCCATCGCCGAGATAGCCCTTGCCCATCGTGCCGAGCAGCGTGCCGCCAGTGAAGTTCGTGTCGCTGAACCCGAACAGATACGCCGCACCGCTCTGTGTGGCGGCATCGCCATATCCGCTATCGGTGTCGACACCGACAGCCAGCCGGTTGCCATACGCATTCAATGCGACCGAAAAGCCGAACTGATCGCCATTGCCCAAGGCGTTGACCGCGACATTCTTGTTGCCGCTATAGCCCTTGCCCAGCACGGCTTCCTGTTTGGCGCCGCTGAAACTGATATCGGTAAAGCTGAACAGATATACCGCGCCGAGCAGGGAACCCGTCTTATCGGCCCCCGGGTCGCTGCTCGCTCCCACCGCAAGGCGGTCGCCAAGGCCATTCAGCGCAACCGATCGTCCAAAGCCGACGCGGGCGGCAACGCCCGGAAGGTCGAGATTCTTGCCCCCACTATACCCATTGCCCATGATGGCCTGAAGCTGACCGCCCGAGAATGTCGTGTCGCTGTCCGCGTCATTGAAACTGAACAGATAGACCGCGCCGCTGTTAGTAGCAGCCGACGAACCACCGCCACTATCGCCCACGGCCCCCACGGCCAAACGATCGCCTTTCGCATTGAGCGAAACCGCCGAGCCGAAATAATTGTTGGCGCCCAGTTGATTCAGGCCGGTCGTATAGCCCTTGCCCAGAATCGCCCGCTGCTGAGCGCCCGAAAAGCTCGTATCGCTGAACGTGAAGAGGTAGACGGCACCACTGGCGGCCGTCTGACCATCCGAACTGGACTTCCCATATGCGCCGACGGCAAGCCTGTTGCCGGAGCTGTTCAGCGCAACGCTATTCCCGAAATTGGTGTAGTTGCCCAGCGAGGAAACGTCGAAGTTCTTGCCACCCGAATATCCCTTCCCCAGCGTGGCGACACGTGCGCCACCCGAGAAATTATCATCCGTGAAGGTGAACAGATGGACGGCGCCGGGCTGGGTATATCCTGTGCTGGCCCCCTTATCGTTCGAGGCACCGACCGCCAGAAGATTCCCGGCCCCGTTCAGCGAAACGCCGCTGCCGAAATAATCCCCCGCACTCAGGCTGATCGAGACATTCTTGCCGCCGGTATAGCCATTGCCGATAATTCCCTGCAACGCGCCATTGGTGAAGTCCGCATTGGAAAAGCTGAACAGATAGACCGCGCCGCTATTGGCGAGATTGGCACTGGAACCGCTGTCGCCCGGCGCCCCCACGGCCATACGGTCGCCATTCGCGTTCAGGCCGATCGAAAAGCCGAAATACTTGTTCGCACCGAGGCTCGAGACATCGACATTCCGACTGCCGGTATAGCCGCTACCGATCGTTCCCACGAGCGTACCGCCGGTGAAGCTGGTGTCGGCAAAGGAGAACAGACGCACCGCGCCGCTGTTCGTCAGTCTATTGCCAGCCCCATCGTCTTGCCAAGTTCCAACGGCCAGCCGTGTTGCGGTCCCGTTTAGGCTCAGCCCGATACCGAACGCATCCCCAGCCTCTAGGCTGGCGACGTCGACGTTATTCCCGCCAGTATAGCCCTTACCGATGATGGACGTGAGGGTGGTGCCGCTGAAATTTCCATCGCTGAATGTATATAAATAGGCTGCGCCAGTATTGAAACCCGAAACGTTGTTATAGCCAGCATCGCCTCGAGCACCGATGGCTAGGCGGGTCGCATCGGCGCTCAACGAAACAGACGAACCAAATCCATCCGATGCGTCCAAGCTGACATTCACACCATAGCCCGCGCCGATAGTGTTTGCCAATGTCCCAGCGGTAAAATTAGCATCCGAAAATGTGAAGAGGCGGACGGATCCGCTATTCGTCTTGCTGCTATCATTGGCAGCGGTTGTCCAAGGCGAACCAACCACCAAACGCGATCCATCCGCGTTCAGCGCTACAGAGGATCCAAAATATCCACCGCCGTTAACGCCAGGAACGTCATAATTTTTCGGATTGCTACTATTGCGCGTATACCCTTTACCAAATATCGCCACATTCTGACCGCCGGTAAAATTTCCGTCGCCAAACGTGAACAGGTACACAGCACCGGCATTCGAGGTGTCACTGGCCTGCCCAGTATCCGCCGGCGCCCCCACAGCCAAGCGTTTGCCATCGCCACTTAAAGCGACGGACCAACCAAAACCGCCTCGTACAGTTACATCGACATTGTTTCCGCCGGTGTAGCCCTTGCCGATTTTCGCCGTAAGCGACGCGCCGCCGAAAGCAGTGTCGGTGAAGCTAAACAAATAAACCGCGCCAGTGTTCGAAGTAGACGCAGTGCCTCCATTGCCCGCATCGCCTGTCGCACCAACCGCCAATCGGGTCGCATCCGCACTCAGGGAAACACCCGAACCAAAGCCATCACCGGATTTCAGGCCAACGCCGAAATTCTTCCCGCCGGAATAGCCTTGCCCCAATATAGACGCGAGCGATCCTCCACTGAAATTGGCATCGGTGAAGGTAAAGAGATATACTGCACCGCTACCAGTCTGGCTCCCGCTATCACCAGCATTTTGCCAGGCTCCGACCGCCAGCCGATCTCCGATCTTGTTCAATGCGACGGAATTACCGTAATTCTCTCCGGCCTTCAGGGCCGCCCCATTGACGTTGGCACTGGCATAGGCCTTGCCGATGATGCCCTGATAGGCCCAGGACTGGACCGAGTTGAGGTCGCCGATGATGATGTTCTTCGGATCGAGCAGCAGGTAGCCGCCGCCGACCCGGACATGGCTCAGGTCGGCGCGGCGCAGATCCTGTGCCGAGGAGATTTCGACTGCGCCGCCCTTTGTCCCGCGCGCGTCGACCGCGCCGAGGAAGGTGGTCTGCGCGTCCGACCAGATGACCGCGGTGCCGCCCTGCCCCTTGGCGGACGCCACGTCGATCAGCGTGCCGTCATTGACGAACGCATGGCCCGCCGTCGCCAGCGTCGGCAGATCGCCCCAGCGGCCGAGAAAGCTCTGATAATAAGGCTGGCTCTGGTCCGGCGTCTTGCCGCCCTGGAACGGCCCGCCGATTCGCACTAGCCCGCCGCCGCCCCGCCCGGTCGCGGCAACGGTCGCGCTGAGCAGCCGCAGGTCCATCGCGGTCATGTCGATCCGCCCGCCCAGGCCATAGACGCCGTCGGCGAAATAGCGGCCCGACGTCATCGCCATGCCACTGACCACCGAACGGATCGTCCCGCCGTCGATCAGGCCGGAGACGTTGGTCCGTCCATCGCTATTCTCGAACAGCCGCCCCGCCTGATAGGTGACGCTGCCACCCGAACCGAGCGAACTGGTTGCCAGCGTCGTTCCGCCCAGCGACAACAGCCCGTCCGCCTTGACGGTTACGGTGCCGCCAGCCTGCTTCACCCCGGTCGAGGAGGAGTCGATCAGCCCGCCCAAGCCTACGCTGCCGCCGGTGATGGTCACGCTGCCCCCGCTCGCCCCCGCTGCCGAGATCACCGAACCCGTCTCGGTCCCGATCCCGCCCGAGCCCGACAGGGTGATGACCCCGCCCTGCGACGAGACGGAGTCCGCGCGCACGATGCCCGACACGTTGACCGAGGCGTTGACCACCTCGCGCGCCGCCGACGCGGTCAGCAGGATGCGCCCACCCCGCGCGGCGATGGTGCCGTCATTCTCGACCAGCGCCTTCAAGGGCTGGCCCTTGGCGTCCTTGAGCGTGCCCGTGATCGCGTCCGAGCCTGCGAACCGGACCAGCCCGTCGCCGTACAGGTCGATGCCGAAGCCCTTGCCCGCCGCCAGCGACACCCGGCCCATATCGGCCATGATGAGCCCGGAATTGCGGACATGCGGCGCGACGAACGCCGCCATCCCGGCGTCGCGGATGGTGATCCGCCCCTCGACGACGATCTCGGCCTTGTCGTTGCCGCCGTCGTTGAAGCGCAGCAGGCTGTCGCCGCGCAGGAACCCGGCCGCGTCGATATCGTGGGTCGAGACGATCAACCCGGCGGTGTCGACCTTGGAGCCCTTGCCGAACAGCACGCCGTTTCGGTTGATCAGCACGACCTGGCCATTGGCCTGGATCGATCCCAGGATGGTCGACGGATCGCTACCCGTCACCCGGTTGACCGTGATCGACCTGGCATCGGGCTGCTGGAACACCGCCATGTCGCCTTCACGAAGCGAGAAGCGGTCCCAGTTGACGATCGCGCGGTCGCTGGTCTGGGTGATCGTCGTCTGCGACGTGCCCTGGCCGCTGATCGTCGCCTGGCCGCCGACGACCTGCCCGCCCGATAGCTGCGCGAAGGCCGGGCTGGCGTGCAGCATCACGCCCGCCGCGACCGTGATCGCGATCCCGCTCGTGCCGCCGTACCAGCGCTTGCCCTTGTTCGTCATCGTATCAAATCCTGGAAATCGATTGGATCACATGGCCCTGACCGGGTCCCGACCCGGCCGTCGTGCCTAGAAACGGAAGGACATGCTGCCGAGCAGGCGACCGCCGCGCTCGATCGGGCTGCCGCGCGGGGCCTTGACGATCCGGCTCGCCTCGATGCCGCCGCTGATATGATCGGTCAGGCTCAGCCTCAGCCCCAGCCCGGCGGTGGCGGCGGTCGCCGAGCGGCGCTCGCCGGGAAGCAGCCGCCCCTTCTGCCAGACCTGTGCGGCATCGACGAAGCCATAGGTCTGGAGCCCGACGGGCAGGTCGCCGATATTGGCGGGCGTGCTCCAGCGCAGTTCGACGCTGGAGAGCAGGCAATGGTCGCCGACCAACGCGCCCGCATCGAAGCGCCGCCCGAAGCGACGCCCGCCATAGCTGCACTCGGCCGAGCTATAGAGCGGGCCCTTGGCCGCTGCCTGACCTTGCGCGGCGATCAGCGTCGAAACCTGGCCACCCGCCACCCGCGCGATGGGCTGGAGCCGCTGCACCTCCATGGTCAGCAACAGATAGTCGAGCCGCCCGTTGGCGCGACTGTTGCCGCGCGCATCGAGTTTCTTCAGCCCCTGCTCCAGCCCCAGCCGCAACGAACTGGCGGCCAGATGCGCGTCGGTCACGTCATAGGTGAGCGCCGTCACCACCGAGCGCAACCGGTCGCGCATCTCCGCCCGCCCCAGCAGTTCGGAATCGGTGTTGGCGATGGCCCCGCCCACCTCGACCGCGAGATTTTCGGTTCGCGATCGGATGAATGGATAGCTCAGGCTGACCCGCCCGGTCGTCGCGCTGCCCTGATAACCCAGCAGGCGCAGCAAAGGGGTCGTCGGCCGCGTGTGCGAATGGCTGCCCGACACCGCCAGCGACAGCCCGTCCTGGTCGAGGATCGAGACATAGTCCCCCGACAGGTTCCAATAGGCGTTGCTCGTGATGCTCTGATACGCCCCCAGCCGCAGCCGGTCGCCGCCGGTGAGCAGCGCATTGGCCTCGACGGTGCCGCCCACGACATGGGTGCCCAGCGTGCGCGGCATGAAGCTGTTATAGCCGACATCCATCGACCGCCGCTTGCGCGCGATCTCGATGGTCAGGATCGAACCGCCCACGAGGTCGGGGGCGGGCGACAGCGTGGCGCGCGCCGTCACGCCCGGCACGTCGTTGATGAGCAGCAGATAGCGCTCGAGATCGGCATTGCGTAAGGGCCGCGACTGACGGATGCGCTCGGCGATATCGGCAACCGGCCCACGCCCCAGCAGCCCGCTGGGCAGTTTCGCACCCGTGAAGTCGATCCGGCTGACAAAGCCTTCCACCACCCGGATGGTGATGACGCCGTTCTTGATCTGCTGTTCGGGCACCACCCCGAACGAAATGGCATAGCCTTTCTTCGCATAGAGCCGCGTCACGGCATTGGCGAAGCGGAACACGTCCTCCACGCTGACCTCTTCGCCCGGCGCATGCTTCCATTCGCGCATCAGCCGTGCGACCGGGATTACCGTCGCCCCCTCGATGTGCACCTCCCGCCAGACAAAGCGCGTCGCAGCGGCGGCTTCGGGCGCGGCCTGTTGCGGCGAGGCCTGGATCGCCAGCGGCGCCGACGGCACCGGCTCGGGCGCGCGCGCGACATTGTCCTGCACCCGATTCGGATCGAGCGTCGGCGGTACGATCTGGGGCGGCACATTCTGCGCCAAGGCCGGAGCCGCCAGCATCAGCCCCAGCGGCAACGTCGTCACACTGCCCAGCCCCCGGATCGAAAGCCGATAGGAGCGCAGTCTGGGGCGGAAGCAATGGGTATCGGGCAGGAACACGGGAACCTCGACAAACGGAACCCGCCAGTTGGCGGGACGAAAGATGGAAAAAGAGGAAGGCGCGGATGATGTCGCGGCCACAAAGCAGTGCCGCATCAGCGTGCGCGGATGATGTCGCGGCCACAAAGCAGTGCCGCATCAGCGTGCGGTGCCCGGAGGCTGGGCGAGAGCCACCCAGCCCCGCCGCCACAGCCGGGTCAGCGAGGGCCGGGCGTGAAGATAGCCCTGCTGCCAGGACGCCCCGCACGAGCGAACGAACTCGGCCTGCGTCGGGGTTTCGATCCCCTCCGCCACGACCTCTGCACCAAAGGACCGGGCCAGTTCGACCAGTTGCCGGAAAATGCCCGCGTCCCGCACGCTCAACGTCGCGCGGTCGAGAAACAGACGATCGATCTTGATGATGTCGGGCAAGAAAATGAGGAGTTGGCGGATCGAGGCGAAGCCTACCCCGAAATCATCGATCGCGATCCGACACCCCAGCGACTTGACCCGCGACACGAACGCCACCGCCCGGTTCATGTCGGCCACGAGCGCGGTTTCGGTAATCTCCCATACCAGCCGCCGGGCGATATCGGGCCGACGCTCCAGCCGCGCGAGAATCTCGCTCCAGGATTGCGTACAGGACAGGCTTTGCGCCGAGACATTGGCCGCCAACGTCACACCGGGCGCCGCTTCCAGCTCGTCGATCACCGCCGAGACGACATAGCGGTCCAGCGCACAGACGAAGCCCAGCCGCTCCAGCGCCAGCAGCAATGGCCCCGGCGAACCCGTCGCGCCATCGGCATCGCAAAGACGGCACAAGGCCTCGTGATACAGGACCGCCCCGCTTCCGGAGCCGTCGATGACGGGTTGCCAGTAGAGCACCAAACTCCGGCCGCTTTCCGTGGTGCCCCCATCGCGCGGAGCCAGGAGCATGGGCAGCACGTCCACGGCCAACGCCATATCGGCGCGGTAGAGCGCCGCCGCGTCCGCTTCATGCCCGATCGACGGACCGCCGAACGGGAAGATTTGCTCGCCCTCCCGACCGCCGACCGCCCAATCCCCAGACAGCCAGACGCTGAGAGGCCCCGCCTCGGTCGCGATCGGGCGCCCCAGCGTCGCCGAGCAGAAAGAGGCCAACCAGACCGGGAAGAGCGCCTCGACGGCCTCGCTTTCCGCGTCCGGGTCCCGCCCATGACCTATGCTGGCGAGCAACGTGTCCGCGCCACCCGACATGACATGGCTCGTCGCCGGCAACGCCTCGACCAGCCGACGTCGGACTTCAACCGCAACCGCCGCCGCGACCGTACACCCATAAGCGCGGTCGATATGATTGAAATTGCAGATACGCAGGGACAAACGCGCCCTCGCTGCCCCAGCCGCACGAACAGCCAGACCCGGAACGAACGACCGCCCCCGCCACCCCATGCCGCCGCGCTCTGCCTGTATCATCACCCGCACCCCCCGGGAACGCGCCTGTCAAGTCGCCCCGCCGGTTACAGTTTAGCCAAAACTGTATCAGCCGTGCCGCATCTGCTCCCTATCAGTTTCGGCAGCGCCCACCTGAAACACCGGCCACATTATGAAGAGGTCAGATTCAATGACGCCCATGATTTTCAATTGCGATGGACAGAGGAAATATCTGAATCCCGCCGAGATCGATGCATTCGTCAATACGGCTCACGGATTTCCTGCCAGCATCCGCCTATTCTGCCTGATGATCGCTTATTCCGGATGCCGAATATCGGAGGCGTTGGCGATGAAAGAAAGCAATATAGACTTCGCGTCACGCCACGTCGTGATCCGATGCCTGAAAAAGCGCGGAAAAACGATATTTCGTTCCATCCCCCTACCTGCCCGCTTCCTCGACATGCTCAAATCGTGGATCAGAAGAGAGAAGATCAAGGATTGTTTTCTATGGCCCTGGTCACGCATGACCGGCTATCGTCGGATACGCGACGTGATGAACGCGGCCAATATCCGTGGGCACCATGCCTCACCCAAGGGGCTGCGCCATGGTTTTGGCGTGCGGGCCGTCCAGTCCAGCGTTCCTCTGACATTGATCCAGCGCTGGCTGGGCCATGCCGATATCAAGACCACCGCGATCTATACCAATGCGATCGGCCCGGAAGAACGTCGCATTGCATCGCGTATGTGGCGTACCAATGTTATCAACAAGGCGTCATCCAAGGAACATGTTGCGGCGGCACCGGATAACACGCCTCTCGACGTAGATTTGAATAGGAATATTTATGGAACCAGGGATTCGAAGGACCCGACGAACTTGGTAAACAGGCGTTTACCAACCGAGGCACATCTTAAGCGCGATCGGCATATTTTCCCGACAACCCAACCGGCTTCGTCAAATCGGTCAATTGGCAAAGCAGACGGTTGCACGTTGATACACTCTTGGCTAAACCGTAACAGCATTTCCCACGATTTATCAGAATCTTATTATGAAGATGCAACCCCTGATCCGTTGCAGCGCCATCGCGTCGCGATCTGGTTAAATACCATGCCCGCAGCTAATCCCGATGCCCGTTCCGATCCGAAATCGATCCATCCGGGAATCGTCATGTCATCCGGCCATGGGCAGGGACAAACCACAGGCGACAGGCACGTCGACGACACCTGTTCGGGGCCTGGCGGCAAATCTCCGTTCCATCAGGAAGCGGACAAGGCGAGAGCTTGTGTCGCACCCCATGGCTTCCCGATGGCCGACCACCGTGGAGGCGGCCACTCCAGGTCACGGCATTTCGATATCAAAATATGGCGGCACGCCGTTTCTCATTCGGGCGGCAGAACCCCCTCGCCCCTGCTCGCTGCCAAAGGCCTTCACCGCCATGCAGGTGAAGGCCCGAAGACCCGAGCCTGCCGCGCGGATTCGCCTCGCAATACAGCCGCCGACAGCCGAAGCGACGACGATCGGCCGCGATCGAGCTGCCGGGTCAAACGATTGCTGGCAGACGCCGGGCTGGACAACGCCGTGCGGAAGAAGGTGGCGGGAAAGAACCGATGAAGTCCGCTGCTCGGCGGAAGGCCGTCGAGCATGCTCGGTAGCTGGTCGGCATCCGCGAGCATCGGGCTTGTGCCATCTTCGGCGTCGACAGTAAGTCGGTGTGCGGCGTGCCACGGTATAATGACGTTGGCGGCCTTCGTTCTCATCCTCAGGCGCCTCCAGCTTGTACGCCTGCAACACGTTCATCCCGCAACCCTTGGCCTTTCACGCGTACAGCGGCGCACTGCTGGTCCCGCACTGGCGACACACGTCGGCGGTCTTCGTCCCGCCCTCCTGTTCGCGCAGCATAGCGATGTGAGGTGGTCCCGCCTTCCTGGACAGTTTGGCGGCTCGGCTAAGCTATACCCCGGTTGGTTTACGCCGCCATTCTGGTGAACGCCATGTCCGCATACCTCGTCCGGCGTTCGGCCGGCGAGGCGGGAGTGAGGCCGCTGCCCGTTGTAATAGCTGATCCACTGGCCAAGCCCGGTCCGCCGTTCGGAGCCGGTCTCGAACGCGTTCAGATAGACGCATTCGTACTTCAGCGACCGCCAGAGCCGTTCGATAAAGACATTGTCCATCCAGCGGCCGCGCCCGTCCATGCTGATCCGCACCTCGGCCTCGCGCAACACGTCGGTAAAGTCGGTGCTGGTGAACCGGCTGCCCTGGTCCGTATTGAAGATTTCGGGCCTGCCGAAGCGTGCCAGCGCTTTCTTCAACGCCTCGACACAGAATGCCGCGTCCATCGTGTTCGACAACCGCCAGGCGAGTAGCTTGCGGCTCGCCCTCCTGAGCCTGTCGAAGGGCCATGACGGCGACGAGATAGAGGAAACCACGCCGCATCGGCAGATACGTCATGTCGGCGCACCACCGGTGGCCCGACCGGGTGATCTCCAGATCGCGCAGCAAATACGGGGATATCCGGTGCTCGGGATGCGGATCGCTCGTCCGTGGGCGCTGATAGATGGGCGCCAGTCCCATCTTCGCCATCAACCGTCGCACCCGCCGACGCCAGACCGCATGGCCGAGGTGCTTGAGGTGCCGCGCCATCTGGCGGCTGCCATACGAGGGATGATCCAGGAACGAGGCGTCGATCGCCGCCATCAGCGCCAGCGTCTCCGCCGTCTCCGGCACCGGCGCATAGGAGAAGGACGACCGGCTGATCGACACCAGCCGGCACTGCGCCGCGATCGACAGGCCGACATGTGCCCGCTCGATCATCTGCCGTCGTCGCGCCACGCTCATCGCGCGAACCCCTTCGACAAAAAGTCCCGCGCTGACGCACCAACCGCGCGAGTGTCCGATACACTTGCGCGGGCACGACGCGTTGCCCCTCCTGGCTGGCCCGCGCGGCAATGTCATAGGCGCTGAGCGAGCGAGACTCCCCCGCGAGAATGGCGCAGATCAGTTCGTCGATCTCCCCAGCGCGTCGGCAGGCGAATGCGGCGGGGTGGTGGATCATCCCGGCATGTCCGCGGCGACGCGCTCCACCAACCCCTCGAACTGCACGTCGCTCAGCCCCATCGTCATCAGCGCCAGCGTGCCGCGCAGTTCTTCGGGATCGATCCGGCGGGTAATGAACACCATCCGGGTACGCCGGTCCTCCGATGGCCAACGTTCAAGCTCGACCGGCGGATGGAAGACATGCTGCACACCGTGGACGATCACGGGTACGTCGTGCCCCGACAGGTTCACGATCCCCTTCACCCGCAGCACGTCTGCGCCCCGGAACATCGTGAGCAGCCCTAGCCACCGCTCGAACGCCAACGGGTCGAGCGGCGTGTCGAAGGTCAGGCAGGTCGCGCGGATGCCGTCGTCGTGCCGGTTCACGTCGTGATGATGGTGATGGTGATGATGGTGTTCGGCGTGGTGCGCTTCCTCCGCCAGCCAGCGGCGCACGTCGTCGCTCTTGCTCGCGGGGTCCCATAGCCCGACATCGAACAGCAGCGACGGGTCGACCGCGCCGTCGGTCACGGTGATGACCGGCGCGGCCGGATTGAGCGCCGCCAACCGGCCCCGGATCGCGACCTGCCCTGCCTCATCGACCAGATCGGTCTTGGTCAGCAGCAGACGGTCGGCGACCGCCGCCTGCTTCACCGCCTCCGGCTGCGTATCGAATGTCGCCATGCCGGTCGCGGCGTCCACCGTGGCGATCACCGCGTCGAGCCGGTAGAGCGTCTCCAGGTGCGGATCGGTCATGAGGGTGTGGAGGATCGGAGCCGGATCGGCCAGCCCGGTCGTCTCGATCACGACCCGATCGAACCAGCAGCGCCCATCCCGCGCGAACCGCCACGGCGCGTCGCGCAGCGTTCGCAACAGGTCGCCGCGGATGGTGCAGCACAGGCATCCACCCATCATCTCGACCATGAGATCCTCGTTCGATCGGGCAACCAGATCGTGATCGAGGCCGACCGCACCGAATTCATTGATGATCACCAGCGCTCGCGCCATTCCCGGCGAACGAACGAGATGATTGAGAAGGGTCGTCTTGCCGCTGCCGAGGAAGCCGGTCAGCACCGATACGGGAATGCGCCCGCCCGCACCCGCCGGGATGCCGCTCATGCTTCCCTCCCATCGCACAGGCGGGGCGGACGATCACCCATGATCGGGGAACTACTGGACATTGGCTGAAACTCTTGGTTATGTTATGTTGTAACGTATCTCATTGGATGACAGACATGACAAGCCATCTCGTGCACGATACTCGTTTGCCGGTGACGGTGCTGTCGGGGTTCCTCGGCGCGGGAAAGACGACGCTGCTCAACCACATCCTGGCGAACCGCGAGGGGCGGCGGGTGGCGGTGATCGTCAACGACATGTCGGAGGTGAATATCGACGCCGACCTGGTGCGCGGCGGCGAGGCGGCGCTCTCCCGGTCGGAGGAAGCCCTGGTCGAGATGACCAATGGCTGCATCTGCTGCACGCTGCGCGACGACCTGCTGGCGGAGGTGCGTGCGCTCGCCGAGGCGGGGCGGTTCGACTATCTGGTGATCGAATCGACTGGCATTTCCGAGCCTTTGCCGGTCGCCACCACCTTCTCGTTCCGCGACGAGGCGGGCGTGTCGCTGGGCGATGTCGCGCGGCTCGATACGATGGTGACGGTGGTCGATGCGATGAACCTGCTCGCCGATTATTCCAGCCAAGATTTCCTCGCCGATCGCGGCGAGACGATGGGCGAGGACGATACCCGCAGCCTGGTCGGCCTGCTGGTCGAACAGATCGAGTTCGCCGATGTGGTGATCGTCAACAAGGCCTCGTCGGTGTCGGCCGAGCAACTGGCGGTGGTGAAGAAGCTGGTCGCCAGCCTCAACGCCGATGCGGTGATCGTGCCCGCCGATCATGGTCGCGTCGACCTGGACCTAGTGCTCGCCACCGGGCTGTTCGACGAGGAGAAGGCTTCGCGCCATCCACTCTGGGCCAAGGAATTGTACGGCTATGCCCATCACCAGCCCGAGACCGAGGAATATGGGATCGAAAGCTTCGTCTATCGCGCCCGCCAACCCTTCGATCCGGCGAAGTTTCATGCCTTCCTGACCGATGGCGGCCTCGACCATGTGGTGCGCGCCAAGGGGCATTTCTGGCTGGCGACGCGCCCCGACTGGGTGGGCGAGCTGGCGGTGGCGGGCAGCCAGACCGAGACGGCGCGGATGGGGCGTTGGTGGGCGTCGATCCCCAAGAACCAATGGCCGGACGATGGCCGGTTCGAGGAATTCGTCGCCAAACACTGGGACATGATCTGGGGCGACCGGCGGCAGGAACTGGTGTTCATCGGCATCGGCATGGACGAGGCCCGCATCCGCGCGCGGCTCGACGCCTGCCTCGTGCCCGGCTGTGCCTTTACCCCGGCGCTATGGAGTGACCTGCGCGATCCGTTCCCGGCCTGGGGCGAGCGCCGGTTGGAAGCAGCGGAATAAGCCTCGCCATTCTCGATGATCTCGTCGCGTTCGGCGACCAATCGCCTTCAAAGGACGTTCATGCACCGTCGTACCCTGCTAGCATCCGTGGCCATGCTACCTCTGCTCAACACCCCGCTCCGCGCAGCCGGACCGGCCAATCCGCTGCTGGAAGAATGGACCAACGGGATCCCGCCTTACCGGGCGATCCGTCCGGCGCATTATCGCGCGGCATTCGCGGCGGCACTGGAGAAGGCCCGAGCGGATTTCCGTGCGATCTCCGTCGCCCGTTCGGCCCCGACCTTCGCCAACACGATCGAGGCGATGGAGCGCTCGGGCCAGCAACTGGCGCGGGTGTCATCCGCCTTCTTCAACGTGTCGTCAGCCGATGCGACGCCCGACATCCAGGCGGTCGAGGAAGCGGTGGTCCCCGCACTGACCCGCTTCTCGAACGAGACGTCGCTCGACCCGGCGATGTTCGCGCGGGTCGACCGGCTGTATAAAGACCGTGCCTCGCTCGGCCTCGATCCCGAACAGTCGCGACTGCTGGAGGAAACGCACAAGCGCTATGTCCTCGCCGGTGCCGCCCTGCCCCCGGCGGCCCGCGCGAGGGTCGCGGCGATCAACGAGGAGATGGCAAAGCTGGGCGTCCAGTTCGGTCAGAAGCTGCTGGCCGATCAAAAGGCGAGCAGCGTGCTGCTGACCGCGGCGGAAGTCGCCGGCCTGCCCGCCGATCAAAAGGCGGCGGCGGCGATGGCGGCCAGGGCGGAGGGAAAGACCGGCTATCTGATCCCGGCCACCCGATCGGCGGTCGAACCCTTCCTGACGGTCGCGACCGACCGTGCCGCGCGGGCCAAGGTGTTCGCGGCGTTCGACAATCGCGGCGCCAATGCGAACGAGAACAACACCGCCGCGATCATCCGGCGCCTGGTCGAACTGCGCATCGAACGCGCGAAACTGATGGGCGCGCCCAGCCACGCCGCCTTCACCCTGCAAGACTCGATGGCCAAGACGCCGGAGGCGGCGACCGATCTGCTGATGCGCGTCTATCGCCCGGCGCTCGCCCGTGCACGGGAAGAGGAAGCCGCGCTGCTCACGCTCGCCAGCGCCGATGGCGTCGCGCGGATCGAGCCATGGGACTGGCGCTTCTATGCCGAGCAGGAACGGCAACGGCGTTACAACCTCGACGAAGCGGAGGTGAAGCAATATTTCCCGCTCGACGGCATGGTGGCCGCGCTGATGGACACCACCGGGCGGCTGTACGGCATCCAGTTCGTGTCCCGCAGCGACGTGCCGGTCTATGCGGATGGCGTGAAGGTTTGGGAGGTCCGCGAGCGCGACGGGACGCCGATCGGGTTGTTCTATGCCGACTGGTTCGCCCGCCCGACCAAGCGACCCGGCGCATGGATGAACTCGCTGCGCGACCAGAACACGCTGCTCGGGCAGCAGGCTATCGTCGTCAACACCTGCAACTACACGCCCCCGGCTCCGAGTGAGCGTGCGCTGATCAGCCTCGACGATGCCCGGACGCTGTTCCACGAATTCGGCCATGGTTTGCACGGCCTGTTCAGCAAAGTCCGCTATCCCAGCCTGTCGGGAACGGCGGTCCCGCGCGATTTCGTGGAATTTCCGTCGCAGGTGCATGAGCATTGGGCCAGCGATCCGACGATCCTGCGCGCCCATGCCCGCAACGCCGCAGGCCAGCCGATGCCGGAGCCGATGCTCAAATCGCTACTGGAGGCACGCACCTTCAACCAGGGCTATCTGACCGTGCAGCAGCTATCGTCGGCGATCCTCGACATGCGGCTGCATTCGCTCGACGCGCTACCCGCCGATTTCGATGCACTGGCCTGGGAAAAGGCGCAGCTGACCGATCTGGGCGTGCCGCATGCGGTGGGGATGCGGCACAGGCTGCCGCACTTCAGCCATATCTTCGACGGCGGCTATTCGGCGGGCTATTACGCCTATACTTGGGCCGAAGTGCTCGACGCCGATGGCTTTGCGGCGTTCGAGGAAACGGGCGATGTGTTCAACCAAGTGCTGGCCAAGAAACTGCGTGACGAAGTGCTCTCACGCGGCAACTCGCGCGACCCGGCGGAAAGCTATGTCGCTTTCCGGGGGCGGATGCCCGATGCGACGGCGCTGCTGCGCAATCGGGGTCTGGCATGATGACTGGTGCCCCGCCGCCCGCCGACAGCGGCGACAAAGACGAAACCGTCGGCACGGGCATGGCCCGACGCGATGCGCGCAATCCCGCGTCGCCAATGTCGATCCTGACGGGTGCGACACGCGACCGGACGCTGCACCCGCATATCGGCGGGGCGCTCGCGCGTCTGTCAGCATTCTTCACACCCAGCGTCGGCCCAGACGCCTGGCGTCCGGTCGGCTAGTCGGCTGGTCGATGGGGGCGCCATGCGCGGCATCGCGACAAGGGGGCGCCCGCCCCGCGCGAACCAACTTGTATCTGGAACATCGAATGGCGAGATCGTGAAGTGAGTGACTTCGGCCTGTTCGCACTGCTCCTTGCGAGCGTGACGTCCGCCCCGACAGATGATCCTCCAACGGCGAAGGACGACGCGGAAGCCGTCGACATCGTCGTGACCGCGCGATCGGACCGCGCCATCGGCCATGCATGATCGGCCAGCGAAGGCTCAATGAGCGGCGCCGAACTGCTTGCCAGACCGATGCTGCGTACGAGCGAACTTGCGGAGGCGGTGCCCGGCATGATCGCGGTCCAGCATTCGGGCGGCGGCAAGGCGGCACAATATCTCATCCGCGGCTATAATCTCGATCACGGCACCGACTTCAGCATGTCGGTCGACGACATGCCCTTCAACCTGCGCAGTCACGCGCACGGGCATGGTTATCTCGACCTCAACGGACTGATCCCGGAAACGATCGATCACATCGCTTATCGCAAGGGACCGTATCGCGCGGCGGACGGCGACTTCTCTTTCGTCGCGGCCGGGTCGCTCCCGACCCGCGACCGGTTCGAGCAGCCGTTCGCAAGCGCTACCATCGGCAGCTACGGCTATCGTCGGCTGGCGGCGGGCAGTTCGGTCGATCTCGGTGCCGGAACGCTGCTGGTCGCGGGCGAGCTCAAGGCCAATGACGGCCCCTGGCAGCTCGCCGAACACCTGCGCCACGCGGGCGGCCTCGCCAAATACAGCGAGGGCACCGCGATCGGCACCCTGCACGCCAGCCTGTCGGTCTACAGCGCGCGCTGGCGCCCCACCGAGCAGATTCCGGTGCGTGCGATCGGCACGCTCCTGCCCGATCGGTTCGACACGCTGGATCCGTACCTGCGCGGCTCGACCGATCGCGAGGTGCTGAACGTCGGCGTCAGCGGCAAGGAATGGACCTTGCTCGCCTATGCCCAGCATTACCGGTTCGATCTGCTGTCCAACTTCACCTTCTTCCTCGACGACCCCGTCCACGGCGACGAACTGGAACAGGCGGAGAATCGCTGGAGCTATGGCGGTCGGGTCGTCCGGCGGATGACGCTGGCGGACGGACTGGGCCTGATCGCCGGTATCGACGCGCAGCATGACGACATCGGCGGCCTCGGCCTCTATCACACGCAGGCGGGCCGACGGCTCGCGACGCGTAGCCTGGTCGATGCCGCCGAAACCTCGGTCGGCGGCTATGTCGAGGCGAACTGGCACCCCCTCGAGCGGCTGGGCCTGCTTGCGGGCGGGCGGATCGACCATTTCGCTTTCCGCACGACCGCACGCGGCGGCGATGCGACCAGTGGCACCGCCCAGGCGACGATCGTGACGCCAAAGCTCGGCGCCGACCTGACGATCAGTCCGCATGTCGCGCTTTACGCCAATTACGGCCAGGGCTTCCACTCGAACGCGATCCGCGGGATCATCGCACCGCCGCCGGACGCCACGCCCGCCTTCGCCCGCGCCACCGGCTATGAGATCGGCGGACGTTTCGAACACGGCTCCCTCAAGCTGTCGCTCACCCATTGGTGGAGCCGCGCGTCGAGCGAACTGATCTATTCGGGTGATGACGGCACGGTCGAACCCACTGGCCCCAGCCATCGCCGCGGCTTCGAACTGGTCGGCAACGTCAGGGCGACCCGCTGGCTGACCCTTGATGGCGTGCTGGCCACCAACCACGCCCGGTTCCTCGACGCCCCGGGTGCCGATCGCGTCCCCAACGCGCTGGAAGCAGCAGGTGAATTCGGGGCGAGCACGGTCTTTGGCCCGTTCACCGCCGCGGCGCGCGTCCGATATCTCGGACGACACCCGCTCACCGAAGACAACCGGGTCCGGTCGCCGGCGACGACGGTCGCCAACCTGCGGGTCGGCCGGCATTTTGGAACGGTCGACGTAGATGTCGAACTGCTCAATCTGTTCGACACCAGACGAGCCGACGCCGACTATTACTACGCCTCTCGCCTTCCCGGCGAGCCGCTCGAGGGCGTGGAGGGCGTCCACAGCCGCACCGTCGAACCGCGCATGGTCCGCCTGAGCGCCACCGCGCGCATATGACGCGGCACCCGCTCGACGACCTCGACGTCGACTGGACGCTCCTCGCCGGTCGCGACGTGCGGCTGGGACTCAGCGTCCGTATCTCAACCGGAGACGACCGATGAAATACTGGCTTGCCTGCTTCGCCCTCCTCGCCACGCCAGCGACCGCGCAGGACCGCGCCGCGCCGTTCACGCTGGCACCGCTGCCCTATCCGGCGACCGCGCTGGAACCCGTCATCGATGCCGAAACCATGACCCTGCATCACGACAAGCATCACCAGGCCTATGTCGATGCCCTGAACAAGGCGCTGGCGGCCGATCCGGCGCTCGCGGGTCGTTCGCTGGAGCAGTTGCTGGCACAAGCCGGGGCGACACCGACGGCGGTCCGCAACAACGCCGGCGGGCATTGGAACCATGGATTTTTCTGGAAGACGATGGCGCCTCCCGGCACCGGCGGCGAACCATCGCCCCAGCTTGCCCGCGCGATCGACGCGGCCTTCGGATCGATGGACAAGATGAAGGCCGCGTTCAAGGCCGCCGGTACGGGCCGGTTCGGCTCGGGCTGGGTATGGCTGATCGCCGGGCCGGACGGCAAGCTGGCGATCACCTCGACACCCAATCAGGACAATCCGCTGATGGACGTCGCCGACCAACGCGGCACGCCGCTGCTCGGCAACGATATGTGGGAACATGCCTATTATCTAAAGCACCGCAATCGCCGCGCCGAATATCTCTGATCTTTCCCTGGTTTGACGGACACCGATGATAGGCTCTGTGGAGCCAGGAGGTGTTTTGATGGCGAGTACGACGAAGCGTCGTTTCACGGACGAGTTCAAGCGCGAGGCCGTGGCGCTGTGGAAGACGAGCGGCCGCCCACAGACCGAGATAGCGGCTGAGTTGGGTATTGTGCCGACGATGCTGCGTGCTGGCAGCGCATCCAGCAGGAGAGCAGCGCGCCGCCGGCAAGCCCGGCGGCGAAGCCGCCAGTATCGACAATGGCATCGCTGGCGGATCAGGCGTCGGAGATCGCGCGGCTGCGGCGCGAGCTGGACCGGGCGCGAATGGAGCGCGACATATTAAAAAAAGCCGTTGGCATCCCTTCGACTGCGCTCAGGACAGGCTTTGCGGAGATGTCGCGGTGAAGTTCGCCTTCCTCCAGAAGGTTCGCTACACGCTGATCGGCATCACCACTGTGCTGACCGCCGTGTTCCTGCCCATGGCGCTGTCCAGCGGCTCGGTCGGCGCCCTCTCGCTGACCCCGGCGCTATGCGCCACGCTCCTGAAGCCGGTCGCCGGCCACGAAAAGAAGAACCGCTTCTTCACCCGGTTCAATGATCGCTTCGATCGCATGACGGCAGGCTATGAGCGGTGGGTCGTGGCCGTGCTGAAGCGCACGGGTCGCGCAATACTCGTGTTCGTTGCGGTTCACCGCGCCGATGAATTCGCGCATCACCTTGGAGGTCGCTCCCTTCGGCGACAGATGCTCCTCGTGCATGATGCGCTCGACATTCTCAACGACGACGATTGCATCGTCGACGATGATGCCGAGCGCCAGCACCATGCCGATCATGGTCAGCACGTTGATCGAGAAGCCTACCAGCAGCATCACCGCCAACGTGCCGAGCAGCGCGATCGGGGCCGCGATCGCGGGGATCCGGAAAACCCAAGACGCTGTACGTCGGGGATCAATTAGGTGTGATCGTGACGGAAACCGGCGTTAGTGAACTCATGGGGGGAATAGGAGAGCCGCAACGGAACGCGAGGCGCTAGCAGAATGGGTGGGGCGTGAGATCCTGCCGCACGAACGTGACCTGCGCGGCTGGTTGCGGCGTCGCCTCGTGCCGCCCGCCGACGTGGAGGACATCGTGCAGGAATGCTATTGCCGCCTTGCGCAACTCCGCAGCATCGAGGAAATCGACTCGCCCCGTGCCTATCTGTTCACCATGGCGCGCAATCTCGTCCACCGTCAGCGTCGTCACGCGCGCGTGGTGCGGATCGAGTCGATCTCGGCGGACGAAGTGGGCGAACTCGCCAGCGAAAGTCCGCTCCAGGATCGCGTCGCCGCCGCGCGACAGGAAGTCGATCGCGTCCGCAGGGCACTCGCCACGCTGTCCGAGCGCGCGCGGCGTATCTTCGTCATGCGGCGCGTCGAGGGGCTCAGCCAGAAAGAGATCGCCGTCGCGCTCGGCGTGACGGAGACGATCGTGGAGAATGACGCCAGCCGCAGCCTTCGCGCGATCCTGCGCCATTTAACCGACGAAGAGGCCGACACGACCGGCCGCGCCCGCGAAGGAGGCGATCGTGCCCGCACCCGGTGACGACGCCGCCGCCTGGGCGCTGCGCCACCCGCTCGACGCGGCGGGCGAGCGTGCGCTGGAGGCGTGGCTGGCGAGCGACCCGCGCAATGCGGGCGCCCTGCTGCGCGCGATGGCCGCCCTGACCGTCATGGACCGCGTCATCATGGATGACGCCGAAACCCCGCCCCATCCTGCTCCAGCCACAAGATGGTCGAGCCGACGTGGCCTGCTGATCGGTATGACCGGCGCCATCGCCGCGAGCGTGGCCGGACTGATCGGCTGGCGTCAGTTCGCCGCAGACCATGTCACGACCGCGCGCGGTGAGATCAGGCGTCTGCCTTTCGCGGACGGGTCCGTCGCCACGATCGACAGCGACAGCGCGCTTCGCGTCGTGCTGGCCAGCGAGCAGCGCTGGATCGCGCTCGACCGTGGCCAAGCCTGGTTCCAGGTCGCGAAGGATCGTTCGCGCCCCTTCGTCGTCGACGCGGGCATTGCCCAGGCGCGCGCGGTCGGCACCGCTTTCTCGGTGGAACGGCGCGACGACGGTGTCGAGGTCGCGGTCACCGAGGGCCAGGTGGCGGTCTGGCCCAGCGCGGCCAGCGGTACGATGACGATCCTCCACGCCGGTCAATATGCGCGTTTCCGGTCGTCCGACGCCGCACCGGTCACCGGCACCGCGCCCGCCGCGATCGAGCGTGCACTGGCCTGGCGCGGCGGCGAGATCGCTCTGGAGAATGAAACCGTTGCCGCGGCGGTCGCCCGCTTCAACCGCTATAACCATCGCCAGCTTGTGGTCGACGACGCCGAATTGGCGCAGGAGCGGCTGATCGGCCTGTTCCAGATCGATCGTCCCGAGGACTTCGCGGCCTCGCTTGCCGCGTCGTTCCCCGTTGCGGTCACGAGCGATCCCGACACGATCCGGTTGGGGCGGAAAAAGTCGCCGCCGTCCTGACGGAAGAGGCGCGCGCCGAACTCAAGGGAGGTGAGCGCTTCGACAACAGGAGCGCCGCTCCCGGGAGAGGAACCCTATGTCATTCGCGCGTCATCGCCTGCTCGGCACCGCTGCCATCATCCTGTCGAACGCTGCGCTCGCGACCGTCGCCGATGCGCAGACGCGTCGCTTCGACGTGCCCGCGCAACCGGCACGCACCGGCATCCCTCAGTTCGCGCATCAGGCAGGGGTCCAGATCCTCGTCTCGAGTTCCCTCGCCGAGAAGGCGACCGTCAATCGGGTCAGCGGTGCGCTGGACGTGACCGAGGCGCTCCGCATCCTGCTCGCGGGGACCGATCTGGTGCCGGTGCGTGCAGGCGGCGCGATCATCCTGCGCCGTGCGGCCACCAGCGCCGCGCTGATGCCGGTCGCGGTCCAGAGCGAGGCGGGCACCGCACCCGTAGCGCCCCTATCGGAAAATCCGCCCGAGGAAACGCCCCCGCAGGACATCGTCGTCACCGGTATCCGCGCATCCCTGCAACAGTCGATCAACGTCAAGCGCGCCGCATCGAACATCGTCGACGTCATCACCGCGCAGGACATCGGCAAACTGCCCGACCAGAATGTCGCGGAGTCGATGAGCCGGATCACGGGCGTCCAGATCACGCGTCGCGAGGGCGACGGATCGAACTTCACGGTGCGCGGCATCTCGCAGAACCGGCTGGAGATCAACGGCCGCACCTTCCTCGGCCCCGGCGCGGGCGGCAGCGCGTCGCTGGAATCGGTCAGCCCGGAGATCATCTCGAGCATCGTCGTGGCCAAGTCGCCGACCGCCGACATGCCCGAGGGCGCACTGGGCGCGACCGTGAACCTGAAGACCAAGCGGCCGCTCGATCTCGCCGATCTCGTCGTCAGCGGGCGTGTCCAGGGCGCCTACACCGATCAGGCGGACCATCTGGGCTATCGAGGCTCGGCGCTGGTCTCCAAGAAGTTCGGCGACAGCTTCGGGGTGCTGGCAAGCGCGGCCTATTCGAACACACGGACACGCGGCTACCAGTTCGATACCGGCGGCTGGACCCGCACCGACAATATCGACGGGAATGGCGACGGCATCAACGATCCGGGACTCTATCGACCCAATCGCTACATGGCGCGGATCTTCGACCGTGCCGAGCAACGGCTGACGCTCAACGGTTCGCTGCAATACCGGCCGGTCGACCGGTTCGAATTCATTCTCGACGGCACCTACACATGGCTCAAGCGCGAGCGGCAGAGTGCCAATTACCAGGTGCTGTTCAACGACAATGACGTGGGTGCCGTCGCCGATGAGAACGGCACCGTGGTAAGCGGGACGTTCAACAACGTCACCGTCCGCCCGCTGATCTATGACGAGCCGACCGAGTTCCGATCGACCAATATCGGCGGCTCGGCCAAATATGAGGGCGAGGTGGTGACGGTGCGCGCCGACGCCTCCTACAGCAAGGGGCGCGGCACGGACGGCGGGCCGGGTGCCTCATTCACCTATGTCGTCGTCCCGCGTGCCGGGCGGGTCGCCAATGCCAGCTATGATTTCTCGCGCGGTGGCGCGGTGCCGAACCTTTCGCTGGGCTCGAACTTCGACCTGAACGACCCTGCCCAATATCAGCTGGCATCGATCTTCGAGAACGACTTCGTCACCGACAATTCGGGCTATGATGCGCGGCTCGACTTCACCATCCGCACCGATCTCGGCCCGCTTCGGACGATCGAGGTCGGCGGACGGTACGAGAAGATCCAGTTCTACTCCGAAGCGCCGCAGAACATTCCCACCGCTGCGAGCCTGCTCGGGCGCGGTGATCGCAACGGCGACGGCATTCTCACCGTCGACGAACTGCCGGGCCTGGTCTACGACAATCGCCAGGGCAGTTTCTTTCCCGGCGTATCGGGAGATTTCCCTCGCGACATACTGGGCGGCGGCACCGACAAGGGGACGGCGCGCGACGCCTTCGGCCTTCCGATCCCGCGCGCCGACACCATCCCGTTCGGCCGGGTGTCGATCAAGGACGTCGACCAGGACACCCTGGCCTTCTACGCCAAGGGCAATTTCGCCGATACGCTGGGCAGCATGCCGATCAGTGGCAATGCCGGTGTGCGCTACATCACCTTCGAGCGCATCTCTTCCGGTTTCCTTTCCGACACGCAGCCGACGCTTTCGAAATCGCGCTTCGACTACTGGCTGCCGAGCGCCAATGCCGCGCTCGATCTGCGCAGCAACCTGACCTTGCGCGCGGCAGCGGCCAAGGTGGTGGCGCGGCCGAGCCTGAGCGACGTCGGGGTCAGCTTCGTGCCGCTGTTCGTGTCGCGGACCGGCTCGCGCGGCAACCCTGCGCTGCGTCCGTTCGAGGCGACGCAATATGACATGACGCTCGAATGGTATTTCGCCCCATCGAGCGCGATCACGGTCGCCGGCTTCTACAAGAACGTCGATTCCTTCACGATAAACCGCACGCAGAGCGAGATCGTCCCGGGCCTGTCCGACCAGATCGATCCCAGCACCGGCCAGCCCTATGGCCCGTTTCAGATCACGCAGCCGGTCAACGGGGAATCGGGCACGATCAAGGGGGTGGAGGTCGCGTATCAGCAATCGCTCCGCTTCCTGCCGGGCCTCCTGCGCAATCTCGGCGTCCAGGCCAACTATACCTTCGTCGACAGCGAGACCCCGCTGGTCGACGAGGCGACACAGGCCCGCCTGCCGCTTCCGGCCGCCTGTCCAAGCACAGCTATAATCTGATCGGCTTTTACGAGGATTCCACCGTGTCGGCGCGCGTGGCCTACATCTATCGCAGCAGCTACCTGCTCGGCCAGGGCAGCGCGGCGGCAGGGGGCAGTTCCTATGTTGCCGGACGCGGCCAGCTCGATGCTTCGGGACAGGTCAATCTCACCCGCTCGGTTCGCCTCACGGTCGAGGCGATCAACCTGACCCGCGCGATGGATCGGCAATATCTCCAGACACCGCTGCGGCTGCTCAACGCCGCGCGCGAGGATCGCCGCATCTTCTTCGGCGTTGCCGCAACCTTCTGAGGATATCCGTCATGGCATCGCTTCGCCTCGCACCGTTGCTCCTCCTGCTCGCGGGCGCCGCCCCGTCCCCGGCCCAGCCGGTCGCCGACATCGTCATCTATGGCTGCACCGCCGGCGGCGTGATCGCCGCGATCGAGGGGCGGCGCCTTGGGCGCAGCGTCACGCTCGTCTGCCGCGATGCCTATGTCGGCGGCATGACCACCAACGGGCTGAGCTGGTCCGACACCGGCAACCATCGCGCGATCGGCGGGCTGGCGCTCGACTTCTACCGCCGTGTGAAGCGGCATTATGACGATCCGGCCGCCTGGTCGCTCGCGCCGCGCCCCGCCCGCGCCGAGAATTTCGTCGACGACGGCGCGATGTGGCAGTTCGAGCCGCACGTCGCCGAGCACATCCTCGAGGACTGGATCGCCGAAGCCGGAGTCACGGTCGTCCGCGACCAGCCGATCGATCGAAGTCCGCATGGCGTGGAGCGCAACGGGGCCCGCCTGGTCGCCTTCCGCTCGGTCCATGGCCGTCGCTTCGCGGGGCGGATGTTCATCGATGCCAGCTACGAGGGCGATCTGATGGCGGGCGCCGGTGTCTCCTTCGCGACGGGGCGCGAGGCGAATGCGACATATGGCGAGACGCTCAACGGGGTGCAGGCACGCAACACGACCAACCATCAGTTCACGCTCGATATCGACCCGTATCGGGTCAAGGGCAAGCCCGCCAGCGGCCTGCTGCCCCGCATAAGCCCGGCACGGCTGGCCCCGGATGGCAGTGCCGACAGCAAGATCCAGGCCTATACCTATCGACTGTGCCTTACCGACGTGGCCGCCAACCGGTTGCCGCTGCCCCGACCCGAGGGCTATGACGCCGGGCAATATGCCCTGCTCCAGCGGTATATGGACGCGGGCTATCGCAACGTCTTCCAGAAGTTCGATCGCATCCCCAACGGCAAGGCGGACGTCAACAATTTCGGCGCCTTCTCCACCGACAATATCGGCATGAACTACAGCTATCCTCGGGGCAGCGACGCCGAGCGTGCCGCGATCGCGGCGGAGCACCGGCGCTATCAGCAGGGCCTGCTCTGGTACATGGCGAACGACCCGCGCGTCCCCGCCGAGACACGCGCGGAGATGGGACGCTGGGGACTGTGCAAGGACGAGTTCACCGGCAACAAGGGCTGGCCCCGCGAGATGTATGTGCGCGAGGCGAGGCGGATGACGTCCGATTTCGTGATGGCGGAGCCCCATGTGAGAGGTCTGAAGCCGACGCCGCGTCCGATCGGCATGGGCTCGTACCAGATGGACTCGCACAATGTGCAGCGCGTGGTAGACGCACGCGGCTTTGCGCGCAACGAGGGCAATATCGAGGTCGGTGTCGCAAACCCCTACCCCATCGCCTATGACGCGATCGTGCCGCGACGGTCAGAGGCGACCAACCTGCTGGTGCCGGTCGCGCTATCCGCGTCGCACATCGCCTATGGAACGATCCGCATGGAACCCGTCTTCATGATCCTCGGACAATCGGCGGCAAATGCCGCCGACCTCGCGCTGCGTACATCGCTTCCGGTGCAGCAGGTGCCGTACGACGCTCTTCGCGCTCGCTTGCTCGACCAGCGGCAGGTGCTGTCCTTGCCAGAATAGCGACGCGGACGTCGCGCGCCTGCCATGCGGAAGCACTCGCCTGGGCCCAAGGGATAGAGCGGCAAGGGATACGCTACGTGGCCGACATGACGCTCTGCCGGGATTCATACGAACCTGTGGATTCGAACGTCCGAGACGCGAAGCGAGCCGCCGTTTGCGGTGAAATTCAGGCCCACCGCATCGGGAGGCGCCAGGATGAGTTCGGACAAAACGGCCTCGCCATCATTGACGAAGAGCTCGATCGACGCGGTATCGATAAAGATGCTGACCGTCACAACGCCTGCGGATGCATCGCAGGTAATGTCGCGATTCTGGCGCCATGCCGCGCTTGCCGGCGCATCGGGGCCGCTGGCATCGCGCTTTAGAAACACGCGATTGTCGCGCAGCGCGAATCCGACCTGGGTGAAATATCCCTTGCCGCCCCGGACCGACAGCCAGGCGCCGCCGGGCCAGTCGGCCCCGGTCCGGGTCAATGTCAGATCGATGCGGCCCGCCATGATATCGGCATCGGCGGGCCAGACATAAGGGGTCCCGTCCGCGATGGTCTGGTCCGCCCCGCTCACCGTCCGCGCGAACACGTTATTTTGCGCCGCGACCGGCGTCATACGCAGGCGCGGGGTGCCACCGGTGCGTTGGAGGCGGAGTTGTCGAACGATACTCAACTGCCCGCGATAGCCATGGGGCGCGGGCAGTTGATTGGCATAGGCCCAGTTGTTCATCCAGCCCATCGTATAGGCGGTGGCGAGCGGATCGGCGGCCTGCGGATCGCGCCACACCACCGCCGCATAATAATCGGCCCCACCGTCCAGCCAGTGCCCGGTCGCGCTGTCGGCGGTGAAGCTGGTCCCGTCGAAGCTGCCGACCCAGTAATAGGTGCCGCCGGTAAAGCCACTGCCCGACCCGTCGCCACCGACCAGCAATATCCATTTGTCGCCCGACGTGGTCCCGTTCGCCTCGTACAGATGCAACGGGAAAAGGTGCGAGCATTCCATCACCCCGCCGACGAGATCGGACAGGAAGCCACTGGCATAGCGCCATTGTTTCAGGTCGGGTGAGGTATAGAAGCCGATCTTCCCCTCTTCCGACAGCGTCATTACCCAGCGCGCCGTGGGGGCATGCCAGAATATGGTCGGATCGCGGAACGGCTTGTTCCCTGGGAAATTGGGATGGACGATCGCGTGAAAGGCAAAGGTCGCGCCACCATCGCGCGAATACCACAGGGCCGTCGACTGGTTCTGCCCGGCGGCATTGTCGGCCGGCATCGTCGCCAGCGCAATCAGCGTGCCCGCGCCGAAACCGGCGGTGTTGTCGGTATCGATCACCGCGCTCCCGCTCCACACATCGCCGAACGACGTGGTGCGCCGGGGGATCGATACGCCGCGATCGGTCCAGGTGACGAGGTCGGTCGAGGTCCAGCGCCGCCATTCGGTACCGCCATCGGGCCAGGTCGGATTGTAGAGCGCCCACATCGTCCAGCTATCTCCGATCCGCAACGGGCGCTGCGGATCGTTGATCCACCCGCCATCGGGCGCGGCGACATGATAGCGCGGCCGGCGCACGGACGCTGGTCGCGGTCGCGCTGAGCGTAGGAGCGGGCGTCGGCGTCGGGCCCGGTGCGGAGACCAGCCCCCCGCCCCCGCCATCCTCGCCCGACGCACCGCAGGCCGGCAGGATGGGCAGGGTCGCGATCAGGCCGAGTGCCTGACGCCGTGAAACGATCGATGGCATGGCGATATCCTCTCCGCGCGCGGCGAATGGCCGCACGCCATGGTTCGCGCGCCGCCTGTACCGGCGGTTCGCGCGGGGTGTCGGGATGCAAAGGGGTGGCGGCGCGACATGACGCGCCGCCGCAAAACGCTACATCTTGAAACGGACGCCGAGGCTGAAATACCGCCCCTCGATCCGCAGGTCGCGCCCGAACGACTGGGTTTCGTTGTAGAAGCGATAGTTGCGGAAGGGCTGCGCCAGGATATTGCTCACATTGGCGACCAGCGAGACGTTCTTGAACGCATCATAGCTGGCCGAGAAATCGAGCCGTGCGATCGGCTCCACCAGTTCGCCCGCATATTGGTCTTCGTTGATGTTGCGGTTGTAGCTGGTGACGTGGCGCGAGCGCCAGTTGTAGGACAGGCGGGCCGAGATGCCGTCCTTTTCATAGAAGCCGGTCAGATTATACGCCCATTTCGACAGGCCGGTAATCTCGACCTGCCGATCGCCCTCCCCCAGCACGCGCGGCAGCTGGTTGGTGCCGTCGAGATAGGTGACATTGCCCTGCACGCCGAAGCCGGACAACGCACCCGGCAGGAAATCGAAGAAGGTCTGGAGCGACGCCTCGATCCCCTTGATCCGACCGTTACCGGCATTCTCCGGGCGATTGAGCTGCACCCGGCCATAGATGGGATCGTTCACCACCTGCGTATAATAGCCGATGAAGCCGTTGAGATCGCGGTAGAAGGCGGCGACCGAGGCCGATCCGTTCTTCGAGAAATACCATTCGAGGCTGGCATCGTAATTCTTGGACGTCAGCGGACGCAGGTCGGGATTGCCGCCGGAGCCGGTCGCGTCGAACACCGGCGGCGTACCGTCCGGGCCGGGGCTGTTGCGGGTGATGTTGATCGACGGGTTGAGCTGCCCGAAACTCGGCCGGGTCCGCGTCTGGGTATAGCCGAGGCGGATTTGCCATTCGTTCGAGAAGCGCATCCGGGCGATGGCGGAGGGCAGCACGTCGACGTAATTCTGCCGCGTGACGCTGGGGACGATCCCGACCGTGCCGTCGGCGGCCTGCACCCGGCTGAACCCGCGATAGGTGCCATCGGTATTGACGATGCGCGCGCCGACCGTGCCGTCGATCCGCATGCCGCCCAGGTCGATATCGAACTTGCCTTGGCCATAGGTCGCATAGCTCGCCTCGCTCGCCGTGAAGCCGCCCAGCGGGTCGAAGGGGATGTCGGCGGTCGCGAACTTCGTCACCGCCTCGCGAATGCCATTGTCCCAGGGGAACAGCACCGTCGCGCGCTGGACCGATTGCAGCGCGAGCAGGCGCAACGCCTCGCCATTCGCGCGGATCGCGTCGCGGCTGGGCGCCAGCCAGTTCTGGAAGCGCTGCGGATCGCCACGGAAACCATCGGTGATGAGACCCAGCGCCCCGGTCGGCAAGCTGTCGAGCGGGATGTTCAGCCCGGCGGTATAGGCATAGCGGTTGTTGTTCTGCGACGACGCATTGCGGTCGCTGGCGCGGAAACCGAACTGCAAGCGGGGCAGCCAGCCCCAGTCGGTTTCGAGGTCGAGGTCGATCCGCCCCTGCACCCCGTCGCCCTTGGTCACGAAGTCGCGCTGGTAATAGCCGCGCCAGCGGCTGTTGGCCGGATTGTCGATGGCATAGCCGCCCAGGTCGAACACCGCCGATCCGCGCACGTCCCAGTCGACGTTGATCGTCGGGGCCGACGCCAGTTGCGCATCGACGCTATACTCGGACGCTTGGTACTTGCTGTTGGTATAGGCGAAGTCGCCGGACAGGGTCGCGCGGCCCGTCGTCCATTTGAACCCGGCCGCCCGCCTGCCATGTGTCGGTACGATCGTCCTGGGTCGAGCGATAGAATTCGGGGACATAGCCGCCGGTCTTGGTGAAGCTGGCCGCCTTGTCCGGTTCACCCGGCACCAGCACGACGTTGCTGAGCGTCGGGGCGACGCCGTTCGCGTCGCGACGCTCGAAATTGACGTTGAAGGCATCGCGCAACACTTCCCCGCGATAGGCCTGCCACAGTCCCTCGGCGAAGAGTTCGAGGTTCGGGGTCGGCCGCCACTGGATCGTGCCGTTGACCGCCGGGCGATGCCGCACGCCCTTTTCATAGAAATTGCCGGCATTGGCGGGAAAGCGAAAATCATTGCCCACGCCCGGCGTCGTCACGGTCAGGTCGTCGGCCGGATCGTCCGCACCGAAGCCGCGCGGCGAGATGACAGCGGAATCGGCATAGCGATCGGCATTGCGATAGGTGGTGCGGACATAGCTGACGTTGATCAGCGCGCCGACCTCCCCGATCGGCGTGTCCCAGCGCTTGGTCAGCAGCAGATTGCCCGCCGGGTCGAACGCCTTGGCCTGATCGTTATACGAGGCACGCAGTTCGCCCGCGATCTCGGTATCCTTGACGTCGAACGGACGACGCGAGCGCAGGTTGACCAGACCCGCAAGCCCGGGCTCGATGAGGTCGGACGTACCCGACTTGTAAACCTCGATCCCCGCCGCGACGCCCGCCGGAAAATCCTGAAGGTGCAACACGCGGTCCTCGGCCGAGAAGAACTCGCGGCCATTGAAGGTGGTGGCGACATCGGGCAGGCCGCGCACCAGGATCACACCGGCTTCGTCATTGTAGCGCTGTACGGTGACGCCGGTGACGCGCGCGATCGCTTCGGCGGCGTTGTTGTCGGGCAGCTTGCCGATGTCGTTCGACACGATCGCATCGACGATCGAGGACGAGTTGCGCTTGATCTCCTGCGCCGAACCCAGCGCGGCGCGGTATCCCGTGACGACGATATCGGCGCTGGCGTCATTTTCGGGTGCGGCTTCGGCCTGCGCCTGCGCGGTCGTATCTTGCGCGGCGGCGGGGATGGCGGCGAGCGGGATCACCGCGCTCGATGTCAGCAAGGCGAGCAAGGTCTTCGGCATAAATCCTCCCAGATTTCCGTTTTGTTTTTTTGGTTGTTGAAAGAGTCGACAGGTGGGCGTCAGCCCGGCGCGATCGCTTCCATCGTGGTGACGAATGCGGTCATGTCAGCGCCCGCCCGCGGTCATCGGCCACGCCTGCATAGTCAGCTTCGCGCTGCCACCCCGCGCGCTCGCGCTCCAGCGAAGCTGCCCGCCCCCGCGAAAGAAACGGTCGGTGATGGTGTGCGTGCCGTCGCCGATGAAGACTTCGAGGATCGATTGGTCGGCCAGCACCCGCAGTCGCACGCGCTTTCCCTTCAGGTCGACCGGCGCGACATGGCGGTTGGCGAAGCCGTCGTGGAAATGCGGCCCTGACCGGGTGCGATCGACGAACACCTCGTCGACGCTCGGGTTGACGCCGATCAGCGTCTGATAGCCCTGCTCGTCGGTCAGCGCGATCGTCACCTGATCGGCGGTGCCGGTGTCGAGGTCGAGCGTCAGGTCGGCCGAACCGCCCGCGATCGGCAGGTCGGTGGGCGTTTCGCCAAGCGTGCCGGTGAACGGCTGCGGTGCGCCGCGCAGGCCGGCCACCTCGCGCACCGGCATTTGCGCGATGCGATAGCCAAGGAGCGTCTTCTTTAGCGTCACCTCGCGCGGCACGGTCATCAACCCGCGCGCCGGCCAGGTCGGGATCGCCTCGGCATAGCGCCAGTCGTTGGCCCAGCCGATCCAGACGCGGCGCTGATCGTCCTTCGGCAGGTCGTTCCACGACACGGCGGCATAGAAGTCCGCGCCATAGTCCATCCACTGCGCCTCGCCCGGCCAGCCGGGGACGGTGGTGAAGCGCCTGCCGTCGAAATCGCCGACGAAATACTGGCCGCCCGATCCGCCACCGACGGCATTGTCGCCCAGGTTGATGCCGAGCACCCAGCGCTTCTCGCCCGGCGCGCCGCCCTCGACCGGCAGCTCGAACAGGTCCGGGCATTCCCAATTCTTCCCTCGCCCGCCCGCAGGTCCGAAGCTGCTGGCGAAGGTCCATTGCTTGAGATCGGGCGAGGTGAACAGGACCGCACGGTTCTCCAGCGCCATGACCGCCACCATCACCCAGCGCTTCGTGGGCGCGTGCCAGAAGACCTTGGGATCGCGAAACTCGGGCGAGCCGACGCTCAGCACTTCGCCATGGACGGTCCAGGTCCGACCGCGATCGTTGCTATAGGCGACATATTGCGATTGCAGCTTCGCCTTGGGATTATGCCCGGTATAGATCGCGACCAGCGGCGGCTTCCCGTTCTTTCCGAAACCGGTCCTATTGTTCCAGTCGACCACCGCGCTGCCCGAGAACGCCATGACGTCGGCGGTCTCCGGAATGGCGATCGGCAGTTCTTCCCAATGGACCAGGTCGCGGCTGACCGCATGGCCCCAGCTCATATGGCCCCAGCGATCGCCATGCGGGTTGTACTGGAAGAACAGGTGGTACTCGCCATCATAATAGACGAGCCCGTTGGGGTCGTTCATCCAGTTGCGCTCGGGCGCGAAATGATAGGTCGGGCGCGGGTCGGCCCGCTGCGCCGAGACATGGGTCGGCAGCATGAGGCCGACCATGGCGAGCAAGATGAGCGATTTCATGCCGCCTTCCCCGGATCCATGTCCTCCAGCGCCACGCCGTTGGTTTCCGGCATCACGCGCACCGTCCACACCAGTTGCACCAGCATCATCGCGCCGAAGAAGGCGAAGACCCAGCCACCGACCGCGCTCGCCACGATCGGGAACAGCCAGGTGATCGCCGCCGCCGCGACCCAGTGGGTCGTCGATCCCAGCGCCTGCCCCTTGCCGCGCACCGCGCTGGGGAACACCTCCGAGATGAAGACCCAGATCACCGCGCCCTGGCTGATCGCGAAGGCTGCGATGAAGGCAAGCAGACCGCCAAGGATCAGCGTCCCGTCCGGCGCGGCGCGTTCGAGCTGCCAGCCGACCAGCAGCAGGGCGGCGGCGCAAACCACCGAGCCGACGATCAAAAGCGGTCGCCGTCCAAAGCGGTCGATGAAGAACAGCGCCGCCACGGTGAACAGCAAATTGGTGCCGCCGACGGCGATCGACTGCAACAGGGCGCTGTCCGCCCCGGCACCGGCAAGCTCGAAGATGCGCGGCGCATAGTAGAGCAGCGCATTGATGCCCGACAGTTGATTGAACATCGCGATGGCGATGGCGCAAGCCACCGGAAAACTGTGCGCGCTCTGGAACAGCCGGGTATCGCTCCGCCCCGCGTCGCGGCGCTCGGCGGCTTCGATCTTCACCAGTTCGGCTTGGGGGGATAGGAAGCCCAACCGGGTCATCACCGCCACCGCCTTGGCCCGGTCGTTATGGATCGCCAGCCAGCGCGGGCTTTCGGGCAGGACGAAGGTGACGGCAAGGAACAGGGCCGAGGGCACCGCGACGATCCCGAACATCCATCGCCATGCGACCTCGGGCGGGAATGCTTGCGCGATCAGATAGTTGCTGAGGAACGCGATCAGGATGCCCAGCACGATGTTGAGCTGGTTCATCGCCACCAGCCGCCCCCGGAAGCGCGCAGGGGACACTTCGGCGATATAGATCGGCGTGACCACCGATGCCGCCCCGATGGCAAGGCCGCCCAGGAAACGGAACGCGATCAGCATCGGCCAGCTTTGCGCCAGCGCGGTGCCAAAGGAGGAGACGACATAGGCGATCGCGACCGACAGCATGATCGCCTTGCGACCATAGCGGTCGGCGGGCGCGCCGGTGACCAGCGAACCGATCACCGTGCCGATCAGGGCCGATGCGACGGTAAAGCCGAGCGATGCGTCGGTCAGCGCGAAGCGCTCCTGCAACGCCTGCGTCGCGCCGGAAATGACCGCGGTGTCGAACCCGAACAGCAATCCGCCCAGCGCCGCCCCGGCCGCGCTCAGCACGATCGCGGTCGTCGCCCGCGCATCGTCAACATCCTGCCGGCCACCCGGCGTCGCGATGCTATGCATCGACCGTCTCCTTGTTCGTGTTAGAGGGTTCGGCCATGCGCCAGTGCATCGGCCATTGGCGGGTCGCGGTGCGATAGGCGAGCGCCAGCGCGCCGGTCAGCCCGGCCGACGACCCGGCGGTCGGGGCGACGACATAATCCTCCATGTCGATCATGCGCATGCTGGCATCATAGCCGGCCAGTTTCGCGACCAGCGCCGAACGCACCCGCCCGTACATTTGCGGCTGCATCACACCGCCGCCCAGGATGATCCGGTCGGGGCGAACGACATAGGTAAGCGTCGCGCACAGCGCCGCGACATAGTCGGCCTCGATCGCCCATGCCGGATGGTCGGTCGGCAATTGCTCGGCCGGCACGCCCCAGCGCGCGTGCATCGCCGGACCGCAAGCCAGCCCTTCCAGGCAGTCGCCATGGAACGGGCAGATACCGGCGAATATGTCGTCGCCGGGCGCACGCGGGACAACGATATGCCCGGCCTCCGGGTGGTTCGCCCCGCCATGCGGCGCCCCGGCGATCAGCAGGCCGACACCGATGCCGGTGCCGACCGTGACGTAGCAGAAGCTGTCCAGCCCCTGCCCGCTCCCGAACAGCCGCTCGCCCACCGCCGCGCAGTTCACGTCGGTGTCGAGCGTCATGGGCGCCTCGATGCTCTGCCGGAAATGTCCGAGCAGGTCCGTATTCTCCCAGCCCGGCTTCGGTGTCGAGGTAATGCAGCCGTAATCGGTCGCCAGCGGATTTAACGAGAGGGGCCCGAAGCTGCCGACCGAAAAGGCCGACAGGCCACCATGGACACGCTGCGCATCGCGGAAGAACGCACTGGCCGCGCCCAGCGTCTCGGCCGGGACCGTGGTCGCGATCCGGGTTTCGGCAAGGATCCGTCCGTCACGGTCGGCGACGGCGCACAGGAACTTGGTGCCCCCGGCCTCGATCCCACCGAGCAGCAGCGGTTCGCTCACCACCGGAGCCCTACCCGTCCTGCATGCTGCACATTCATGGCCATCATACCTCTCCCCGTCAGCGCCGCTTTTGCGGTCGATCCCACTAAATCTACTAATGTGATTTAGTTGGTCAAGGGCAATTCGCTTGACATTTCAGCCGCTTGTTTCACAATCGTTTGTCGTTAGCGATATCATGGCGAGTGCCCGGTTCGCCTTCCGCGATGATTCGATCAGCCCCGCTTGAACAAGCTGCTGAGATCGGGCGAATATTGCGCGTGTAGCGGCAACAGCCCCGCGCCCATCGCCGCTGCCTGCCGTCCGAGCGTGCCGATGCGCAATTCCGGCGCGAAGAAATCGGGCGGAGCATGATCGGCGAGTCGTTGTCCCACTGCCGCCGCGATATCGGCCAGTTCCGCCGCCGCCAGCGATCCGTCGAGGATCACCGCCTCCAGGTCGAGCAGGCTGTTGGCACCCGAAATGGCGAAGGCCAATGCTTCGGTGCAGCGACGCCGCCATCCCTCCAGGTCGGCGGACGTGGTTGCCCGATCGCGGTCGTAGAGCGAGGCATGGTGGATCAGTGAGTCGCGCCGGCCATCGGCCATGACCGGCATCGACGCCAGCGCGCCGGCATTGCCGTGTCGGCCCTGCACCACCTGCCCGCCCAGCACCAGACCGCCGCCGACGAAGGTGCCGAGGTTGATGAGCAGATAATTCTGAAGATCGGTTCCGGCCCCGCACAACAAATGCGCCAGCGCCGCCGCATTGCCGTCATTGTCGAAGAAAGTCGGCCAGTGCAGCCCGGCGCGCAGCCGGTCGGCGACGTCGCCCCGGCGCCATTCCTCCGCCTGGTCTTCCGAGATCCCCAACTCGTCGCGCCATTCCCCCAGGAACCACGGCATCGCGATGCCGATACCCAGGAATGTGCTGGGATCGCGGAGCGGAGAAGGCAGTTGCTCCTGCAAAAACCGGTCGATCCGCTCCACGGCTAGGGCGATGGTCGGAAAGGTACCGGCATCGCAATGCATCGCCTTTTGCTGCCCGTCGAAATCGAGCAGCACCAGCGTCATCGCATCCCGGCCGATCTCCACGCCGACCGTGTAGCCGCGCGCGCCGTTGATGCGATAGACGGTAGCCGGCTGTCCCATGCCGCCGGTTCGCTTTTCCGCCTGGAACAGCAACCCGTCGCTGTCGAGTTCGTCGATGATCCGCACCACTGCTTGGGGCGAAAGGCCGGTCACCCGCGCCAGTTCGGCCTTCGATGCGCCGTTCAACCGCCGGATCGCCGACAGGATCAGCCGTTCGTTATAGCGACGCATCCCGCTCGCATTCGTACCCTTGCGCGCCATATGCATTCAGCCATCCGCTCCATCTCTGCCGTTATTGCGGATCGGTTATAGCCTACCGTTCCTCGGCGACAGCGACGCTACCGGCAAAGGGCGATATCAGGAAGCGGCGAACGGCCTTTGTTTCCAGCACAATGACGGCACCCTTCGCGGTGCCCCGGGAAACGGCCGTTCCGACCCAGTTGGCACGGTTGCAGCTTCCGACATGCATCACGGTCGATCTGGCTCCAGAGCCATCTCGCGATCGTTCGTCAGCGCGCCGGATCAGGCCTTTAAGCCGGACGGAGACGTGTCGGACGGGGTGGAGGTCTGGGCTGCAGGGTAGCGAGGATCAAACCAGGGAAGGACCGGCTACGGTCGAAGCCGGGAGTATTATCCCAAGGGGATCCAGACGCCAGCGAAGAGAGAAGAAAATCCCCCTCAGCGGCCAGACCGTTGCCGCGCCGGTGGTCACGGTCACGTCGGCGACAGATGGACGACCTACCCGGCCTGCCGCGTCCGCGAGGAAGCGTTGATCGAGCTACCGTTGTGCGAATGCGGATCGCCGTTCATCAAGAGCCTGATTGCCGCCGCCGAATCCGGGACGAGCCGATAGCTGCGACGTCCGGTTTCGATGGCATCGGCCGGGATACCGACAAGCCGAAGGGCATGTCGCAAGTTGCAGATATAGACCTTGACCGCCTTGGCGTCGGCGGTGCGGATGCCTGCCGCCCGAACCAGTTCTTCGCGTGAAACATAGAAACCGGGCTCGTCCAGCAGGCGCAACAGGATCGCGACACCATTTCGCCCCGCACGAGGCATGAGTGCGACGAGGCGATCGATGATCGGGAGGAGGCGCCGGTCCTGCCCCATCGGCTTTCGCGTTCGGGGCGGGATGAAAACCTCCGGGGAGGAAAACAGCTTCGACAACCCAGGGTCGATCGGAGTGCCGGGACGGTCCTCCAGGCGATGGAGCAACGCACGCGCCGCCGACAGAGCCTGGATCCCCGCATCGATCATGGCGGCCAAATCGTGATAATCCTTATAGCTCGCATGGTCGTGGACCACGGTCCGGTTCCCCCCTTCTGTGTGGCCAATGTTGCCGGAGGATCGCGAAGGTCGCCTCCTCACGATCCTCCGGCATCCGTTCAGCGCGATGGCTCGACGAAGCGGATCGTCGTCGTGACCGCGCTGTTGGTCGGATACGGGAACCCGCTGCCCAGGGCAGGTCCGCAATTCGTGCGGCTGCTACCGTTCAGGCACGAATTCAGCGGGTCCTGACCGTTGGCCCCCTCGGTCCCGCCAAGACGCGCTGCCTCTTTTGCGGTGCCCTGTTCTTCGTTGGCGAATTGCATCACCACCGTCAGATTGCCCGGCAGCTGTTCCTTGCCGATCCATCCGAAGCCCGAAGTGTTTTCGAACAGGCCGGTCCATTGATGCGGCAAGTTCCGCGTCTCCGTGGTGCCGGGCAGCGATGCAAACGCACGATTTGCGAGCGACCGGGCATTCTGGATGATGACGGGGGTAATACCGCCTGGTACCGTAGTGATGGTCAGGCGACCGTCAGTGACACTCAGCGCATAATTGTCGTTCACGCGAAGTGAGCCGGCGCGGATCGCGTAACTGCCCGCCTCTTCCCCGCTGTCACGAATAGGAGAGCCGTTGATCTGGTCGCCTGTGACCAGCGACCCGCTGCTTACCGCATAATTGAATGCCGGATCGGCCTGCCCCTTCACCTTGGTCGCGTCGGCCAGCGTCAGCGCCAGCGTCCGGCGATCGATCGACCCCGCCGCATCGACCAGTCGGACGACATAGTTGCCGCCGTTATTGCCGTCGGCGAGCGTGTAGCCGGTCACCTTGAGCAAGCGCTCGCCAGCATTACGATCGTCAAACACTTGCGATGCGGCAACCGTATCGCCCGCCACGAGCCCGTTGATCGTCACCTTGCCCGAGGAGAGCCGGGTTCCGTCATAGGTCTTGCGGTCGGCGCTGGCGGCCAGCGTCAGCGTTGCCTTGGCGATCGTCGCGCTCCCGGCCCCGAGGCCGGACAGCACATAGTCGGCCGCATCGCTGCCACCCAGCACCAGTCCGCTCAGCGACACCGCCTTGCCGACCCCGGCATTGCGATCGAGGAAGCGCAGAGCGCCACCCGTCGCATCCAGGACGAGATCGTCGCCGACGATGACGTTGGTGAGGCCACCGATCGTCCCGGTCGCGACGGTGGTACCGTCATAGACCTTGTCCTGAACGGTAAACCCTGCGCTGACGACGCGACGGTCGATGGTGCCGGCCACCGCCGCGCCCTTCGAGACGACGTAATTGCCGCCGCCATTGCCGTCATTGATCGTCCAGCCATCGGCCACCTGCAACAGACGGCTGCCGGCATGGCGGCTGTCGAAGCGCTGGGTCGCGTTGACGGTATCGCCGCCAACCAGCCCGGATGCCAGCACGGCCGCAGCGGACACCGTGGTGCCGTCATAGATGCGGCTGTCCGCAACCGCTTGCAGGTTCAGCGCACGCGGCGTGATCGTCGCGGTGCCGACCGCGATGCTGTCCAGCGCGTAGTTCGCCGCGTCTGCCCCGCTGAGCGTCGCCCCGGTGACCGTCACGGCCTTGTCGATACCTGCATTGCGGTCCGCAAAGGCCAGCGTCCCGCCGGACAGCGTCACCTGGTCGCTGCCGACCAGATTGAACAACCGGCCGAAGGTGCCGGTCGCCGCCGTGGTGCCGTCATAGACCTTGTTGTCGACGGTGATGCCGGTCGTGACCAGCCGGCGTGCGATGGTGCCCGCAGCATCGACCAGATGGACGATGTAATTGCCGCCGTCATTCCCGTCGTTGATCACTTGGTCGACCACCTTCAGCACGCGATTGCCCGCATTGCGGCTGTCGAACGCCTGGGTGGCGGTGGCGCTGTCGCCAGCCACCAGGCCGGTGATCGTGACGGTTCCCGCCGAGGCGGTGGTGCCGTCATAGGTCTTGGTATTGTCCGAGGCGGCGAGCGTCAGCGAGGCGCGCGCCACGTCGGCAATCCCCAGCACCGTGTCCGACGCCAGCTCGAAGTTACCGAGACCGTTGCCCGAGAGCGTATACCCCCCCAGCGTCACGCTCTTACCGGTACCCGCATTGCGGTCGGCGAGCGTACCCGTCACCCCGCTCGCATCGAGCGTTACGCCGTCCGCCGCCAGCAGCGCGCGGGTGGCGGCGTCGTTGGCCGCAGCGGCGAAACTCAGACCACCGGCCTGATCGGAGCGCAGGATGACCGTGCCGTCATAGGTCTTCGCTCCCCGTCCGGTCACGTTCACCGACACCTGCCGCGCGGTGATGGTCCCGATATTCGCCGATGCCTGATCGCTGCCCAGCATGTAATTGGCGGCATCGTCGCCGGTCAGCCTCATGCCGGTGACCGTCACAGTCTTGCCCGACCCAACGTTGCGATCGGCATAGCGCGCGCCATCGGTGGCCAAGGTCACCGCGTCGCCCGCGACGAAGCCGTCGAGGTTGATCGGGGTCACCGTCGCGACGTCGGTGCCGTCATAGACCTTGGTCACCGGGCCGGTCAGCGCACCCGACAGCAGCTTGCGATCGATCACGCCCGAGGCATTGACCTTGACGATCTGATAATTGCCGCCGTCATTGCCGTCCGCGATCGTCCAGCTGTCCGCACCGATCGTCCGCAGCCCCGCGGCCTTCGTATCGAACGCCTGCGTCGCGGTGGCCGTATCGCCCGCCACAAGCCCGTTGATCGTCACCGTACCGTTGGAGGTGCGGGTGCCGTCATAGGTCTTGTGGTCGGCGCTGGCGGTCAGCGTCAGCGTCGCCTTGGCGATCGTCGCGCTCCCGGCCCCGAGGTCGGACAGCACATAATCGGCCGCATCGCTGCCACCCAGCACCAGTCCGCTCAGCGACACCGCCTTGCCGACCCCGGCATTGCGATCGAGGAAGCGCAGAGCGCCGCCGGTCGCATCCAAGACCAGATCGTCGCCGGCGATGACGTTGGTAAGGCCACCGATCGTCCCGATCGCGACGGTGGTACCGTCATAGACCTTGTCCTGAACGGTCACGCCTGCGCTGACGAGGCGACGGTCGATCGTACCGGCCACTGCCGCGCCCTTTGAGACGACGTAATTGCCGCCGCCATTGCCGTCGTTGATCGTCCAGCCATCGGCCACCTGCAACAGACGGCTGCCGGCATGGCGGCTGTCGAAGCGCTGGGTCGCGTTGACGGTATCGCCGCCCACCAGACCCGCTGCCAGCACGGCCGCAGCGGACACCGTGGTGCCGTCATAGATGCGGTTGTCCGCAACCGCTTGCAGGCTCAGCGCACGCGGCGTGATCGTCGCGGTGCCGACCGCGATGCTGTCCAGCGCATAGTTCGCCGCGTCCGCCCCGCTGAGCGTCGCGCCGGTGACCGTCACGGCCTTGCCGATACCCGCATTGCGGTCGGCAAAGGCCAGCGTCCCGCCGGACAGCGTCACCTGGTCGCTGCCGACCAGATTGAACAGTCCGCCAAAGGCGCCGGTTGCCGCCGTGGTGCCGTCATATTCCTTGTCATTGACAGTCACTGCGGTGGTCAGCAGGCGCTGCAGGATCGCGCCATTGGCGGTCCCACCGATCGAGACGATGTAATTGGCACCGCCATTGCCGTCCGTGACCGTCCAGCTGCCGTCGACCACATGGAGGACGCGGGCCCCGGCGTTCTTGCCGTCAAAGGCCTGCACCGCCGTCACGCTGTCGCCTGCCACCAACCCACTGGCCTGGACCAGCGCCGCCGAGTTGGCGGTGCCGTCATAGGCACGCATGTCGCTGGATGCGTTGAGGATCAGCGCCGCACGACCGATGTCGGCCGTGGTATCGGCGATCGTATCGAGCACGTAGTTGCTCGCATCCGCGCCGTTCAGCGTCGTTCCCGTCACGGTAACGGTCTTGCCGATCCCCGCATTACGATCGGCAAAAGCCATGGTACCCGCACCGATGCCAACCGCATCGCCCGCCAGGACGTTGGTCAGTGCCGCATAACGACCGGTCGCCGCGGTGGTCCCATCATAGACCCTGTTGTCGGCGGTGATGCCGGTGGTGACCAGGCGGCGTGCGATCGTGCCCGAGGCATCGACCAGATGGACGATGTAGTTGCCGCCGTCATTGCCGTCGTTGATCACCTGATCGACGACCTTCAGCAGGCGATTGCCCGCATTGCGGCTGTCGAACACCTGGGCAGCGGTGGCGGTGTCGCCGGTCACTAGGCCGGTGATCCTGACCGTCCCCGACGAGGCGGTCGTGCCGTCATAGGTCTTGGTATTGTCCGAGGCGGCGAGCGTCAGCGAGGCGCGCGCCACGTCGGCGATCCCCAGCACCGTGTTCGATGCCAGCACGAAGTTGCCAAGGCCATTGCCCGAGAGCGCATAGCCACCCAGCGTCACGCTCTTGCCGGTGCCCGCATTGCGGTCGACCAGCGTGCCCGTCACCCCGCTGACGTCCAGCGTCACCCCGTCGCTGGCGAGCAGCGACCTGGTCAGCGCATCGTCGTCACCCGCGCTCAGCGTCAGCGTGCCGCGCTGGCCCGTGGTCAGGATGTCGGTGCCGTCATAGGTCTTGGCACCGCGACCCGCCGCCGTGATCGTCACCGACCGGGCGGTGATCGTCCCCACCGCCGCCGAGGCGGTGGTGCTGGTCAGGTCGTAATTGGCCGCATCACGCCCCGACAGCGCCATGCCGGTGACCGTCACGGTCTTGCCAGTGCCCACGTCCTTGCCGGTATAATAGGCCGCCGAGGTGAGAACGTCGACCGCATCACCCGCGATGACCCCGGCAAGGTTTGCGCCGAGCAGCGTCGCGGCGGTGGTGCCGTCATAGACCTTGGACACCGTGCCCGTCAGCGTGCCGTCGATTACCTTGCGGGCGATCGTGCCGCTCGCATCCACCTTGACGATCGCATAATTGCCACCGTCATTGCCGTCCGCGATCGTCCAGCTGTTGGCGCTGATGATCCGCTGCCCGGCATTCTTGGTGTCGAACGCCTGCGTCATACCGCTGATCGTATCGCCGACGACCAGGCCCGTAGCGGTCACCGTACCGCTCGACGCCGTGGTGCCGTCATAGGTCTTGCTATCGTTGCTCGCGGTCAGCGTCAGCGTCGCCTTGGTGATCGAGGCGCTGCCACCAGACACCGCGTCGAGCACATAATTACCCGCCTGTGCGCCACCCAGCGTCAGACCCGAGACGTTCACCGCCTTGCCCGCACCGGCGTTGCGATCGACGAAGGTGAACAGGCCGCTGCCCCCCACCGTCACGTCATCGCTGCCCAGCACACCGGTCAGCCCGGTGATCCGCCCGATCGCCGCGATCGTGCCGTCATAGGTCTTGTCGTCGACCACCGCCGCGGCCCGCAGCGTCCGTGCGGTGATCGTCCCGCTGACCGGGTTGTCGATGCTGACCGCATAGTTGCCGCCGCCATTGCCGTCGGCAATGCTCCACGTCGCGACCTGGAGGCCGCGCGTCCCGACGTCCTTGCCGTCGAACGCCTGCGTCGCGATCACGGCGTCGCCCGTGACCAGCCCGCTGGCCCGCACCTGCCCGCTCGACGCAAGCGTGCCGTCATAGACCTTGCTGTCCCCGACAGCGGTCAGCACCAGCGCCTTGCGCGTCACCGTCCCGGTGCCCGAGGCCACGTCGGCCAGCACGTAATTGGCCGCATCCGCCCCGCCCAGCGTCGCACCCGTCACCGTCACCACCTTGCCGGTGCCCGCATTGCGGTCGGCAAAGGCCAGCGTCCCGCCGGATAGCGTCACCTGGTCGCTGCCGACCAGATTGAACAGCCCGCCGAACGTACCGGTCGCCGCCGTGGTGCCGTCGTATTCCTTGTCATTGACGGTCACGGCTGTGGTCAGCACGCGCTGGGTGATCGCGCCATTGGCGGTGTCGCCGATCGTCACGGCGTAGTTGTTGCCGCCATTACCGTCCGACACCGTCCAGCTACCGTCGACCACGTGGAGGATACGGGCCCCCGCATTCTTGCTGTCGAACAGCTGCGACGCCGTCACGCTGTCACCCGCCACCAGGCCGACCGCGCGGATCGCCCCGTTCGATACGAGCGTGCCGTCATAGGCACGCGTGTCCGTGCCCGCATTCAGGACCAAGGCGGCGCGACTGATGCTGGCCGTGGTGTCCGCCACGGTGTCCAGCACATAGTTGGCGGCGTCCCCACCGCTCAGCGTCGTGCCGCTCACCGACACGGTCTTGGCGATACCGACATTGCGATCGGCGAAGACCATGTCGCCACCGGTCGCTGCCACGGTGTCGCCAGCGACGACATTGCCAAGCGCCGTGTAGCGCCCGGTAGCGCGCGTCGTCCCGTCATAGACCTTGCCATCGGCGATCGCATTGGTGGTGACCAGGCGGCGCGCGATGGTCCCAATGCCATCGACCAGATGAACGACGTAGTTGCCACCGTCATTGCCGTCGTTGATCACCTGATCGACCACCTTCAGCAGGCGATTGCCCGCATTGCGGCTGTCGAACACCTGGGTGGCGGTGGCGGTGTCGCCGGTCACCAGCCCGGTGATCCTGACCGTCCCCGACGAGGCGGTCGTGCCGTCATAGGTCTTGGTATTGTCCGAGGCGGCGAGCGTCAGCGAGGCGCGCGCCACGTCGGCGATCCCCAGCACCGTGTTCGATGCCAGCACGAAGTTGCCAAGGCCATTGCCCGAGAGCGCATAGCCACCCAGCGTCACGCTCTTGCCGGTGCCCGCATTGCGGTCGACCAGCGTGCCCGTCACCCCGCTGGCGTCCAGCGTCACCCCGTCGCTGGCGAGCAGCGCCTTGGTCAGCGCATCGTCGTCACCCGCGCTCAGCGTCAGCGTGCCGCGCTGGCCCGTGGTCAGGATGTCGGTGCCGTCATAGGTCTTGGCACCGCGACCCGCCGCCGTGATCGTCACCGACCGGGCGGTGATCGTCCCCACCGCCGCCGAGGCAGTGGTGCTGGTCAGGTCGTAATTGGCCGCATCGCGCCCGGACAGCGCCATGCCGGTGACCGTCACGGTCTTGCCCGTGCCCACGTCCTTGCCGGTATAATAGGCCGCCGAGGTGAGAACGTCGACCGCATCACCCGCGATGACCCCGGCAAGGTTCGCGCCGAGCAGCGTCGCGGCGGTGGTGCCGTCATAGACCTTGGACACCGTGCCCGTCAGCGTGCCGTCGATCACCTTGCGGGCGATCGTGCCGCTCGCATCGACCTTGACGATCGCATAATTGCCACCGTCATTGCCGTCCGCAATCGTCCAGCTGTTGGCGCTGATGATCCGCTGCCCGGCATTCTTGGTGTCGAACGCCTGCGTCATACCGCTGATCGTATCGCCGACGACCAGGCCCGTAGCGGTCACCGTACCGCTCGACGCCGTGGTGCCGTCATAGGTCTTGCTATCGTTGCTCGCGGTCAGCGTCAGCGTCGCCTTGGTGATCGAGGCGCTGCCACCAGACACCGCGTCGAGCACATAATTGCCCGCCTGTGCGCCACCCAGCGTCAGACCCGAGACGTTCACCGCCTTGCCCGCACCGGCGTTGCGATCGACGAAGGTGAACAGGCCGCTGCCCCCCACCGTCACGTCATCGCTGCCCAGCACACCGGTCAGCCCGGTGATCCGCCCGATCGCCGCGATCGTGCCGTCATAGATCTTGTCGTCGACCACCGCCGCGGCCCGCAGCGTCCGTGCGGTGATCGTCCCGCTGACCGGGTTGTCGATGCTGACCGCATAGTTGCCGCCGCCATTGCCGTCGGCAATGCTCCACGTCGCCACCTGGAGGCCGCGCGTGCCGACATCCTTGCCGTCGAACGCCTGCGTCGCGATCACGGCGTCGCCCGTGACCAGCCCGCTGGCCCGCACCTGCCCGCTCGACGCCAGCGTGCCGTCATAGACCTTGCTGTCCCCGACAGCGGTCAGGACCAGCGCCTTGCGCGTCACCGTCCCGGTGCCCGAGGCCACGTCGGCCAGCACGTAATTGGCCGCATCCGACCCGCCCAGCGTCGCACCCGTCACCGTCACCGCCTTGCCGGTGCCCGCATTGCGGTCGGCAAAGGCCAGCGTCCCGCCGGTCAGCGTCACCCGGTCGCCCAGGACGACATTCTGCAACGCGCCGAACGTACCGGTCGCCGCCGTCGTGCCGTCATACTCACGCGTATCGACCACGACCCCGGTGGTCAGCACCCGCTGGGTGATCGCACCGACAGCGGTGTCGCCGATGCTCACGGCATAGTTGTTGCCACCGTTACCGTCCGACACAACCCAGCTGCCGTCGACCACATGCAGAATACGGGCACCCGCATTCTTGCCGTCGAACAGCTGCGACGCCGTCACGCTGTCACCCGCCACCAAGCCGGTGGCGCGGATCGCTCCGTTCGATACGAGCGTGCCGTCATAGGTCTTGCGATCAGTGCTGGCATTCAGAACCAGCGACGCCTTGGAGATGGTCGCGGTACCGTCGCCCAGCGGCGACAATTCATAGTTGCGCGCGTCGCTGCCGGTCAGCGTCGCACCGCTCACCGTCACCGTCTTGTTCGCGCCCGCGTTACGATCCGCGAAGGCCAAGACACCGGTAACTCCCAGCGTTTCGCCTGCGACGACATTGGTCAACGTTCCGAACGACCCGGTAGCTGCGGTCGTGCCGTCATATACCTTGTCGTCCGCATGCACCGCGCTGGTTACCACACGCCGCGTGATCGTTCCGGCGGTATTGACGGTCGTGACGGCGTAATCGCCGCCGCCATTGCCGTCGCTTACCGTCCAGTCATGGACCACCAGCGTGCGCGTGCCCGCGTCCTTGCCGTCGAAGCGCTGCGATGCGACGGCGCTGTCGCCAGCGACCAATCCGTCGATCGCAACCAGCGCTGCGGAAAGGTTGCTACCGTCATACGTCTTGCTGTCGGTACCTGCGGTCAGCGTCAGGGCCTTGCGCGCGACGTCGGCCACGCCCTGTGCCGTGCCGGTGTCGAGCACATAATTGCCCAGAGCATTGCCCGCCAGCGCATAGCCCGACAGGGTCACGACCTTCGAGGTGCCCGCATGGCGATCCGCGAAGACGCCGCTTACACCGGCATCGTCGAAGGTCACGCCGTCGGCCGACATCAGGGTCCGCGTATCGGCGTCCGTCGCCTGGACCGCCAGCGTGCCGAGCCCGGCATGCGTCAGGGTGACGGTACCGTCATACACCTTGGAGCCGGTACCGGTGGCGGACAGGATGATCCGCCGCGCGATGATCTCACCGACCGCCGCAGAGGCATGGTCCTGATCCAGGACGTAATTGGCCGCGTCCGTGCCGCCCAGCGTCATGCCGGTCACGGTCACCAGCTTGCTGGTGCCGGCGTTCTTGTCGGCATAGCTCGCGGTCGCCGAGGTAACGTCGACACGGTCGCCCGCGATCACGCCAGTCAGATTGGCCCCTGCCAGGGCGGCCGTGGTCGTGCCGTCATAGACCTTGCTGACCGTGCCAACCAGCGCGCCGCTCAGACGCTTCCGATCGATCGTCCCCGCTGCATCGACCTTGACGATGGTGTAGTTGCCGCCGCCATTGCCGTCAGTCAGCGTGTACCCGTCCTGCACGCGCAGGGTGCGCGATCCGGCGTTCTTGGTATCGAACGCCTGCGTCATGCCGATGATCGTATCGCCGACGACCAGGCCCGCAGCGGTCACCGTGCCGGTCGAAGCCGCGGTACCGTCATAGGTACGGGTATCGCTCGCCGCGGTCAGCGTCAGCGTGGCGCGGCCGATATCGGCGGTGCCCGACGCGACGGTCCCAAGCGTGTAGTTGCCCGCATCCTGCCCCGAAAGCGTCGCCCCGGTCGCGGTTACCGTCTTGCCGGTACCCGCGTTGCGATCGGCGAAGGCGAGTACCGCCTGGCTGCTATCGACGGTCACGACGTCGCCCGTAATCACGCCATCAAGGCCATCTACGGTCCCCGTCGCCGTGGTGGTGCCGTCGTAGATCTTGTTCGCGACCGTTACCGCAGCGCCGATTGTCCGCTTGTCGATCACGCCCTGCGCGGGTTGATCGAGCGACACGACGTAGTTGCCGCCATTGTTACCGTCGACCACGCGCCAGTTGCCGTCGACCTGCAGGTCGTGGGTTCCAGCGGTCGCGGCGGCGAACGACTGGGTCGCGATGACATCGTCCCCGGCCACCAGGCCGGTCGCGGTCACACGCCCGGCCGAGGCGGTCGTGCGATCGTAAGTCTTGCGATCCGCAACCGCACTCAAAATCAGTGCCTTGGCCAAAATCGTGCCGGTGCCACTGGCGAGCGACGCGAGCGTGTAATTGTGCGCCGCATCCCCCGTCAGGGTGATACCCGACGCGAAGACGGTCTTGTTCACCCCGGCATTGCGATCGGCGAAGACCAGCGTCGCGGCACTGCCGTCCACCGACACCATGTCACCCGTGATCAGCCCGTTAAAGCCGGTGAAGGTCCCGGTCGCCGCGGTGGTGCCGTCATAGGTCTTGGAATTGACGGTGAAGTCCGCCGTCAACGCCTTGCGGTCGATGATCCCGGCGGTCGTCGCGCCGCGGCTGACGAGATAGTTGTTCCCGCCATTGCCATCGTTGATCGTCCAGCTGGACACCTGAAGCGTGCGGGCACCCGCATCCTTGGCATCGAACGCCTGGGTCGCGGTCAGCGTATCGCCCGCGATCAGCCCGGAAGAGCTGACGGTGCCCGTCGAATCCAGGGTGCCGTCGTAGGTCTTTCGATCGCTACCCGCCGTCAGCACCAGGCTCGCACGATTGATCGTGGCCTTGTCCCTGGTCACCGTGATCGGATCGAGGGCATAATTGCTGGCGGCCGTGCCTTCCAGGCGCGCATTGGTGACGGTCACGGCCTTGTCGACGCCCGCGTTGCGATCCGCAAAAGCGAGATCCGCCGTTACGGTGAGGGCATCGCCCGTCACCATATTGGCAATGGTACCGAAGGTGCCGGTCGCGACGGCGCTGCCGTCATAGGTCTTGTCGTTCGCGCTCACCGAACTGGTGACGGTGCGCCGATCGATCGTTCCAACAGCGTCAACCTTGACCACGGCGTAATTGCCGCCGTCATTGCCATCCGCGATCGACCATTCCCCGACCTTCAGCGCGCGGGCGCCCGCGTTCTTGGAGTCGAACACCTGCGTCGCGGTCAGCGTGTCGCCAGTAATCAATCCGCTGAAGCCGACCGTTCCCGTCGATGCGGTCGTCCCGTCATAGACCTTCGTATCGGCCGCAGCCGTCAGCGTCAGCGTCTGGCGCGCAACGTCCACCACGCCCTGTACGGGTGCGGCGACAAGCACATAATTGCCCGACGCATTGTTGACGAGCGCGAAGCCGGCCAGCGCAGCGCTCTTGCCCGTACCGGCGTTGCGGTCGGCCAATGCGCCGTTGACGCTGCTCGCATCCAGCGAAACACCGTCACTCCGAAGCAGAGCCGATGTCACGGCATCCCCATCGGCCAGCGTGAAGGTCATGGAGCCCAGCTGCGATGCGGTAAGGTTGGTTGTGCCGTCATACGTCTTCGCACCACGACCACCAGCCGTCACCGCGACCTGCCGCGCGACGATCTCGCCGACATTGGCGGCGGCATGGTCACTGTCGAGCAGATAGTTGGCCGCGTCGGCGCCCTGCAGCGTCATGCCACCGACGGTTATCAGCTTGTTCGTCCCGACGTTGCGATCCGAATACTCGGCACTTGCCGCCGCTACGGTAACGGTGTCGCCCGCGATCACACCCGACAGGTTGGCGGGCAGGATCGTCGCGGTGGTGGTCCCGTCATAGACCTTGGAGACGGTGCCGGTCAGGCTGCTGCTGATCGTCTTCTGCGCGATCGAGCCCGCCGCGTTCACCTTGACGACATTGTAGTTCCCACCGTCATTGCCGTCGCTCAGCGTCCAATCGGACACCAACAGCGTCCGGTTACCCGCATTCTTGCTGTCGAACGCCTGGTTCGCGGTCGCGGTATCGCCGCCGACCAATCCGGCGATGGTGACCGTAACGTTCGATTTGACAAGACCATCATAGGTCTTGGTGTCGGTGGCAGCGGTCAGCGTCAGGGTCGCCTTGGCGATGTCCGCCAGCCCCTGCACACTGGCATTGGCGAGTGCGTAATTGCCCGACGCATTGTTCGTCAGCGCATAGCCGGTCAGCGTCACGCCCTTACCGGTGCTGGCATTGCGATCGGCGAAGGCACCGCTGACGGCGGCCAGGTCGATCGCCACGCCATCGCTCGTCAGCAGCGACTGCGTCGTCGTGTCGCCGTCGGCGAGCACGAAGCTCAGCGTGCCGAGCTGCGAAGCGGACAGCACCGCGGTCCCGTCATAGGTCTTGGTACCGCGACCGCTGACACCCACCCCGATCTGCCGCGCGGTGATCGTGCCGATACTGGCCGATGTATGGTTCTGGTCGAGCTGATAGTTGAGCGCATCCGCACCCGTCAGCGACATGCCGCTGACCGTCACGAGCTTGCCGGTACCGGCGTTGCGATCGGCGTAATCGGCACTGGTTGCCGCCACGGTGACGGTATCGCCCGCAATCACGCCCGACAGATTGGCGGGCAGGATCGTCGCGGTGGTGGTGCCGTCATAGACCTTGGACACGGTGCCGGTCAGGCTGCTGCTGATCGTCTTCTGCGCGATCAAGCCTGCCGCATTCACCTTGACGACATTGTAGTTTCCGCCGTCATTGCCGTCGCTCAGCGTCCAATCGGAGACCAGCAGCGTCCGACTGCCGGCATTCTTGCTGTCGAACGCCTGGTTCGCGGTCGCGGTATCGCCGCCGACCAATCCGGCGATGGTGACCGTAACGTTCGATTTGACAAGACCATCATAGGTCTTGGTGTCGGTGGCCGCGGTCAGCGTCAGGGTCGCCTTGGCGATGTCCGCCAGCCCCTGCACACTGGCATTGGCGAGTGCGTAATTGCCCGACGCATTGTTCGTCAGCGCATAGCCGGTCAGCGTCACGCCCTTACCGGTGCTGGCATTGCGATCCGCGAAGGCACCGCTGACGGCGGCCAGGTCGATCGTCACGCCATCGCTCGTCAGCAGCGACTGCGTCGTCGTGTCGCCGTCCGCGAGCACGAAGCTGAGCGTGCCCAGCTGCGACGCGGACAGTATTGCGGTGCCGTCATAGGTCTTGGCACCGCGACCGCCGACACCCACCGCGATCTGCCGCGCGGTAATCGTGCCGATATTGGCCGATGTATGGTCCTGATCGAGCTGATAGTTGAGCGCGTCCGCACCCGTCAGCGACATGCCGGTGACCGTCACCAGCTTGTTCGTACCGGCGTTGCGATCGGCGTAATCGGCACTGGTCGCTGCCACGGTGACGGTGTCACCCGCGATCACACCCGACAGGTTGGCGGGCAGGATCGTCGCGGTGGTGGTGCCGTCATAGACCTTGGAGACGGTGCCGGTCAGGCTGCTGCTGATCGTCTTCTGCGCGATCGAGCCCGCCGCGTTCACCTTGACGACATTGTAGTTCCCGCCGTCATTGCCGTCGCTGACGGTCCAGCTATCGGCGCTCAGCGTGCGACTGCCCGCATTCTTGCTGTCGAATGCCTGGGTCGCGATGGCGGTGTCGCCGCCGACCAACCCGGCGATGGTGACCGTACCGGTCGACGCGCGCAGACCGTCATAGGTCTTGGTGTCGGCCGCAGCGGTCAGCGTCAGGGTCGCCTTGGTGATATTGGCGGTACCGCTGCCCACGGAGCCGAGCGTGTAATTGCCCGCATCGGCACCGCCCAGGGTGGCGCCGGTGACCGTCACCGCCTTGCCGTTGCCCGCGTTGCGATCGAGGAAGGCCAGCACGCCGCTCGCGGCGTCGACCGTTACCACATCGCCCGAGACGATACCGGTCAGGCCCGTGAAGGTGCCGGATGCGGTCGTCGTGCCGTCATACACCTTGTCATTGATCGTCACCGCCGCATTGATGACCCGCCGGTCGATCGTGCCGTTTGCCGGGTTTCCGAGCGTGACGATGTAGTTCCGACCGCCATTACCGTCGCTGACGGAATATTGACCGACCTGCAATCGATGCGCACCCGCCGTGCGCCCGGCGAATACCTGGTTCGCGATGACCGCATCGCCGCCGACGAGGCCCGCCACCTGCACCGCGCCGCCCGATGCGGTGGTGCCATCATAGATCTTGCTGTCGCTGACCGCCGTCAGCGTCAGGGCCTTGGCATTGACCGTACCGGTGCCATTGGCCACCCCGTCAAGGATGTAATTGGCCGCGTCCGCACCGCCCAGCGTCGCGCCCGTCACCGTCACCGCCTTGCCCGATCCGGCGTTGCGATCCGCGAAAGCCAGCGTTCCGCCGTTCACGGTCACCACTTCGCCCGTGACGAGATTCTGCAGCGCACCGAACGTGCCGGTCGCCGCCGTCGTGCCGTCATAATCGCGCGTGTCTACGGTCACCGCCGTGGTGACGACCCGCTTGTCGATCCGACCAGCCGCATCCGCCAAGGTGACCAGATAGTTGCCGCCGCCATTGCCGTCGCTGACGGAATATCCGCCATCCACGATCAGTCGGCGCACCCCGGCATCCTTCGCGTCGAAATGCTGCGTGGCGCTGAAGGTGTCACCCGTGGCAAGACCGGTCGCGACGACCGCACCTGCGGACGCGGTGGTGCCGTCATAGGTCTTGGCATCGGTGCCGGCGGTCAGCACAAGCGACGCCTTGCTGATCGCGGCCGTGCCGTCCGCAACCGTTGCGAGCGCATAGTTGCGTGCATCGGTGCCGGTCAGCGTCGCGCCGGACACCGTCACCGCCTTTCCGGTACCGACATTGCGATCCGCGAAGGTCAAGGTGCCCGTGGCGTCGGCGGTTTCACCCGAGACGAGGTTCTGAAGCGCACTGAATGTGCCCGTCGCCGACGTCGTGCCGTCATAGACCTTGTCATTGGCGTTCACGATGGTCGTGACGATACGCTTGGCGATCGCACCTGCAGCCGTGTTGGTCGCGACGACGTAATTGGCGCCGCCATTGCCATCGCTGACGGTGTAGCCGGAAACGAAAAGGCTGCGCGTTCCGGCGTCCTTGCTGTCGAAAGCCTGGGTGGCCGTCACCGTATCGCCCGCGACCAGGCCCGAGAATTGTACGATCGCCGACGAGTTGACGGTACCGTCATAGACCCTGCTGTCGGTCGCGGCATTGAGCGTCAGTGCCTTGCGGGCCACGTCGACCACGCCCTGCGCGGTCGAACCCGCCAGGACATAGTTGTTGGCCGTGTTGTTGACGAGCGTGAAGCCGGTCAGCGTGGCGACCTTGCCGGTTCCGGCATTGCGATCGGTCAGCGTGCCGTGCAGGCCGGAGGAGTCGAAGCCGACGCCATCGGCCAGCATCAGCGCCTGCGTATCCGCCGCCGCTGCGGTCAGCGCCAGCGTGCCGATATCGGCATGGGCGAGCGTGGTCGTCCCGTCATAGGTCTTGCCGCCGACGCCGGTGGTCGCCGCATCGATCACGCGCGCGGTGATCGTGCCGACATTGCCCGACGCATCGGTGCTCGCCAGAACGTAATTGCCGCCATCGGCCCCGCCCAGCGCCATGCCGGATATGGTCACCAGCTTGTTGATGCCGGTGTTCTTGTCGGCATAGCGAGCGCTGGCCGACGATACGGTCACGGCATCGCCCGCGATCACGCCCTGCAACGACGCGCCCGACAGGATCGCGTCCGCCGTCCCGTCATAGACCTTGCTGATCGGGTTGGTAAGCTGGCCGGAGATCGTCTTCTTGCCGATGGTGCCAGCCGCATCATGGGTCACGACGACATAGTTGTTGCCGTTGTTGCCGTCGTCGATCGTCCAGGTCGCGACCTGGAGCGCACGGCTGCCCGCATTCTTGGTGTCGAACGCCTGCGTCCCCGTCGCGGTATCGACTCCCATCAAGCCGGCCACCGTGACGACGCCGGTCGAGCGCGTGTTGCCGTCATACGTCTTGGTGTCGGTGACCGCATTCAGCGTCAGCGTCGCGCGGGTGATGTTCGCCGCGCCGTTGCCGATCGCCGCGAGCAGATAGTTGCCCGCATCCGCTCCCGTCAGGGCATAGCCCGCCGCGGTCACGGCCTTTCCGTTGCCAGCATGGCGATCGAGGAACGCCAGCGTTGCGGCACTGGTATCGAGCGACAGATCGTCACCGGCAACCTTGTTGGTCAGCGTGGAGAAGCTGCCCGTCGCGGTCGTCGTCCCATCATAGACCTTGTCGTTCGCGGTCAGGCTGGTGGACACGAGCCTCTGGCCGATCGTACCCGCTGCCGCCGCGCCCTTGGTCACCACATAATTCAAACCACCATTGCCATCGGTGATGACATAGCCGTCGTTCACCTGGAGCGTGCGATTGCCCGCATTTCGGCTGTCGAACGATTGGCTCGCCGCGACGCTGTCGCCCGAAACCAGCCCGCTGGCCAGAACCGCGCCGCCGGACAGGACGGTCCCGTCATAGGTCTTGGCATCGGCGACGGCCGTCAGCGTCAACGTCTTCGCCGTGATGGTGCCGACCGCGCCCGATGCGGTCGAAGCGGCAGTATAGTTGGCCGCGTCGTTGCCCAGCAGCGTCAAGGCGGTGACATTGACCGTCTTCCCGGTACCCGCATTGCGGTCGGCGAAGGTGCCGGACAGACCGTTGGCGACCGTCACGGTATCGCCCGCCAGAATGCCCGTCAAAGCAACGTTGCTCGACGCCACCGAAATCAGGGCCGTGCCGTCATAGGTCTTGCTGACCGAACCCACCAGGTCGGCGGTCAGCGCACGCGGGGTGATCGTGCCGACATTGCCCGACACGGTGTTGGCAACCGTATAATTCCCGGCATCCGCACCCGTCAGCGACAGACCGGTGGCGGTCACCAGCTTGTTGGAGGCGGCGTTCTTGTCCGAGTAGCGGCCAGCGGTCGGGCCGACCAACGTGACGACCTCGCTCCCGATCACGCCGGTCAGCGTGTAATTGGCCGCCAGAAGCGCGGCGGCATCGGTCGCGTCATATTCCTTGCTGACCGTACCCGTCAGGCCGGCGGTCAGCAGCTTGGGCGTGATGGTGCCGATCGCGCCCGTCGCGGAGAAGTTGTTCAGCACATAACCGAACACCTTGGTCGACCCATCGCGCACCACGACCGCCAGATCGTCCGCCAGGATCGTCTTGCCGGTTCCCGCATTCTTGGTATCGAACGAAGCCGTCGAATAGACGGTGGCGTGTTCGCTACCGCTCAGGCCCGTCACGGTGAAGTTGGACTGCGCCAGATTGGCATCGGTCGTGCCGTCATAATCGCGGCTGTAGCTGCCGGTCAGCGCGACGGTCACGCTGGGCGAGGTCGTATAGAGAACGCCGTTACCGGTCGCGAGCGCGGGCGTGGTCGCGCCGTACACCGCGCCATATTGACGGAACCCATAGCCCAGTCCCCCGAGCGAGTCCGACGTTGAATTTTGCGACCACAATAGCCAGCGACCGTTCGGCGTCGACAGCGCTGCCGAGCCGGCACCGTTGACGACCTTCGTGCTCGTGATCAGGTTCAACGGTGTGCCGCTGCCCGAAGCACGGACCGATCCGGTGCCGCCGAAGCTGAGGTCGCCACCGGCACGGATCGTGCCCGTCGTGGTCGTGACCGCGCCGTTGATCCCAAGCGCACCCTGCGTCACGAGCGAGAGATCGCCCGTCACCGTCATCGGACCCAGCCCGGTGATGGCGTTGGACGCACGTGTCAGGGCCAGGGAATCGGCGCCGCCGGTCAGCGACGGAGTTGCCACATCGACCGACTGGGTGACGGCACCGACCGCATTCACCGTCAGGCCGCCGGATGCGGTAAGGCCATCGCTGCCGCCGATCACCATCGTCCCGCCGGACAATAGGGTCAGCCGGCTAGAGTAGGTCTTCGCGTTCGCAGTCGTATTGAAGGCCAAGGACGCGGCATCGGCCGAGCCGAACGTCACCGAGCCATAGTTGGCGCGATAGGCATTGGCGGCAATCAACGCGGGCAGGATATTGCCATCGACCACGAAGGCGCCCCCCGCCTGGGGCCGCAGCGTCAGCGCTCCGGTCGTGTTGAGCAGGGCGGGCGAACCGCTACCGTTGTTCAGCCCCATGGCATTGGCGATCAGGGTCAGCGCCCCGCTGCCGCCGCCACCGATCTTCGCGCCGTTGTTCGGCCCCTGATAGATGCCGACCGTCGTGCCGCCAGCTACGCGGCCGTCCAGCGTGACGGCCCCCGAGCCCGTGGTGTTGATCAGGGGTGCGGAGGTTGATCCCTGATCCAGATAGATGCCGTAGTTGCTGGCCCCCGATCCGTTGCCGCCGGTACCGGTGATCGTGGTCGCCCCGCTCGACGGGGAGGTTACCGACGACGACGCGATATAGACGCCGACGCTGCCCGAGGTCCCGCCCCCGGCCTGTCCGCCGATCGTGACCTTGCCCGACTGGCTCGATCCCGTGAAGCCGACCGTCGCACTCTTCAACACCACGCCCGCCAGATTGCCCGAGCCGGTGGCACTGGCATTGCCCGAACCGCCGATCAGCACGTTGCCGCCGCTCGCGGTGACGGTCGCGTTCTCGATATGAACCGCGTCCGAATTGGCGCTCTGCGCGGTCGTGCCATAGACGGTCAGGCCGCCGGTTCCCGCCGTCACGTTAGCGCCGTTCACGTTCACGCCGCTGCCCTGACCCGATCCGGTCGCCGAGCTATAGCCATACAGACGGATCGCGCCCGCGCCGGTGGTGGACAGCGTACCGCTGGTCAGGTTGAGGCCCGTGGTGGTCGACGCGCCACGCAGCTCGATGTCGCCACCGCCCGCGTTCAATAGGTTCGGGTTCGACAGCGAGATCTGCGTGCCGGTCTTCTGCAACTCCGTCGCGAAGGCCGTGTAGTTGGCGCTCGACAGGCTCGGATCGAGGACGGTCGAGGTCGCGGCGGAGCCGCCGCGCAACAGGATGGTGCCGCCGCGCGTGCTGATCGCGCCGGTCACCGCGACGGTGCCCGACGCGGCATCGTGCGCACGACTGACCAGCGTCACATTGAGCGGCCCCGCGCCCGAGCCAGCGCCGATGGCATTGGCCACCGAGACATTGCCGTCCGACTTGATCGTCAGGGTCGAGGTGCCCGCCGCATTGGCCAGCTTGGTGATCGCCGCCGGGGTCAGGTTCGACACCGACGCCAGCGTCATATTGCCTGTCGCCCAATTGATCGCGCCCGTGCTGAGCGTCGTGCCCGCGTTGAGCGACAGGTCGCCCGTATTCGTCGCCGCAGGCTGCGTGACCGTACCGGTGGTGATGCTCTTGAGCGCGGTGACCGACAGCGCCGATTTGGAGGTGATCGCCCCGATCGTGACGGTACCGTCGTCGGACGACGTCAATCCGCCGGTGATATTGGTCGCGCCGCCCAGCGCCAGGTCGCTGGATAAGACCCATCGCCCCGAAACCGTCAGCGCACCGTCGAAGCTGGCGGTGTTGCCGTTTCCGCCGATCCGAACGAGGCCGCCGCTGGACGTGATGCTGTTCGCATAGGTACCGGTCTGACTGATCTGGCCGAACAGCGCGAGGGCGTTGTTCGACGTGATGTTCATCGAACCCGCGACATTATAGGCAACGTTGGACTGACGACCGCCGCCCGAATAATTGTCGATGCCCCAGCTCGCCCCGCTATCCGCCGTTGCGGTCATGCTCAGGCCGCCGGCTCCCGCATTGATCGTCACCGGCGTGTTGGAGACATTGGAGCCAAACAGGATCGCCGACGCGCTATAGTCGCTCCCTATCGCCGACGCGCCGCCCGTGCCGTTCAGCGTGACCGAATTGGACCCGGTGATATTGACCGCGCCGGTACCATCCAGAAGGATGCCGTTCTTGCTCGTCAGGCTGCCGGAGGTCTTCGAGATGCCCTCGATCGAGACGTCCTTGCCGGAGATCGTCAGCGCGGTGCTACCGTTTTTCCAAACACCGAGATTACCGGTCGACGTTCCCGACATGACGACGGAGCCATCGGTCGAAATATTGGATGCGCTCGACTGATCGAAAGCGATCCCGACCGCATTGTTCGCCTTGCCGGTCAAGCTGATGGTGCCGGTGCCGCTTTGCAGGGTCGCGCCTGCGACGTTGATGCCGCGCGACGTACCGGCAGACGCGTCCCCTGTAATGCCGATCGCGGCATTGCCGCTCGTCAGGATGGACGAACCAGCCGCCAGATTAACGGCCTGCGTTGCGCCCGACGTCTGCGCGCGAAGCGTGATCGCGCCGCCATTGGAGCTACCACGCCGGCTATCCAGCACGCCATTGGCATTTAGTACGATACCGGTCGTCGACCCGCTGCCCGAACTGTCGCCCCCCCCGATCAGGATGGCGCCGCCCTGAGTGGTGATGCCAGGCGTGATCGTGACCACGCCTGTCGCCGCGCCACCGGATCGCGCTGCGATCGTCACGTCCATCTTGTTCGCACCGGCCTCGGTGCTGATGGCGTTACTGAGATTGATGCTGCCCTTTGAAAGCAGGGTCAGCGACGAATCCACCAGCGACGTGCTCTTGCGCGTGATGGCGGCAGGCGTCAGGTCCACCCCCGAATCCAGCGTCAACGCGGTCGATCCGTTCAGCGTGATCGCACCCGTGGTCAGCGTGCCCGCCGCCTTGATATTGCTGGCATCGGCCGTCTTCAGGGCAATCGCGCCCGTCGCCACGGTCCCGCTCGTGGAGGTGATCGAAACCAGACCGCTGGTACCGGTCTGGCTGATGGCCTGAGCCGACACCGCGGTACCGCCCTGGACGGTCAACGCGCCGCCGGACGTGATGGCCGCATCGGCCGTGGCGGTCGTCGACGCCTTGATCGACAGATCCTTGGTGGTCGAAATCGTGGACAGCGTATCTACGCTGCCCGTTGCCGACTGGATGGTCAGCGCATCGGCATTGGTACCGGCATAGCTGCCAACGATGATGTTACCGCTGCTGGTGCTGATCGTACTCGCACCCCCGCCATTCTGGGCGATGGAACCGCGATAGTATATGTTCTTGTTGCCGGTGATATTGACCGCGCCCGCCGACGTGATCGACAGGTTGGCTGCCGTCGCACCCGCAGGGAAGCTGTCGAAACTGAACGCCGCGTTACTGTCAGCCCCAGTACCGTCGATCACGACGCCCCCGGCCCCCGCAGTGAGCGCTACATTCGCATCGATGCCGCTTTTCCCGAACGCGATCGCGGCCGTGCTGCTGCCGCCCTTGGTCGTCGCGCCACCGATGCCGGTGATCGACAACTTGTTGGTCGCGGTGATGGCCATCGAGTTGGTGTTGGTGAACAAAACGCCGTTAGTGCTATTCGCACCGCCCGTCGAGGTTCCCGTCAGCGAGACGTTCTTGCCGGACAGGGTGACCCCGGTCGCCGTCGTGTCGACTCGAATACCGATATACTGGCTCGCCGTGCCCGTGAGTGACAGATCGCCATTGGTGGTGATCGATGTCGGGCTCCCCGTCATGATGCGAATGCCGGATCCGTTGCGCGGCGATCCGCTGTTATTCGCCGCATTGCCCGTAAGCGAGATATTGCCCTGATCGGCCGCCACGGTGGTGTTGCTCATGGCAAGGCCGGTATAGCTGCCGACCGCCTGGCCGGTGATGGCGATGGTGCCGGTACCGCTGGTCCGTACGCCACCCTGCATGGAAACGCCGTTGGACGAATTGCTATCGGTATTCACGCCCCGGATCAGGATGTTGCCGCCGCCCGCGTCGATCGCCGAACCACTATCCAGGGTGACCGCCGCACCCGACGAAGAGGCCGCCCCGCCGCTCTTGTCGCTGGCCGATCCGCCATAGAGATTGATGTCGCCGCCCCGGCTCGTGATCGCCGCATTGACGTAGAGCACGCCCGACGCCGCGTCACTGGCGCGGCTGTTCAGGTTGACGTTGAACTTGCCCGCACCCGATTCCGCCGTGATGGCGGAATTGACGTAGATGTCACCGCCTGACTTGATCGTCAGCGTGGAGGCACCCGTTGCCGATGCCTTCTTGGTGATCGTGCCGAAGGTGGTGGACGTTCCGCTCAACAGCGTATCGCCCGACGTCGCGAGCGTTACGTTGCCGACACTGGCACTGCCAGCCGCCGCTGCGATCGTCACCGCACCGCCGTTCGAGACGAAATTGCCCAGCGTCACGGCACCGGAGGCACTGCGGATTTCGGTCGTGCTGCCTGCGGTGATAGTACCGTTGTTAAAAGCGATCGCCTTGTCCGCATTGGCGCCCGCGTTGATCGACAGCGCGCCGCCCGACGTGATGGTGGACCCGCTGGTCACATAACCCAGCAGCGACGCCGCGCCCGTGTCGCCTGTCGCCCTGATCGTCAGATCGCCGCCGGACTGGATGATCAGATTCGTGTTCTGATTGGTCCGCCCGAACAGAATCGCGGCGTTGGGTCGCGTGCTGTCGAACGAGGATTTGCCGCCATTGGCGGTCATGGTGATCGAGCCGCCGGTCTGGATCACATGGCTGCTCGAAGCACCGCCACTGCCACCCAAGCCGACGATCGCGATGCCTTCGACCGCGCTGTTCCCCGTCGCGCTACCGGTCAGGTTCAAATTGCCGGTGTTGGACTTGATCGAGATCGCACTATCGGAGTTGAGCATCAACCCGGTATCGGCACCCGTCGCGCTACCGCTCAGGTTGATCGCCCCGGAGTCGGTCGCGACCGACGTGCTACCGGCGAGCAGCACGCCGACGCCTCCAAAGGCACCGCCCGCGCTGCTGCCGTTGATGGTGATCGCGCCAGCCGTCGTCGATAGGTTGCCGAAGATATAGGCGCCGTAATTGGCATTGCCGACCGCCTTGATGCCGATCACGCCGCTGCCGCTGGTCTTCAGGATGGCGTCGCCACCGATGCGCACCGCCGCCGTGCCCGCCGCGCCTATCGCGGTGTTCGTCTGCTCGCCCGCCAGGCCGATATTGCCACCGCCGGCGTCGAGCACCGCGCTCACGATCCTGATACCGAAATTGTCGCCGTTCGCTTTGGCCGTTCCCGCCGATGCGGGATCCGCCGCGTTCGGCATCGCCGACCCGCCCCATGCGGCAATGTCGCCGCCCAACGTCGTGATGCTGTTGGCGATGGTGATCGAACCCAACGCCCCGTCGTTCGCCCGGCTGTTCAGACCGACGTTGAGCTTGCCCGCCCCCGCCGAAGCACTGATCGCACCGTTCACAACGATGTTGGCGTTGGACCTCAGTGTAAGGGTCGAATCCGCCCCGCTGGCCTTGGTGATCGCGGCACTGGTGGTCAGCGTATTGGCGCTGGTGAAGGTCATCGCGCCGGTGCCGTTCTGCGTCACGGCCCCGAAGCTGAGCGAAGCGGGACTCGTGACGGTGATCGCCCCCACGCTGTTCAACGCACCTAACGAGACGTTGCCGGACGTGGTGGAAACGCTGACCGCCCCCGACGGGCCATTGGTGGCCAGCGCGTTCGACAACGCGATCGCCTTGTCACCCGTCAAGGTGAGTGCCCCGGCGCTGCTGATCGCCGCCGTGGAGGTGCTGGACAGCGCCGTACCCGATGCCGACGCCGCCCGACCATCGAGCGTCAGCCCGCCGGTCCCCGCCGTGATGGCGCCCGCGCTGCCACCGAACTGAATACCATAGGTCGTGCCGCTGGTCGCCGTCGCCGCACCGCTCAGGCTGACCGCGCCCGCCCCGCTCGTGACGATCGACGCGCCGCTTACCACGCTGATACCGGCAGAGGCACCCGTGGTCCGTCCGATCAACGTGATGTTACCGCCAGCGGCATTGATGGCGGCACTGCCGATCGAGATGCCCGCCCCGCCACTGTTGTTGATCGCCGAGCCCGTACCGGTGGTGCCGCCCCCGGCGAGCAGGTTACCGCCGTTGAGGCTGATATTGCCGTTCAGCGCGATGCTGCCCTGCGCGCTGTCGCTGGCGTCCTTGAAGCGGCTGTTCAGCGTCAGGTTCAGCTTGCCGGTGCTGCTGCCGCTCGCCGAAACAGTGCCGTTCAGCACGATGTTGCGGTTGGCCAGCAACTGAAGCGTCGCGTCCGCCGCACCGCTGGTCTTGGCGATATTCGTACCGCTGGCCAGGGTGATGTCACCATTGCCCGCAAAGGCGCTATCGGTCGAAATCGTGACGCTCGTGCCCGCATTCAACGCGCTGTTGATCGCGCCCACATCGGCGGTGGAGCTTGCGCCACTGGGGGTGAAGGTCAGCGGGGACGTGCCCGCGAAATTGCCATTGGTCGTGCCGCTGGCGATTGTGATGTCGGACGGGTCGAGCAGCCACTTGCCCGCCACGCCCCGCACGCCGAGCGCATTCACGCTGCCCAGTGCCTGCAGAACGCCCTTCGACGAGGTTTCGACCCGCCCGCCGTTCACCGCACCCTGCGCTTCGACATGGCCGAGGAAATTGGTATAGGCGTCGGACCACAGCACCGCCGTACCGCCATTGCCGACGCTGCCCGAAACGTCGATCTTCGCGCTATCGGCCATCACCACCGCATCGGCGTTGGCGATCGCATGATCGGCCACCGCCAGCGAACGGTCCGCGCCGCCCTGCCAGTCGCCACCGACCAGCACCGTGCCGCCGCTGGTGCCGCTCGCGTCGATCAGCGCCTTGTCGCCGAGCAGCACATTCTTCGCGGTCACTTCGACCGCACCGCCCGAACCATCGGCCCCGCGCGCGCGGAGCGTACCGGTCAGATGCGCCTCGCCGCCTTCTGCCGTCAGGAAGATACGCCCGTCGCGCGTGGAGACGCCCTGCGCATTGATGACGCCACCGGTGTTGCCCGCCAGTGCATAGACGTTGCCGCCCTGGGCGCGCAGTTCCGCCTCCGCGGCACGGATCGCGCCGACATTGGTCGCGGACGTGCCGTCGCCACCGACCACCACCGAGAATCGGCCATTTTCCAGGCCGCGGTCGCGCAACAGCACCTGATAACCGGCGAGCAGCCCGACCGTGCCGTTCGCTGCCGCCAGCGTGCCTTCGTTCACCACCTTGGCGGCCACCAGAGCGACATCGCCGCCCGCCGCGCCGATCCGACCATAGTTGATGATCGCGGCTTCGCTGGCGCCCGACAGCGTCAGGTTGCCGCCCGCCAGGAAGCGCTCGTTGCTCAGATCCTGCGTCGAGGCGACGAACGAGCCGCCGACATCGACCCGCCCTTCCCGCCCGAACACGATGCCGTTACGGTTGATGAGATAGACCGACCCGGTCGCGCTCAACAGGCCGTCGATGCTGCTCGCGGAGGTGCCGGTGACGCGGTTGAGCGTCGCGCCGGTCGCATTCTCGATCCGCACGCTGCCCCCAGTGCCGATCGAGAAATCCTTCCAGTCGATGATCGCCTTGTCGGTCGCCTGGTGGATCGTCAGCCCCATGCCGGATCGCTGGATCGACGCGTCGCCGACCACCACCTGCCCGCCGGTCGGCAGCGTTTGCGCACGAACCGGCGTCACACCGGGCATCAATCCGCATAGCGAGAGACCAAAGATCGGCAAGCGAGTGAACAACGAACCCTGGCTGCGAATGGCAAAGCTCTTCATGAGACGACCCTGTTTCAAAACACGTTCAGCAAGCAGCAATGCCCAATTCGACTAAGTATCAATGGCGAATAAACAATTGCAGCCTTTAACAGGAATCCTTTGCCACATCAGAAGTTAATAAGTTTTAACAAACTACAATTAGACTTTTATTGTATAATTCATTCACGCGACGTTACTTTTAGTTACAAATAAAAAATGGCGGCCGAAGTCTTGCGACCTCGACCGCCGAGCGGGGGTAATAAGCGGCTGTCACAACCGCATCGCGTTAATCCGCGTAGGTCGGCTCCGTCGCAGGCTCAGCCGGGGCCAGCGCGTCGCGGCGCGCGATCAGAGCGTCCCAGCGCGCCAGCGAAAAGAGGTGTGCATGGATTGCGATCAGGGCCCCGCTCCGCGCCAGCCGCAGGAGAAGCTCGTCGGACAGCTCGCCAAGCTTCTTTTCGTCCACGCCATAATAATCGGCGATATGCTCGCTTTCGCCGCCATGCAGGAACAGCGTGTTCTTCACCTCGAACAGGTCGGCTTCCTTCAGCAAGTCGACAAAGGCTTCGGTGCGCTTGCGCTCACGCTCGAATTCTTCAAGGAATGCAATGGCGTTCTTGGTAAAGCCGGTCGGCTCGCCATCCTCGAACAGCGGCTCCCCGTCACCCTCGGACACCAGTCCCTTGGCATCGCGATCGACACAGACCACGAACTGCTCTTCGCCGGCGCCCGCCAGCGTGAACGGATAGCGGCGCAGATAGGCTGGGGCATAGCAGCCGGCCTCGAACGTGCCATCGCGCACGAACAGATTCTGTCCTTCGGCCAGACCCATCACCGCTAACGGGGTCTTTTCCGGGCCGGCGAAGATCACCGGATAATGCGCCATCGCCTGCATGAATTCACCCACCAGCAGCGGGACGAGATGCACCTGAGTCGCATGATCGAAGCTCGCACCCTCGGGACGGTAGCGAAGATCCGCATGCACGGCGGAGTGCAGCGCTTCGGGACGCGAATAGAGAAATTGCGTACCTTCGAGCGGAATATTGTCGGTCATGCTTGGTTCCTTGGCTTCATCATGATGTGTAGAAGTTTTAGAATGAGAGAGAGGCACGCGCCTGGACACGCGGTGAGCCGGCCCGGCTGCGCAGGCCGTTGGTCAAGGCCCAGCCACCATCGACGCCCAGCGTGAATGCGCGCCCCATGCGATAGTCGCCCCCCAAACCAGCGGAGACGAGCGTCGACGACTGATGGGTGATACGGTCGAGACCATAGGCCAGGTCGAAGAACACGCGCGGCGCCAGCACGTCGCCATTCGGACCGCCCTTCGCAAACAGCGAGGTGACGGGCAGATTCAGATCGTTACGCAACACGAAACCGGTATCGAAGGCACCGTCGTCGGTGGTGTAACCGCGCGCCAGCCCGTCGCCGCCCAGGCCGATCTGCGTGGACAAGGGCAACGCCGACTTGGCATATTGCAGCGTCGCGCTCTGGGTAAGCGACAGATCGCGCGTCAATCGCTGGACATGGCGGAGGTCGAACGTGACATAGCCGAAGCGGCTATTGCGCGTGCGCCCATTGGTGATCGCGGCAAGCTCCGCCGCCGATCCGCCCGGACTGACATGGACCGCGATGTTCGCCGAGCCCTGCTCCCCATTCCCGAACCAATCCCGCGACCAGCCCACCATATATTGCCGGATATCGGCGGAAACATCGAGCGCGGTCAGTGGGCCGAACAGCACGGTTCGATGCTGGCGCTTCAATTCGATGCCGAACAGCATGTCGCCGAACCCTGCGGGCAGCCCGGCGTTCGACAAGGCCGAACGATAGGCCAGCGTGAGTTCGGTCGTCCGCTGACGAACGGTAAAGAGCGCATTGGGATGCTGATTGGTCAGCGAGTCGCTGAAGGTCAGTTCGACATTCTCCCGCGCGAAGGTCGGGATCGCGACGCGCGCGCCTTGCGCGACATAACGCGGACGCTTCGGTGCGAAGAAACGGCCCTCATCGATCAGCAAGTCGCGGCTACCCGTCAGCTGATAGGAGATATAGGCGCCTGGCAATAGGCGGATGTCTGCGACCGCGCCGACGAACAGTCGCGCCAAACCGGTGCTTTGCGACCCGGTGTTCGAAGAGCCGGCATAAAGGCGAAACTGCCGAGGCTCCTCGACGACCACGGTCAGGTCGGTCCGCCCCGCCGCGTCGGCTGGGGCGAAACGCGCCGAGGTGTCGCGGACCGGCAGACGATTGAGCCAAGCCAGATCTTCCGAAAGGGCGCGACTGTTGATCGGTTCGCCTGGCGCGACGCGAAGCGCCCGCCCTATCCGCTCCGCCTCCGCGGTCGATACACCCGTTACCTTCAGCGACCCGAGCCGAAACTCGGTGACCCGGATTTGCAGAACGCCGCCGGTGATCTCCTGTTCGGGCGTGGAGAGCGATATGAAGGGGCGCCCCGTTGCGCGCGCCAGCCGCGCGATCTCGGCCTCGATCTCCGCGATCCGGCGCCGCGTCAGCGGCTGACCGAGGAAGCGTCGCAGGACTCGGCGCGCACCGTCATTGTTCAGTATCGCCACGCGTCCGGCGTCAACACCGTCCGCAACCCCCGCCGCCTCAACGGGCCGCTCACCATCGCCAAGCAGCACGATCGCGCGAAGCGTGGCTCCAAGCGGCGTATCGTCTTGCTGTGCAGGAACAGCGTCCGGGACCACCAGTCCGGGATTTGGTGCGGCAGGCGCCGGTGGCAGATTCCGCTCGACCGCCGTCTGCGCCAAGGCCTGCTGTCCGCCGCATATCAACAGCGCGGGCAGCCATCGGGCAAATCTCTTGCAATGCATCTATCAGTCTTCCGCTCTATTCGGCATGGAACAATATTCGATCCAGCAGAAATATGAGCGCGCATTGCGCCTAGCATCTTTAAGAACAAGTTATCATTTAAATTTAGTAGCAGTATGATACATATTGAAACAATTACAACTTGAAGGAATTCAGAAATTTACTTCGCAATCAAAACCACCCCACCATCTGCGTAATACGAGTCGTATCCCGACTTGCACTACCCCCTATTCTTGACATTTACCTAACCTGCATTTTCGGATACCTCAAACCTTCAGGAAAGAATACAGGACAAGAGGGAACGAGGTATATCCAGAACCATTCGCGTGGGCGACGGCCAAAAAAATTTACTTCAAAGGTGCTATACTGCCGATCTTACGAGAATGACATTCTACGCTGGACCACAGCCAGGCAAATCAAGCCGACAGACAATGCCTCAACAGAATCTTAACGGCGGCCTACGCGACGAGTGGCCATACACAAACCGGCAGACGTCGGATGCACAGAGCACCGACGAACCAGGCGGCAATGCTCAGTCGAAAGAAATGTCAGATCAGCATTCCAGCACTACATCCCGCCTACCAAGGCCCCCCCCAAAGGGTCTGTCGATCGTGCTCGGAGCGAGGACGGCTCGTGTCGCAAGTTCGGAACTCCAGGGTCGGAAAATCCCGCACGTCACACAATTAATCACGACTGTATTTTTGATTAATCTATATAATCGGCGATCACCGCCCTTGTAGCGGTCGACATTCAGTCAATGCCACAATCCATATCAATACAAGATCGATTCAGTCCATAGGATTCGATGCTATATTTACTCACAATAGTATAATTGCTCCATTACACGGCACGTGCATAGTTGAAATATGAGCACAATGTGCCGTTAATTATCGATACATTTCATTGTATTTATTATTGTTACATTTTGTATTGTCCACTTTCCCGATGTATCCGAATTGATGATAATATATCCGACCCTGCCGCATTGGAGGAAGCAATCAAAGCAATCACATCCTCTCCGATCCTGCCGCATCGCGGCACCGTATAAGCTTTGGTGAGCCTTCCGTCGCCTAGGCGTACGTATAGCCCACATCGCCTGCACAGCCATCGCATTCGGCCGAAACCTAAACGCTTTGGTGGTACCCTGATATGGCACTGCAAAACAACGATTTTCGTATCGTAATCATTGAAGATGACGAAGAGATGCGCTCGATGCTCGAGCGGTACCTGCGCATGGTCGGGATGGAAACCGAATCCTATCCCGATACGGCTAATCTCGATTCGTTGATTTTGGAGGCCAAGCAGCCTCAGATCATGGTGCTCGACGTCAATCTTCCCGGCGAAAACGGCTTTGTTGCAAGCCGCGCGACTCCGCGCGCGATCGTCGGCAGGGATCATCATGCTCACGGGGCGCTCGGGTCGCGACGATCGGCTACTCGGCCTGTCCATGGGCGTCGACCATTATCTGTCCAAACCTGTCGACATGCCCGAGCTGGAAAGCGTTATTCGGAATCTGGCACGCAGGTTACGGGCCGATACACAAGGTGGACAGCCCGAGGACGGCGGCTCGGCGACGCCGCAACCGCACTGGACGCTCGACCTCGCGAGCTGGACGCTCACCGCCCCCAATGGCAACGCCATCGAGTTGACCTCGGCGGAATATCTGATGCTGCTGCCCCTGCTCGAACAGCCCGGCCGCCCCAATTCACGGGACATCATCAATGCCCGCCTGGGCAAGCCGAGGCTCGGTGTCGACAATCGCAGTCTCGATGTGCTGATCTCGCGCATTCGTCGTAAGATCGAACAGGGCACCGGCACCCCCCTGCCCCTTCGATCCGCACGCGGCACCGGCTATGTCTTCACCGGCACAGCACAGGTCATCGGCAACGTCTCGCCATGAACCGGCGGCTATCTATCAGCCATCGACGCTTTCCGGGCGTCATGATCAAGATCGCGCCACCTCGTCGCCAGCATCCGCACATCCCGGGCCAAACTCAGCGGATCGAATGGCTTCACCAGCACACCCGCCGCGCCGCGCATCATCAATTGTCGCACCTGGTCGCTCTGGGTACGTGCCGTAAAGAAGATGATGGGTATCACATCGCCCAACAGCGCACGCAAACGGTCGAACGTTTCCGGCCCGTCAAGATCGGGCATCGTGACGTCGAGCAACACCACATCGGGTCGCCACGCCCCATCCCTCACCATCGCAATCGCATCGGCGCCGGAAAGAACCGCACGCACGGCAAATGCTCGGTCGAGGTTCAAAGATCGCACGACGACACTTACCAAATCCGGCTCGTCATCAACGTACAACAGATTAAGGGCGTTACTAACGTCCATCCACCCCCGATTCCCCCGCATGACGCGATCATTCCATTGAGATGGAAAATCCGCGAATCTCTGCCCCCGCCACGCTCATCCGGATTTTATGGCACGATTTCCGGTAACGAACAATGGAAGCTGACGACTTATGCCTGAAACCCGTGCCGGCAAAATGTGCCACAAGATGCGCACTCAACTTGGCATCATTATTGGCTTGGTGGAAATCATCAATCTGCATGATGCTGGCATTAGTCCGCAATCACGTGAAGATTTGCAACGCATCCGGACCGCCGCCAAAACGATACTTGACCTAGTGGAGCAAGCAGAACAACAGATATTCGTTAAATTTGTGTAAATGCTATTCCACCGTGGCGATTTCCACGTGGAAGATCGCGCCCCCCTCCGGATTGGGCGTGAACCATAATTTTCCTCCGAGGCGTTCGATAATATCACGACTGATCGCCAGCCCCAGCCCAACGCCGCCTTTCTTGCGGCGAGGCTGGGTGTCGACCTGAACGAACTTATCGAAGATGATTTTCTGGAATTGTTCGGGAACGCCAATGCCATGATCGATCACGGCGACGTGTTGAGACGTATGCCCGGTGGTCAACACCACCCGGATCCGGCCTTCCTCCGGCGAGAATTTGATCGCGTTCGAAAGCAGGTTGATCATGACCTGAGACAATCGATCACGATCAATATACGCGAAGTCAGGTCCGCCATCGTCCTCCAATATCACGCTGATGCCGCGACTTGACGCGAGTGGCACGAGTTCATCGATGGAACTGCGGACGATCGCACGCAGCGATTGTCGTTCCAACGAGAAATCGAGCCTGTCGATCGCGATCCGTTCGACATCCAGAAGATTGTCGATCAGTCGAATCAACCGGTGGGTACTATTGAGCGCCACTTGTACGATCTGCGCCGTATCATCGCTGATCTCGCCGGTTGCCCCGGCAGCAATCAACCCGAGTGCGCCGGCGATCGACGCCAACGGCGTATGGAGCTCGTGGCTGACATTCGCGACAAAGTCGGCTTTCAGTCGATCAAACTCCATTTCGGCCGAAAGCGGCGCGGCGTCGACGAACCAATACTCCCGCCCCTCGACATCGAGCGGATAGAAAATGGCCCTGATCACTCCGGCCTGATCATCCTCCCCCCGCAAGCGAAGACGGTAAACACGTCGCGATTTTCGCCCCGCATGGCGACAACGCAAATCGCGCGCGATCGCCTCGATATCGCCGCCAAAAATCGCATCAAGCGGTCGCCCCATCAAAGCATCGCTCTGGATCCTGCGACCGTCGACAAGGCAGTGGCTGACCATCGCAACACGCAAGTCGGCATCAAGCAGCAGATAAAGGCTGGCGTGACTATCAAGCAGCGCGTCATAGATCGCCATAGCCAAAGGCGCGTCATCGCGAAACCCCGCCGGATCGGCCGCCAATTTGGTCCAATGGTTGCTCACCTGTCCCCCAATCGACATCTGTAACCAAAATGGAGTAAATTCCGGTGTTTCTCAACCTTTTTTAATTTGATCGAAAACAATCCGCATGACTGGTTCAGGGCATGGGCCTTGGGATTGGATTTTGGAGACAAAGGCTGTTGTTGGCTGTAACGGTCTCTCTCTTGGCGTGGATAGGAACTCCCCATGTCACCGCGTCATGCTATCGCATGACATCTACTGGACAGGACTTTTCCAGTATAATCAGATATTTCCATCATCCCTAATAGTATGTGACCGAACGGGTCATGAGCGTCCTTAGCCGAAGCGATGAACCTGTTGACTGATTTTCCTGGGTGACTCCGGTTTGGTTCATTCCCAGTGAGAGGCAAATCGACGAGCAACCTGTTCTGGTTGTCGGGTAAGGCGTGGTCGACGATAAAGCGTTGCTTTGACTGCGATTAGGCCTGCATGTCGACGCCATCCGGCATCTGCGGCAAGACGAACGATCCAACGATGCCTTGCCGCCGGACGCACGGTTCGCAGGCTGTCATCATTCATCCTGCGACACCCTTCGCGCAAGACACCCCTCAAGCAACCAAGGGGCGACGAAGGCCGTTGGCCTGATCGTCATGACATGGTCGTCCGTGCCCGAGGGGACGGACCGGTTTGGTCGACACAATAAACAAGTTGCAATTTAGCGCCGACTAGTTTTCATTTTGAGTCACTCGCCAGACGAGCGAGTGACCGAAAGTTGCGTGGCGATCCCTTTGGGTTGCCCCGGAACCTGTGATCCTGACGCCGAGGGGATGCTGACGGGTGGGTGTGACGGCGTCTCGCCGTCCGCTGCTTCAGCATCTGGACCAAGGGGGGAACAGGACGGCATGGCAACACGGCGAGCGGTACTGGGCAAATTGGGAATGTTGGCGGGGATCGGCCCGATGATGGGCGCGATGCAGGCGCTCGGAATCGCGGGGATCGCCCATGCGCAAAACTGGGAATCGCTGCCCCAGGGGCTTGGGCGCGGGCGGCATGTCGTGGTGCTGGGGGCGGGCATCGCCGGGCTCACCTCCGCTTATGAGCTGGAACAGGCGGGTTTCCTGGTCACCCTGCTGGAGGCGCGCGACCGCGTCGGCGGACGGGCCTGGACAGTGCGCGACGGCGACCGGATCGAAATGAACGGCGAGGACACGCAGACCGCGCGCTTCTCCGACGGTATCTATTTCAACGCCGGACCCGCCCGTATCCCCAGCTTTCACCAGGGGCTGCTCGGCTACGCGAAGAAATTCGGCGTGCCGATGGAGGTGGAGGTCAATTCCAGCCGATCGGCCTATATCATGGGCGATGACGGGTCGAAGATCCGGATGCGCACCGCGATCAACGACATGCGCGGCCGGATCGCGGAGTTGCTGGCCAAGGCGATCAACCAGGGCTCGCTGGACCGGGAACTCAGCGCGGTCGATCGCGAGCGGCTGATGCCCTTCCTGAAGGCCTATGGCGATCTCGACGCGGACGGCAGTTTCAAGGGAAGCGAGCGCTCGGGCTTCGGCACCGCGCCGGGCGCGGGCGTGACCTTCGCCTCGCCGTCGACCGCGATGCCGCTCGACCAGCTGCTCGCCAACCAGCGTCTGCCGATGACGTTGTTCGAGGACAATCTGTACATGCAGGCGACGATGTTCGAGCCGGTGGGCGGCATGGACCGCATTCATGCGGGCTTCGACCGTCATCTGCGGCGCCCCGCGCTGCTCGGTGCCGAGGTGACGGAGATTCGTCAGAAACCGGCGGGGGTCGAGGTCGTCTATCGCGACCGGAGCAGCGGCGTCGTGACCACCGTCCCCGCCGACTATCTGATCTGCACCATCCCCTTCCCCGTGCTGGCGGGGATCGCCACGAACTTCTCCCCCCGGCTGAAGCGCGCCATCGCCGACGTGAAGTATGATTACTCCAACAAGGTCGCCTTTGAGAGCCCGCGCTTCTGGGAACGCGAGCAGATTTATGGCGGCATCTCGTTCGTCGGCGGGCCGACCACGCTGATCTGGTATCCATCGGCGGGGCTCCACAGCGAGCGCGGCATGATCCTGGGCTGCTATAGCTCCGGCCCGGCCGCCGCCGAATTCCAGAAGCGACCCATCGCCGAGCAGATCGCCTTTTCGCGCGGCGTCATCGACCGGCTGCACCCCGGGCACGGCGCCGATTGCGTCAACGGCCTGGCGGTCAACTGGCACAAAATCCCCTTCAGCTTGGGCCCCTGGCCCGACTGGAACGCCGGAAGCGCCAACGGCCGGCAGGAGGGGCATATCGATACTCCCGCCTATCGCGTCCTCCAGGAGCCGGAGGGGCGCGTCTATTTCGCCGGCGCGGCGCTCAGCCAGACGCCGGGATGGCAGGAAGGCGGCATCCAGTCGGCGCGGCGGCAGGTGAGCGCCCTTGCCCGGCGCGTCGCCAGCGAGGGCCCGGCCGCGGCCAGACGCGCGGCCTGATTCCGGCGGAGGCGGGGTGGCCAGCCCCCGCCCCGCCTCCGATCCTTGCAACCACATCCCGCCCGGCCCCGCATAAGCGCCGGTCGCAGCGTTGCCGCGCGCTTTGAATATTCATGTGATAAATTTGTGACATACTCCAATAAAACTTGGCATTACTGCAAATAATCGACTTGCCTTGATTGGACGTTCATAAAATCATGAACGCCTCCAGATCGGTTTTTATCTACGGAAACATCGTCACGAATACATAAAATCAAAAAGACATGACTGGGAGCGGATCCTGTTTGTTGCGCTACAACAAGGGGGATAACCATGATGAATCGCCATGCCGTGTCTTCTATCGCATTGACGACCTGCCTGCTGTTCGGAGCGAACACCGCCGCGTCGGCACAGGTAACGTCGGGCCTCATGCCCGTCTCCGCGACGACCATGTCCGATCCGGAACCCGATCCCACAGCCGCCGCCCCCGCGCAGAAGGGCGATGAGATCATCGTCACCGGCACCCGCGCGACCGGCATCACCGCCGCCGAAAGCGCCGCCCCGATCAAGGTCCTGGGTGAAGAGGCGCTCAGCCATGTCGGCCAGCCCAACCTGAACCAGGTGCTGACCCAGCTCGTCCCCTCCTTCGTCGCGCAGGCGTTCGGCGGCGACACGGCCAATTTGACGCTGTCGGCCCGGTTGCGCGGCCTAAGCCCCAACCACACGCTGGTGCTGGTCAACGGGAAACGGCGACACGGCACCTCGAACCTCGCGGTCCTCGGCGGACCTTTCCAGGGCGCGGCGACCGCCGACCTCGACCTGATCAGCCCCTCCTCGATCAAGCGGATCGAAGTGCTGGAGGACGGCGCGGCGGCCCAATATGGCTCGGACGCGATCGCGGGCGTCATCAACGTCATCCTGAAGGACGATGCGTCGGGCGGCGACGGCTATATTACCGCTGGCAAGAATTACGACGTCGGCGGCGACACGCTGGCGGGTACGCTGCATCTGGCGACCAAGGTCGGCGAGAGCGGCTATTTCAACGTCACCGCCTTTCACCGCTTCCATGATTTCACCCAGGTCGGCGGCCTCGACCGGCGCGTGACCGACAGTAGCGGCGCGCTGCTGACCGCAACGTCCAATCCCTCGCTCAATGCGCTCCAGCGACAACTCTTTCCGCTGATGGACAATTTTCCTTACGTCAACAAGATCAACGGCGACGCCCAGTCCTGGCTGACGAACCTTCAATACAATACCGCCTATGACTTCGGCGATGTCGAGGTCTACAGCTTCGGCACCTATTCCAAGCGGATCGCCAGCGCTCGCCAGAATGTGCGCGTGCCGACCCGCGTGTCGCGCACCGTCGGGGGCGTGACGACCTATTTCGATCCCGATGGCGACAACCCGGTCAACGGCTTCACCCCGCGCGAGAAGATCCGCGAGGACGACATGGCCTTTACCGGCGGCGTGCGCGGCACCGTCAGCGGCTTCCAATATGACCTGTCGACGACCTTCGGGCAGGACAAGGCCGAAATCTACACGGTCGATTCGGCCAACGCCTCGCTCTATGCCGATACCGGCTTCACCCCGACCAGCTTCTATAACGGCCTCTTCAAATCGACCGAGTTCACGGTGAACGCCGATGTCCGGCGCGAGATCGAGGCCGGGCTGGCCACGCCGATCAACGTCGCGTTCGGCGCGGAATATCGCCGCAACGTCTATGAGATCGGATCAGGCGATCCCGGATCGATCTACAAGGAAGGCGGCCAGGCCTATCCCGGCTTCCGTCCCTCCGACGCGGGCGTGAACAGCCGGACCGCCAAGTCGCTCTACCTGGACCTGGCGACCAACCCGGTCGAGGCGCTGAAGGTCGACGTCGCCGGACGCTATGAGAATTATTCCGATTTCGGCGACCGGTTCATCTACAAGGCGACGGGCCGCTATGACTTCTCCGACGCTTTCGCGCTGCGCGGCACGGTATCGACCGGCTTCCGCGCGCCGACGCTCGCCGAATCCTATTATTCCGCGACCAACGTCTCGCCGACCGCGGCCTTCGTGCAGCTCCCCGCCAATTCCGCCGCGGCCAAGCTGATCGGCTTCCAGAATTTGAAGCCGGAGAAGTCGACCAACTATTCGCTCGGCACCGTGATCCGCCCGCTGCCCGCCCTGACGATCACGCTCGACGCCTATCAGGTGAAGATCCGCGACCGCATCCTGGGCACTGGGTCGATCTTCGGCAGCGGCGGCGCGGTCAATTTCGGGATCGTGCGCGACGCGATCATCGCCAATGGCAATGTGCTCGACCCGACGGTCAGTCAGACCGGCATCAACATCTTCACCAACGGCGCGGATACCCGCACCCGCGGTGTCGACCTGGTGGTCAGCTATAGCTCGGACTTCGGTGACGCGGGCAAGGCGCTCTGGACGATCGCGGGGAATTACAACGAGACCAAGCTGCAACGCCTGATCGCGGCGCCCGCGGCGCTGACCAACCCGGCCACGTCCCAGGTCATCCCGCTGTTCAACCTGGGCGCGCAGTCCAACATCGAAACCGCCTCGCCCAGGGTGAAGGTGATCACCTCGGTCCTGTACAGCATCGACAAATTCTCGGCGACGTTGCGCGGCACCGTCTATGGCAAAAGCTCGGCCCAGTTGAGCCCCGATGGCGGGACCTTCTACAACCAGACGATCGGCACGAGTTTCATCGGCGATGTCGAGTTGAATTACGACATCTCGCCCTCGCTCGGCCTCGCCCTGGGCGCCAACAACGTCTTCAACAAGAAGCCGCCGACGATCCCGCTGGTGCCCGGCACCACCAACCAGACGCTCGTCAATGGCGGCAACGTGCTCGACTCGCCGCTGACCTTCAGCCCTTACGGCATCAACGGCGGTTATTATTACGCCCGAATCAACGTCAGCTTCTGATAGGGTTTTGGCGGGCGCCACCCCGGCGCCCGCCAGCCTTGCTTACCGGAGAACCATCCATGTCGTTCCGTCTGCTCGCTGCCCCCGTCATTGCGCTGGCCCTATGCGGCGCGTCCGCCGCCTTCGCGCAGAGCGGCCCCGTCACCCGCCACGCCAACACGCCTCCCGGCCTGATCCTTCAGGGGGTGACGGTGAAGCCCGGCGCGACGATGCTCTACCTTTCGGGCCAGCTCGCCTCGCCGATCGACCCGGCCGCCAAGACGCCGCCCGCGCAACTGACCATCGCCGACTTCGGCGACACCAAGACGCAGACGGTCAGTGTCCTGAACAAGATCAAGACGATCCTCGCCGCGCGCGGCTTCTCCATGGCGGACATCATCAAGATGACCGTGTTCGTCGCGGGTGATCCCAAGCTGGGCGGCAAAATGGACTTTGCGGGCATGAACGACGGGTTCAAGCAATTCTTCGGCACACCCGAAAACCCCAACACCGTCGCCCGCTCGACGGTGCAGGTCGCGGCACTCGCCGGCCCCGCCTTCCTCGTCGAAATCGAGGTGACGGCGGCAAAGTAACCCCCGAGGCCGTCGATTCCGTCCGAGGCGTCGGCGGCCCAAAGGGGCGATGGTGGCGATCCGATTCAGGCTCTTGCGAACGGATCGATCGGGGCGACGAATTACGGATTCCGCTCCTGGCTCGCATCATAGCGGATGCGGGCGTCTTGTATGGTGTCCTGATGGTCGTTCGCCCACAGGGTGATCGCCATGACCGGCGCGAGGAGCGACCGTCCGACATCCGTCAGTTCATAATCCACGCGCGGCGGGATGGTGGGGAAGAGTGTCCGCTTCACCAACCCGTCGCGTTCCAGCCCGCGAAGGGTGATCGTCAGCATCCGCTGCGAGATGCCTTCGATCCGGCGCCGCAGTTCGTTGAACCGGACGGGCCCGTCCTTCAGCGTCGCGATGATGTAGAGGCTCCATTTGTCGCCGACGAGGTCCAGGATCTCGCGCACCATCCGGCAGTCGGTTTCTTGACAGGGGGTAGGAAAATCCATGTCACCTGGTGTCATTGGAGTGCCTTCTTGCGGGGGCCTTGGCGGTCACTTTATTAGCGTCGGTAACAAATCGTTACTACCCTATGCCCGCTGGAACGACCATGACCAACATCCTTCTCGTGACGTCGAGCCCGCGTGGGGCCGAGAGCCTGTCCACCCGCTTCGCAACCGAGATCGCCGAGGGTCTTCGGACCCGTTCGGGCGGTACGCTCGTCACTCGTGACCTTGCGGCGGCCCCGCCCCCGCATATCGGCCCGGCCTATATCCATGGCCGTGTCGCGACGCCCGAGGCTCGCACACCCGAGCAGGCCGACGCGGTCGGCCTGGCGCAGGTGCTGGTCGAGGAGGTCAAGGCCGCCGACATGATCGTCCTGGGTTCGGGCATGATCAATTTCGGCCTTTCGTCGCAGCTCAAGGCCTGGTTCGATCACATCACCTGGCCGGGCGTGACCTTCGGCTATGGCGACGCTGGTCCGGAAGGGTTGCTGACCGGGAAGAAGGTCTATCTGGTTGCGGCCGCAGGCGGCGTCTTCTCGGACGGGCCCTGGGCCCCCTTCGATTTCCAGACCGGCTATCTGCGCCACCTGTTGGGCTTCATCGGCCTGACCGACGTCGAAATCATCCGCGTGGAGGGCACTGTCTTCGGACCCGAGGCCGCCAAGGCAGCCATCGCCGCCACCGAAGCCCAGCTTCGCTCGGTTCTGGAAAAGGCCGCCTGAAGGCGGTGCCATGTCCCCCGACCTATGAACCCAAAGGAACCAGGCGATCGAATTCCCTCTCCCGGATTGCCTGCCTCACCGGCTTTTAGTAATGATGTGCAATATCAATATTGACGTTGAAGAGGCGGGACCATTCATCCGGGGCATATCGACCTGAATTTGCTGGCGACCCTGGCGGTGCTCCTCCAGACCCGGAGCGTCACGGGGACCGCCCGGCGGCTGGGACTGAGCCAGCCGACGGTCAGTCGTTCGCTGGCAGAATTGCGGCACATCCTCGACGATCCTCTTCTGGTCAGGACCAGCGGCGGGATGCAGCGGACCCGGCGTGCCGAGGGGCTGGTCGGTCCCGTCGAGGAATGGCTCGCCTCCACCAGTGCCCTGCTCCATGCGCCCAGCTTCGCGCCGGACACGCTGGAGCGATGCTTCCGGATCGCCTCGACCGACTATGGCGTCCTGACGGTGATCGCCCCCGCGCTCGCGGCGATCACCGCCGAGGCTCCGGCGGTCACGATCGACATCGTGCCGTTCAGCCCGGACATGATGCAGAAGCTCGCCTCGGGCGAGATCGACCTGGTCGTCTCGGGCCTGCCGACGGAACGGGATACGGTCCCCAGCCGCGCGCTCTTCTCCGACACGTTCCGCTGCATCATGCGCCAGGGTCATGCGCTGGCGGGCCGGGACGCGCCACTGCCGCTCGATGATTTTTTCGCCTGGCCGCATATCGGCGTGGTGGTCGGCGACATGGCCGTCGACGGGGTCGAACACCGGCTGGGCAGCCGCAGCGCCGAGCGGCGTATCACGGCCCGCTTGCCCTATTTCCATGCCGCACCCGCGCTTCTGGCGGGCAGCGACGCGCTGATGACCCTGCCCAGCCGGGCCGCCACGCGCTTCGCCGACAGCCATGGTCTGGCGATCCGCCCCGCGCCGGAGATTATCGCCCCGCTCGACTATCGCCTGCTCTGGCATCCACGCAGCGCGCGCGACCAGGCGACCCAGTGGCTCGCCGACCTGCTGGCCAGCCATTGCGCATGACCGGGATGAATAAGCATTATTCGTATTTCGCGTCTGGCCGGTCCCCGACCCAGACGGCATAGGGCTGCGAACGACTTGCAATAGCAAGCGCCAAAACGGGAACCTCCATGCCGACCATCGCAAACCGCTCGACCGCGGCGCTCATCGCGCTCGCCTGCTCCACACCCGCGCTCGCCGCCGGTTCGGAGCCGACACCCACCGAACAGACGACCCGCGCGGATGAGATCGTCGTCACCGCCTCGGGCGGGCGCGAGCAACAGGTCAAGAACGCGCCCGCCTCGATCAGCGTGCTGACCCGCGAGGATCTGGACCGGCTGCCTTACCGCGAGGTCACCGATGCGCTGCTGGAGATTCCGGGCGTCACCGTGACGCCGGGCGAGGGCAATAGCCGCGATATCTCGATCCGCGGCATGGCCCCGCAATATACGCTGATCCTGGTCGACGGTAAGCGCCTGTCGAGCCGCGAGACCCGCACCAATGGCGGCAACATCTCCGAAGGCGGACAATTGCCGCCGCTGGAGGCGATCGAGCGGATCGAGGTCGTGCGCGGGCCGATGTCGTCGCTCTACGGATCGGACGCGATGGGCGGCGTGGTCAACATCATCACCCGCCGGATCGCCAAGACCTGGCGCGGCAGCGCGCGCGTCAACGGGACGATGCAGCTCGGCTCCGACTATGGCAATGTCGGCGACGGCAATTTCTACCTGTCCGGCCCGATCGCCGGATCGGTCGGCATCCAGTTGCAGGGCGCGGCGACCCGGCGTGCCGAGGACCGCGTCATCGGCGGTTCGCCCGAGCGTCAGGACGAGAGCCTGGCGGGCAAGATCGGCTGGAACGCCGGACCCGATCACAGCTTCCTCGCCGAACTCGGCTATTATCGCCAGACCGTGACGACGACGGCGGGCAAGACGGTGGCGACCAGCGCGACCGTGCCGGTCGGCACCGAGACGATCCAGTCGCAACGGCGCGCCGTCGGCTCGATCAGCCATAGCGGCCGCTGGGGCTTCGCCACATCGGAAAGCTATCTCCAGCTGGAGGATGCAAAGAGCATCCAGGACGGCAAGCAGATCAAGAACCTGGTCGGCCAGTCGATCTGGATGGTGCCATTGCCGTCCAACTCCCTGAGCGTCGGCGCTTTCTATCGCCATGAGGACCTGACCGACACGGTCGGCAACCTTCTGGCGGGCTCGACCCGCGACGGCGCGCGGCGGCGGCAGATGGCGTTGTTCGCGGAAAACGAGCTGACCCTGCTGACCGGGCTGCGGCTGACCGGCGGGCTGCGCATGGACGACGATCAGCAATATGGCACCCACTGGACGCCGCGTATCTATGGCGTGTGGGAGATCGACCGCGCCTTCACGCTGAAGGGCGGCTATTCGCAGGGCTTCCGCGCGCCCAATCTGCGTCAGACCCTGGCAGATTGGGGCCAGTCGAGCCGGGGCGGCACCATCTATGGCAATCCCGACCTGTCACCGGAAACCTCACGCACCGTCGAGGCCGGATTGCTCTATGACGGCGGCGCGGTGCAGGCGAGCCTGACCGCCTATGACACGCGGTTCAACGACAAGATCACCCGCGTCACTTGTCTGGTCGCCAATGCCTGGTGCACGGGCGAGCCGCTCAGTTCGATCGGCCGTCCGCCGACGACCTATGTCAATGTCGACCGCGCCAAGGTGCGCGGGATCGAAGCGACGGTGGATGTCCCGCTGACCCGGACGCTGCGGCTGAACGCGACGGGGACGCTGACCGATTCCGAGCAGTTGAGCGGGGCCAATATCGGTGCGGCGCTGAACGACACACCCAAGCAGCAGGCCAGCGCCTCGCTCAACTGGAAGCCGAACACGCGGTTCAGCGGCTATGTGCGCGGCATCTTTCGTGGCGAGGAGGCGATCACCGAGGCGCAGATCAGCGGCAATGCGACCGTCGCCCCCTCCTATACGACCGTGGACATCGGCGCGTCCTACAAGATGACGCGGCGCTTCACCCTGCACGGCGGCGTCATGAACCTGTTCGACAAGCGGCTGACCTTCGAGCGGTTCGGCTATGTCATCGATCCGGCGCGGGTCTGGATGGGGATCGCGGCGCGGTTCTGAGCCATGACGGAAAAATCACTTCTGCAAGTCGCTCGCAATAGCTAAGACGGCTGTCGACCAGCACCGTGCCGCAAGGACGATTCCCTCTCGATGCCCGACCGACCGCCCTCTTCCGCCGCCACCCGCACACCGCGCCCGCCGCGCAAGGCACGGGCGATCTGGCTGCGACAGCTTCATACCTGGCACTGGATCAGCGCGGCCCTGTCGCTGACGGGGATGATGCTGTTCGCGGTGACCGGGCTGACGCTCAACCATGCCGCGTCGATCGGGGCGGAGCCGCGCGTGACCCAAGGCGGCGGCGTGCTGCCCGCCCCCCTGCTCGGCCAGTTGAAGGGCCCGCATGACGCCAAGGCACCCCTGCCCGACGCGGTGGCACGCGCGATCGCGGACCGATACGCGCTCGACCCCAGCGGCCATGCCGCCGAATGGTCCGACGAGGAGGTCTATGTCGCCATGCCGTCGCCGGGCACCGACGCCTGGGTCAGCATCGACCGGAGCAATGGCCGGGTTTCGACCGAGACGACCTGGCGCGGCTGGGTCTCCTATCTCAACGACCTGCACAAGGGGCGGAACACCGGCGACGCCTGGTTCTGGTTCATCGACGCCTTTGCGGTCGCCTGCCTGATCTTCACCCTGACCGGCCTGCTGCTGCTCCAGCTTCACGCCAGGCATCGACCATCGACCTGGCCGCTGGCCGGTGCCAGCCTGGCGATCCCTGTGCTGCTCGCCCTTTTCCTGATTCATTGAACGGAGGACATCCATGTTCAAAGCCCCGCTGATCGCAACCGCCATCCTTGCCGTGCCCACCGCCGCCAGTGCGGCCAGCACGGTGAGCGTCACCATCCCGCGCCTGAACGTCGCCGAATATCACCGTCCCTATGTCGCCGGATGGCTGGAGCCCGCAGGCGGCGGTCCGGCGCGCACCCTGTTCGTCTGGTATGACGTCCGCAAGGCGGGGGCGGAGCCGGGGACCAAATGGCTCGCCGATCTGCGTAGCTGGTGGCGCAAGGGGGGCCGTGGCCTGACCCTGCCCGCCAATGGCGTCTCCGGCGCGACCCGGCCGCCCGGCACCTATCGCATTGCGCTGCCCGCCAACCTGCCCGCCGGGCAATATGTCCTGCATGTCGAGGCGGCGCGCGAGACCGGGGGCCGCGAGCTGGTGTCGATCCCGCTGAACGCCCCCGCCGGTACGGGCTCCGCCACCGGTTCCACCGAGCTCGGCTCGGTCACCATTCGTTGAACAGGGAGTTCAAAATGCGCCGACTTTCGATGCTGATCGCCACGGTCAGCCTGACCTGCCTCGCCCCGCCCGCGCTCGCGCACCGCATGTGGCTGTTGCCCTCCACCACGACGCTGGCCGACACTGGTCAGTGGGTGACGGTCGATGCGGCGATTTCCAACGACCTCTTCTATCCCGATCACGTCGCCTTTCCGCTGGAGCAGGTGAAGGTCTGGACGCCTGAGGGAACCCCGGCGGAGGTGCAGAACGGCGCCACCGGCCGCTATCGCACGACCTTCGACGTCAAGATCGACCGCCCCGGCACCTGGAAGATCGGCAGCGAGATGAACGCGGTGATGGGCAGCTTCACGCTGAACGGCGAGACGTGGCGCGTCGGGCGGCGGCGTGGGCCCGGAGGTCCGGGCGGCGGCGCACCCGGCCAGTCCGGCGCCCCGGTGCGGTCCGTCGCGACGGTCGAGGAGATCCCGGCCAATGCCACCGATGTGAAGCTGACCGAGAGCATCAGCCGCAACTTCACCTTCGTCACCGCCGGGGCACCGACCACCGCCGCCTTCACGCCGACGGGCAAGGGGCTGGAGTTCCAGCCGATCAGCCACCCCTCCTCGCTGGTCGCCGACGAGCCCGGCCAGTTCCGCTTCCTGATCGACGGCAAGCCCGCCGCCGGGATCAAGGTCACGGTCGTGCCCGGCAGCAAGAAGTTCCGCGCCGCCGAACAGGCGCAGGAGCTGACGACCGGCACGGACGGCGTGGTCCGAGTGACATGGCCCATTGCGGGGACCTATTGGATCAGCGCGACCGCGACCGATGCGCATCCCAGCATCCCGCGCGCGACCGAACGGCGCATGAGCTACACCACCACGGTCGAGGTCCCCGCGCCCTGATGACGCCCGCGCCCCGCCCCGTTCCGCGGATCGCCGTGCCGGTCGCGCTCGACCCGGCGGCATTCCAGGAATGGGACCGGGGCGCACAGACGGTATCGCTGGGCGGCGAGACGATGGGCACCGGCTGGCGCGTGCATTTCGCTCGCCCGCGCGACCTCGATCCTGAGGTGCTGGGCGCCGCCATCCAGACCCGGCTCGACGCACTGGTCGGGGAGATGAGCCATTGGGCGGCGGACTCGCATCTTTCGCGGTTCAACGCCGGGGCGGCGGGGACATGGGTCACCCTGCCGCCCGATTTCGCGACGGTCATGGCGACGGGTCTTGCCATCGCCCGCCGCTCTGACGGTGCCTTCGATCCGACGATCGGGGCATTGGTCGATCTTTGGGGCTATGGCGCCACGCCCGCCCCCCATGCCCCCGATGGTGCGGCGTTCCGCGACGCGCTTGCCTCCGGCGGCTGGCATCGCCTGAACTATGAACCCCTGCCCCGCCGCCTTTGCCAGCCGGGCGGCCTGCGGCTGGATTTGTCCGGCATCGCCAAAGGTCATGCGGTCGACCGGATCGCCGATCTGCTGGCCGATCGGGGCGTGCGCCATGCGCTGGTCGAAATCGGCGGCGAACTGGTCGGGCGCGGATTGCGGCCTGATGGCGATCCCTGGTGGGTCGATCTGGAAACGCCGGACGACCGGTTCGCGCCGCTGCGGGTCGCGCTCCACCAACTCGCGGTCGCGACATCGGGGGACTATGTCCGGGGTCGGCATACGATCGATCCCCGAACCGGTCGCCCGGTCGCGCATGCGATGAGCGTCAGCGTCCTCCACTCATCCGCCATGCATGCCGATGCCTGGGCGACTGCGCTGGGCGTCGCCCAACCCGAGGATGCCCGCGTTCTGGCGATCCGCGAAGGGCTGGCCGCCCGCTTCCTGTGGCGTACGCCGGGCGAACCGATCGAATGGATCAGCCCCGCGCTGCACACCATGTTGGCCTGAGCATCAAGCTCGGCGTTTGTTTCCCGGAGGTCATACCGAGGGGACTGCTGCGCTATAGAGGCGGCAATCCGCGCGTCTGCCCCCGGCAAGCTGACCATCGTTGCGGAGCGAATACGCCGTTCTCTCACGGACATTGAACGCCATGACCCGTCGGATCCGCAGATTTCCCAGTGCCGAGGTGATCAGGCTGATCGGCGCGAGCGGCTGGTAATCATAGACCAGCTCGACGACCATCACCGCGGTGCCGGTCGACGCGGCGATACGGTGGCCCACATTCCCCATCCCGTCCAGCGCGAACGCATCTTCGACGGCGCCATGGTCGCTGTTCGCATTGTCGTCCAGATTGGAGACCGCCGCACCGGCACCGTCGAGGGGTCCGCCGAGCGTCGAGGTCACGGCCAATGCTCCGGCGCAACGCTGCCACCTGATCCATTGGCGATAGCCATTGGGATTGTCGCTCGACACCGGTCCCTTGCCATCGGGCCCGGTCACGGTGGTGCGCTGTTCCAGGTCGGACAGGATGATGCGGCCATGCGCCGCCAGCGAAAGCGGCTCCCCCATCTTCATGGCGCCGATCATCAGTTCGGTGATGTCCGCCTCGTCTATGGTCGTCCGGACGCGTCCCGCATTGTCGGCCACGGCCATCGCGATCTGCGACATTCGCAGATTGGCCATGACGTAATTGCCCAGTTCCACCCCGCCCACGCCCAGCAACAGGATGACCGGGGCCGCGATCGCGAACTCGATCATGGCGACGCCCCGCCGCGCCCGCGCAAGCGCGGCGAAATGCTGGCGGAGGGCGCTCAATGGCACAGCGTGGCGGGCTCGGCCTGCGATGCGTAGGGCTGATTCTTCAGCATCGTCGTGGCGGTCAGCGTGGTCATGACGCTCCACCCCATCAGCTTTCGCATGGGCATGATCTCGGGATAGGTCACCGTTGCGGTATAGAGGACCACATCGTCCGACCCGCCGGTCCCCGCCCTGGCGGCATCGGCATCCCATATTCCGTTTCCGTTGATGTCGATGAAACAGTCCCCGGCATTATAGATGCCCAGCGGCGGCTTGTCGGTGACGATCGGCTCGGCCCTGGCGATCTGCTGGAATTTGCCATAGCTGGTGGGCGCGACGACGACCCTGGCGTCGCGCGAGATGGCCGAGACGCTGTCCTGGACCAGGGCGGTCAATTGCACCGCCGTCGTGCCGGTTCCCACGGTGACCCGGCGTGCGGCGCGGTCGAGCGAATCCTGGACCTGGGTGGCGACATATTGTCGATAGCCCAGATCGAACAATCCGCACATCATGGCGATGGCGGGCAAGGATATCAGGGCGAACTCGACCACGGTGGCGCCGCGCCTGTCCCCGCCGATCCGCGAGAGGATGGTCATCCGCCGCCCCCTCATTGCGTCAGCCTCAGCGCGCCGATGTTCTTGCCGATCTCCACGAACCGCGCCATCAGCGCCGCTTGGTCCGCTGAGGTGGACGCCTGGCTGGGGGTGCTCGCACAATTGGTGAGCGAGGCATCCAGCGCGGTGGCGAAGCCGATCACCCATATCGAATAGCCCATCGACTTGGCCTGCGAGCAGAGCAGGTTGAAACGCTGCTTGTGACGGGCGAGTTGATCCGTCTGGTTGGACGCTCCCCCGCCGGGCGTTACCCGGGCGTCGAGCTGTTCGACGCCATAGGAGGAATAGAGCGCGGGATAACCCGTGGCGAACTGGCCGTCGGTCATGAAGATGATGTATTTCTTGACCGGCATCATATTGTACCGATCCGGATTGCCCGGACCGAAGATCCCACCCGCAGACGCCCAACGCGCGCCCCACATCATACCGTTGTCGTGATAGGTGCCGCCGTCCGGATCGAGCGTGTCCAGATAGGTTTTCAGATCGCTCTTCGACCAGATGCGCATGGTCGCCGCCGCCGTCGGACAGGCAGATTGCGGCTTATAGATGTCCGTCGGATATCTGACCTGGTAACTGGTATATTCGACCTCCGGCCAATAGGGTTTCCACCGGGTGGCGTCGTTATTCGGTATCAGATTGATGTCGAGATCGGTCGCCCCCGATGGGATCGCCGTTTCGGTTGCGCTCATGCGAACGGTCTGCCGCTCCTCGATGCACCCTTGCCAGGAAATTTTTCGGGAGACCGTCCTGACCGGCGTCGCCCCGCTATCATCCGCGGTTCCGATCAACTCCGCCACATCGACGCTCGACCCCGAGACATAGGCCGCCGTGTCGAGCGAACGGGGCAAGTAGCGGAAATAGGTGCAGCTTCCCCGCCCCCGATTATAGCTGCCGTTGAGTTTGCCGCAGCTATCCGAGCTTCTCGAATCGGTCACCACCTCTCGCGATTGATAGGTCCATGCGCCCGAAATCATATAATCGGGGCTGGCCGATCGGATTGCCTTTCCGACGTTCACCGCACTCGAATAGGGGACCACGCCATAGCGAAGGCGCATGCCGGAGGCGGCAAGCTGCGCCTGGATCGGCGCAAGCTGGTCGTACAGACCCAGGACGGCGGCACGCAGGGCCTCGATCTTGGTGACGGAGTCGCTGGAGGTCGCCTTGTCCTTCATCGAGCCGGTGGTATCCAGCACGAAGACGATGTCGGTGTTCACAAAGTCCTGCGACGCGTTGCAGCTGACCGCGACGGGCAATTCCTTGAACCCGAATATGCGCATGATCGAGGTCGGGACCGTGGTGGCCGCATCGATCACGACCGTCGTCTTCGACGTGGTGTCGCTGGTGACGGAGGGGGTGAACGGCTTGGCGCCGAACAGACCCTGTTTGAAATTGAAGTTGAAGAATTTGGCGGCTTCGACACGGACCGCATCGTCGACCGCGCCGGTCGTCATGGCGCGTCGCCCCGCCAGGACACCGGCATCGCAGGCAATCTGCATCTGCTTGCGCGCGACATAGCCCGTGCCGATATCGATCGCCGAACCGACCAGCGCCAGGATCGGGATAAGCGCGAAGGCCCAGAGCAGCATGACATTGCCACGGCGGTCGCCGACCAGCCTGCGGATCGCGCCGATCCCGGTCGGCCCCGCTCCGCCGATCGCTGGCGTCCCTTGGTTGAGAAACACGTCATGAACCATCCCGACCCGCATGACGAAATCGGGTAAACGGGGCGTGTACGGAATGGTTTATTCCGGACTTTTTTGGTCGCCCTATCAGCCGGTTGCTTGCTTAATCCCGCGGAGCCCCGAAGGACTATAGGACGAGGCCGACGAAGATCGCCCCGGTGCGACGACGGTCCTGGGCGGTTTCGAATGCTTCGTTGATCCGGTCGAGTGGGAAGCGGTGGGTGATGAGTTCCCGGGTCTTCAGCTTGCCCCGGACCAGCAGGTCGAGCACCTCGACCTGTTCGGCATGAATGTCATGAAAGGCAAAGCTGGCGCTGGGGATCAGGGTGATCTCGGACATCTGGATGCGCTGCCATTCCAGCGGGATGGCGATCGGCCCATCGTCGAAGCCACCGACGATGACGACCCGGCCGCCACGCCGGACGAGCCGGGTGGCGAGGGGCAGCGTCTCCGGCATGGAGGTGCCGCCTGCGCATTCGAACACGATATCCGCGCCCCGCCCGTCGCTCATCGCGCGGACCGCCGCCTCGGCATCCTCCCGGTCCGACCGGACGATCCTGTCCGCGCCCAGCCGCTCGGCGAGCGCCAGCGCATGGGGTAGCTTGTCGATGATCGTCACGGCGGCGCCGCTGGCTTTGGCGAGCATCAACTGACCCAGCCCGATCGGCCCCGCGCCGATGATCGCGACGCGCGACCCGATGGTCAGGCCGGACAGATGCTGGGCATGAAGCGCCACCGCATAGGTATCGAGCAGCGCGGCATCGTCATAGCCGACGCTGTCGGGCAGCTTGTGGAATTTGTGCTGCGGCCCGACGACATATTCGGCATAGGCGCGCGAGACGCTGGCCCGGCGGGTGTCATAAAGATCGGGGCAGCGATTATATTGCTGGACCCGGCACCATTCGCAATGGCCGCAGCCCAGTACGGATTCGACCAGCACCCGGTCGCCCACGGCCACCCGCTGGACCGCCGGTCCCACCTCGACCACATCGCCCGCCAGTTCACGGCCCATGATGCAGCAATGAAATTCCTCCTTGGGCTCTTCCCAATGGCGCAGATCGGTGCCGCAGATGCCCGCCATCCGCACCCGCGCCTTGACCCAGTCGTCGGCGGGCAGGCCGGGGCTCCTCCACCTCGGCGATCTCGAAGCGTCCATCGGCGGTCTTGCGCGCGGCTTTCATGGGCGTTCCTCCTGTACCTCTCCATCGGCAATACCGGTCAGATGCAGCCCGGCCCGACCGAGCGGGATCGCGCCTTCGCGCAATCGGTCGAGCAGCAACGCGCCGTCCCGACGCCCCGCGTCCCACCGCTGGCGCACGGACAGACCGGAAAAGTCCATTGCCTTGCCCGCCACCTCCCGTTGCTGGTCGGCATAGGTCAGGTGCGCCAGCGCGACGGCCCGGTCCGCCAGCGCCGGATCGCCGTCATAGCGGTGTCGCCACGCGGCGATCGTCCGGCGCGATTGCGCGGCGAAGGTCAGGTCCTGTGCCCGTGCGATCAGATGGCCGATCGTCCGCTCGCGAGAACCCGCGAGCGGCAACAGGTCGACCGCGATGCAGAGCACCGGTCGATCCTGGGGTTCGCCCAGAACGGGGTCGAGCGGCAGATTGGCCGAAAGGCCGCCATCGACATAGGTCACGCCATCGACCGTGATCGGTGGAAAGGCGGGCGGCATGGCACCGCTCGCGCGGACATGATCGGGTTCGATCCGCGCCGCGCGATTGTCGAACAGCACCTCCGCTCCGGTGTCGAGCGCCACCGCCTGGACCGTGAAGCGGACCGCCCCCGCGTTCAGACGATCGAAATCGACCAGCCGGGACAGGCTGTGCCCCAGCGGCGCGGTATCGTAGAGCGCGGGCGCATCGCGGGTCGCCAGCGCGGTGCCGAGCGGGGCGAACATGCCGCCATGCCCCGTCAGCATCGTCGCCATCACCTCACCGCTGCGCCGCCAGGTGTCGAAGGATTCGCCATGATCCAGGCTGGCCGACACCCGGGGCCGCCAGAACGCGTGAAGGCGATCCAGCCGATCCTCCGGCGCATTGCCCGCCAGGATCGCGCCGTTCACCGCGCCCGCCGAGGTGCCGACGATCCAGTCGGGCTGGACGCCGCCCTCATGCAGCGCCTCGTACACCCCCGCCTGATAGCCCCCCAGCGCATTGCCCCCTGCAAGGACCAGGGCGATCCGGCAATCCGATATCAGGGTCATGCGAAACGGGTCCGGCCAAAGGGGAGCATTGCAAGGCCCAACCCGCCAAGGCCGTGAAGGTGGCGAATGATCGTTATGATTTTCTTTTATTCTCAATGATCTAAATCAACTAACGGGCGAACCGGTCGAAACCCGGTCCGCACAAAGTCCGTTGACCGGGCCGGATGACACTCGACCCGCAACCCCAGTTGACGATCGCCGATCGCGAGCGCGGCTTGCGGCTGCTCGTCAACGAAGCGGTCTTTTCGGGCGGCGCGGCGGCGCTGACCAGCGGGGTGATCCTGACCGCCTTCGCGCTCCATCTCGGCGCGTCCAACGTCATGGTCGGCATTCTCGCGGCGATGCCCTTCCTCGCGCAGTTGCTGCAACTCCCCGCCGTGCAACTCATCGAACGCTGGCGACGGCGCAAGCAGATCGCAGTGGTCGCCAGTCTGATCGGGCGGACGATGCTGGCGGTGATGGCCATGCTCTCCTTTTTCAGCGGGACCACCGCGCTGCTGGTCTTTCTGACCGCGCAGATGCTGCTCTGCGGACTGGGCGCGGTCGGCGGTTGCGCCTGGAATAGCTGGATGCGCGATCTTGCGCCCGAGGAGCGGCTGGGCGATGTGTTCGCCCGCCGCACCGTCTGGCTGACCGCCGTCAGTCTTGTGCTGGGCCTGGTCGCCGCGCTCGCCTTCGACTGGACGGCGGCGGGATCGGGGGCCCGCAATGCCGTATTCGCCGCGATGTTCGCCGCGGGCTGCGTCACCGGGCTCATCAGCGCGCGGATCGTCGCGATGATGCCGGAGCCGCTGATGCCGCCCGTCAAAGGCCATGTGAACCTTCGCGAGTTGCTGCGCCAACCGCTTGGCGATCCTAATTTCCGCCGTCTGCTGGTCTTCATCGCGAGTTGGCAGTTCGCGATCAACCTGGCGACGCCCTTCTTCACCGTCTTCATCGTCCGCCAACTGCATTTCGCGGTCAGCTTCGTTCTGCTCCTCGGCGTCGCCAGCCAGATCGCCAATATCCTGGCGCTCCGGCTCTGGGGGCGGCTGAGCGACCGGTTCGCCAACAAGTCGGTGCTGGCGGTCTGCGCGCCCGCCTATATCCTGGCGATCGTCGCGATGATCGGCGCATCGCAACTGGGCGACCGGACGGCCGTGAAGCTGTGGCTGGTCGGGCTGCACCTGATCATGGGCGCGACCATTGCCGGGGTAACGCTGGCCAGCACCAATATCGCGCTGAAGCTGTCGCCCAAGGGCTCGGCCACCGCCTATGTCGCGACCAGTGCGATGACCACCGCCGTCGCCGCAGGGGTGGCGCCCATATCAGGCGGGCTGCTCGCGCAATTCTTCGCCGCCCGCCAGTTCGAACTGGTCGCCCGCTGGAGCAGTCCGAACGGCGTCTTCACCCTGCCCATCGTGCTGACCGCCTGGGACTTTTATTTCCTGCTGGCCGGGCTGATCGGCCTATATGCCGTTCATCGCCTGTCGCTGGTCCGCGAGACGGGTGAGATCGAGCGGCGCGAGATGGTCGGACAGGTGCTGAACGAGACGCGGCGAAGCATCCGCAACATCTCCTCGGTCGCGGGCCTGCGCGCCGCGACCGACCTTCCCGCCGCGCTGCTTCGCGATGCCAGGCTCCGCATCGGGCTGAAGCGCGCGGAACAGCGGCCGCGAATGCGCTGACGCAGGTTAGCAAGCGATTGGTTTTGAATACTTTTACTGGAACCGACCCCGGCTCCGGCGGCTTTTCCGCAGACCCTGTCATCCTATCGGAGTGGTCCCATGCCCCGAACGGCGACTGCCGAGGCGCCGCCGCCCATCAGCCCCCATCTCCTCGACTTGCGCGAGATGTTGCGGGGCGATCCCAAGCCGCTGGCGCGCTTCGATGTCGGCGAACTGACGGTCGCGCTGTACCGCACGACGGACTCGGCCTTCGCGGTCATACGGCGCGGGCGCAGCGGCGGTCTGGCCGTCCGGGCCGCCTTCATCCCCACATCCTTCGATTGCGAGCCGCTTCCGCCCGAGCCGGGCGAGGCCGCCCGCCTGCGTCTGACCAGCGCGATGGGCGAGCATGTCGTGACCTGTTTCGCGAACCGCGACGCGGTGGAGCGGGTGCGGATCGTCACCCGCTTCACCCCCGCCCGGCCGACGATCCTGCCTTTCGCGCCGCGTGACCTTTATCCGCTGGGCGCGGGCGACGACCCCACCCGCGCGACCGGCGAGGTCGAAGCGACGCAGCGCGGGCTGAACACTGGGCTGCTCTATTTCCGGATCGACGAACCGGCGTTCGGCAATGTCCTGTATATCCAGAACCTGACCGCCTCGAACGACTATTACCGCGCGACCGGCACCGTGCCGCGCGAGGCGGTGGCGGGGGCCTGGCCGGAACTGGGCTATGCCCTGCCCGTCCCCGAGCCCCAGGCCGATCCCGCCAAGGTCGCACTGACGCCCGGCCAGACGGTGACATTGTCCGACGCGATCCTGGTCTTCCGCCATCAGGCCCCGCCGCACGAGCGCGAGTCCGCGCGCCAGTTCGTCCAGATGCTGGGCAATGGCTATGATCTGCTGGAGCCGCCGCCGGTCGAATATCGCGATTGGATCGACCGGGCGGAGCGGACCATTGGTGATCTGGAGCACGCGCCGGAGGCGACGATCCGCCATTACGGCCACCGCTACATCCATCCCTATACCGCGTCCGAATATCCCGACATCATGGTGCAGATGACGGTCGTTGCCGCGCTCCACCAATGGAGCCGCTGGCTGGGCGAGCCGGTGCCGCTGCAAGCCGAATTGCAGGCCGGGCTGTCGAAATTCTACGACGAGGAGCTGCGCACCTTTCGCCGCTATCTGCCCAATGTCGGCAAGGACAAACAGGCCGATGCGGTCGACAGCTGGTATCTCTATCACCCGCTGCTCAACCTCGGCACGCTGGCGCTCGACGGCGACCGAGAGGCGCGCGACCTGTTCCTGAAGGCGATCGACTACGGCGTGAGGGCGGCGCGGCATTTCGACTATCGCTGGCCGATACAGTATGACGTGACCGACTTCTCGATCATCGAGAAGGATGCCCCCGTCGATGGGCGCGGGCAGACCGATGTCGGCGGCGTCTATGCCTGGGTGATGCTCCAGGCGTTCGAGCTGACCGACGACAAGACCTATCTGGACGAAGCGCGCGCGGCGATCGACGCCGCCATCGGCCTGCGCTTCAACATCAACTATCAGGCGAACCTGACCGCCTGGGGCGCGGCGGCCTGTATGCGGCTGTGGCGGATTACCAATCGCGACGTCTATCGCGAGCAGAGCTATGTCTATCTCGCCAGTTTCCTGCACAATGCCGTGCTGTGGGACAGCAGGATCGGCCATGCCGTGCACTATGAGACGTTCATGGCGGTCACCTGCCTCCAGGATGCACCCTATATGGCGATGTACGAATGTTTCGACAGCTTCGTCGCATTCGAGCAGTATCTGAACGACGGCGGCCCCGATCTGGAGCCCGAGGCGCGGATGCTGCTGGGCGAATATTGTCGCTACGTCCTGTCGCGCGCCTGGTATTATTATCCCGACGCGCTGCCGCCCGAGGCGATCGCGGAAGAGCAGCGCGAGGCGAACGGCCATGTCGACCGTTCCCTCTCCTTCCCGCTGGAGGATCTCTATCCGGACGGCCAACCCGCCGGGCAGGTGGGGCAGGAGGTTTATGGCGCGGGTGCCGCCTTCATCTTCGCCAGCCGCGCCTTCCACCATGTCGAGGGCGCGCCCTTCCGCCTGTTCTGCGACATGCTGGTCCGCGCGGTGGAGCGGATCGGCGACCGGGCGCTGTCGATCCTGCTCGACGGCGGCGAGACGCGCACCGCCAATCTCCGCCTCGTCCGGCTCAAGCGGCGCAAGCTGACCGACAGCAGTATCACGGCGGCGAGCGGCGAGACGATCGCCCCCGACATGACCGGCACCGACCGCGTCGATTACCGCGTCCCCGCGCAGGGACGCCTGATCCTCACCTGGGAATAGGGAATAGCCATGACCGAGAACCGCACCACCGATCTCTCGGGCCGGCGCATCCTGTTGACCGGCGGCACCACCGGCATCGGTCGGGCGACGCTGAAGGCGCTGGCGGCGCATGGCGCGCGCATCCTGACGTTCGGACGGCACCGGGAGTCGCTGGACGAGGCCTTGGCGGGCGTTGAGGGCGATGTGTCGGGCGTGGTCGAGGATGCGGCGACGCGCGACGGGATCGAGCTGGTCTTCGCCGCGGTCGATGAGCGGCTGGGCGGGATCGACATGCTCGTCGCCTGCGCCGCGGTCGGGGCGCAACCCATTCACGAAATGGAGGATGCGGACTGGCGCTATGTCATCGACGCCAATCTGACCGGCTATCTCGCCTGTGCCCGCGCCGCGATCCTGCGGATGGAGGAACAGGGCGGCGGCCACCTGCTGTTCGTCGGGTCGATCAGCACCGAGATCAAGGCGGCCGGCGAAAGCGTCTATGCCGCGACCAAGGCGGGCGTCCAGGCCTTTGCCGAGACGCTGCGCAAGGAGGTGGCGGACAAGGGCATCAAGGTCAGCATCATCCAGCCGGGCTCGGTCGACAGCGAGATGCAGGCGTGCGACGCCGAGGAGAAACGAGCCGCCATCGCGGCGGGCCGGATGCTGCCGCCCGAGGATGTGGCGGATGCGATCCTCTTTGCCCTAACCCGCTCCCCTACCTGCGACATCGTCAATCTGCGGATCGAGCCGTTGATCCAGAAGACGGCCTGAAACCCGTCGCCCCGGCCGGCCGCAACGGCGACGCCCTCGGCGATTGACTTGCCCACCGAACTGAAAAAAACTCAGACAACTGAGAACATGGTCGGAGGGGAGAGTCGCTTTGAACAGGCGATGGGCATGGGGATGGCTGGGCGCGGCGCTCATGTTGGGCGGCGGCGTAGTTATGGCGCAGGACCCGCCGCCCCCCACGGCGCGGCAGTTGCGGATCGTCCCCGAACTGGCGCGCATGCCGAGCCCGGCATCGCCGCCTGAAAAAGCCAGAACCGCCTATCTGCTCAGCTATTTCAAGGAGCATGTCCATTCGCTCCATTTCGCGGTGTCGCGCGACGGATACCGCTTCACCGACGTCAATGACGGGCAACCGGTGCTGTCGGGCGAGGCGGTGGCGGGGCAGAAGGGGATACGCGATCCCTATCTTATGCGGGGCGAGGACGGCGCCTTCTAGCTGACGATGACCGACCTGCACATCTATGCGCAGAAGGAGGGTTTGCGCTCGACCGAATGGGAGCGCCCGGCGGCGGATTATGGCTGGGGCAACAACCGCGCCATCATCTTGATGAAGAGCCGCGACCTGATCCACTGGACGCACGCGCGGGTCGATATCACCCGTCTGTTCCCCGCCTATCGCAAGATGGGCATCGCCTGGGCCCCCGAGGCCTTTTACGACACCCGGCGACGCCAGGTGATGGTCTATTTCTCCACCCGGATCGGCGATGGCAAGAATTACCTGGTCTATGCCTATGCCGACCCGGCGTTCCTCACGCTGACCACCGAACCCAAGCCGCTCTTCCCCTTCCCCCGCGCGGGCAAGAGCACGGTGGACGGGGACATCACCCGTGTCGGCGATCGCTATCACCTGTTCTTCAGCACCGATGACGGGACCGGCAATATCCGCCAGGCGGTGTCGAGCCGACTGACGGGCGGTTATGCCTATGACCCGACCAAGGTCGATCCCGAAAAGATCGGGACCGAGGCGCCGATGGTATGGCGTCGGCATGGCACCGACACCTATGTCCTGATGTACGACGTCTATGCCGCCAAGCCCAACAATATGGGGTTCTCGGAGACCAGGGACTTCAAGACCTTCCGCGATATCGGCCATTTCAACGATCCGGGCTCGCCGATGAAGACGACGAACTTCACCTCGCCCAAACACGGCTCGGTCACGGCGATCACGCCGGCGGAAGCGGATCGGCTGGAGCGCTATTTCGCGGGGCAGTGAAAGGCCGCCGAATTTGGCGTGCGTTACCAGCATGTTAAAGTACCGGGTGTGAAAAACGCTGCGCCTCGGACTCAAATTGCTTGCAACAGCCAAATTTAGATTTCACATATGCAAATATAGTATGGAGAGGATGACCAAGGGGGTGGCCGTGTCCCCGGCGGCGGAGCCGTCATGACATGGGCGCATCGCCATTGCCCGGGCTCGGCCCCTCGCCAGCCGACATAGTCCGAGCGGCATCCGATCGCGGTCCGGTCGATCATCATGGGAAAGCAAGGGGCCAGGACATGACGATATTCCACCGATCGCAGCTTCGAAACGGCGCATGTGGCTGGGCCATGGCGTGTTTCGCGATCATGGCGCCGCTGTCGGCGGCGCAGGCCAGGACCGTCACCATCGCGAGCCCGGACGGCAAGGTCCAGGCGGCCCTGTCGGACGATAGGGGCAAAGCTGCAATATCGCGTGACGGTCGATGGGCGACCGGTGCTCGATCCCTCGCCGCTCGGGATGCGCGTCGACGGCGTCGAACTGGGTGACGGGGCCGCGATCGGGACGGTTCAGCGTCGCAAGACCGACACCCGCTATCGCTTCTTCGGCGGCAAGACGGAGGCGGTGGACCGCGCCAATATCGCCAGTGTCAGCCTGACCGCGCACGGCACCCGGTTCGAGGCGGATCTCCATGTCGCCGATGACGGCGTCGGCGTCCGCCTTCGCCTGCCCGCCAAGGCCGGGCGAATGATCGAGGGCGATCGCTCCGGCTGGAAACTCGCCGCTGCCGACCCCCGTGTCTGGGTCACCGCTCGCGATCCGGGATATGAGGATATCTACGCGGCCAAGACGCTGCGCGATGTCGTCGGCAAGCCGCTGGGGATGCCGCTGACCGCCAGGATCGACCGATATTGGGTGACGATCAGCGAGGCGCAGGTCGTCAATTACGGCGACATGGCGATCACGCCCGACGCGAACGGTCTGCTGGCGGGCGGCCTCTATACCGAGCCCAAGGGATGGCGGACCGATGCGGCGGTGGTTCAGCCCTGGCGGGTGACGATCGTGGCGCGCGACCTGACCGGTCTGGTCAACTCGACCCTGGTCCAGAACCTCAACCCGCCCCCCTCGCCCGCGCTCGCCAAGGCCGACTGGATCCGTCCCGGTCGCTCGACCTGGCAATGGCTGGCGATCGGCGCGCCTCTGGAGAACGACCAGCATCAATGGGTCGATTGGACCAAACAGATGGGCTATCCCTATTATCTCGTCGACGAAGGCTGGGCCGATTGGAAACGCCCCTGGGAGACGCTGGCCGACACGGTGAACTATGCCCGGTCGCAGGGGATCGACATCTGGGTGTGGGTACACAGCAAGGAGACGTTCGATCCCGCCGCGCGACGCGCGCTGCTCAGCCGCTATGCCCGAATGGGGATCGTCGGGGTGAAGGTCGATTTCCCCGAGCATCCCGACCATGTCTGGACCCAATGGTACGAGGATTTCGCCCGCGACGCCGCCGCCGGGCGGCTGATGGTCGATTTCCACGGCGCGATGAAGCCGACCGGGACCGAGCGGACCTGGCCCAACGTCCTGACCCGCGAAGGCGTGCGCGGGCATGAATGGCATATTACCCGGTACAAGCGCGTCCTGCCGCCCGACCATGACACCATCCTGCCCTTCACCCGCTATGTCGTCGGGCCGGGCGACTATACGCCGACCGTGTTCGAGCCGAAGGAGTTGCAGGGCAATAGCTGGTCGCACGAAGTGGCGCAGGCGATCCTCTTCACCTCGCCCTATCTGGTGATGGGCGGCCATCCGCGCACCTATCTCGAAAACCCCGCGCTCGACGTGTTGAAGGCGATCCCGTCGATCTGGGACGAAACCATCGTCCTGCCCGGCAGCGAACCCGGGGAGATGGCGGGCTTTGCCCGGCGGCGCGGCAAGGACTGGTTCGTCGCGGTCATCAATGGCCCCACGGCGCGCCCGCTGAAGGTCGATCTGGGCTTTTTGGGCGGGGGCGAGTGGAGGCTCGTCTCGCTGGCCGACGACCAGGCGCACCCCGACGCCTTCACCCGGACCGAGCGGACGGTGCGCTCGACCGGCGCGATCGAGGTGCCGTTGCGGTCGCAGGGCGGCTTTGTCGGCTGGCTCCGCCCACGCAAAGAACCTATGCCCGCCGCCGGGCGATGATCCGGCGGCGGGCTCGGAATGAGGACGGGAAGCGGGTGATGATGGACAGCAAGTCGGACCGACGTTCGGTCATGTTGGGGCTTTCGGCGCTGGGCGGTATCGCGCTGTGCCCGGGACAGGCCTCCGCCGCGGGACCGGCCACCGCCTCGCCCCTGCCACGCTGGGGCGATCAGGGGGATGGCAGCTTCGTCAACCCGATCATCCCGGCGGATTATTCCGATCTCGACGCGATCCGGGTCGGCGACACCTATTACGCGATCAGTTCGACCCTGCACACCAGCCCCGCCATGGTCATCCTGCGCTCAGGCGACATGGTCAACTGGACGACCATCGGCCATGCGGTGCCCGACCTCGCCTTGCTGGGCGAGGAGGCGCTCGGCTGGCGCCGGATGCGGGGCTATGGCCGGGGCATGTGGGCGGGGGCGATCCGCCATCACGGCGGGCGCTTCTACATCTACTTCGCCTCCCCCGACAGCGGCCTGTACGTCACCACGGCGGAGCGCGCCGAAGGGCCCTGGACGCCGCCCCGGTCGCTGCTACGCGAGGCGGGGTATGACGACCCCTGCCCCTTCTGGGACGAGGACGGATCGGCCTGGCTGGTGATGACCCGCTTCGCCGCCGATCCGGTTACGGGGCGGTCTTATGTCATCAGCCTGTACCGGATGAGCGAAGACGGGCTGACGCTGGACCGGGCCTCCGCCCTGCCCATCCACCAATCGGAGGGGTCGGAGGCGAGCAAGCTCTACAAGTTCGGTCCGCTCTATTATCATTATTTCAGCGAGGTGAAGCCCGAGGGCCGCGTTCCGATGATGAAGCGCGCGACCAGCCTGCCAGGCCTCGCGCAGGCGAGCGCGGTGCAACTCGGCCATGTGAACGCCCCGGTCGATAGCGAGCCCAATCAGGGCGCGTTGCTGCAAGCCCGCGACAAAAGCTGGTGGTTCCTGACCCATCAGGGCCATGGCGACTGGCAGGGGCGCGCCATGTGCCTGCTGCCCGTCACCTGGACCGGGGGCTGGCCGATCATCGGGCGCGCCGGGCCGGACGGGATCGGCAACATGGTCTGGCGGTCGCGCAAGCCCATCGCATCGCCCCGCCCGCCCCTGCCCGATATGTCCGACGAGTTTCGCGGGGGGATCAAGCCGGTCTGGGAATGGAACCATGCCCCCCGGCACGAGGCGTTCAGCCTGACCGAGCGGCCCGGCCATTTGCGGCTGAAGGCCTTTCCGCCAGCCTTCAAGGGATTGCGCGGAGTCGGCAACCTGCTCAGCCAGAGGTCGTGGCGGACGGCGGACAATCGGGCCAGCGTGGTCCTCGACCTGTCCGGCATGGTGGATGGGCAGACGGCGGGGCTGTGCCACCTCTCCGCCGCCGGAGCCTGGATCGGGGTGCGGCAATCGGCAGGGCGCAGGCGGCTCTGCTTCGCGCGCGGCGATGTGGTGAAGGAGGGGCCGGTGATCGATATGCCGCTGATCCGCCTCGCCACCCGCTGGGGCGATGACGGGCGGGCGATCTTCGAGCATGATGGTGGTGGCGGCCGGTTCCGGCGCTTCGGCGAGCATTACGACCTGCAATGGCGCGACTATCGCGGCGACCGGGTGGGGCTGTTCACCGTCCATGACGACGCGATGCGCGGGCATGTCGATTTTTCGGACTTCCGCTACCGGATCGCCTCGCAGAACGGGTGAGCGTCCCGGCGAAGGCCGGGGGCAATCCATTCCTCCCCTTGCAGGGAAGGTGACAGGCCGTCAGGCCTGACGGAGGGGTGTCGCGCGCTCGATGGCGGGACACCCCTCCACCATGCTTCGCATGGTCCCCCTCCCCTTGCAGGGGAGGATTCCGAAGGCCCGGGGGGCGACATACCCCGCCTCCCCGGCGAACTCAGGCGGTCACCCCCTCGCCCGCGATAATCAGCGCGACGCCGATCGGATGGCGGGCGCGTTCGGGCAGGGTGACTTCCAACGCCTGGCCGGTCCGCTTGAAGGGCAGCGGGCTGTTGTCGCCCTGCATCGTCACACGGCGGATCTGCCCCGGCATGCTGGGATTGTCGCTGCCCAGCAGGGTCATCCGCGCGACATTGTCCTCCGGCCAGCCCAGCACCAGCGCATGGAGATTGCCGTTCCGCGTCACATAGCGGACGTCCTTGGCGGTATAGGCCGATTTCGGCCCGCCCTCGGAAAACAGGCCGGAATTGGCCTTGGTCGGCCCCTCGCCATTGATCTTCCACGGGCGGCTGCCATAGATCGCCTCGCCGTTGCGGCTCATCCAGTCGGCGATCTCCTCGACGACCTTCTCCTCCTTGTCGTCGATCGTCCCGTCGCCGCGCATCGGCACCGACAGCATCAAATTGCCGTTCTTCGACACCACGTCGCACAGCGTGTGGAGCACGTTGGCCGCCGACTTGTAACTGTCGTTCCGATAGTGATCGATGTCGTAATGCCAGCCGCCGATGCAGGTGTCGGTTTGCCACGGGAAGCGCTCGATATAATTCTTGCCGCCGCGCTCCACGTCGTCGACGATGCCCATGCGCCGCTGCGGCGGGGTCATCTTGCCCGTCACCACGGCTTCCAGCCTGCCGCCGTTCCACTGCATCGACTGGTTGTAGAACCAGGAGGTGAACTCCAGCCCGTACTTCTCCAGCGGCAGGTCGAAATTGTCGAAATAGACCATGTCCGGCTTGTATTTCTGGACCAGGTCCTTGGCGCGGAGCAGCCAGTTGGCGGCGAAGTCGGTGCCCGCCGGTACGCCCTCGTTCCACAACAGGTCGGTGGCGTCGTGCCAGGCATTGGCCTGTTCCACCGTGCGGATGCCGTCCGGCATGGGCATGTGACGACCGACATAAAGCTGTTGCGGGTCCAGCCCGTCCCACCATTGCCCGCGCCCCTGCGCCGCGGTCAGCTTCCATGCGTCATAGCGTTCGCCCGCGCGCTTGCCGGTGGGGTCATAGCCATAAGCGGGCTGGTTCCAGTGCCAGGCATGGGCCGAGTGGTTGGACACGGCAAAGCGCATCCCCCGCTCGCGCGCCGCCTTTTCCCAGGTACCGACGATATCCTTGCGCGGGCCGACCCGCGTCGTGTTCCAGGGATGATAGCGCGAGTCATAGGCGTCGAGATTGTCATGATGGTTCGCCAGCGCCATGAAGTATCGTGCGCCCGCCTTCTTGTAGAGATCGAGCAACCGGCCCGGGTCCCAGCGATCGGCCTTCCACATATTCTGGATCTGCATGAAGCCGACATCGGCCGGGTGGCCGTAATGCTTCACATGATGCTCATAAGCACGGGTGCCGGGCAGATACATGTTGCGCGCATACCAGTCGCCCGCCTCGGGCACGCATTGCGCGGTCCAATGCGCCCACATGCCGAACTTGGCGTCGCGGAACCAGTCGGGCACGCTGTACCCGGCGGTCAGCGACTCCCAGTCCGCGGTGAAGCGCGCCGGTGGCGGAACCCTGAGCGCACGTCCCGCCCCCATCTGCTGCGCAAAGGTCGCCGCCGATGCCACCGCCGGGGCCAGCGCCGCCGCCGCCATGCTGCCGCCGATCATCTCCCGTCTCGTCGTCTTCATATCCGCCTCTCCTGACCTGAGCGCCCGCCCGCGCCACCGCGTGCGGTTCCCGTCCATGCCGGCTCACCCGCAAAGCACGCCGATCTCATTCTCGCATATGCAAATGCGTTATTGCATATGCAAAGCTAGGCGAGAACGGCGGTCCTTGGCAAGCCTTGTCGTCGCCGTTTGTTCGAGGAGAGCGGTGTTGTGGATCGTCAGTCCCCGTCGCTCCTCGCCTCATGATGCCCGCTCATCGCCGCGCCCGCATCGGGGGCGAAGCGGCGGTTCCAGATGATCGCCGAGGTGGAGATCGCTGCCACCACCAGGAACGCCGCCGAGAAGCTGTTGAGCGTCGGCCCGCCCTTCCCCTCGATCAGCGTCCCCAATTCCAGCACGGTCGCGGCGGTGCAGATACCCAGCGACAGGGTCAGTTGCTGAAAGGTCGCATAGAAGCTGGTCGCCGCGCTCATCCGCTCCTTGTCCACATCGGCATAGGCGATGGCGTTGAACCCGGTGAACTGGAACGAGGTGAAGAAGCCCGACAGCGCCAGGACGAAGGTGATCAGCGGGATCGGCCAGTCGGGCCGGAAGAATGCACAGGTCGCATAGCCTGCGCTGCTGACCAGCCCCGACACGATCAGACTCTGCCGAAAGCCCCAGCGACGCAGGACGCGCGGGGCCAGCGCCTTCATCGCCAGCGCGCCGACCGCGCCCGCCATGGTGATCGTCCCCGTCTTGGCCGCGCTCAACCCGAAGCCGAGCTGGAACATCAGCGGGAGGAGGAACGGCTGTGCCCCTTGCGTGATCCGGGTCAGCGACCCGCCGATCACCGACAGGCGAAAGGTCGTGACGCGCATCAAGGTCGGGTCGAGGATCGGGTCATGGGTATGCCGGGCATGGCGGATATAGATCCAGCCGAACACCGCGCCGACGATCAGCAGGACCAGTGCCACCCAGCCCGTCCCCGGACGGCTCGCCAGCTCGAACCCGAACAGCAGGCAGCCGAGCGAAACGCCCGACATGAAAAAGCCCGACACGTCGAAGCGCGTCCGTGCGTCGCCGCGCACCTCGGGCACCAGCATCCAGGCCCCCACCATGCCGATGATGCCGATCGGAATGTTGAGATAGAAGATCCAGCGCCAGTCGAGCCAGGTGACGATGAACCCGCCCAGCGGCGGCCCCAGGATCGGCCCGATCAGCGCGGGCATCACCAGCCAGGACAGCGCCTGCACCATGTCCTCCTTGGCGACGCTGCGGAGAAGGACCAGCCGCCCGACCGGCACCATCATCGCGCCGCCAATCCCCTGCAAGAAGCGCGCGGCGACCAGGGTCGGCAGCGTCCCCGACTGGGCGCACAGTACCGAGCCGAGGAGGAAGATACCGATCGCCGAGCAGAAGACGGTCCGCGACCCGAATTTGTCGGCCAGCGTCCCGCTCGCCGGGATGAACAGGGCGAGCGCGAGCAAATAGCTGGTCAGCGCGAGGCTGAGGCTGGTCGCGGGCGTCGCCAGGTCCCGCGCCATGGTCGGCAGTGCGACGGTCAGGACGGTGCCGTCCAGTTGCTGCATGAACAGCGCGGACGCGACGACGAGCGCGATGACGCGGTAGCCGCGCGTCTGCACCGGCTCCGAGGAACGTGCACCGCTGGTCACCGCCTCCACACCGGGGGCGAGCCCGTCATTCACGTCCGCGCTCATCGAGGCCAAATTACGTCGTCTCCACCGCATCTCGTTCCATTCGTCCTGCGCGCCCCATCCCCTAGAACGCGATTTGCGCCCGTCCGATCAAGGTCTGGCCATGGTCCTTCGCCAGCCGCCCCGCAACCGGGTTCGCGACCGACCAGTCGATGGCATTCAATTGCAGCCGAACGAAATTGTTCAGATACCAGTTCACCCCCAGTGTCAGCGCGGTGCCGCGCCCGGCGGTCGGATTGTCGCTATAATCCAGTTCCTCGTACCGCGTCGCCAACTCCACCGCGCCGCTGCCGCCCGAGGTGAAGGGGCGAAGCACGCGCGGACGGCTCCACACGCCGCCGCGGGTCAGGTAAGGCGGGGTCTCGCCGGTCAGGAACCAGCCGCCCTGCACCGCCCAGGCATTCTGGTCGGTCGAGCCTGTGACGTTACGCAGCGTCCGGGAGCCATATTCGCCATAAGCCCAGAGCGACTTGTGGAAGGCCCCCAGCTCGAAGCCATAGCCGTCGCCCGACCGGGCATTGGCGAAGCTGCCCGCCGAGATCCGCAGATTGTCGTTGAAGAAACCGCCGACCGCGATGGCGCGGGTCGGACGAGCCACGTCGGTCGCCAGATCCTCGTGAAAGCCCCATACGCCCAGATGGAGCAGCCAGTCCGCCGTCTTCACCGGGTTCCAGTGCGCCCGCGCGCCGATGGTCAGGCCGTCGCCGGCGGTCCCGGGATTGTTGATGTCGTCGCCCGACACCTGCACGCCGACATGCCAGCCATCGCCATAGATGCGCGCCGCCGCGCCCAGCCCGAAAAAGCCGCGTACGGGGATGATCCCCTGCCCGACGAAATTGCGCTCCAGGAAGGGCACCGAAATGGTGCCGCTCGACCCGTCCAGCCCGCGATCGTTCAGCCGGTTGCCCAGCGCGAACTCGGCCTGCTGGCCCATGAAGCCGGTCGTCCAGGCCAGATAGGCCGATTTGATCGCGATCTCGTTATCGGCGAAATCGCCCTCCAGCAGATAGGAAAGGTGCTGGCCCACCGAGCCCTCGAACCCCAGCCGCAGCGAACGGGCCTGGGTCGCGGTGATGTTGCGCGCGGCGACGTCGCTGCCCATCGTCGTGCCCAGGTCGATCAGGATGCGCCCGCGCGGCCGGAACGAGAATTTGCCGTCGGTGCTGGTGAACTCCGGCGTGCCCTTCGACCAGTCGACATGGACGCCGTCCTTCTGCGCCTTCTCGATCCGCGCCAGCCGCGCGTCGAGCGAAGGCGGATGCGCGTCGGAGGGAAGCGCCTGTCCCAGCGGGAACGGAAGGCGCGGCGGGCTGACGGTCTGGCCCGCCACCTGGGGCGGGGGCGCGGGATGCGCCTCGGACGCCAGCGGCTGACCCAGCGGCGTGGGGGTCGCGGCGACCTTCTGGCCTTCCATTGCCGCCAGTCGTGCCTCCAGCCGCGTGATCTGCGCCTGTTGCTGCTCGACCAGACGGGTCAGCCGGGCGACATCGTCTTCCCGCGATTGGGCGGCAACGGGCATGGCGGCACACAGGCCCATGGCGAGCATGGCTCCTCGATACATGACGGCATCCTCTCTTATGGCGGGCGGCGGCTCCGTGGCCGCCGCCTCGACCGATAGGGTCAGCGCACTTCGCGCTTGGTCAGCCGCGACCCGATGACCAGCGCCAGCAGCGACAGGAGAGCAGCGGCGGCGCACCAGGCACCGGGGATCGCCTTGTCGCCGGTCGCGCCGATCAGCGCGGTGCTGATGGCGGGCGTGAAGCCGCCGAAGATCGCGGTGGCCAGGCTATAGGCCAGGCTGAAGCCGACCGTGCGGACATGCGCCGGGATGACTTCGGTCAGGTACACGATGAACGCGCCGTTATAGGTGGCATAGATGGCGGCGAGCAGCAGCTCGACCGTCAGCAGCCGGCCGAAGCTGGGCGCGGCGACCAGCCAGCTCATCAGCGGATAGGCCAGGATCGCGCCGAGCAGCGTCGCGGTGATCAGCAGCGGCCGACGCCCGATCCGATCCGACAGCGCGCCCATGACAGGCAGCAGGACGAAGTTGGTGACACCGACACACGCGGTCACGAACAGCGCCGAACCCGGCGTCAGTGACAGCACCTTGTTGCCGAAGGTCGGGGTATAGGCGGTGATCATGTAGAAGAAGACGGTCGTCATCACCGCCATCAGCGCGCCCTGGAGCACCACGCCCCAGTTGCCGCCGATGGTGCGGATGATCTGCGAAAGCTGCGGATGCTCCTTGCGCTTCAGGAAGACTTCCGTCTCCTCCATGTGGCGACGGATGACGAACAGGAACGGGATCATCACGCAGCCGATGATGAAGGGGATGCGCCAGCCCCAGGCCTGCATCGTGACGGGATCGAGGCTGGTCGACACGATCAGCCCAATCAGCGCGGCGAAGACCACCGCCGCCTGCTGGCTGGCCGACTGCCACGAGCAGAAGAAGCCCTTGCGGTTGGGCGGCGCGATCTCGTTGAGATAGACCGACACGCCGCCGACCTCGACGCCCGCCGACAGCCCCTGGACCAGGCGTCCGAGCAGGATGATGATCGGCGCGGCGACGCCGATCTGCGCATAGGTCGGGGTGATCGCGATGGCGAGCGTCCCCAGCGCCATCAGGCCCAGCGTCAACAACAGGCCCTGCCGCCGCCCATGCTTGTCGATATAGGCGCCCAGCACCAGCGCGCCCACGGGCCGCATCAGGAATCCGGCACCGAAGGTCATCAGGGTGAGCATCAGCGAGGCGAACTCGCTACCGGTCGGGAAGAACGCCCTGGAGATATAGGTGGCATAGTAACCGAACACCATGAAGTCGAACATCTCCAGGAAGTTGCCGCTGGCAACGATGAAGATCGACTTGAAGGCGGACTTGCGGCGTTCGACCGAAATGGGGGCGGCCGCGGTGGAAGCGGCGGCGAAGCTTGCGGTTGCCTGGGTCATGGCTTGGCCTTTTGCGAAGCGGGTTCCAATCCGCTGTCGCGGATGATCGGATAGGCTTTGGGGGATGACAGATAGGCGATCAGCGCCCTGGCCTCGGCCTGGTGGGGGGAATAGGCGACGACGCCCGCCGAGAAGGGGGTGACCTTCTGCAAGGAGTCGGGAAGCAGGCCGATGATGCGGATGCCCTGAACGGGCTTCAACTCGCTGAGCTGCTGGAAGCCGATCTCGGCCTGCCCCTGCGCGACGATCCGGCCCACCGGGGTGGCGGGGATCATGCGGCCCTTGGGGCGGACCTGGTCGGCGATGCCGAGCTTGTCGAGCATCACCGACTGGATATAGACGCCCGAAGCGCTGTCCGACCAAGCGACCGACTTGGCATTGACCAGCGTGTCGCGCACCGCATCCGGCGTACTGATATCGGGCACCGGAGCCCCCGCCTTCACCGCCACCGCGATCTTGGACAGGCCCAGATCGGTGACGGTGCCGGAGGTCACGCTGCCCGCCTGTTCCAGCTTGTCGAGCCCGCTGCGCGCCAGGATCACGACATCGGCATCCTCATGCCGGGCGAGCCGGTTGGGGATCGCCTGCGGCGTGTCGCCCATGGAAGGGCCGTGTTCGGTGACGATATGGACGCCGGTGTCGCGCTCATATTTCCTGGCCAGCGCCTCGAACGCGGCGGTGAAGCCGCCCGAGGTGACCACATGGAGTTCGCGGACCGCGACGGACTTGGGCTCGCGCGCGAAGGCGGGACCGGACAAGGCCAGCCCGAGCAGCAAGGCGGCACGCATGGCACCGCGCCGCGCGATGGATCGCGGACGCCGTGCCTTTGGCTGGAATGGGTGATCTTTCATCGGAAACCTCTCTTCCGTCCTGCTTCTCGCAGGTTCTCTGTGAGGCGGAGGCTTGAGCCGCCACGCCTTACGCGCCAATAAGCACCACCGGCGGCCATTCGATCAAATGCAATGATCGGTCCGCTTTATGCGCCAGGCGCATCAATAGGAGAGTTGCGCTGCGGGTGTTCCGCCATCTCTATGCCCAGATGCTGCTGGGGATCGTCGCGGGAACCGCGATCGGCGCGCTGGCGCCCGCCTTCGGCCGCGACCTGGGGCCGCTGGGCATCGCGTTCGTGAAGGCGATGCGGATGATGGTGCCGCCGGTGCTGTTCTGCACCATCGTCGAGGGGATCGTCCGCCACGGCGCGGCGCGCGATACGGGTACGACGGTGCTCCGCAGCCTGATCATATTCCTCGGCATCACGGTCGCCGCGCTCGGCATCGGCCTGGCCGTCACGCTGGCGATGCAGCCGGGGCAAGGCCTTCCCCTGCCCGCTTATGGCGATGCGGCGGCGGAGGTGCAGCGGCAACTGGCCGGGCGGCACATCACCGGGCCGGGCGACTTCCTGGTGCGGATGGTGCCCGATACCCTGTTCTCCGCCTTCACGGCGGGTGACGTGCTGCCCGTGCTGTTCGTCGCCGGGCTGGTCGGCTTTGGCCTGCTGCGCATCGGCGAGGCGGGCGCGCCGATCGTCCGTGCGATCGAGGCGTTGACCCGGCTGCAATTCGCGATCTTCGGCTTCCTGATCCGCGCCGCGCCGGTGGGGGCGTTCGGGGCCATCGCCTATACGGTGGGCACGTACGGCATCGGCTTTATCGGCTCGCTGGGGCTGCTGATCGCGACGCTGGCGCTGGCATGCGGGTTGCTGATCGCCGCGCTGGTCCTGACGGTGCGGGTGACGACGGGCCTGCGCGCCCGGACGCTGCTCCACACCTTCCGCGACGAAATCCTGATCGTGCTGGGCACCTCCTCCACCGAGGTCGTGCTACCGCGCCTGATCCTGAAGCTGGAGGCGCTGGGCTGCCCGCGCAGCGTGGTCGGGCTGACCGTGCCGCTGGGCTATTCGCTCAACCTGGCGGGCACGGCGGTCTATCTGGTCGTCGCGACGCTGTTCCTGGGCGAGGCGCTGAACGTGGCCCTCTCGCCGGAGCGGATCATGGTGTATCTGGGCGTGATGCTGGTCACGTCCAAGGCGGCGGCGGGGGTGACGGGCAGCGGCTTTTCGGCGCTGCTGCTGACCCTGTCGCTGCTGCCGGACGTGCCGGTCGGGGCCGCCGCGATGCTGATCGCGGTCGACCGTTTCCTGTCGGAGATCCGGGCGCTGACCAGCGGCACCGCCAATGTCGCCGCCTCGCTGCTCGTCACGCGCTGGAGCGGCGGGCAGCTAAGCGCCGATCCACGCGGCCGCGAGTAACGCCATCAACCGCGAGGCGGTGGGGGACAGGGGCGCGGAGGACCGCCGCAACACGCCGATGGTCCGCATGACTTCGGCCCCCTTCAGCGGCCGCCACACCAAATCGCGTGCATCCGGCCCCTGGCAGGCCAGGCGCGGCAGCACCGAGGGTCCCAGCCCCGCCTGCACCAGGGCGAGCGCGGAGGTCAGCCGCGTCACCTCATAGAACCAGCGCAACTCCACCCCCGCCCGCGCCAGCCCGGCCTCCAGCGTGGTGCGATTGCCGCTGCCCATATGCACCGTCACCAGCCGCCGCCCGCTCAGGTCCGCCCAGCTCGGATCGGCCAGCGTCGCCAGCGGATCGTCCTGCCGACAGACCAGGCCGTACGGATCGTCGGTCAGCGGCTCGAACACCAGATCGCCGTCCGAGGTCAGCGGCAGGGTGATGCCGAACTCCGCCTCGCCGGTCCGCACCGCCTCCGCGCATTCGGTCGCCGACAGGTCGAGCACGCGGACACGGACGTTGCGATATTCCTGCGCGAACCGCTCCAGCACATCGGGCAGGAAGCGCACGGTCGCGCTGGGGATGCTGGCCACCGTCAGCCGCCCCGCCTGCCGCTCGCCCAGCGCCATCATGCCGAGCAGCGAGCCGTCCATCTCGTCGAGCAACCGCCGGATCAGCGGCACGATCTCCTGCCCCGCAGGGGTCAGTCGAACGCTGCGCGTGGTCCGTTCGAGCAAAGGCGTGCCGACCGTCGTCTCCAGCTTCTGGATGCGGCGGCTGAGCGCGGGCTGCGACAGGTTGAGTTGCTCGGCGGCGCGCAGGAAGCTCTTGCCGTCCGCGATGGCGACCAGCGCGCGCAAATCCAGAAGCTCGCAGTTCAGCGGGATCATGATGCGACGCTAGCATCCCCCGCGACGGTTGACGACCACCGCGCATAAGCCCCGCTTGGCCCCTGGTCGTGATACCATCGGCGGAACGGGGTGGAAGGGCGAGGGTTACCGATCCATGCCGACGATCTCCACCGACCATCTCACCATCGCCTATGACCTGTACGGACCGGAGGGCGCGCCCGTCGTCCTGCTGCTGCATGGCTGGCCCGACAATGCGTCGACCTGGGACAGGGTCGCGCCCCGGCTCGCTCAGGCGGGTCTGCGCGTGGTGGTGCCGACCCTTCGCGGGTTCGGCGCGACGCGGTTCCGGCACGACCACACGCCGCGCACCGGCGACAGCGCGATCCTGGCACTGGATGCGATTGCGCTGATGGATGGGCTGGGTATCGACCGGTTCATGGTCGCCGGGCATGACTGGGGCTCCAACATAGCGGAGGCGCTGGCGGTGGGCTGGCCCGACCGGGTCCGGCGGCTGGCGATGCTCAGCACGCCGCCGCGTCTGGGCGGGATGCCCACCCCTTCCTTCGATCAGGCGCAGCGCCAATGGTATCACTGGTTCATGGCGACCCGGCGCGGCGCGCAGGCGGTGCGCGACGACCGGCGCGGCTTTGCGCATATCCACTGGGTCAACTGGTCGCCGCCCGGCTGGTTCGATGAAGCGACCTTCGACCGGGTGGCCAGGTCCTTCGACAATCCCGACTGGCCCGCCGTGACGATCCACAGCTACCGCGCACGCTGGGACGAGGCACAGCCCGACCCGCGCGGAGCCTGGCTGGCCGACCGGGTGAAGGCGACGAAGACGCTGTCGCTTCCTACGCTGTACCTGCATGGCGAGGTCGATGGCGTGAACCCGCCCTCCACCGCGCGCGAGGTGCCGGGGAAATTCGACGGGCCGTTCAAGATGGTCGAACTGCCCGGCGTCGGCCACTTCCCGCAGCGCGAGAACCCGGAGGCTGTGACGCGGCATCTGCTAGACCTGTTCGCCGATGCGGGGGGCACGGCCAAGGGGCCGAGCGCTACCAGGATCGCAGCGGGCGTCGCCGCCGCCGGACTGGTCGCGGCGGCGATCGGCATCGTCTGCACACGGAGCAGGACGGACGACGACGCCGGATCACAGCGCCCCTCCCCGGCACGGGGAGGTGGCAGCGCATAGCGCTGACGGAGGGGGCTTCACACAGGTCCGCCCTTGCGGCCATCCTCCCCGCGCCGGAGAGGATTTGATTGCCCCCGCGTGGGCAAGATGCGACAGGAACCACAGGGTGTCCGCCGACGAAAGGCGGGCAGGATGATCGTTGGTCGGGCCGCCAGCGAGGACCAGACTTGCCGGAATCCTCTCCATGACCCAGCCCAGGCGCATCGGCGCGATCCGTCATTTCCTCGATTCCCAGACTTCCTCCGGCCTCGTTCTGATGACGGCGGCGGCGCTGGCGTTGATCCTGGCCAATTCCCCTTTCGCCGGTGCCTATGAGGCGGCGCTCCATCGGCATCTCGGCCCGCTGTCGCTGAGCCACTGGATCAACGACGGGTTGATGGCGATCTTCTTCCTGCTGGTCGGGCTGGAGATCAAGCGTGAGATGGTGGACGGGCAATTGTCCACCTGGCCGCGGCGCATCCTGCCGGGACTGGCGGCACTGGGCGGGATGATCGCGCCCGCGCTCCTCTATCTCAGCTTCAATCGCGGCGGCACCGCATCGGGATGGGCGATCCCGGCGGCGACCGATATCGCCTTCGCGCTCGCGGTCATCCGGCTGGTCGGCGACCGGGTGCCCGCCTCGCTGCGCGTCTTTCTGGCGGCGTTGGCGATCATCGACGATCTGGGCGCGGTCGCCGTGATCGCGGCCTTTTATTCCACTTCGCTCTCGGTCGTCGATCTGGCGGGCGCCGCAGCGATGCTGCTCCTGCTGGTCGCGTTCAACCGCATGGGGGTGCGGCGGCTCTCCCCCTATCTGATGGCCGGGGTCGTGCTATGGGTCTTGATGCTGCGCTCGGGCATTCACGCGACCATTGCGGGCGTGCTGCTGGCTTTCGTCATTCCGATCGGCGACGCGGAAAACAGCCCGCTCCACCGGCTGGAGCATGCGTTGCACAAGCCCGTCGGCTTCCTGATCCTGCCGGTCTTCGGCCTCGCCAATGCCGGAGTGCCGGTGCTGGGTCTGCCCGCGAGCGCATGGTCGTCGCCCGTGACGCTGGGCGTGGGGGCGGGACTGCTGGTCGGCAAGCTGCTGGGGGTGTTCGGCATGACGATGCTGGCGATCCGAACCGGGCTGGCCGACGCCCCCGCGCACGCCAGCCGCATGCAGATATTGGGGACCGCGTTCCTCTGCGGCATCGGGTTCACGATGAGCATCTTCATCACCCTGCTCGCCTTTCCCGGCGATCCGCTGCTCCAGGCGGAGGCCAAGCTCGGGGTGATGGCGGGTTCCGTCCTGTCGGGCCTGCTGGGGTTCGCGATCCTGCGACGCGCCGCCCGATAAGCGCTTGCCTGTACTCCGCCGGGCGGTCATCCTGCCCGCTTCGGAATGCGAGGGGGAATGGCGATGCGGTGGTTGGCGGCAACGAGTCTGGTGGCATTGGCGATGCCCGTCTCCGCCCAACAGGCGACGCCGCCGGTCGCGGCCAGGAAGCCTTTTCAGGTCACCTCCCCCAATGGCGCGCGCGAGGACGATTATTACTGGCTGCGCGACGACACCCGGAAAAACCCGGAGATGCTCGCCTATCTGAATGCCGAGAACGCCTATGCCGATGCGCAACTGGCGTCGCTCAAGCCGCTCCAGGCCAAGCTGTATGACGAGACGGTCGCGCATATCAAACAGGACGACAGCAGCGTTCCGTACGCCAAGAACGGCTATTGGTATTCCTCGCGCTTCGCGACGGGGGCGGACTATCCGCTGATCGAGCGTCGCCAGGGCAGCCCGACAGCGCCCGCCATCATGCTGTTCGACCAGCCCGCCATGGCGAAGGGCCATAATTTCTTCTCGCTGTCCGACTGGTCGGTCAGCCCCGACAACAGGCTGGTCGCCTGGGCGGAGGACACGGTCGGACGGCGGCAATATGTCCTGAAGGTCAAGGAAATCGCGACCGGTCGCATCCATGCGGACACGATCTCGAACATCGAGCCGAACATCGTCTGGGCGGCCGACAATCGCACCATCCTCTACATCGCCAAGGACCCGACGACGCTGCGCGGCTATCGGGTCATGGCGCATGTGCTGGGCACGCCGGTCAGCGCCGACCGCCTGCTGTACGAGGAGAAGGACGACACGTTCCAGATGGGAATCGGCCGGACGACCGACGATCGCTATATCTGCATCAGCGTCCAGAGCACGGTCAGCGACGAACAGCGCTGCGCCCCCGCCACCGCCCCGACGCGCTTCACCGTCATCGCGCCGCGCGAGCGCGAGTTCCGCTACGGCGCGGATCATCTGGGTGGGCGATGGATCATCCGCACCAACCGGAGCGCGAAGAACTACAAGCTGGTGACGCTGGCCGATGGGGACGCGCCGAAGGGCGTGGCCGCCTGGCGCGATCTGGTGCCCGGCAGCGACACGGTGTTCATCGAGGATTTCAAGCCGTTCCTGGGCTTCGTGGCGATCGACCAGCGCGAGGGCGGCAACCGGATGATCCGTCTGCTGACCGATCAGGGGCGCTCCATCCCCGTCAAGGCGGACGAGCCCGCCTATCGCATGGCGCTGTCCACCAATGAGGAACCGGACACGCCCTGGGTCCGCTACACCTATGGCTCGCTGGTCACGCCGACCACCACCCTCGAGGTGAACGCGCGGACGGGCAAACGCCGGACGCTGAAGGTGACGCCGGTGCCGGGTTACGACCCCTCGCTCTACGTGACCGAACGGGTCTGGGCCCCCGCCCGCGACGGCGCGCGCATTCCCGTCTCGCTGGTCTATCGTAAGGGCGTGAAGCGCGACGGCACCGCGCCGCTCTTCCAATATGCCTATGGCAGCTATGGCATCTCGACCGATCCTTCGGTGGATGCCGGGCGCATCGGACTGCTCGACCGGGGCGTGGTCTATGCCATCGCGCATATTCGCGGCGGACAGGAGATGGGGCGCGGATGGTATGATGACGGCCATCTGCTGAACAAGAAGAACAGCTTCACCGACTTCATCGACGTCACCCGCTATCTGGTCGCGCAGAAATATGCGGCACCGGGCCGGGTCGCGGCGATGGGAGGCAGCGCGGGCGGGCTGTTGATGGGCGGCGTCGCGAACATGGCGCCGCAGGATTACAAGCTCATCATCGCGCAGGTGCCGTTCGTTGACGTGGTGACGACGATGCTCGACGCCTCGATCCCGCTGACCACCTTCGAATATGACGAATGGGGCAATCCGGCGAACAAGCCCTATTACGATTACATGCTCAGCTACTCGCCCTACGACAATGTCGCGGCCAAGCCCTATCCGGCTCTCTATGTCGGCACCGGCCTATGGGACAGCCAGGTGCAATATTACGAGCCCGCCAAATGGGTCGCGAAACTGCGCGAGAAGAAGACCGATGCCAATCCGCTCGTCTTCCGGGTGAATATGGAGGCCGGGCATGGCGGCAAATCCGGCCGGTTCGAGCGTATCCGTCAAAATGCGGAGTGGCAGGCGTTCATGCTGTCGCAATTGGGGGCGACGGGGGAGTAGCCGGGGGTTGGCCCCTCACGGCCTGCGGGAGGGAACCTATGCCGCACCCTCGCCAAGCGAATGCTCTTCTTGCTCCCCTCCCGCAAGCGGGAGGGGTTGGGGGAGGGAAAACCACAAGCGACACAGCCCGCGACGATGCCCTCCCCCCATCCCCCTCCCGCCTGCGGGAGGGGGCGTGCGCTGCGGCAAAGGGTGTTCCATAAGCTAGGCCCACCCCCTTCCCCCCGCCCCCACGGCCCGCTACGCCTGTGCCATGATACGGCTCGGCTGGCTCATTCTGGGATGCGTGTTCGTCGCGCTCGGCGTGATCGGGGCGATCCTGCCGCTGATGCCGACGACCATCTTCCTGATCCTGGCGGCGGCCTGCTTCGCGCGGTCCTCGCCCCGGTTGGAAGCGTGGCTGCTCGACCATCCGCGCTTCGGCCCGACCCTGCGGGCGTGGCGGCGGGACGGGGCGATCGGGGTCAGGGGCAAGACGATGGCGTGCGGCGGGATGGCGCTGGGCTATGGGCTGTTCTGGGCGACCGCCCGACCGCACTGGCCGCTCGCCTTATGCGTGGCTTTGATGATGGGCGGATGCGCGGCCTTCGTCCTCAGCCGTCCGACCGCCCGCTACTGACCGGTTGCGCCCGATATACGAACCATTTATGATCCATATATGGGTATCGTAAAAATAGACGACGAACTGCACGAGGAAGTGCGCCGCGCCAGCACCGTCATGTGCCGTTCGATCAACGCACAGGCCGAATTCTGGATGAAGATGGGGATGCTGGCGGAGGCGAACCCGACGCTGACCTTCCACCAGATCGTCCAGGCGCAGATGGCCGCCGCCGATGCCCCCCTGCCCCAGCCCCTCGTTGCCTGACATGGTCAAGACGGCGGAGGAACTGGCGCTGATGCGCGCGTCCGGGCGGCTGCTGGCGCAGGTGTTCGAGATGCTGGATGGGCTGACGCTGGAGGGCATGTCGACCCTGGCGGTCAACGACCTGGTCGAGCGCTACATCACCCACGACTTGGGCGCACGCCCCGCGAGCAAGGGGCAATATGGTTTCGCCTATGTGCTCAACAGCTCGATCAACCAGGTCGTCTGCCACGGCGTGCCGAGCGCGGACGAGGTGATCCGGGACGGGGATATCGTCAATCTGGACATCACCCTGGAGAAGAACGGCTTCATCACCGATTCCAGCAAGACCTATATCGTCGGCGACGCATCGACCGACGCAAGACGGCTGGTCCGCGTCACTCGCGAGGCTATGTGGAAGGGCATCAGACAGGTCCGCCCCGGCGCACGTCTGGGCGATATCGGCGCGGCGATCGAGAAGCACGCCAAGGCGAACGGATACTCGGTGGTCCGCGACTATTGCGGCCACGGCATCGGGCGCGAGATGCACGAGGCGCCCAATGTGCTGCATTTCGGGCGACCGGGGACGGGTGAAGTCCTTCGCGAAGGTATGACCTTCACCATCGAGCCGATGATCAACCAGGGTACGCGCAGGGTCTCGACCTCGGAGGATGGCTGGACCGTGGTGACCGATGACGGGAAGCTGTCCGCCCAGTTCGAGCATACGGTGGCGGTGACGCGGAGCGGGGTGGACGTGTTGACGCTGCGGGCGGGGGAAATGGCTTAGGAGGACGTCATCCCAGCGGAGGCCGGGATTTTTCTCGGCTCGCATCCCGTCACCGGCAAAGGCTCCAGCCTGCGCTGGGGCGACGGAGTCGGGGTGGATCACCCCTCGACCCGCAACCGATATCCCACGCCCAGTTCGTTCGCGATGACGCTGCCCACCGGCTGGGGCGCTTCCAGCTTCTGGCGCAGGTTGCGGACGACGATGCGTAAGTAATCGATGCGCGGGTCTTCGTCCCCGCCCCAGGCGGCGTCGATGATCCTGTCATGCGTCACCACCCGCCCGGGATGGCGAGCCAGGACTGCCAGCACGTCATATTCCTTGCGGGTCAGATGCTGTTCCTCACCCCCGCGCGTGACGACCCGCCGGTCGAGGTCGATGGCAAGGTCGCCCGTGCGCACGACCGAGGGCGCGGCCTCCGCCGCACGGGCATGGCGTAGCGCCACCCGCAGCCGGGCGAGCAGTTCCTCGCTGTCGAACGGCTTGGTGACATAATCGTCAGCGCCCAGATCGAGCGCCGCCACCTTCTCTTCAGTAGCATCGCGCGCCGACACGACTAGGATCACCCGCGCAGGCCCACGCAGCAGCGGGATCAGGCTCAGTCCGTCGCGGTCGGGCAGACCCAGGTCGAGCAGCACCGCATCGGGGTGGTCCGCCGCCGTGCGTGCCAGCGCCTCGCGCCCATCGCGCGCCTCGACGACGACATGCCCCGCCTGTTCCAGCGTGTTGCGCAGCAGGCGACGGATCGCGACTTCATCGTCCACCACCAGGATCGTCGCGGGCATCAGGCCATTCCCTCCGGCGCGCCGTCGCGCATGATATGGTCGCGCGGGAAGCAGAGCGCGAACGCCGCGCCCTCGCCATCCTCGCGATTGCCCGCCTCTACGGTCAACCCCATGGCCTCGGCAAAGGCCTTGACGATGGCGAGGCCCAGGCCGGTGCCGCCCGCCACCCGGTCGGAGCCTTCCAGCCGCCGGAACGTCTCGAACACCTCCGCCTCGCGACCCGGCGGCAGGCCGGGGCCGTGGTCGAGGACCGACAGGCGCAACGTGCCGTGGCGGTGCCGCCCCTCAATCACGATCTCCGTCCCCGGATCGCCGTAACGCCCGGCATTGTCGAGCAGGTTGAGCAGGCAATGATGCAACAGCTGCGGATCGGCGCGGACCAAAGGCAGGTCGGGTGGCACGTCGAGCCGCACCGCATGGCCCTCCAGCGCACGGCGGGCATCATGCGCCGCGCCCGTCACCGCATCGCTCAGGTCGATCGCCTCGATCCTGAGTTTCAGCGCCCCCGCCTCGACACGGGCCATGTCGAGCAGATTGGCGACGAAACGGTTGAGCCGCGCCGCCTCCCCCTCGATGGTCGCGATCAGCTCGGGCTTCGCGCCCTGCCGCAATTGCGCCGCGGCCGCCATCACGGCGGTCAGCGGCGTGCGCAGGTCATGGCTGACCGAGGACAGCAGCGCGGCGCGTAAGCGATCGCGGGTGCGCACCGCATCCACGTCGCGCACCTCCGCCTCCAGCCGCAGCCGTTCGAGGATCAGCGCGGCCTGATCGATCAGCCCGGTCAGCAGCGGCAAACGGTCGGCACGCACCGGCTCGCCCCCCGCCTCGCGCGCCAGCCCAAGAACCGCCAGCGTTCGGTTGCCCGCCTTCAGCGGCTGGAACAGCCATTCGGAGGCCGCCAGCGTCGCCGATCCCTTGCCCGCGGGCGTGCCGGTGTCGAAGGCCCAGTGGGCGGCGGCCATCTCCATCGTCTCCAGCCGGTAATCGGGCTTGGTCGCCGCCTGTGCCGCCAGCCCGGCGGGCGACGGAGTGAGCAGCACCGCCTGCACCTCGAACAGCCGGGCAATGTCTTCGCAGATCACCCGCGACGCCTCGGCCGGGTCGGCCAGACCGCTCAGGCGGTGGAGAAAGCCCGCCAGCGTCGCATTGTCGCGCGCGCTCGCTGCCGCCAGATCGGCCTGCGCGCGGACCCGCGAGGTCAGCTGACTGGTCGCGATGGCGACGCCCAGCAGGACGAAGATCGAGATGATATTCTCGGGATTGCTGACGCTCAGCGTGCCGACGGGCGGCAGGAAGAAGAAGTTGTAGGCGAGGCTCGATGCGATCCCGGCGAACAGCCCGGTGCGCAATCCGTACAGGCTCGCCGCCGCCATGACCGGCAGCAGATAGAGGAGCGCGACATTGCCGAGGTCGAGGATATGGAACAGCGCGCTCGCCATGGCGGTGACGGCGACGACCGCCAGCAGGGTCAGTCCATAGCCGATGGGCGATCCCCATTGCCCGCGCCGCTTCGCACGGTCGCTCTCGACGAGGGCCTCCCCGACCGGCAGGACGTGCACGGTGACGCCCGGCGTCTCGCGCACCAGCCGGTCGACGACCGAGCCGTGGCGCAGCTCGAACCAGCGCGACCGCTTGGCCTTGCCGACCACGAGTTGCGTCGCGCGCGCGTCGGTCAGGAAGGCGCGGATGCCCTCGACCACGCTCGGCGCGGGCACGGTCGCCACCGCCGCGCCGAGTTGCGTGGCCAGCGTCATTGTCGCGGCCAGCCGCCGGTGCTGCGCCTCGCCCAAAGTCGCAGTCCGAGGCGTGTCGATGAACAGGGCGGTCCAGGGCGCGCGCAAGGCATCGGCGGTGCGCTTGGCGGCGCGGACAAGTTCGTCGGCGCCGGGCAGTTCGCTGACCGCGACGACCAGCCGCTCGCCCGCCGCCCATTGGCCGCCGACGCCCAGTGAGCGCACATGGTCGAGCATCTGCGCATCGACCGCCTGCGCCGCCCGCCGCAGCGCCAGTTCGCGCAGGGCCGACAGGTTGGACTTGGAAAAGAAATGCGACAACGCCCGCGTCGCTTCCTGGGGGAGGTAGACCTTGCCCGCCTTCAACCGCTCGATCAGCTCGTCGGGGGGTATGTCGACCACCTCGATCTCGGCGGCCTCCAGGATGCGGTCGGGCACCGTCTCGCGCACCCGGACGCGGGTGAAGCTGGCGACGACGTCGTTCAGGCTTTCGACGTGCTGGATGTTCACCGTCGAATAGACGTCGATCCCCGCCGCCAGCAGTTCCTCGACATCCTGATAGCGTTTGGGATGGCGACTGCCCGGTGCATTGGTGTGGGCGAGTTCGTCGACCAGGGCGAGGCGGGGGGCGCGGGCGAGTACCGCATCCAGATCCATTTCATGAAGCGTCCGCCCTTCATAGGGGACGGCGCGGCGGGGCATGAGCTCCTGCCCGCGCACCAGCGCCTCAGTCTCGACCCGGCCATGCGTCTCGACCACCGCGACCACGATATCCACGCCATCGCGTCGCCTTGCGGCCCCTTCGGACAGCATCTCGAACGTCTTGCCGACGCCGGGGGCGGCCCCGAGGAAGATTTTCAGGCGGCCGCGCCCCTCGCGCTCGGCGGCGCGCAGCAGGGCGTCGGGGTCGGGGCGCGGCTCGCCTGCCGTCATCGCGCGGGTATGGCGTCCAGCGCGCGGTTGAGGGCCAGGACGTTGACGTGGGGGTCGCCCAGCACCGAATCCTCGGTCTTGGCGACGACCAGCGCGCGGACCTGCTCCACGCCCAGGCCACGGACGCGGGCGACCCGCGCCACCTGCGCTAGCGCCGCTTCGGGCGACAGGTCGGGGTCGAGGCCCGAGCCGCTGGTGGTGACCAGGTCGGCGGGCATCGGGCCCATCACGCCCTCGGCCCGGCGCTTGGCGACATCCGCCTTCACCCGATCGACCAGTACCTGCGACGTCGACCCCAGGTTCGAGCCGGACGAGGCGAGCCCGTCATAGCCCTTGCCCGCCGCCGAGGGCCGCGTCTGGAAATAGCGATCGCTGACAAAGGCCTGGCCCACGACTTCGGAGCCGATGACGCGACCGCCGACTTTCACCAAGCTGCCACCCGCCTGATGCGGGAACAGTGCCTGGCCGATCCCGGTCATTGCCAGCGGATAGGCGATCCCGAGAAGCGCGGCGAACAGGATCGTCATCACGATCGCGGGCCGAAAGGCGGAGGTGAAATCCTTACCCATGATGTGAACTCCTTATGCGAGGCCGAGGCCACCGACCACAAGGTCGATGATCTTGATGCCGACGAACGGCGCGATCAGGCCGCCCAGGCCATAGACGGCGAGGTTGCGGGCGAGCAGCGGCCCCGCCCCCATCGGCTTGTAGGCGACGCCCTTCAGCGCCAGCGGCACGAGCAGCGGGATGATCAGCGCGTTGAAGATGATGGCGCTCAGGATCGCCGATTGCGGCGTCGCCAGACCCATGACGTTCAGCACGCCGAGACCCGGATAGAGCGCCACGAACATCGCCGGGATGATCGCGAAATACTTCGCCACGTCATTTGCGACCGAGAAGGTCGTCAGCGCGCCGCGCGTCATCAGCAACTGCTTGCCGAGGCCGACGACTTCGATCAACTTGGTCGGATCGCTGTCCAGATCGACCATGTTGCCCGCCTCGCGCGCGGCCTGGGTGCCGGTGTTCATCGCGACGCCGACATCCGCCTGCGCCAGGGCCGGCGCATCGTTGGTGCCGTCACCGCACATCGCGACCAGCTTGCCGCCCTGCTGCTCCTGGCGGATCAGCGCCAGCTTGTCCTCCGGCGTCGCCTGGGCGAGGAAGTCGTCCACGCCCGCCTCGGCGGCGATGGCGGCGGCGGTCAGGGGGTTGTCGCCGGTGATCATCACTGTGCGGATGCCCATGCGACGCAGTTCGCCGAAGCGCTCGCGGATGCCCGCCTTGACCACATCCTTCAGGAAGATGGCGCCGAGCAACCGGCCATTTTCCGCCACCGCCAGCGGGGTGCCGCCCGCCCGCGCGATCTCGTCGGTGATGCGACGCAGCTGGGTCGCCGCCGCCGTCTCACCCGCGCCCGGATGGGCGCGCAGGATCGAGTCGACCGCGCCCTTCTGGATCAGCCGATCGCCGATCCTCACGCCAGAGATACGGGTCTGGGCGGTGAAGGGGATGATCTCCGCATCGGCGGGCAGGCTGGTGATCGAGACCTTGAACTGCTCGCGCGCCAACACGACGATCGAACGGCCCTCGGGAGTTTCGTCGGCCAGGCTCGCCATCAGCGCCGCTTCGGCCAGCGCATCGACATCCGAGCCACCGACGGCGCGGAACTCGCTCGCCTGACGGTCGCCGATGGTGATGGTGCCCGTCTTGTCGAGCAGCAGCACGTCGACGTCACCCGCCGCCTCGACCGCACGGCCCGACTTGGCGAGCACGTTGAACCGGACCAGACGGTCCATGCCCGCGATGCCGATCGCCGACAGGAGTGCCGCGATGGTCGTCGGGATCAGGGTGATGAGCAGCGCCGCCAGGATCGCCACCGGGATGCTGCCACCAGCGAAGGAGGCGAAGCCCGGAATGGTGCCGACCGCGATCAGGAAGATGATGGTCAGGCCGACGAGCAGGATGGTGAGCGCCACCTCGTTCGGGGTCTTCTGACGCTCGGCGCCCTCGACCAGCGCGATCATGCGGTCGAGGAAGCCCTGGCCCGGATTGACGGTGACGCGCACCCGGATCTCGTCCGAGATGACGCGCGTGCCCGCCGTCACCGCCGAGCGGTCGCCGCCCGCCTCGCGGATGACGGGCGCGCTCTCGCCGGTGATCGCGGCTTCGTTGACCGAGGCGACGCCCGCGACGACTTCGCCGTCCGAGGGGATCAGGTCGCCGGTCTCGACCAGCACCACGTCGCCGATCTTCAGCGCGCTGGCGGGGACATTCTCCCAGTCCTGCCCAGCGCCCTTCAACCGCTTGGCGGTCAGCTCGGCCTTGGCGGCGCGCAAGCTGGCCGCCTGTGCCTTGCCACGGCCCTCGGCCAGCGCCTCGGCAAAGGTGCCGAACAACACGGTCAGCCACAGCCAGACGACCAGTTGCAGCTTGAAGCCGGTGGTCAGCCCGTCATGCCCGACGACGAGCAGGACGGTCAGAAGTGCTGCGACTACGGCGGTCACGAACATCACCGGATTGCGGATCAGCTCGCGCGGATTGAGTTTGACGAACGACGCCTTGATCGCCGGGAGCACCAGCTCGGCGGTGAACAGGCTCTTGGTGGGGGAATGGGCCATGACAGGCGCTCCCGATCAGAAGAGTTGACCGCGGATCATCGCAAGATGATCGGCGATGGGACCAAGGGCGAGGCTCGGCAGGAAGGTCAGGCCGCCCAGCACCAGCACGATGCCGACGAGCAGACCGATCCACAGCACACCCGTGGTCGGGAAGGAGCCAGCCGAGGCGGGGACATGCTTCTTCGCCGCCAGGCTGCCCGCGATCGCGAGCATCGGCACGATGATGAAGAAGCGGCCCACCCACATGGCCACGCCCAGCAGCCCGTCATACCAGGGGGTCGAGGCGGTCAGACCCGCAAAGGCCGATCCGTTGTTCGCGACCGCGCTGGTGAAGGCATAGAGGATCTCGCCGAAGCCATGCGGCCCCTTGTTGAGCGGCCCTGCGAGGCCTTGCTGGGTCACGCACGACAGAGCGGTCAGCCCCAGAATGAACAGCGGCAGGACAGCGATGGCGAGGACGGCCAGCTTGACCTCGCGGGCTTCAATCTTCTTGCCGACATATTCGGGGGTGCGTCCGACCATGAGGCCAGCGACGAACACCGCCAGGATGGCGAACAGCAGGAAGCCATAGATGCCCGCACCCACGCCGCCAATCACGACCTCGCCCAGCTGCATGTTGAACAGCGGGATCAGGCCGCCCAGCGCGGTGAAGCTGTCATGCATCGCATTGACCGCGCCGCACGACGCCGCCGTGGTGACGGCCGCAAACAGGGCCGAGGCGGCGATGCCGAAGCGCACTTCCTTGCCCTCCATATTGCCACCCGCCACGCCCAGCTGGTGCAGCACGGGGTTGCCCGCCGCCTCCGCCCAGTAACAGACGGCCACGCCGCCCAGGAACAGCAGGATCATCGCGGACAGGATCGCCCAGCCCTGGCGCGTGTTGCCGACCGCCTTGCCGAAGCACCAGGTCAGGCCGAAGCCAATCATGAAGATCGACAGCATCTGGACGAAGTTGGTCAGCGCGGTCGGGTTCTCGAACGGGTGCGCGCTGTTGGCGTTGAAGAAACCCCCGCCATTGGTGCCGAGCATCTTGATCGCTTCCTGGCTGGCCACTGGACCCAGCAGGATCGACTGGCGCACGCCCCCCAGCGTGTCGACGCTGACGACACCGGCCATGGTCTGCGGCACGCCGCTGGCGATCAGGAAAACGGTGTAGACGATGCAGATCGGCAGCAGCAGGTACAGGGTGATGCGCGTCACATCGGCCCAGAAATTGCCGAGATTCTTGGTCTCACGCCCCGCAAAACCCCGGAACAGCGCGAAGGCCAGCGCGATGCCGGTCGCCGCCGACAGGAAATTGTGGATGGTCAGGCCCAGCATCTGCGACAGGTTCGACATGGTCGACTCGCCGCCATAGCTTTGCCAGTTGGTGTTGGTGGTGAAGCTGATCGCGGTGTTGAACGCCAGATGCGGGGTCAGCCCGGCCAGCCCCTGCGGATTGCCCGGCAGGTAATATTGCAGGCGCAGCACCGCATAGGTGAAGACCATCAACGCGACGTTGAAGATCAGCATGTGCAGCGCATAACGCCGCCAACCCTGCTGCGCTTGCGGATCGATGCCCGACAGCGTGTAGAAGCCGCGCTCGACCGGGCCAAGCACGACATGAAGGGGTGTGCGCCGCCCCTCGTACAGCGCGAACAGCCACGCGCCGACCGGCTTGGTCAGCGCGAGCAGGATCGCGACGAAGCCCAGGATCAGGGCCCATCCTTGAAGCGTCATGATGCCGCCCCCTTAGAAGCGTTCGGGGCGGATCAGCACCGCCACCAGATAGACGAGAAGGCCAAGCGCGGTCAGCGCCGCCAGCCAGAGGTCGAGGGTCATGGTCTCAGCCCCCTCACGCGTGGTCGCAGAGCCGGGCATAGGCGAGCGTCGCCGCCACCAGCCCGGCCATGGCCAGCAACCAGATCAGATCGTCCATGTGCGATGCTCCTCAGAATGCGGCGGTGAGAGTGGCGAGGAAGGTGCTGCCCGCGATATTGCCGGTGCCGTCCTGCCCCTTGCTGAAGCTCGGCCGCAGATAGGCGGCGTCACGGTCAGAGATGCTGGTGTCGATCCAGGCGAGACCCACCGTCAGGTTGCGCCACGTCGTGTCCGCACCCAGCGACCAGTCCCAATAGTCGCCGGTCGGCGTCCGGGGCGGTGGCGTTGGGGCCGAGGCCGTCCATGCCCCAGCTATGACCGATATGCGCCTTGGCGGTGAACGGCGTGCCGTGGATCGCCGCCGCGCCGTCGCCCCAGAGGTAGAGGTTGTCGCTCTTCGCGCCGGGATGGTCATAAACACCGGCGGCAGCACTTGCGCCGTTATCGTACCACTTGCCGATCGCCTGCTGCTTCGGCGCATAGGCCGCGCCTGCGGTCAGCGAGACCGGGCCGGTCGTACCCGACAGCTTCACATAGGGTTCGGCATAGTCGGTCTTGTTGGCGCCGCCCGGATACATGTACCAGGTCAACCCGACGTCCAGCGTGCCGGTGTCGCCGATCTTGGTCTTGTAGCCCCCGATCAGGTCCAGCTCCATGTTCGCGCCGCCAAAGGTCCCCCACCCCGCCAGGTTCGACGCCCAGGTGCCGACATAGACACCGCTCTCATGGGTCGCCGTGATGCCCGCCTGCACCGCCATATGCTCGTCCGACTGCGAGATGCCGCGCAGGCGATAGTCCGATGCGATGGCGGCGGACCCGCTGACCGTCATGGGCGGCGGCGGCGCGGTTTCGGCGGCGCTCTGGGCCTGGACGGCGGCGGGAAACACGAACAGCGCCGTGGCGGCGCTCAACATCATGGTCTTCATTACAGGCCCCTATGGACAGGCCGCCACGACGAGATGGGCGACCTCCAGGGTCAGGCAATTAGGCCCGCGGGGCGTAGCAATTCGAGGGCGATCCCCCGGTTTCGCATATAGACGGCGTATAGCGACGCATACATTCCTCCCCTGCAAGGGGAGGGGGACCAGCGAAGCTGGTGGAGGGGGACTTCCTCACAGGACGTCGCTTGCGGCACGCCCCCTCCACCACCGCTTCGCGGCGGTCCCCCTCCCCGTGCCGGGGAGGACGAAAAGGGCGTCACCAAAACGTCAACGACATCGGCCATGGGCTGGGCGATGGTCACATTCTCCCGTCGCTCCCTTCTCTCTGCCGGTGCCGCGCTGGCCGGGTCTGCCGCCCTGCCCCCCGCTATCGCCCGCGCCGCGGCGATTGCGCCCGACCGGCGGACCGGCACGATCCGCGACATCGCGCATGTCGTCATCCTGATGCAGGAAAATCGCGGCTTCGATCATTATTTCGGCACGTTGCGCGGCGTGCGCGGCTTCGGCGACCGCTTCCCGATTCCGGTCGCGTCTTCCGACGGAGCGCCCCGCACCGTCTGGCAACAACTCGACCGCACCGCGCCCGGCGGGCCGCGCATCGTCTCCCCCTTCCGCCTGGACACCCGTGCCCATTTCGACCTGATGCGGATGGAGGGCACGCCGCACACCTGGCCCGATGCGCAAGCCGCCTGGGACGAAGGCCGCATGGCCCACTGGCCCGAGGCGAAGCACCAGCGCGCCATGGGCCATTACGCCCGCGCCGACCTGCCCTTCCAGTTCGCGCTGGCGGAGGCGTTCACGATCTGCGACGCCTATCACTGCGCGATCCAGACGGGGACCAACACCAACCGGCTGTTCCTGTGGACCGGCACCAACGATCCTTCCGGCCGGGCGGGCGGCCCGGCCATCGGCAACTCGCATGACAGCTTCGCCGAGGATGGCGGCGCGGCCGATCCCTATTGCTGGACCACTACGCCCGAGCGAATGCAGGCGGCGGGGATCGACTGGCGCCTCTATCAGGACATGGCGGACAATTTCACCGACAACCCGCTGGTCGGCTTCCACGCCTATCGCGAGGCGCATCATGGGCGCGGCGATCCGGCGCTGAAGGACCGGGCGCTGACCACGCGCGGGCTGGACATGCTGAAGGCCGATGTGCTGGCCGGGCGGTTGCCGCAGGTTTCCTATGTCATCGCCACCGCCGCCGGATCGGAACACCCCAATCCCTCCAGCCCGGCCCAAGGCGCGGCCTATACCGCCGAACTGCTCGACGCGCTGACCGCCGATCCGAAGGTCTGGGCGCGTACCGCGCTGTTCGTGATGTTCGACGAAAATGACGGCTTTTTCGACCACATGCCCCCGCCCGCCCCGCCCTCGCGGGGTGCGGACGGCAAGCCGCTGGGCGGATCGACGATCGAGCTGACGGGCGAATATCATGATGTGCCCTCGGTCGGTGACGCGAATCTCGACCAGCCCGATTTTCGCGGCCGCCCTTATGGCCTGGGCCCGCGCGTGCCCATGTATGTCGTCTCGCCCTGGAGCCGGGGCGGCTGGGTCAATTCGCAGGTCTTCGACCATATCAGCGTCATCCGCTTCCTGGAGACACGGTTCGGCTTTCACGAGCCCAATATCTCACCCTGGCGGCGTGCGGTGTGCGGCGACCTGACCAGCGCGTTCGACTTCGCCGCGAAGGACGAGGCCCCACCCACTTTGCCCCACCCACGCGAGGACGCGGCCCGCGCCGCCGCGATCAAGGGCCAGGTCAGCCCGCAGGCCCCGCCCGCGACCGGCGCGCCCGCGCAGGAACCCGGCATCCGCCGCGCCCGTCCCCTGCCCTACCGGCTGGAGGTCACGCAGATCGCCGAGTCGAACGGCATCCGCCTGCGCTTCCAGGCGGAGGGCGCGGGGGCGGTGTTCCATGTCTATGACCGCCACGCCCTGGACCGGGTGCCGCGCCGCTATAGCCTGGCGGCCGGAACCGTGACCGAGGATGTCTGGCCGTCCGATCCGGCGACCGGCCATGACCTGTGGGTGCTGGGGCCCAACGGCTTTCACCGCCATTTCGCCGCCGGCAAGCCCGCACCACTGGTCGCGGCCATGGTCGATGACCGGGGGCTGTCGCTGATCCTGCCGTCCGACATGACCGACCTGTCGGTCGTGCGGCTCGAACCGGGCAAGGCCGCCCCCGCCCCCATGCCGCTCAAGCCCGGCCGCCACGGCTGGTCGCTGGACGAGGCGCTGGGCTGGTACGACGTCACCCTGACCCGCGCGAGCGATCCGCTCTATCGGCTACGGCTCGCCGGTCGGCACGACCGACCGGGCCGCGCGACGGTCAGCGATCCGTTCCGGGCCTGACCGCATTCCCCCTTCCCCACGTGCCAGCGCAGCGATAGGGTAGCGTTCACACAAATCAATTGGCTTATTGGGGGACGGATATGCGGGGCAATGCGCGCGCGATGGCGCTGGGCGGTCGATGGACTTTGGCCGCATCGGCCCTGCTGGCCAGCACCGCTCCCCTTGCGCTGTCCGCCGATCCGTTGGCGACCGTCGAGCGCAACGGCGCGCTCGTCTCGGTCGAGCCTTACGGCCCCGGCATCGTCCGCGTCACCATCGCCACCGACCGGGCCGAGGCGGAAGCCAAGCCCGGCTATGGCCTGACCGCAAAGAGCGACGCCAGCGGCTGGTCCCACCGCGCCGATACGACCGGCGACATCTTCGCCTCGCCCGGCCTGACCGTGACGGTCGCCGCCCAGCCCTGGCCCAAGCCGCCCAGTCAGATGGAACGCTATTTCGCGCCGTCCCTCCCATCCGTGTCGATCGATTTCGCGGGCGCGGACGGCAAGGCGCTGACCCGGATGACCGGGTGGGAAATGGCACCGCACACCGTGTCGGGCGAAAAGACCTTCCGCGCCGGTGCCAGCTTCGCCGACACGCTCGACACCCATTATTACGGGCTGGGCCAGTTTCAGGACGGTGTGCTCGACCTGCGTGGGCGGACCATCGACTGCCGCCACGATTACGACCGGCCGGGCGGCGAGTCGGTGTGCGTGCCCTTCATGGTGACGGACAAGGGCTATGCGATCCTGTGGGACAATCCGTCCGCCACCACCGTCTCGCCCGGCCTGATGAACGCCACCAAGTTCGCCTCCAATGTCGGCGAGCGCGTGTCCTTCTTCGTGATCTCAGGCAAGACGACGGACGAACTCTATGCCGGTTACGCCCGCCTGACCGGCGCGACACCGCTGCCGCCCAAGGCCGCGTTCGGCCTGATCCAGAGCAAGGCCCGCTACGAGACGCAAGGGCAGCTGACCGAGATCGCCGATGGCTATCGCAAGCGCGGCCTGCCGCTCGACATCATGGTGCTCGACTGGTTCTACTGGACCCGGATGGGGCAACTCGACATCGACCGCACCGCCTTTCCCGACCCGAGCGGCATGAACGCGCATTTGAAGTCGATGGGCATGCGCAGCATCATCAGCATCTGGCCGCGCTTCGAGCGGGAGAGCCGCTGGTTCGATACGCTGGCAGCCAAGGGCTGGCTGATGAAGGACAAGGACGGCCATCCGGTCGACGGCCTGCCGATCCGCTCCGACCGCGCGGGCGCGCTGATCGACAGCACCAATCCAGAGGCGCGCCAATGGTTCTGGGGCAATATCCGCGACAATATCTTTAGCCAAGGCTTCGACTATGCGTGGCTGGACGAAACCGAGCCCGATCTGGTGCCGGAGGGGCATTTCTTCTCCATCGGGTCGGGCGATCGCTATCGCAACGTCTATCCGCTGCTCCACACCTCCAGCGTCGCCGAGGGATCGGCCCGCGACCGGCCGGACATGCGCAATGTGATCCTGTGTCGCGCCGCCTATCTGGGGACGCAGGCCAATGGCTGCCTGTTCTGGTCGTCGGACGTGCAGTCCAATTGGGAGGCGCTGAGGCGTCAGGTGCCCGCTGGCCTTGGCATGACGGCCAGCGGCATCGCCTATTGGTCGAGCGACACGGGCGGCTGGCAATGGCCGAACGGGCCGGAGGCGCAAGCCCCGGTTCTGGTCGACCCGGCCGGCGCGACCGCAATGGCACCGTCCTACCGCGATTACCCGGAACTCTTCGTCCGCTGGTTCCAGTATAATGCCTTCACGCCGACGCTGCGCATCCATGGTCAGCGTCCGGGCACCGCCTTGTGGGACTATGGCACCGCCGCCGAGCCCATTTTGGCGAGCGCGCTGCGGCTGCGTTATGCGCTGATGCCCTATCTCTATGCACTGGGGCGGCAGACCAGCCAGACCGGCGCACCGTTCATGCGCGCGCTGTTCATGGACTTCCCCAATGATCCGGTCGTGAAGACGCTGGGCGATGAATATATGTTCGGGCCCGCCTTCCTGGTTGCGCCGGTGACCGAACAGGGCCAGACGGCGCGCCGCGTCTACCTGCCGTCTGGCGCGGACTGGTATGACTGGTGGACCGACAAGCGCTACACCGGCGGCCAGTGGATCGAGGCCGCCGCGCCGATCGACCATATCCCGCTGTTCGTGCGGGCGGGCTCGATCGTCCCGATGGGCGTCCAAGTGCCGAGCACCGCGACCGCGCAAAGCCTGGAGAGCATCCGCGTCTATCCGGGCCGTGACGCCACCTTCACCCTGTATGACGATGACGGCACCACCAACGCCTATCGCAAGACCGGCGGGCGTAGCGCCACGCTGCGCTGGGACGACCAGACGCGCCGCCTGACCGCGAGCGGGCGGCTGCCGACAGGGCAGGCCGCCGAGCCGCTCGTCAAGATCGTCGGCCAGTAGGACGGAAGCCCGTCAAATCCCGCTTGGCAGTCATGATGGGAGCGTTACAATCGATTCGACGGACCGGGTAATCCGGCCGAGAGGAGGGAGATGGATCATGATCGGATCGATGGCGATGCTTGTCGTGGCGGCCGCGGCGGGCCCGCAGGCCGCACCGGCGGCAGCCCCCGGCACGGCGGCGCAATCCAGCATATTCGACAAGGCGATCAACGCGCCCGGCATCGGCTGGACCCTGTACGGTCCCAACCAGAGCGCCAGGCAAGTTCCCGCCGCCGACGTGCCCGGTGGCAATGCGGTTCAGATCAAGGTGGCCAAGGCCGGAGCCAATCCCTGGGACAGCGGCGCGACCTATCCGACGATCAAGCCGATCGCGGCGGGCGATACGTTGATGGTCATGGTCTATCTCCGCGCGCCGAACGCCGCCGAGGGTTCGACGGTGACGATCCCGGTCGGCATGGGCGGATCGGAGCCGCCTTACACCCCCATCGCCAGCGAACAGGTTCAGTTGGGCTCCGCCTGGAAACGCTATTTCGTGACGGGCGTGGCGGCGCAGGGCTATGCGGCGGGCAAGGCCAATATCTCGGTGCAGCTCGCCGGCGCCAAGCAGGTGGTCGAGGTCGGTCCGGCCTTCCTGCTGGACTTGGGTCCGAATTTCGACCGGTCCAAGCTACCGCATAATTGATGCTCCGGGCGGCTGGGGCGGCGTATGGTCGCCCTGGCCAACCGCTCCCCCACACTCCGTTCGCACTGAGCGAAGTCGAAGTGCACGGGAACGCGCATGCCGAAAGCATAGGGCGTGGCCTTCGACTCCGCGCAGGCTGAACGGAAGTGGAGCTTCAGCCTGACATGAAGAAAGACCGCCCGCCTCCCCTTGGAGAAACGGGCGGTCGCAGGTCAGGCTTGCGGCCGGGACCCGAAGGCCCCGACCGGCTCGCCCGGATCAGAAGGTGCCGCGAAGCGCGAACGAGAAGCGGCGGTCGTTGACGATGTAGGAGCGCGGGGCGGTGGCGGTCGAACCACTGATATAGGCCTGCTCGGTCTTGATGACCTGATTGGCCAGGTTCACGCCCTGCACGCCGATCTTCAGATACTTGTTGATATTGATGAACGCCGAAGCGTCCAACTGCCCGCCCGCATCCTGATAGATGGAGGTGTAGGGGAAGATCACGTCCGCCGGGGTCAGCAGATATTTGGACCGCCAGTTATACGCCGCACGCAGCGAGACCGGACCCTTTTCGTAGAACAGCGCCGCGTTCACCGTGTGCTTCGACAGACCCTCGAGCGGGATGTTGCCCGGCTTGATGTTCGAGGTGTTGGCGGGCGCGCCGCCGTTCAGGAACGAGTTGGGCAGGCCCGAGCTGTCGATATAGGTGTAGCTGCCACTGGCGCCGAAGCCGCTGAGCAGACCCGGCAGGAAGTCGAAGGTCTGCTGATAGGCGGCCTCGAAGCCCTTGATCTTGCCGGTGCCCTCATAGTTGGCGGGACCACGCACCAGCACCGACTGCGTCACACCGTTGCTGGTGATCGTGCGGTTGGTCAGCGACTGGTAGAAGAAGTCCTTCACCGACTTGTAGAAGACGTCCACCGACAACTGACCCACGCGGGCGAAATACCATTCGACCGTCGCGTCGAACTGCCAAGCGGTCGCGGGCTTGAGGTAGGGATTGCCTGCCGTCGCCGTGATCTGGCCGCTATTGGTGTCGAAACCGAGTTGCAGGAAGTTGCGGATGTTCGCGAAATCCGGACGGGTCATGACCTTCGACGCCGCCAGACGCAGCACCACGTCACGACCGATGCCGAACTTCAGGTTCATGCTCGGCAACCAGTAGTGATACTGGCTACGCGCCGTGTCGGGCGCGGTGATGCCGGTCGAGAATTGCTGGATGGCGTTATATCCGGCCTGACCCAGCTGACAGATGCCGGCGGGGACCGCGACCAGCGGCACGCCGTTCTGCAACACGGGCTGACCATTCTGCGTCACCGGCTGCGGGGCGCAGCGGCTGGCGAACGGATCGGTCGTGCCGGTCTGCTGCTGGGTCGGGGCACCGATCGAACCCGCCGAGGTGACGTCGGTCAGGACATAGCGGACGCCGATATTGCCGCTCATCCGCACATCGCCGAACAGATTGCCGGGCGTGGCGAAGTTGAACTGCGCATACAGGTTCTTGTCCTGCTGCGACACGTCCTGGATTTCGGACGGCAGATAGGGCGTGCCCGGAACCACCCCGGCCCGCTGCGCCAGCGGCGAGAAGACGGTCGGCGGGTTCGCATTGGCCGCCGCAAGATCGCCCGCGGCATTGGCCTGCGCCTGGGTCTGACCGGCGGTCAGGGCCGCGGTGACGGCGCTGGCACGCGCCGCATCGCGCACGCGCTGCTGCCAGGCCTGCCCGATCGAGTTGAAGAAGGCGGTCGACTGCGCATAGCCGCCGGTCAGATCGCCATCATAATAATAGGCGCCCGACGGGCCGTTGGTGGCGCCCCGGAAGAAATTCGGGAAGGAATAGAAGCTGCTGTTCGCCGGCTGATCGGCGAAGGACACCGGATTGGCGCCGCCGCCCCACACTTCCGACAGCGCACCCCAGTTATAGGTGGTGTAGCGCACCTGCGACGACCGGTCCGCATAGCGCGCACCGAACTTGGCATGGGTCAGGAAGCTGCCATCGTCGAACTTATAGTCGACATCGGCCTTGAACGCATATTCGCGGCCCTTGCTCTCTTCGAGATGGTCCATCGCCGCGCGCCAGAACTGGACGTTCCGGTTGGCGAAATAATCCGCATCGCTCTGCTGGTTCAGGGTCGGGTTGGGCGTCGCCCAGCTCGCCTGCAACGTCGACGGCTTGTGCGGGGTCACGATCGGCAGATTGCCCGTCAGGTCCAGCTCGGAATCGGCGAAGGTCGAACCGAACACGCGCAGATCGGTGCTGGTCTTGGTAGCGCGGGTATAGTCGCCGTCCAGATTGACCGACAGGTGATCGTTGAGCTCGGTCTTCAGGTTGACGCCGAAGTCGTTGACGGTGTTCTCGTCCCGCGTCATGCCACGCGCCAGCGACTGCTGCGTGCCGCCGGTCGGAACCCAGCAGGTTGCCTGGCCGCTGCACGACGAGCGATAGCCGTTGCCCGGCGCGGTGATGTAGCCCGACTGGAACAGACCGTTCGCGTCGTAGACATAGTTTCTGGTCGTGCCGGTGGGGCACTGCGCAATCGTCGAGTTGGCGGGACCTGCGTTGTTCTGAACGCAGCCGACCGGATAGGTGTTGTATTCCGAAAGATCGGGCGCGGTCTCGAAGGTGCGCTCCGAGGTATTATTGACCGTGTGCGTGCGCAGGAATTGCGCGGTCAGGACGGTGCGCTCGTCGGTGCTCTGCCACTGACCGGCCAGCGCGATACCGTCACGCTTACGATCGAATTCCTGCGTCGCGAACTGGCCGCCGATGGGGGCGTAACGCAGCGATGCGGGGTCGAGGAAGCCGTCCGCGCCGGGCGTGCTGGCCGCACCGCACGCGAAACCCTCCGCGCCGCCGACGGGAAGCGTGGTCTGGTCGACCGTGCCGGGCAGCGGGTTGCGGCAATTCTGCGCCGTGGTCGAGTTGGCCGCCAGCGCCAGAACATTGTCGCGGGTCTGGATGTTGGTGATGCGGATGCTGTCCGCGCGGCTGCGGACGCGCGAATAGGAGATGTTGCCGAGCAGGCCGAAGCGACCGATGCCGGTATCCCAGGTGTCGCTGAGCAACAGCGAGCCGGTCGGCGACCACTTCTTCTTGAAGTCGCCGTAATTGGCCTCCGCCGTGAAGCCCGCATGGAAACCCTTGTTGTCGAAGGGCTTGCGGGTGTTCAGGTTGACTGTACCGGCCAGACCGCCCTCGATCAGTTCGGCGGTGGCGTTCTTGTACACCTCGACCGAGCCGAGCAGTTCGGCGGGGACGTCGGAGAAGTTGATCGCCTGGCCGCCGATACCGGCGGAGAAGGTGTCGCGGCCGTTGAATTCCGAGCGCACGAAGGTCAGGCCGCGCACCGCGACGCCCGAACCTTCGACCGAGAAATGGTCGGGATCGTTGGCGGCGGCGAAGCGGCTGATCGACACGCCGGGCACGCGCTGGAGCGCTTCGGTCACCGAACGGTCGGGCAGCGCGCCGATGTCGGACGCGGTGATCGCGTCGACGACGGTGTCGGAGTTGCGCTTGATCGTCTGCGCATTCGCCAGGCTCTGGCGGATGCCGGTGACGACGACTTCCTTCTCGTTGCCGACATCATCGCCCGCGGGCGGTTGCGAGCCGGGGGCCTCGACGCTGGCGCTGGTGCGCGGGGTGGACGAGCCGGCCGTGCCCTGGCCCGCGACCGCACCGGTGGGCGAGGTGGCGCTCTGGTCCGAATCGGTCGTCGTCTGCTGGTCGGCGGTCTGCGCCATGGCGGGCGTGCTGAGCACCGCGATGCACAAGGCACCCGCGGACGCACCGATCATGAGCCGATGGAAGCGATTGGCAGTGACAGTGAGAGGCGCAACGCTGCGCATATGGTCATCCCCCCCTTTTTTGCGCGCCCCTTTGGCGTCGCCCGTTAGGTCGAGATCATGCCTATCGACACGATCTTCGGACTCGTGATTGCGCTACCAGCAACATTTCGACAAGATGCTTAACTTATAAACGTCCGATCCGGTCGGAGGTGCGACATTCCTGCAACGCTTCCCTCTTGGTGGATTGCGGCGACAGGCAAGGCGCGGCATGAATTGACGAAACGGCCCGGTCTTTCACGGGTCAGGAGGGGGAGCGAAGGGTGACGCAGGAACGGGTGCGGGTCGTCATCGTGGGCGGCGGCACGGCCGGTTGGATGGCGGGCGCCGCTCTGGCGCGTCTCCTTTCGGGACAGTGCACCGTCCGACTGATCGAGTCGGAGGCGATCGGCGTCGTGGGGGTCGGCGAGGCCACCCTGCCCCATATTCGCGCCTTCAACGAACGGCTTGGCATTCCCGAGGCCGAGTTCATGGCGCGCACCCGGGCGACCTTCAAGCTGGGAATCGAGTTTCGCGACTGGGGCCGGATCGGGGACAGCTATATCCATCCGTTCGGGACGTTCGGGCGGGGCGGCGGCGCGATCGACTTCCATCATTATTGGACGCGGCTGGCACGCGAGGGGCATGAGCTGCCGCCGCTGGACGCGCTATCCTATGCCTGCACCCTCGCACGCGAAGCGCGGTTCGATCATCCGGTTCGCGATGCGGGAACGCTACCGTCGACCTTCGGCTATGCCTATCAATTCGATGCGCTGCTCTTCGCCCCCTATCTGCGCGGGCTGGCCGAGGAAGCGGGCGCGATGCGGACCGAGGGGATGGTCATCGATGTCGAGCGGGACGGCGAAACCGGCCTGGTCCGTGCGGTCGTCCTGGCGGATGGCGAGCGGGTCGAGGGCGACCTGTTCATCGACTGCTCGGGCTTTCGCTCGCTGCTGCTCGGCCAGACGCTGGAAGAGCCGTTCGAGGACTGGTCGAAATGGCTGCCGACCGACCGGGCCGTGGCGATGCCGTGCCGGACCGAGACCGCCGTCACCCCCTATACCAGCGCGATCGCGATGCCCGCCGGATGGCGCTGGCGCATCCCGCTCCAGCATCGGACCGGCAATGGCTATGTCTATGCCAGCGACTTCATCGCCGATGCCGACGCCGCCCGTGCGCTGGAGGAGGCGGTCGAGGGCGAGAAGCTGGCCGAGCCGCGCCTGCTGCGCTTCAAGGCGGGGCGGCGGCGGCGGAGCTGGGTCGGCAATTGCGTCGCGATCGGGCTGGCCAGCGGATTCCTCGAACCGCTCGAATCGACCAGCATCTATCTGGTGCAGCAGGCGATCACCGCGCTGATCGAGCTGTTCCCGGACAAGCGGGCCAGCGCCTCCGACCGCGACGAGTTCAACCGGATCATCGATCTGGAATATGACCGCATCCGCGACTTCCTGATCCTCCATTATCACGCGACGACGCGCGACGATTCCCCCTTCTGGAATTACGTCCGGACGATGGAGATACCCGACAGCCTCGGCGAAAAGCTGGACCTGTGGCGCAGGCGGGCGCGGGTCGTGAAATATCGCGAGGGCGTCTTCCTGGATGCGAGCTGGATCGCGGTCTATCTCGGCCAGGGCATCGTGCCGGAGGGATGGGACCCGCGCGCCGATGTCGCGGGCACGCCCGAACTGCTGCGGGCGGTCGGCGATCTGCGGTCCGAAATCGCCAGCGAAGTCGCCACGCGCCCCGATCATCGCGGCTTTCTGGAACGCTATTGCCCGATGGTCGACGCGGCATGACCGGCGCGGGACCCATCCGGGACGTGCTGGTCGTCGGTGGCGGCCTCACCGCGTGGTGCGCCGCCGCCGCGCTGAAGCGTCGGGCGCCGTTTCTCGACGTGACCCTGCTGGCGACACCGCCTGCGAGGGACGCGCTGGCGGATCGGATCGCCTGTACCCTGCCCTCCCTACCGGGGTTTCAGGCCGATTTGGGCATCGGTGTGGATGACGGCGTCACGCGGACGGGAGCGGGCTATCGGCTGGGCACGCGTTTCATCGGATGGGCGGAGGGGCTGCCCGATTATGTCCATGCCTATGGCCCCTATGGCCATGCCATCGGTCCGGCGGCGTTCCATCTCCATTGGGTTCGCGCGGCGCGTGACGGCGTGGCGCGCCCCTTCGACAGCTATTCCCCCGCCGCCCGGATCGCACGCGAAGGGCGTTTCGTACCGCCCGCGCCGGGGAGCATCTTCGGCGCGCATGATTTCGGCCTGACCCTCGATCTGACCCGCCACATGGCGATGATACGCGCCTTTGCCCTGCATATCGGGGTGCGGGAGATGGCGGGCACGGTTGCCGAGGTTCGTGTGGACGCGCGGGGGCATATCGCCGCCCTCACGACGGAACAGGATCGGACGCTGAGCGCAGACCTGTTCCTCGATGCCAGCGGTCCGGCGGCGACGCTGCGCAGCGCGATCGATGACGATCGACAGGACTGGAGCGAATGGCTCCCCTGCGACCGCGTCCTGCTCGGCACGCGGGTTTCGGGCGAAGGCGCGCCGGTCCTGACCGACGTGACCGCCCATGCGGCAGGCTGGTGCTGGTCGAGCGGCGAGCAGGTCGGGCTGGCCTATGCGAGCCAGCATCTCTCCGATGCCGACGCCGCCGCGATGCTGTCGCGCGACGGGGCGGTGGTCGATGCGCCCATCGCCATCCGCGCGGGCACGCGCCTCCAGCCCTGGCGGGGCAATTGCATCGCGGTCGGCGACGCCGCCACGCAGGTCGAGCCACTGGAATGGTGCAACCTGCATCTGGCGCTGAGCGCGATCGACCGGCTGATCGCGATGCTGCCCGACCGCGCCATGGCCCCGGTCGAGGCCGCCGACTTCAACCGCCAGACGCTGGCCGAGGCGGACCGGGTCCGCGACTTCCTGGCCGCGCACTACCGCACCGCCCGCCGTCCCGAGCCGATGTGGCAGGCGGTCGCCCGCGCCGAACCGCCCGCCTGCCTCGCCCACACCCTGTCCCAATTCGCCGAGCGCGGTCGCCTGCCCTTTTACGAGGAGGAGACCTTCGCCCGCGATGGCTGGGCCGCGATGCTGCTGGGTCAAGGGTTCCTGCCGCGCCGGGTCGATCCGCTGGTGCATGGCGTTCCTCCGCACGAGGTGCAGGCGGTCATGACCCGCCTGTCCGACGCCATCGCCGCCGCCCTTCCCCAGAGTCCCGCCCATGCCGAATGGCGCGCGGGCCAGATGAGACGCCTCGCCCGATGAACATGCCACCCCCCCATGACCATAGCATTCGCCGCGTCGTCATCGTCGGCGGCGGCACCGCCGGCTGGATGGCCGCCGCCGCCTTCGCCCGGTTGCTGAACAACGGCTATACACAGGTGACCTTGGTCGAATCCGAGGAGATCGGGACGGTCGGCGTCGGCGAGGCGACGATCCCGCCGATCATCACCTTCAACCAGATGCTGGGCCTGGACGAGAACGACTTTCTCGCCGCGACCGGCGGCACGTTCAAGCTCGGGATCGAGTTCGTCGACTGGGGCGACAGGGGCGAGCGCTATTTCCACCCCTTCGGCCGGTTCGGCCAGGATTTGCAGGGGGTGCATTTCCATCAGCTCTGGCTGCGCGAGCGGAGCCGCCGCGCGATCCCGGGTATCGCCGACTGGTCGATGAGCGCGGTGGCCGCGCGGGCGGGGCGTTTCGGGCGGGCCAAGGCCGATGCGCGCTCGCCGATCCGCGAGTTGTTCTACGCCTTTCATTTCGACGCCTCGCTCTATGCCCGCTACCTGCGCGGCTATGCGGAGCGTGGCGGCGTCACTCGGATCGAGGGGCGGATCGACGCGGTGAACCTGCGGCCCGAGGACGGCTATGTCGAGGCGGTGACGCTGGCCGATGGACGACGAATCGAGGGCGACCTGTTCATCGACTGCTCGGGCTTTCGCGGGCTGCTGATCGAAGAGGCGCTGGAGACGGGCTATGAAAGCTATGCGCATTGGCTGCCCTGCGATCGGGCGGTCGCGGCGCCGTGCGCCCTGCCCGATCCGCGCGAACCCGATCCCTTCACCCGCGCCACCGCGCGCGACGCAGGGTGGCAATGGCGTATCCCGCTCCAGCATCGGATGGGCAACGGCTTGGTCTATTGCAGCGAATTCCTGGACGATGAGACCGCGCGCGCGCAACTGGTCGACAGCCTGGAGGGCGAGTTGCTGGGCGATCCGCGCCAGTTGCGCTTCACGGCGGGGCGGCGGCGGCAAAGCTGGAACCGCAATGTCGTGGCGCTGGGCCTGTCGAGCGGTTTCCTGGAGCCACTCGAGTCGACCAGCATCCATCTGGTGCAGGCGGCGATCCAGCGGCTGGTCGCCCTGTTCCCCGACATGCGCTTCGATTCCGGCGAGCGCGACGAGTTCAACCGCCAGATGCACGATCTGTACGAGGATGTGCGCGACTTCATCATCCTCCACTATAAGGCGACGCGGCGCGCCGACACGCCGTTCTGGAACCGGGTGCGCACCATGGACGTGCCCGACAGCCTGTCGCGCAAGATGGCGCTGTGGGCCGGGCAAGGGGCGGCTGTTCCGCGAAGGCTATGACCTGTTCGCCAATCCGAGCTGGGTCGCGGTCTGCCTGGGCCAGGGACTGGTCCCGCAAAGCTGGGAGCCCGCCGTCGATGCGCTGGACGAAAATCTGGTGGCGCAGGCGCTGGAGCAGATGCGCGGAGGCTATGCCGATGTGGCGGCGCGTCTGCCCAGCCATGGCGACTTTCTGCGGATGACCGCGCCGTCGCCGCTGGCTCCCGGACTGACGGCGAGCGGTGTGGCGGATGGCGGTTTCGATTTCGCCCGAACCACGCCCGGCGCGGGAGGCCCATTGTTATGAAGAGGATCGTTCTTCCCCTGCTCGCGCTTGCCGGGATCGGTGCGAGCGATGCGCCGGGTCCGCATCTCAACCAGATCGGCTTCCGCCCCGACACCGCCAAGCGCGCGATCATCGCGGCCAGCGGTTCGACCCCGCTTTCCTGGCAGTTGCTGGACGAGGCGGGCCGCGTCGTCGCGGAAGGGCGCACCACCTATTTCGGCCCGGATGCGGCCTCGGGGGACAAGGTCCACCGGATCGATTTCGCGAGCTATACCAAAGCCGGCATCTATCGCCTGCGGGTCGATGGTCGGGTCAGCCACCCCTTTGCAATTGACGCGGGCGTCTATCGGCCGCTCGCCCGCGCATCGCTGAACTTCTTCTACCAGCAGCGCGCCGGGGTTCCGATCGACGCGCGTTTCGCGGGAGGCTCGCAATGGACGCGCGCCGCGGGGCATGTGAAGGAGGTCGTGACCTGCTTCAAGGGTCCCGACCTTGCCGGCACCAACTGGCCAGGGTGCCCCTATACGCTCGACGTCACCGGCGGCTGGTATGATGCGGGCGACCAGGGCAAATATGTCGTCAATGGGGGCATCGCCCTGTGGATGCTGCAAAATCTCTATGAGGCCGATGCGGGCTCGCCCCCCTTCCCCGATGGCAGCGCGGCCCTGCCCGAGGCGGGGAACGGGATAGACGACCTGCTGGACGAGACGCGGTGGGAGATGCGTTTCCTGCTGGCGATGCAGGTTCCCGACGGGCAGAAACTGGCGCTGCCGGTCGGGCGGCAGGGGCGCGGACCTTACACGCTGACCGATATCGATGCCGGGGGCATGGCGCATCACAAGATCGCCGACCGCAACTGGACCAAGCTGCCCACCGCGCCCGCCGACGACCGCGAAGAACGGCTGCTCTATCCGCCCAGCACGGCGGCGACGTTGAACCTCGCCGCCACCGCCGCGCAATGCGCGCGCATCTGGCGCGGCGTGGACAATGACTTCGCCAAACGCTGCCTGGTCGCGGCGGGCAAGGCCTATCAGGCGGCGCTGCACAATCCGGCCGTCTATGCCGCGCAGGCCTTCAATGGCAGCGGCGGCTATGGCGACAACGACCTGACCGACGAGCTTTATTGGGCGACCGCCGAACTCTACGCGACCACCGGCATGCCCGAACTGGCCGAGGCGCTACACCGCAACCCGCTTCACAGCGCCGCCCTGACGGCGGAGCCGAGCTGGGGCGGGACCGCCGCACTGGGCACGATCACCCTCGCCACCGCGACCGGCGTGCCGCCATCCGAGCGGGCGGCGGCGCGCGCCAAGCTGATCGCGCTGGCCGACCGGTTCCTGGAGGAGGAGATCCGGTCGGGCTATCATATTCCCTATGCCTCGACCGCCTATCAATGGGGGTCGAACAGCGGGTTGCTGGGACGGGCCGTGATCCTGGCCTTGGCGGCCCGCTTCACCGGCGAGCGGCGCTACCGCGACGCGGAAGTCGATGCGATGGACTATGTGCTGGGCCGCAACCCGCTCGACCAAAGCTATGTCAGCGGCTTCGGGTGGAAGCCGATGCGGAACCCGCATCACCGCTTCTGGGCGCATCAGTTCGATGCGAAGACGCCCGGCCCGCCCCCCGGCGTGCTGAGCGGCGGCGCCAACAGCACCAGCTTTCCCGAACCCGCCTCCGCGCCGATGAAGGGACATTGCGTGGGCCAGCGCTGCTGGATCGATGACGCGCGCGCCTATGCCCATAACGAGGTCGCGATCAACTGGAACGCGCCGCTGGTCTGGGTCGCGAGCGATCTGGCGATGCCGCCCAGACCATGACTTTTTCTCGATATTTTCGGAGGGGACCACAATCCATGGATCGTCGTAATTTCATGAAGTCCGGCATGGCGATGGGCGGTGCCGCGCTCGCCACCGGCGGCGGCACGCTGGCCGCCACCCGCGCGGCCGCCGCGACCGCATCGGACCTGAGCTTTCCCAAGGACTTCCTGTGGGGTTGCGCCACCGCCTCCTACCAGATCGAGGGCGCGGTGAAGGAGGACGGGCGCGGCCTGACCAACTGGGACGTGTTCTCGCACACGCCGGGCAGAATCGCGAACGACGACAATGGCGACGTCGCCTGCGACAGCTATCACCGGTATAACGAGGACATCGCGCTGCTGAAGAATCTCGGCGTGAAGGCCTATCGCATGTCGATCGCCTGGTCGCGCATCTTCCCCGAGGGTCGCGGCAAGTTCAACCAGAAGGGCCTCGACTATTATAGCCGCGTGATCGACGCGCTGCTGGCGGCGGGCATCCAGCCCAACGTCACCATGTTCCACTGGGACCTGCCGCAGGCGCTGCCCGGCGGCTGGCAGAATCGCGACACGGCCAAGGCGTTTGCCGACTATGCGGGCTTCATGGCGGGCAAGCTGTCCGACCGCGTCCACCGCTTCATGACGGTCAACGAACTGCGCTGCTTCACCGATCTCGGCCACATGGTTGGCATCCATGCGCCGGGCCTGAAGCTGCCCCAGGGCCAGGTGAACCAGGTCCGCCACCATGGCTGTCTGGCGCACGGCCTGGGCGTCCAGGCGATCCGCGCCAATGCCAAGGCGGGCACGGAGGTCGGCATTGCCGACAATGCCAGCATCTTCGTCCCCGTCATCGAGACGCCGGAGCATATCGAGGCGACCAAGAAGGCGATGCGCGAAGAGAACGCGATGTTCCTGACCGCCGTGATGGAGGGCAAATATACCGACGCCTATCTGAAGAGCGCCGGGGCCGATGCGCCCAAGGTGCAGGCGGGCGACATGGCCGCGATCGCCAGCCCGCTCGATTTCGTGGCGCTGAACATCTACACGCCGACCTTCGTCAAGGCGAACCCGGAGGATCCGCGCGGCTATACCCCGTTGCCGCATCTGCCCAACTCGCCGCGCATGGCCTCGCCCTGGCTCTATGTCGGTCCCGAGGCCGCCTATTGGGGCGTGCGCGCGGTCAGCGAGATGTGGAACCCGAAAGCGATCTACATCTCGGAGAACGGCACCTCCGCCGACGACAAGCTGAACGACAAGGGCCTGGTCGATGACGGCGACCGGATCATGTATCTGCGTAACTATCTGGGCCAGTTCCGCCGTGCGGCGGCCGAAGGCTATCCGCTCAAGGGCTATTTCCTCTGGAGCCTGATGGACAATTTCGAATGGGCCGACGGCTATGGCCTGCGCTTCGGCCTGCACCATGTCGACTATGCCACGCAGAAGCGGACGCCCAAGCTGAGCGCGCAATGGTATAAGGAACTGATCCGCCGCAACGCGCTGGTCTGATCCCGTGCCCTGACGAATGAAAAACCCCGCCGGTCGCAGGACCGGCGGGGTTTTTCGTAGCTGGAAAGGGCATGGTCAGAAGCGGAAGCGCACGCCCAGGCCGTAGTAACGCCCCTCGTCGCGCACATCGCGCGGGTAGGACAGGCCGTTGCCATAGCTGCGATAATTGTTGAACGGCTTGGCCAGCAGATTGGCGGCGTCGAAGGCGATGGTGATCTCCTTCGTCAGGTTATAGTTGAAGCCGAAGTCGAGCCGCTGGATGCGGGTCGTGCCCTCGCCATTGTAGAAGCCGTCGCCGTTGATGAAGTTGCCGTTCAGGAACGCATCGCGATTGTTGAACGACAGGCGGGTCGACACATCACCCTTCTCATAGAAAAGCGCGACATTGTACGTCCACTTCGACAGCCCGGTGATCGGCACGAAGGGCGGCTCGGTCGTACCGCCGGTCGCGGCGAACAGATTGGCCGGATAACGCTGCTTGCCTTCCAGATAGGTCACGTTCGCCTGCACGCCGAAGCCGCTCCACAGGCCCGGCAGGAAGTCGAAGAAGGTCTGGCCGCCGACTTCTACGCCCTTGATCCGCCCCTTGCCCGCATTTTCCGGCCGGTTGATTTCGATCAGGCCGTAGAAGGGATCGATGGTGCGGTTGACATAATTGCTGATGAAGCCGTCGAGATCGCGGTAGAACACGGCGGCGGTCAGCGACGCGGTCGGCGAGAAATAATATTCGACCGTCGCGTCATAGTTGCTCGAGGTCAGCGGACGCAGGTCCGGATTGCCGCCGCTGCCATAGGCGTTGGGACGCGTGTTCAGGCCCGCCGGGAAGCGCGGGTCGAGCGGCTGGTTCGGGATGACCGCCTGGGTATTCTGCTCGATGTTCAGCGCCGGGTTCAGCTGGCCGAATTCGGGCTTGGTCCGCGTCTTGGTGAAGCCGAAGCGGATCTGCAGCTTGTCGTCGGGCCGGATGCGCAGCGAGACGTTGGGCAGGATGTCGACATAATTGGCGCGGGTGGTGCGCACCTCGCTGCGACGCACGCCGTCGAACAGCACCGTCGAGATACCGCTATACTCGCCCACCGTGTTGACCACGCGGGTACCGAGCATACCGTCGAACCGGACCGAGCCGATGTTGAACTCGTACTTGGCCTGCCCGTAAAAGGCATAGGTCTGTTCGGTTGCGTAGAAGGCCGCCAGCGGGTCGAGCTGGACCGTGGGCGAGGCGAAACGGTTCAGCGCGTCGCGATACCCCTGGTCGGCCGGATTGCCCGCCACCAGCCGCTGGAGCGCATCGAAGGCGTATTGGCGAAGCTGCGGCGCATTGCCCGCGATACCGTCGCGCGACGGCATCAGCCAGCTGGTGAAGCCCTGATTGCCGCGGAACGCATTCTGGGTCAGCCCCAGCTGGCCCGCCGGAACATCGGCCAGCGGGATCGCGAGCGGCTCGGTATAGGCATAGCGGTTGCCGCGCTTCAGCGACGCATCGCGATCGGTCCAGCGGACGCCCATCTGCAGCCTGGGGAACAGCGACAGGTCGGTCTCCAGATCGACGTCGGTGCGCCACTGCCACCCCTTACCCTGCACGCGGTAGGTCGCTTCGTAATAACCGCGCCAGATGTAATTGGCGGGGTTGGTATTGTCGAAGCCGGGCAGATCGAACGACACGCCGTTGTCGACGAAGAAATTGACGTTGGCGACCGGCGCCCTGGAAAAGGCCGTGTCGAAGCTCCACTCGTCCGAGCCATATTCCGAATTGGTATAGGCCAGATCGGTCGACAGATGCGCACGACCCACGTCCCATTTGGCGCCGCCCGCCGCCTGATAGGTGTTGGTATAGCCCTTGGCGGTGCTGCGATACGCCTCGGGGCGATAGCCGCCGGTCTTGGTCAGGCTCTGGACCTGAAGCGGCTGGCCGGGACGAAGCACGACGTCGCTCAGCGTCGGGTTGTTGTCGAGCAGCGGAACGCGGAACCAGTCGTTCGCGATCTCCCCGCGATAACCCTGGTAGAGGAAGTCGTAGTAAAGCTCGAGATTGTGCGCCGGGCGCCATTGGACGCTGGCGTTGACCGCCGGGCGCCAGCGCTTGCCGCTGTCGTTATAGACGCCGACCGCGGTCGGGATCTGGAAATTGCGACCGACCGAAGTCGGCAGCACCGTCGTCCCCGCCGTCGGCGAGTTGGTGTTACCCTCGCCCCAGCGCACCGCATTGCGATACTGCGCCTGGGTATAGGAGGCGTTGAGGAGCCAGCCGATCTCGCCGATCGCGGTGTCGGCGCGCTGGCTGATCAGCAGGTTGCCCAGCGGGTCGAACTTCTTCGACTGGTCGTTATAGGTGCCGCGAATGCCGCCCGCGATGGTGAAGCCCTTCTCGAAGTCGAAGGGGCGACGCGACCGCACGTTGATGAGGCCCGCCAGGCCCGGCTCCAGCAGGTCGGCGGTCCCGGACTTGTAGACCTCCAGGCCCGCCAGCGCGCCCGCCGGGAAATCCTGGAGCGCGACGCGGCGCCCCTCGGCGGTGAAGATGTCGCGCCCGTTGAAGGTCGTCGTCACGTCGGGCAGGCCACGGACCAGCACCTGGTTCACTTCATCGCTATAGCGGCTGACCTGAATGCCGGTGACCCGCGCCAGCGATTCCGCCGCCGTATTGTCGGGCAACTTGCCGATATCCTGGGCGACGATCGCGTCCAGGATCGCGTCGGAATTGCGCTTGATCGCCTGCGCCGAGCCAAGGCTGGCGCGGTAGCCGGTGACGACGATGTCGCGCGGGTCGACCGCTTGCTCGTCCAGTCCCGTGGTCGAGGCCTGGACCGGGCTGCGATCCGGAACCTCTTGAACATCCTGCTGGATTCCGACCTGTGTCTGCGCTTCGATCGGTGCGTTGGGATCGGCGGTCTGCGCCTTCTGGCCGGGCGCGGCGGTCTGCGCCATGGCGGGTGCGGCCAACAGCGCCCATGGCGCAACCGACAGCAGCAGGACGTGATGCTTCATCGAATCTCCCCTCATACGGTCCGAACTTTCGGTACCGGTCGAAGCGATTTGTCTGACTATCGGACGCTCCGGTCAAGCTGGAGATGATGAAATAATGATAGACAATTCAGGTCGTGGATTTTGAGCAACACCAAGGCTTCGCCAGGTGCCGCCATGTTAGCGCAAACATCGGCAAAATAACGTTTCTTGTCCGTCTTCTAGGCCGCCTGGTGCATAGAATTTGCGACGCTATCTCTTGTCGGTCTTATAAATCGCGCGCAAACAGGATGCGGGGGCCGGAGCCCCCACATCCTTGCCTCAGATCAAGACGGGACCGTTCGCGACCGGTCGTCCGAAATCGGGGGTGCCGTCGGCGCGATAGCCGAATCGCTGGACCCGCGTGTCGCGATTGGGGTCGTAGAGCGGATCGCCGGTGATCGCCTCGTAATCCCGGGCATGATAGACCAGCACGTCCTTGCCCGCCCGATCGACGGTGAAGCTGTTATGGCCGGGGCCATAGATGCGCCGCGCGGCATCGGTACGGAAGACCGGCTCGGGCGATTTGGTCCAGGCGGCGGGATCCATCAGATCGGCGTCGTCGCGCGCGGTCAGCATCCCCATGCAATAGCGCGCATCGGTCGCGCTGGCCGAATAGGTCATGAAGATGCGGCCGTTGCGGATCAGCGGTGCGGGCCCCTCCGCGACCTTGAACCCCTGTACCTCCCATGGCAGCGTCGGCACGGTCAGCCGCGCGGGCCACGCCGCCAGCGTGGTCGGAGTGGCCAGCGGTGCCAGATACAGGTTGGAGTTGGTGTCGATCCCCGGCTCCTTCTGCGCCCAGGCCAGATAGCGGGTGCCGCGATGGACGAAGGTCGTGGAATCGAGCGTGAACGTGTCCCACGGCGTTTCCAACTGCCCGAGCAAAGACCATTTCCCCGTCACCGGATCGGGGCCGTCGCATTGCAGGACATAGGTGCGGATGTGGAAGACGTCGCCGCCATCCCCCGCCGCGACATAGACATACCAGCGGCCATCGATCTGATGGATTTCGGGGGCCCAGATATGCCCCGCCATCCTGCCCGATGCGGGCCGCCGCCACAGCACCGTCTCCGGCGCGGTCGCCAGGCCGCCGATGGTCTTGGCCCGCCGCAGCACCACCCGGTCATATTCGGGAACCGAGGCCATGAATGTATAGAGGCCGTCCGCCTGAAGCGCGATCTGCGCATCGGCACGCTGCCGGATCAGCGGGTTCGTCACCCGCTCCATGCCAGGGGCCGTCGCCCGACCCAGGGCCGGAACGGCGGCCAGCGCCGCGCCGCCCGCCACCAGTGCGCGGCGGGTCAATTCGAACTCGGTCATGGCGTCTCCTTTTCAACCACGGGCCAACCGCCCGCATCCCAGCGCAGCCGGGCGATCCGCAGCGTCGGGGCCCCCTTGGCCTCGGCATCATAGGCATGATGGATGAGGTAATCGCGCCGGTCGCGATCGTGCAGCACGCCCGCATGGCCGGGCCCGCGAAACCGGTCGCGCCCTTCGGCATCGGCCCGCAACAACACGGTCCCGCCGCCCTCGCGCAACGCTCGCCCCCTCCGGTCGATATACGGCCCCTCGATCAATCGCGACCGACCGACGCGCAGATGATAGCTGCTCTTCGTTCCCCGACAGCACAGGTCGAACGAGACGATCAGCCAGTACCAGCCGCCATGATCGATGATGAAGGGCGCCTCGATCGCGTTGCCGCCGCCATCGCCCTCCCCCGCCGCGCGCGCGGCGATCGTCACTGGGCGGGCGTCGGGTGCGGGCTTGCCGGTGCGCGGGTCGAGCCGGATCAACTGTACCCCGCCCCAGAAGCTGCCGAATGCCAGCCACTCGCCGCCCCGCCGATCGCGCGCGAAGGCCGGGTCGATCGCGTTGTAACCGTCGCCCTCGCGCGAGGCGATCACCAGCCCCTCGTCACGCCAGCCATAGTCTGGGCGCGCCGGATCGAGCGTGGTCGCCGTCGCCAGACCGATGACCGAGCGTTGCTTGCCGAAGGTCGAGACCGAGTAATAGAGCCGATAGCGCCCCCCGACCCGCGCTATGTCGGGGGCCCACATCTCCCGCGCGCCCGGCACCGCCGCAAGCGCCCAGCCGGGGATGGCGGGCAGCGGCGAGGCCAGCGGCGTCCAGGATCGCAGATCGCGCGACATGCGCGCCACCAGCGGGCCCCTCCCGCGCTGTCCGGTCGAGTAGGAGTAATAGACATCGCCTTCGCGGATCAGGACGGGGTCGTGCGCGGGCACGATATCGCCAGACAATGGCCAACCTATCGCGGCAGAGTGCAGCGCCTGTCCGCTCACCACCAGCGCGCCGGTCAGAAGCATCACGCGCATGGCGCGCAAGCTTCTTGATCGGCCCAAATGGCGCATGATCGGCAATCTCCCCTGTCCAGATAATCTATTTTATTAAGATCGTTTTCGTTCGATGCAATCGCACGTGATTATACTCCGACATATGCCAAGGCAAGCGGCTTTGACAGGGATTGGGCGCCTTCGCCTCTTGTCGATCGGAAGCCGACGCGGCATCAAGCCGCCATGCGGATCGCGATCATCGATACCAGCAGCACGCGTGCCGCGATCATCTCCGATGGCTTGCGCGAGGCGGGGCTGACCGATCTGGTGGTGATCGATCCCACCGGGCCGCTCGCCGCTCAGGTCGAGCGCGCCGCGCCCGAGGTGGTGTTGATCAATCTGGAAAATCCCAGCCGCGACGTGCTGGAGGATTTCTTCGCCATGTCGCGCGCGCTCGACCGGCCGATCGCGATGTTCGTCGACCAGTCGGAGCCTGAGTCGACCATGGCCGCCGTCGATGCGGGCGTGTCCGCCTATGTCGTTGACGGCCTTGCCAAGCAGCGGATCAAGCCGATCCTCGATCTGGCGGTGCGGCGCTTCCAGGCCTTTTCCCGGCTCCAGACCGAATTGGCCGAGGCGAAGACCGCGCTGGCCGACCGGCAGGTGATCGACCGGGCCAAGGCGATCCTGATGCGGCGACGTGGGCTGGACGAGCCCGCCGCCTATGCGCTGCTCCGCAGCCACGCGATGACCAGCAACCGCCGCATCGCCGACGTGGCCGAGGCGATCGTGACCAGCGAGCAGTTGATGGGAGATCTGCCATGAGCCTCGACACCTTCCGCATCGGCTTCCTGCCGCTGGTCGACGCCGCCCTGCCCATCCTGGCGCACGAACTGGGCTTTGCCGAGGCGGAGGGGATCGCCATCGAGCTGGTCCGCGACGTGACCTGGGCGGCGGTGCGCGACCGGCTGCTCTATGGCCATACCGATGCCGCGCATCTGGTCGCGCCGCTCGCCATTTCGACCGCGCTGGGCCGTGACCGACCGGCGGTGCCGATGGCGGTGCCCTTCGTGCTGGGGCTGAACGGCAATGCCCTCACCTTCTCGACCGCGCTGGGCGAGGCGGTCGGCCTGGGCGAGACTTTGGGCGATCCGGTCGCCATCGGCGTCGCACTAAAGGCAGTGGCGGAGCGGCGGCGGGACGCGGGCAAGCCGCTGCGCTTCGGGGTGGTGCATCGCCATTCCAGCCACAATTACATGCTCCGCTACTGGCTGGCGGGCGTCGGCATCCGCCCGGACACGGATGTCGCGATCATCGTCACCAGCCCCCCCTTCGCCGCCGACGCTCTGGCCGCCGGAGAGGTGGACGGAATCTGTGTTGGCGAGCCGTGGAACTCCATCGCGGTCGATCGCGGCGTGGGTCGTATCGCGCTCGCCACGGCGCAAATCTGGCGGCGCGGCGTCGAAAAGGTACTGGCGATGCGCGCCGACCGGGCGGAGGAGCGACGCGACGGCGTGCTGCGGCTGATCCGGGCGCTCCATGCGGCGGCGGCGCATTTCGTCGATCCCGAGACGGTCGAACAGAGCGCAGCCATACTGTCGCGCCCGCACTATCTGAACGCGCCGGTCGATGCGATCCTGCGCGCGATCACCGACCGCATCCGCGTGGTGCCGGGTGGCGAGCCGGTCCATTATCCCGATTTCATGTTCCAGTATCGCGAGGCGGCAAACTTCCCGTGGCGCAGCCAAGCCGCCTGGCTTTATGCCCAGATGGTGCGGTGGGAGGGGCTGCCCTTCTCGCCCGAGGATGCCGCGACCGCGCAAGACGTGTTCCGACCCGACCTCTACCGCGCCGCGCTGGCCGGATCGGGCGCGCCTTTGCCGGGGGCGAGCTCCAAGCTGGAGGGCGCGCTGGTCGAGCCGATCGGGGCGGGATCGACGCAAGGGCGGCTGGTGCTGGGGAGCGATCCCTTCTTTGACGGGCGAGCGTTCGATCCCGATGATATCCCAGGGTATCTGGCGGGACTGCCTTAAGTCCTCCCCGGTACGGGGAGGATTGATATTGCTGCATTTGCGAAAGCCTCTTGCGCCGCACCCGCGAATCAGGCAAATTTTCGATTCGCCCGGCAATGGCGTCGGGCACGAGATAGCAGCGCAGGCCGCTCCAACGACGGGGTAGCGCGCTGGCGGAAATGGGGCGACCCCATTGTCCGTTTGGAGGCAACGAAGCCGCCAGGATGCGACCCGCAAGGGCACCGCGTCCTGGCGGCTTTTTTCGTTTTGGGCCCTGGGCCCGTGGGGACGGCACTATGGCGACGGCATTCTGGAACGACACCGAAAAGACAAAGCCCGATAGCGGGGCCGATGACGGCGGCTTCTGGTCGAGCGGCCATACGCCGACCCTGATCGCGGCGTTCCTCTATTTCGACCTGGCCTTCATGGTCTGGGTGCTGCTGGGCCCCCTCGCCCCCCAGATCGCGACCAGCCTGGGGCTGACCCCGGCGCAAAAGGGCGTGATGGTCGCGGTGCCGACGCTGGCGGGTGCGATCCTGCGCGTGGTCAACGGCCTGCTGGTCGACCGGATCGGGCCGAAGCGCGCGGGAGCGATCAGCCAGATCATCGTGATCGCCGGGCTGTTTTCCGCCTGGGCGCTGGGCGTGACCAGCTTCGGCGGCACGCTGGCGCTGGGCGTGGTGCTGGGCTTTGCGGGTGCGAGCTTCGCCATCGCCCTGCCGCTCGCCAGCCGCTGGTATCCGCCCGAGCATCAGGGCAAGGCGATGGGCCTGGCGGGCATGGGCAATTCGGGCACCGTGCTGGCCGCGCTGTTCGCGCCTGCGCTGGCCAAGCTGTTCGGTTGGAACGCGGTGCTGGGCCTCGCTTGCCTGCCGCTGAGCCTCGTCTTCATTGCCTATATGATCATAGCCAAGGACGCGCCGGGCGCACCGCTGCCGCGCCGTCTGGTCGAGTATCTCGCGCCGCTGAAACAGGCCGATGCCTGGTGGCTGATGGGCTTCTATGCCGTCACCTTTGGCGGGTTCGTGGGCCTCGCCGCCAGCCTGCCCATCTATTTCACCGACCGGTTCGGCCTGACCCCGGTTCAGGCGGGTTACGCCACCGCCGCCTGCGTCTTCGCCGGATCGCTGGTACGACCGATGGGCGGCGCGCTGGCCGATGCGATCGGGGGCGTGAAGGCGCTGATGGCCGTCTTCGCCGCCGCCGCCGTCACGCTGACGGGCGTGGCGATGGTCGACGGCTTTGCCGCCTCGCTCGCGCTGTTCGTCCTCTCCATGCTGGCGCTGGGCGTCGGCAACGGATCGGTGTTCCAGCTGGTGCCGCAGCGCTTCGCCGCCGAGATCGGCGTGATGACCGGGCTGGTCGGCATGGCGGGCGGTATCGGCGGCTTCTACCTCGCCTCGTCGCTGGGCATCGCCAAGCAGTGGACCGGCAGTTTCTCCAGCGGCTTCCTGATCTTCGCCAGTCTCGCGCTCGTAGCGCTGGCGGGCCTGATGCTGGTCAAGACCCGCTGGCGCCGCAGCTGGGGCGCGGCCGAGGGCGTGCGGATCTGATGCTTTTCCTCTTCCACGGATCGAACCGATGAAACACGAAGTCCTGAGCGCCGCCAAGGCCGACACCCGCGAGCACTTGATCGTCATCGGCAACGGCATGGCCGGTTGCCGCGCGGTCGAGGAATTACTGGCGCGCGATCCCGCACGCTACCGCATCACCATCTTCGGTGCCGAACCGCTGGTGAACTATAACCGGATCATGCTGTCGCCGGTGCTGGCGGGGGAGAAGACGTTCGACGAGATCGTCATCAACGGGCTGGACTGGTATGCCGACAACGGCATCACCCTGGTCAGCGGCGATCCCGTCACCGCGATCGACCGCGAGGCGCGGACGGTGACCGCCAAGAGCGGCATGGTGCTGGATTATGACCGGCTGCTGATCGCGACCGGTTCCGACCCGTTCATCATCCCGGTGCCCGGCCACGACCTGCCCGGCGTCATCAGCTTCCGCGACATGAAGGATGTCGAGCATATGCTCGCCGCCGCCGAAGCCGCCCGATCAAAGGGGGGTGGCAGCGCGGTGGTGATCGGCGGCGGCCTGCTCGGGCTGGAGGCGGCGCATGGCCTGTCGCTTCGCGGCATGAAGGTGACGGTGCTCCACCTGATGCCGACCCTGATGGAGCGGCAGTTGGACGAGGCGGCGGGCTGGCTGCTCAAACAGGCGCTGGAGGCGCGGGGCCAGACCGTGCTGTGCGGCGCGGACACCGCCGAAATCGTCGGCGACGGCAAGGTCACGGGCGTTCGCCTTAAGGACGGGCGCGAGATCCCCGCCGATCTGGTGGTGATGGCGGTCGGCATCCGCCCCTCGGTCGCGCTCGCCCGCGCCGCTGGCCTCGAGGTCGGGCGCGGGATCAAGGTGGACGATCATATGGTCACCTCCGACCCGCGCATCCTGGCGGTCGGCGAGTGCGTCGAGCATGATGGGCAGGTGTACGGGCTGGTCGCGCCGCTCTGGGACATGTGCCGCTCACTCGCCGATGCGCTGACCGGCGCACCCTCCGGCTATCGCCCCACCGCCACCGCGACCAAGCTGAAGGTCGCCGGGCTGGACGTCTTCTCGGCGGGTGATTTCGGTGGCGGCGACGGCGCGGAGGACATCGTGCTGCGCGACGCGAGCCGCGGCATCTACAAGCGCGTCGTGGTCAGGGACGACCGCATCGTCGGCGCGGTGCTGTACGGCGATACCGCCGACGGCAACTGGTATTTCGACCTGCTGAAGAAGGGCGAGAGCGTCGCCGACATGCGCGACGCGCTGATCTTCGGCCAGGCCTTCGCCTCGGGAGGGGGGCAGGCGGACCCTAAGTCGGCCGTTGCGGCGCTTTCCGACGAGGCGGAAATCTGCGGCTGCAACGGCGTGACCAAGGGCAAGGTCTTCGCCTGTATCGACGGCGGCGCGCACAGCCTGGATGCGGTCCGCTCCGGCTGCAAGGCCTCGGCGAGCTGCGGATCGTGCACCGGCATCGTCGAGAACCTGCTGGCCTTGCGGCTCGGCGGCGAGGTCGAGGCGGGGCCGAAGACCATGTGCAAATGTACCAGCTTCGGCCATGACGATGTCCGTCGCGAAATCGTCGCCCAAGGAATGCAGTCGATCCCCGAGGTGATGCAGAAGCTGCACTGGTCGACGCCCGACGGCTGTTCGTCCTGCCGCCCGGCGCTCAATTACTATCTGCTCTGCGCGCGGCCCGGCGAGTATGTCGACGACCAGCAGAGCCGCTTCGTCAACGAGCGGATGCACGCCAACATCCAGAAGGACGGCACCTATTCGGTGGTGCCGCGCATGTGGGGCGGGATCACCAGCCCCAAGGAACTGCGCGCGATCGCCGATGTGGTCGAGAAGTTCAACGCGCCGATGGTCAAGGTGACCGGCGGCCAGCGGCTCGACATCTTCGGCATCAAGAAGGAGGATCTGCCCGCCGTCTGGGCCGACCTGAACGCCGCCGGCATGGTCAGCGGCCATGCCTATGGCAAGAGCTTGCGGACGGTGAAGACCTGTGTCGGCTCCGAATGGTGCCGTTTCGGCACGCAGGATTCGACTGGCCTCGGCGTCAAGCTGGAACGGGCGACCTGGGGCAGTTGGATGCCGCACAAGTTCAAGATCGCGGTGTCGGGCTGCCCGCGCAACTGCGCCGAGGCGACGATCAAGGATTTCGGCGTGGTCTGCGTCGACTCGGGCTATGAACTCCATGTCGGCGGCAATGGCGGGATCAAGGTCCGCGCCACCGACCTGCTCTGCAAGGTCGCGACCGAGGAAGAGGCGATGGAGATGTGCGCCGCCTTCATCCAGCTCTACCGCGAGGAGGCGCGCTATCTGGAACGCACCGCGCCGTGGATCGAGCGGGTCGGGCTGGCCTATATCCAGTCGCGGCTGCTCCCCGATGCGGAGGCGCGCGCGGACCTCGCTCGCCGCTTCTTCCACTCGCAGCAATTCTCGCAGGAAGACCCCTGGGCCGAGCGCGTCGCCGGGGCCGAACGCGAAATCCATGCGCCGATGGCGCGCTTCCAGCCGGTTGGAGAGATGGCATGATTGGCGAGTGGCTCGATATCGGCTGGGTCGAGGAAATCCCCCTGCGCGGTGCCCGCACGGTCCAGGTCGAGGGCGGCGACGACATCGCCGTCTTCCGCACCGGCGAGAACAGCGTCTTCGCGCTGCTCGACCGCTGCCCGCACAAGCATGGCCGCCTCAGCCAGGGCATCGTCCATGGCGGTGCGGTGGCGTGCCCGCTGCACAATTGGCGGATTTCGCTCAGCACCGGCGAAGCGCTGGGCGAGGACAAGGGCTGCACCCCGACCGTGCCGGTGAAGATCAGCGGCGGCCGCGTGCTGATCTGCCGCGCCTCGACGCTGAAGGCGGCGGCGTGATGCGAGCGCAATTCCTCTCCTGCAAGGGGAGGTGGCAGGCCGAAGGCCTGACGGAGGGGTGTCGACCTCCCCATAGCGCGACACCCCTCCACCACGCCCTGTCGGGCGCGGTCCCCCTCCCCTTGCAGGGGAGGAATGACGTATGACGATCCGCACCACCTGCGCCTATTGCGGCGTCGGCTGCGGCATCCGCGCGACCGTGACCGGCGACCGGCAGGTCAGGATCGAGGGCGATCCCGACCACCCCGCCAATCGCGGCAGGCTCTGTTCCAAGGGCACCCATCTGGGCGAGACGGTCGGGCTGGAGGGCCGCCTGCTCCACCCGATGATCGGCAAGCGCCGCGCGTCGTGGGACAAGGCGCTCGACCTCGTGGCCAAGCGCTTCCGCGACACCATCGCGCAGCACGGCCCCGACAGCGTCGCCTTCTACGTCTCGGGCCAGTTGCTCACCGAAGACTATTACGTCGCCAACAAGCTGATGAAGGGGTTCATCGGCTCCGCGAACATCGACACCAATTCGCGCCTCTGCATGTCGAGCGCGGTCGCGGGCCACAATCGCGCGTTCGGCGAGGACGTGGTGCCCGCCTCCTATGAGGACATCGACGCCGCCGACCTGATCGTGCTGGTCGGCAGCAATACCGCCTGGTGCCACCCGATCGTCTATCAGCGCATCCGTGCGCGCTGCGACGCGGGCGCGAAGCTGGTGGTGATCGACCCGCGCCGTACCGAGACGGCGGAACAGGCCGACCTCCACCTCGCGATCCGGCCGGGCAGCGACGTGGCGCTGATGAACGGCGCGCTCGCCTGGGCGCGGACGGCGGGGGTGGTGGACGAGGATTTCCTCAGCGCCTCGCTCACCGTGCCCGAGGATTTCTGGACCGTGCTGGACAAAGGCAGCGATCTCTGGTCGGTCGCCAAGACCTGCGACGTCGCCCCCGCCGACCTGCGTCGCTTCTACGAATGGTTCGCCGCCACCCCGCGCACCGTCACGCTGTTCAGCCAGGGCATCAACCAGTCGACCGCCGGCACCGATCAGGTCAACGCGATCCTCAACCTGCACCTCGCGACGGGGCGGATCGGCAAACCGGGCGCGGCTCCCTTCTCGATCACCGGCCAGCCCAATGCGATGGGCGGGCGCGAAGTGGGCGGGCTCGCCTCGACGCTGGCGGCGCATATGGATTTCGCGCCAGACAACCGCGCGCGGGTGCAGCGTTTCTGGGCCTCCCCCGGCATCGCCTCCAAGCCGGGGCTCAAGGCGGTCGATCTGTTCCGCGAACTGGGCCAGGGCCGGATCAAGGCGCTGTGGATCATGGCGACCAACCCCGCCGTGTCGATGCCCGATGCCGGTTCGGTACGCGAGGCGCTGGCCGCCTGCCCCTTCGTCGTGGTCAGCGACGTGATCGCCGAGACCGACAGTTCCACCTATGCGCATGTCCGCCTGCCCGCCGCCGCCTGGGGCGAGAAGGACGGCACCGTCACCAATAGCGACCGCACGATCAGCCGCCAGCGTGCGTTCCTCCCCCTGCCCGGCGAGGCCAGGCCCGACTGGTGGATCGTCAAGGAAGTCGGCCGCCGCATGGGCTGGAAGACCGCCTTTTCCTATGACCGCCCCGCCGAGATCTGGCGCGAGCATTGCCGCCTGTCCGCCTATGAGAATGACGGCACCCGCCTGTTCGCGCTGCCCGGCCGGTCGAGCGGCGGCCATGCCGAATATGACGCGATGGAACCGTTCCGCTGGGGCGGCACGCCCTTCGCCGATGGCCGTTTCCCGACGCCGGACGGTCGCGCACGGCTGGTGCCGGTCGTGCAGAAGCCGATCCCGGCCCCCTTGCGCGACTGGCCGATGACGCTCAACACCGGGCGTTATCGCGACCACTGGCATACGATGACCCGCACCGGCCTCGCCCCCAAGCTGGCGCGCCACCGCGAGGAACCCTTGGTCGAGGTCCACCCCGACGATGCCGCACGGCTGGACCTGACCGATGGCGGCTTGGCGCGCGTCGGCACGCCGCAGGGGGAAAGCCTGTACCGCGTGTCGGTCGTCGCCAGCCAGCGGCCAGGCGAGCTGTTCGTGCCGATCCACTGGACCGACCGCACCGCCACCGGCGGGCGCACCGGCCTGTTGCCGCGACCGCTGACCGACCCCTATTCAGGCCAGCCCGGCTTCAAGCGCACTCCCGCCAGCATCGCGCCCGTCGCGACCCGCTGGCGCGGCTTCGCCATCTTGTCGGGTGAGGCGAATACGCCGCCGGACTGCCTCTGGGCGACGCGCATCGCGGTCCCCGGCGGCTGGCTGTGGGAGGTGGCGGGTGACGGCGATCCGGTAACGCTGGACGCCATGCTCCCCAAGGGGCAGCGGATCGAGGCCAGCGACCCCGCGCGCGGATCGCGCCGCGTCGCCGTGATCGCCGAGCACAGGCTCGCCGCCGTCCTGTTCGTCACCGAATGCGGCGAACTGCCCGGCCGCGACTGGTTGATCACGCAATTGAGCGCGGCCGACGTGGCCCCCAATATCCTCGCCGGTCGCGCGCCCGGTGCCCAGTTCGAACGCGGCGCGATCGTCTGTGCCTGTTTCGACATCGGAGTCCGCACGATCGTCTCCGCCATCCGCGACCAGCAACTCGCCGACGTCGCCGCCATCGGCGCGGCGCTGGGTGCGGGCACCAATTGCGGATCGTGCCGCCCCGCCCTCGCCCGCCTGCTCGCCGAAACCCAGGAGCCCGCCCATGCGCATGGATGATTTTCCCGCCGGTTCGGTCTGGCTGGTCGGCGCGGGGCCGGGCGATCCCGACCTGCTGACCCGCAAGGCCGAACGGCTGATCGCCGCCGCCGATATCGTCTTTTACGACGCGCTGGTCGGACCCGGCATCCTGGCGCTGATCCCCGACACGACCGAAATCTACAGCGTCGGCAAGCGCTCGGGCCGCCACTCCAAGGACCAGGGCACGATCGACAGCCTGATCGTTGCAGCAGCACTGTCGGGAAAGCGCGTCGTCCGGTTGAAGGGCGGCGACCCGTCGATCTTCGGCCGTTCGACCGAGGAGATCGACGCCTGCCGCGCCGCCGGGATCGCGGTCCAGGTCTGCCCCGGCATCACGGCGGCGAGCGCGGCGGCGGCCTCGGGCAGCATCTCGCTGACCCTGCGCGGCCTGTCACGCCGTCTGACCCTGGTCACCGCGCATTTGCGGGAGGGCGAGCCCCTGTCGCTCGACTGGCAGGCACTCGCCGCCCCCGATGCGACGCTGGCCGTCTATATGGGCCGCGCCGCCGCGCCGGAGATCGCACGCCGGCTGATCGCGGCGGGCATGCCGCCCGAAACGCCGGTGATGATCGCGGTGAACGTCTCGCTACCGACCGAAAGGCTGATCACCGGTCGCCTCGACGCGCTGGGCTTCCTGACGCGCACCATCGGCGACAGGGACCCCGCCCTGCTCCTGATCGGCAAAGCGATCGGCGCACGCCGGGCGGGCGGTGGTCTTCACTCGGGCCAATGCTCGACCTTGACAGCCCCGGACGTTCGTTAGCTTCCACGTCGCCCAGGACCACTTGCGGCGGATATCCATCCATCGCCCGATGAGTCATTCAGGCCCCGCCCCCTTCAAGGTGGCGGGGCCTGCAATGTCATTCCTTTATTCGGGCGCCGCCACCGACGACGCCCAATTCCTGCCTCACCTCACTCAACGTTGCAGAAACCTGATGATCGGGGTGATGATCCGGTTCGTCGGATAGGGAAGCGTGAAGCCCTTGGCCGGCACGCAATTGCCCGCACTCTTGGAACCCGAGGCGCAGGCCTTATCCCCTTCCCCGCCGTCACGATCGTTCGAGTCTTTCGCCGTACCGTCGCCGTTCTGGCCATCGGTACCGCCTTGGCTATCACCATTCTGCCGCCGCCCGGTATCATCCTGAGCTCCGGCATTCTGGCCATTCTTGCCGTCCTGCGCGTCGCCACTCTGCTGACCGTTGGCGTCCGTCCGTGTGCCAGTGCCCTGACCGTTCTTCCCGCCAGAAGCGCTGCCAGTCTGCTGACCGTTGGCGTTGGTCTGGCCGCCGGCACCTTGGCCGTTCTTGCCGCCCGAAGCGCCACCTGCCTGCTGACCGTTGGCGTTGGTTTGGCTGCCGCCGTTCAGGCCATTCGTGCCGCCCTTGGCGCCACCTGCCGGCTGACCGCTGGCGTTGCCCTGGGGGGCGGCCCCACCCTGCCCGGCGCCGCCGAAGGGGTCTGTAGCGAACCAGGGAGCCGTGGAGATGGAGTTCGAGCCGCCGGAGATGCCCCCCGCACCCGTGTCGGCTCGGATGACCGGAGGCAATTGGTTGCCCAATGAAGCCGCCTCCTTCACGATTTCCGGGGTCACAGTTCGGCCGCCACCGTCGGTGTTATTGGCGACAATGCTGAACCGGCCATCCACGACGGTGACCGCATAGTTCGGTCCGGCCGAGAGGCTACCCTGCCGGATGACATAGCTGCCCACGCTTTCCCCGGCGTCGCGAACGGCAGTGCCGGTCATCGTATCACCCGTCATCATGCCGCCGGCGGTGACCGTGAAGCTCAGTGCGGGATCGGCCTGCCCCTGCACCTTCGACGCGCTGTTCAGGGTTACGACGACATCGCGCGGCGTGATGAGGCCAAGCGCATTGACCCTGACGACATTATAGTTGCCGCCGCCATTGCCATCATCGAGCGTCCAGTTCGTCACCGCGATCGACCGGTTACCGGCATCCTTGCCGTCGAAGGCCTGCTTCAGCCCGGTCATCTGGTCGCCGGTCACCAGGCCGCTGACCGTCACCGTGCCGTTCGACGCCATCGTACCGTCATAGGCCTTGCGGTCGGCGGTCGCCATCACCGTCAGATCCGTTTTGCGGATCGTGGCGACGCCGTTCGCGATCGGTGCGAGGGTATAGTTGCCCGCATCGGCACCCGCCAGCATGACCCCGAACAGTGTCACCGCCTTGTTGGCGCCGACATTCCGGTCCGCGAACGCCATGTTCGCCGCCACAGCGACACTGTCGCCGTTCACGACATTGCCGAGCGAGCCGATGCTGCCGCTCGCGACGGTCGTGCCGTCATAGACCTTGTCGTTCACCGTGACCGCAGCGGTCAGGGTGCGCTTCGCGATGACGCCCGAGGCATCCTGGAGCGTCAGGGCATAGTTGCCCCCGTCATTGCCGTCCGCCAGCGAGACGTCGACGACCTTGATCCGTCGATTGCCCGCATTCTTGGCGTCGAAGGCCTGGGCGGCCGTCGCGGTGTCGCCCGCGATCAGGCCCAGTACCTGGACGGTGCCCGACGAGGTCGTTGTGCCGTCATAGACCTTGTCCTCGCCCGTTGCGGTCAGGGTCAACCGCGCCCGTGCGACATCCGCGACGCCACGCACCGTCTGGTTGACCAGCTCGTAGTTGCCGAACGTATTTCCATCGAGCGCGTAGCCCGTCAGGTCGACGCTCTTGCCGCTGCCCGCATTGCGATCCGCCAGCGTACCGGTGACGCCGCTGGTGTCGAGCACGACGCCATCGGCCGCCAGCAACGCCTGCGTCATGGCATCCCCGCCCGCCGCGACGAACGTCAGCGTGCCCAGTTGGCTGTGATCGAGCAGCGTACGACCGTCATAGGTCTTCGCACCCAAGCCCGAGCCGACAACCGTCACCGCGCGCGGCGTGATCGTGCCGACATCAGCGGCGGCGCTGTTCGACAGGAGGACATAGTTGCCCGCATCCGCGCCGGTAAGCGCCATGCCGTTCACCGTAATCCGCTTGCCGGTGCCGACATTGCGGTCGGCATAGCTGGCGCCCGCCATGGTCAGGGTCAGGGCGTCGCCCGCGATCACACCATCGATGTTGACAGGCAACAGGGTGGCGGCGGTCGTGCCGTCATACACCTTGCTGACCGTGCCGGTGAGCTGGCCCGTCAGCATCTTCTGCGCGACGGAGCCGTTCGCGACGATCCGGACGACGGCATAGTTGCCGCCGTCATTGCCGTCGCTGATGGTCCAGCGGTCGGCCAGGATCGTGCGGCTGCCCGCATTCTTGCTGTCGAAGGCCTGGGTGGCGGTCGCGGTGTCGTTCGCGACGAGACCGCTGATCGCGACCGTCCCGACCGACGCCGCGGTGCCGTCATAGACCTTGCTGTCGGCCGCCGCCGTCAGCGTCAGCAGTGCCTTGGCGACATTGGCCGTGCCGCTCGCGATGGTGCCGAGCACGTAATTGACGGCATCCGCACCGGACAGCGTCACGCCGTTGACGGTGACCGACTTGCCGATACCGGCATTGCGGTCGACGAACGCGAAGGTCCCGGTGCCGTTCGCCGCGACAGCGTCGCCAGCGACCACGCCAGACAGGCCGGTGATAGTGCCGGTCGCAACCGTCGTGCCGTCATACACCTTGTTCGCGACCTGCGAGGTGACCTGCAGTTCCTTGCGGCTGATGACACCCGCGACCGGGTTGCCGAGGCTGACGGCATAGTTGTTGCCGCCATTGCCGTCCGCGATCGTCCAGCCACCGTTGATCGACAGCGTGCGGTCGCCCGCATTCTTGCTGTCGAACGACTGGGTTGCGTTGACCACGTCGCCCGCGATCAGGCCGACCGCCTGTACCTGCGCCGCCGAGGCGGTCGTGCCATCATACACCTTGCTGTCGGCCACCGCGTTGAGCGCGATCGCCTTGCGCGTGATGGTGCCCGTCCCGTTGCCGGTCGTGCTCAGCACGTAATTGGCCGCGTCTGCGCCACCCAGCGTGGTGCCGGTGAGGGTGACCGCCTTGCCGATACCGGCATTGCGGTCGGCGAACGCCAGCGTTCCGCCCGACAGCGTCACCGTCTCGCCGCTCACCAGGTTCTGAAGCGCGCCGAACGTACCGGTCGCCGCAGTGGTGCCGTCATACTCCTTGGTATCGACCGCGACCGAGGTGGTCAGCACACGCTGGGTGATCGCACCCGCCGCATCGACCAGCGTCACCGCATAGTTGTTACCACCGTTACCGTCGTTGAGCGCATAGCCCGCAGCGACCCGCAGCGTCCGTCCGCCAGCATTCTTGCTGTCGAAGACCTGGCTGGCGGTGACGCTGTCGCCAGCGACCAGACCGTTGGCAACGACCGTGCCGGTCGAGGTCGAGGTCCCGTCATACTGGCGGATATCGCTGACGGCGGTGAGCGCGAGGGCGGCCCTGGCGATCGTCGCCGTGGCCGAGGTCGGCAGCGGGACGAGATTGTAGTTGGCCGCACTCAGGCCCGACAGGGTACCGGTGCCGATCGTCACCGTCTTGTTCGCGCCCGCATTCCGGTCGGCGAACGCCATCGCGACCGAAACCGCGACATCGTCCCCGGCGATCACGTTCTGCAACGGGCTGATCGTGCCGGTAGCCAGCGTGGTGCCGTCATAGACCTTGTCGTTGACGGAAACCGAGGTGGTCAGGTCGCGCTTGGCGATCACGCCATTGGCGTCCTGCAACGTCACCACATAGTTGCCGCCGCCGTTACCGTCGGTGAGGGTGACCCCACCCACCTGCAACAGACGCGATCCGGCGTTGCGGCTGTCGAACGCCTGGGTCGCGGTGACCGTGTCACCGGCGACGAGGCCGGTGACGGCGACCGTGCCGCTCGACGCCGACGTGCCGTCATACACCTTGCTGTCCGCGACGGCCGACAGGGTCAGCTGCGCCCGGGCGACATCCGCAAGGCCCGTGGTCGTGGCGGATGCCAGGACATAGTTGCCGAATACGTTGCCATCGAGCGTGTAGCCCGACAGCGTCACGCCCTTGCCGGTACCGGCATTGCGATCCGCCAGCGTGCCGGTGACGCCGGTCGCGTTCAGCACGACGCCATCGGCATTCATCAGCGCCTGCGTCGCCGCATCGCCATCCGCCGCAAGGAAGGTAAGCGTCCCATGCTGGTTGGTACCCAGCAGGGTCGTGCCGTCATAGGTCTTCGCACCCAGACCGGTCGTCGTCACCGCGATCTGGCGAGCGGTGATCTCGCCGACACTCGCGGATGCGGTCGTGCCCTGGAGCAGATAATTGGCCGCATCCACGCCGTTCAGCGTGATGCCCGACACCGTCACCAGCTTGTTCGCACCGACATTCCGGTCGGCATAAGTGGCGCTGCCCGTCGTCACGGTAACGGCATCGCCCGCGATCACGCCGAGCAGATTGGTCGGCAGCAGCGACGCCGCCGTCGTCCCGTCATAGACCTTGGACACGGTGCCGGTGATCTCGCCGGTCAGCAGCTTCTGCGCGATGGTGCCGACCGCATCGACCTTCGTGACGGTATAGTTGTTGCCGCCGTTGCCGTCGTTGATCGTCCAGGCATTGGCGCTCAGCACGCGGCTGCCAGCGTTCTTCGTATCGAACGCCTGGGTCACGCCGCTGATCGTGTCACCAGCGACCAAGCCGCTGTCGGTCACGACACCGGTCGACGACACCGTCCCGTCATAGGTCTTGCTGTCGGCCGCCGCCGTCAGCGTCAGCGTCGCCTTGGCGACATCGGCCACCGCCTGGAGCGAGGCGTTCGTCAGGACATAGTTGCCAAGCCCGTTGTTGCTCAGGCCATAGCCCGTCAACGTCACGCTCTTGCCGTTGCCCGCATTGCGATCCGCCAGCGTGCCGACGACCGCGCTCAGGTCCGCCGCGACGCCGTCACCGGTCAGCAGCGCCTGCGTCGCGGTGTCGCCATTCGCCAGCACGAAGCTCAGCGTACCGAGCTGCGCCGCCGTCAGGCCGCTCGTGCCGTCATAGGTCTTGGCCGCATTGCCCGTGACGCTGAGCGCGATCTGACGCGCCAGGATCGTGCCGACCGATGCCTGGGTCGAGGTCGATTGCAGCGCATAGTTCGCCGCATCGGTCCCCGCCAGCGCCAGACCCGACACTGTCACGGTCTTGCCCGTACCGACATTCTTGTCGGCATAGGTCGCCCCGGTGCTCGACACCGTCACCACGTCGCCCGCGATGATGCCGTCCAGATTGGCCGCGCTCAGCATGGCCGTGTCGGTGCCGTCATAGGTCTTGCTGATCGGGCCGGTGATCTGCCCGGTCAGCAGCTTCTGCGCGATGGTGCCGACCGCATCGACCTTCGTCACCGCATAGTTGTTGCCGCCATTGCCATCGCTGATCGTCCAGGCATTGGCGCTCAGCACGCGGTTACCCGCATTCTTCGTATCGAACGCCTGGGTCACACCACCGATCGTGTCGCCGCCGACGAGACCGCTGGCGTTCACGACACCGGTTGAGAGCAGCGTGCCGTCATAGGTCTTGCTGTCCGCGACCGCCGTCAGCGTCAGCGTCGCCTTGGCGATGTTGGCGGTGCCGTTGGCGATCGAAGCGATGGTGTAGTTGCCAGCATCCGCGCCGGTCAGCGTGACGCCACTGACGGTGACCGTCTTGCCGTCGCCCGCATTGCGATCGACGAAGGCGAACGTGCCGTTGCCATTGGTGAGGACATCATTGCCCGCGATCACGCCGACCAGGCTGGTGATGACGCCCGTCGCCGAGATCGTGCCGTCATAGACCTTGTCGTTGACGGACGCGTTGGCCTGCAACGCCTTCTGGCCGATCGTGCCGGAGGCGGTGGAGCCGATGCTGACGGCATAGTTGTTGCCGCCATTGCCGTCCGCGATCGTCCAGCCGCCATTGACGGCCAGCGTGCGGGTGCCAGCATTCTTGCTGTCGAACGATTGGGTCGCGGTGACCACGTCACCCGCGATCAGGCCGACCGCCTGCACCTGCGCCGTCGAGGCGGTGGTGTTGTCATAGACCTTGGTATCGCCGACCGCGTTCAGGACGAGCGCCTTATGCATGATCGTACCCGTGCCGTTGCCGATCGTGCTCAGGACATAATTCGCCGCATCCGCACCGGCCAGCGTCGCGCCGGTGACGTTGACCGCCTTGCCCGCGCCCGCATTGCGGTTGGCGAAGGACAGCGTCCCGCCCGACAGCGTCACCGTCTCTCCGGCGACGATGTTCTGCAGGGCGCCGAAGCTGCCGGTCGCCGCCCTATTGCCGTCATACTCCTTGGTATCGACGGTAACCGAGCTGGTCAGCACACGCTGCGTGATCGCCCCCGTCGCGTCGACCAGCGTTACCACATAGTTGTTGCCGCCATTGCCGTCATTGACCGCATAGCCCGCATCCACCCGCAGAGCGCGGCTACCGACATTCTTGTCGGCGAAGGACTGGCTGGCGGTGAAGCTGTCACCAGTGACCAGGCCAACCGCCTGGACCGCACCGGACGAAGCCAGCGTGCCGTCATACTGGCGGATATCCGTCGTCGCCGTCAGCGACAGCGCGGCCCGGGTGATTGCCGCGGTCGCCGTGCTGGCGATCGGAAGCAGGGTATAATTGCCCGCATCCGCCCCCGTCAGCGCAACACCGCTGATCGTGACCAGCTTGCCGGCGCCGACATTGCGATCGTTGAACGTCATCGCCGCCGTCGCATTGACGGTGTCGCCGATGACAAGGTTCTGGAGCGCCCCGAACGTGCCGGTCGCGGCGCGCGTGCCGTCATAGACCTTGTCGGCGACCATGACCGCCGCGGTCAGTTCCCGCTTGGCGATCGTGCCCACCGCGTCCTGCAGCGTCACGACATAGTTGCCGCCGCCATTGCCGTCGACGATGTTGTAGCTGCTGACCTGCAGCACACGGTCGCCCGCATTGCGACTGTCGAAGGACTGCACCGCCGTGGCGGTATCGCTACCGATCAGCCCGGTCATCCCTACCGAGCCGGTCGACGTCCGCGCACCGTCATAGGTCTTGCTGTCCCCCACGGCGTTCAGCACCAGCGTCGCCCGCGCGACATCGGCCAGACCGCCCACCGTGGTGGACGACAGCACATAGTTGCCGAGCCCGTTGCCATCGAGCGCATAGCCCGTCAGCGTCACGCCCTTGCCCGTGCCCGCATTGCGGTCGGCCAGGGTACCGGTCACGCCGGTGGCGTTCAGCGAGACGCCATCGGTGGACAGGAGAGCCTGGGTGGCGGCATCGCCATCGGCCGCAAGGAAGACGAGCGAGCCCATCTGGTTCGCCGCCAGCAGCGTCGTACCGTCATAGGTCTTCGCACCCAGGCCGCTCGTGCTGACCACGATCCGGCGCGCGGTGATCTCACCCACGTTCGCGGACGTGGACGCGCTCTGAAGCACATAATTGCCCGCATCCGCGCCGCTCAGCGACATGCCCGACACGGTGACCAGCTTGTTGGTACCGGCATTCTGGTCGGCATAGTCCGCGCCGGTGGTGCTCACGACCACCGCATCGCCCGCGACTACGCCCAGCAGGTTGGTCGGCAGCAGCGTCGCGGTCGTCGTACCGTCATATACCTTGGTGACCGTGCCGCTGAGCTGACCGCTCAACAGCTTCTGCCCGATCGATCCCGCGGCATCGACCTTCGTCACCGCATAGTTGCCACCGGCATTGCCGTCGCTGATCGTCCAGGCGTTGGCGCTCAGCGTGCGGTTGCCCGCAGCCTTGCTGTCGAATGCCTGAGTCAGGCCGCTGATCGTGTCGCCGGCGACCAGACCGGAGTGCGTGACCACGCCGCTGGACGCGACGGTGCCGTCATAGGTCTTGCTGTCCGTCGCCGCCATCAGCGTCAGCGTCGCCTTGGCGATGTTGGCGGTGCCGTTGGCGATCGACGCGAGGCTGTAGTTACCGGCATCCGCGCCCGTCAGGGTCATGCCGCTGACGGTGACCGCCTTGCCGTTACCGGCGTTGCGATCGACGAAGGCGAACACGCCGCTTCCGCCCAGAGCCACGGCGTCGGCACCCACCACGCCCGACAGGCCGGTGGCCGCGCCGGTCGCTGCGATGGTGCCGTCATAGGTCTTGTCGTTGACGGTCGCGATCGCCTGGAGAACCTTCTGGCTGATCGTGCCGAAGGCGGTGCCGCCGATGGTGACGGCATAGTTGCTGCCGCCATTGCCGTCCGCGATCGCCCAGCCGCCATTGACGGCCAGCGTGCGGTCGCCCGCGTTCCTGCTGTCGAAGGACTGGGTCGCGGTGACCACGTCGCCCGTAACCAGGCCGACCGCCTGCACTTGCGCCGCCGAGGCGGTGGTGCCGTCATAGACCTTGGTGTCCGTCACCGCGTTCAGGACGAGCGCCTTCTGCGTGATCGTGCCCGTACCACCGCCGATCGTGCTCAGCACGTAATTGGCCGCATCCGCACCGGCCAGCGTCGCGCCGGTCACATTGACCGCCTTGCCCGTGCCCGCATTGCGGTTGGCGAAGGACAGCGTGCCGCCCGACAGCGTCACCGTCTCTCCGGCGACGACGTTCTGGAGCGTACCGAACGTACCGGTCGCCGCCGTATTGCCGTCATACTCCTTGGTATCGACAGTGACCGAGCTGGTCAGCACGCGCTGCGTGATCGCACCCGTGGCGTCGACCACCGTCACCACATAGTTGTTGCCGCCATTGCCATCATTGACCGCATAGCCCGCATCGACCCGCAGCGCGCGGCTGCCGACATTCTTGTCGGCGAAGGACTGGGTCGCGGTGAAGCTGTCACCCGACACCAGGCCAGCAGCCGACACCACGCCGGTGGAGGTCCGCGTGCCGTCATATTGGCGCACATCAGTCACCGCCGTCAGCACCAGCGATGCCTTGGCGATATCCGCCACGCTGTCCGCGATGTTGGTCAGCGAGTAATTGGCCGCATCCGCTCCACTGAGGATGATGTTCGACGCCGTGACCGTCTTGGCCGCCCCCGCATTGCGATCGGCGAAGGCCAGGGTCGCGGTGACGCCCACGCTGTCGCCTACGACCATATTCTGCAACGGCCCGAACGTGCCGGTCGCCGTGGTCGTGCCGTCATAGACCTTGTTGTTGGCGGTGGCGATGACGCTCAACTGACGCTGCGCGATCGTGCCGGTGCCATCGACACGCTGGACGACGTAGTTCGCGCCGTTATTTCCGTCATCGAGGGTGTAGCTGGTGACCTGCAACGCGCGGTTGCCCGCGTTGCGGCTGGCAAAGGCCTGCGACAGATCGGTGACGGTGTCGCCGGTCTTCAGCCCGACGACGCCGACCGTACCGGTCGAGGCAACCGTGCCGTCATAGGTCTTGCTCTCGTTCGCCGCCGTCAGGACCAGCGTCGCGCGATCGACATTCGCCAGGCCGCTGACCGTGTCGGAGGCCAGCACATAATTGCCCAGCGTATTTCCGGCGAGCGTATAGCCCGACAGGGACACGCCCTTGCCGGTGCCCGCGTTGCGATCGGCCAGCACGCCGGTCATGCCCGACGCATCCAACGAGACGCCATCGGTCGCCATCAGTGCCTGCGTCGCCGCATCACCGCTGGCCGCGGTCAGCGCCAGCGAACCCAACTGGCTGTGCGCAAGGGCTGTGGTCCCGTCATAGGTCTTCGTCCCCAGACCGGCCAGGTTGAGCGTCACAGTACGCGCGAAGATGGTGCCGATATTGGCGCTCGCCGAGTCCGACTGGAGCAGATAATTGCCCGCCGAGCTGCCGCTGAGGTCCATGCCCGTGATGGACACGGCCTTGTTGGTCCCGACATTCTTGTCGGCGAAGGTCGCACCGGTGTTCGAGACGATGACGTCGTCGCCGCTGATGATGCCCGCCAGATTGGCGCCGCTCAGCGTGGCCGTGTCGGTGCCGTCATAGGTCTTGGTGACCGTTCCGACGAGCTGGCCGGTCAGCAGCTTGCGATCGATCGTGCCGACCGCGTCGACCTTGATGACCGAGTAGTTGTTGCCGCCATTGCCGTCGCTGATCGTCCAGGCATTGGCGCTTAGCACGCGGGTGCCCGCATTCTTGTTTTCGAACGCCTGGGTCATGCCGCTGATCGTGTCGCCACCGACCAGGCCGCTGGCCGTCACGACACCGGTCGACAGCGCCGTCCCGTCATAGGTCTTGCTGTTCGACCCTGCGGTCAGCATCAACGTCGCCTTGGCGATGTTGGCCACCGCCTGGATCGAGCCGTTCGTCAGGACATAATTGCCCAGCCCGTTGTTGACGAGGTCATAGCCCGTCAGCGTCACGCTCTTGCCGTTGCCCGCATTGCGATCCGCCAGCGTGCCGGTCACGGCGCTCAGGTCCGCCGCGATGTTGTCGCTGGTGAGCAATGCCTGGGTCGCGCTATCCCCGTCCGCCAGCACGAAGCTCAGCGTGCCGAGCTGGCCAGCCGTCAGAGCGGTCGTGCCGTCATAGGTCTTGGCGGCGGTACCGCTGACGCTGATCGCGATCTGGCGCGCCAGGATCGTGCCGACCGACGCCTGCACCTGGGTCGACTGCAACGCGTAGTTCGCCGCATCCGTCCCCGCCAGCGCCAGGCCCGACACCGTCACGGTCTTGCCCGTGCCGACGTTCTTGTCGGCATAGGTCGCGCCCGTGTTCGACACCACCACCGCGTCGCCCGCGACGATGCCGTCCAGATTGGCCGCGCTCAGCGTGGCCGTATCGGTCCCATCATAGGTCTTGCTGATCGAACCGACGATCTGGCCGGTCAGCAGCTTCTGCGCAATGGTGCCGACCGCATCGACCTTCGTCACCGCATAGTTGTTGCCACCGTTGCCATCGCTGATCGTCCAGGCATTCGCGCTCAGCGCACGGGTGCCTGCGTTCTTGCTTTCGAACGCCTGCGTCAGGCCGCTGATCGTGTCACCGGCGACCAGACCGCTGGCGGTCACGACCCCGGTCGACAGCACCGTGCCGTCATAGGTCTTGCTGTCCGCCGCCGCCGTCAGCGTCAGCGTCGCCTTGGCGACGTTGGCCACGCCCTGGATCGACCCGGTCGTCAGGACGTAGTTGCCAAGGCCGTTGTTGCTTAGCCCGTAGCCGGTCAGCGTCACGCTCTTGCCGTTGCCGGCATCGCGATCCGCCAGCGTGCCGGTGATGCCGCTCAGGTCCACACCCACGCCGTCGGTCACCAGCAACGCCTGGGTCGCGGTGTCGCCGTCCGCCAGCCCGAAGCTCAGCGTACCGAGCTGCGCCGCCGTCAGGTCGGTCGTGCCGTCATAGGTCTTGGCAGCGTTGCCCGTGAGGCTGAGCGCGATCTGACGCGCCAGGATCGTTCCGACCGCCGCCTGGGTCGAGGTCGATTGCAGCGCATAGTTCGCCGCATCGGTCCCCGCCAGCGCCAGACCCGACACCGTCACGGTCTTGCCCGTACCCACATTCTCGTCGGCATAGGTCGCCCCGGTGCTCGACACCGTCACCACGTCGCCCGCGATGATGCCGTCCAGATTGGCCGCGCTCAGCGTGGCGGTATCGGTGCCGTCATAGGTCTTGCTGATCGAACCGACGATCTGGCCGGTCAGCAGCTTCTGCGCAATGGTGCCGACCGCATCGACCTTCGTCACCGCATAGTTGTTGCCACCGTTGCCATCGCTGATCGTCCAGGCATTCGCGCTCAGCGCACGGGTGCCTGCGTTCTTGCTTTCGAACGCCTGCGTCAGGCCGCTGATCGTGTCGCCGCCGACCAGACCGCTGGCGGTCACGACCCCGGTCGACAGCACCGTGCCGTCATAGGTCTTGCTGTCCGCCGCAGCCGTCAGCGTCAACGTCGCCTTCGTGATGTTGGCGGTGCCGTTGGCGGTCGCCGCCAACCGGTAGTTCGACGCATCGATGCCGCTCAGCGTCAGACCGCCGACAGTTACTGCCTTGCCGATACCTGCATCGCGGTTGACGAAGCTGATAACCCCGTTCGACATATCGACCGACACCGCGTCGCCGACGATGACGCCGGTCAGCCCGTTGATGGTGCCGGTTGCGGAGGTCGTGCCGTCATAGACCTTGTTGTTGATCGTAGCGTCGGCGCTGATCGACCTGGGCGTGATCGCGCCCACGGCCGCGTCACCCACCGTGACATCGTAATTGCGGCCGCCGTTGCCATCGATGACAGAGTAGTTGTTGACCTGAAGCGTACGTGCGGCGGCATCCTTTGCGTCGAAGGTCTGAGTGGCGATAACGGCATCGCCGCCGACGAGACCCACAGTCGCGACGATTCCCGCCGAATTCACGGTGCCGTCATAGACCTTGGTATCGCTGACAGCATTCAGCGTCAGCGCGGCAGGAATGATCGCTCCGGTGCCGGACACGGCATCACTGAGGATGTAGTTGCCGGCATCCGTACCGCCCAGTGAAGCGCCCGTGACGGTGACAGCCTTGTTGAAGCCCACATTGCGATCGGCAAACCTCAACGTCCCACCGACTACATCGACATCATCGCCCAGCGCGGCGTTCGTCAAGGAGATGAACGGGGCCGTCGCCGCCGTCGTTCCGTCGTACACCTTGGTGTCGATCATCGCCGTCGCGGTCAGAGACCGACGCGTGATCGTCCCTGTCGTACCGACAAGCGTGACGACATAGTTACGACCGTCAACATCGTCCGAGATACGATAGTCGGAATTCACGGTCAGCGTGCGGCTGCCCGCATTCTTCGAATCGAAGGACTGGCTGGCGGTGAAGCTGTCGCCAGCCTTCAGGCCGGTCGCGGTGACCGTGCCGCTCGACCGGGTCGTGCCATCGTACTCGCGAGTCTGTTCCGCGGCGCGCAGGATCAACGAAGCGGGGGTGATATCCGCGGTCGTGTCGGCGATGGTGTTAAGGACGTAGTTACCGGCGTCCGCGCCGGTCAGCGCAGCCTGCGAGACCGATACGGTTTCCCCGGTCCGCGCATTGCGCGAGGCGAACTGCATGGTCCCTGCGACGCCCAGGCTATCCCCGGCGATGACATCGGTCAGCGTCGTGAACGTGCCCGTGGCGCTGGTCGTACCATCATAGACCTTGTTGTCCGCGATCGCCGTGGTGGTGACCAGTCGCCGAAGGATCCGGCCGGTCCCGGCCACCGTGGTGACCGCGTAGTTTCCGCCGCCATTGCCGTCATCGATCGTATAGCTGTCGACGAGGACCTGCCGCGTGCCGGCGTTCTTCTCCTCGAACTTGGCCGTCGCCGTGAAGGCGTCGCCGCCCACCATGCCGGATGAGACGACGGTAGCGGACGAATTGGTCGTGCCGTCATAGGTCTTCATCTCGCCGCCGGCCGTCAGCGTCAGCGCCTTGCGGCCGACATCGGCCAGCCCCGTCACCGCAGCGGACGAAAGCACGTAATTCCCGGTCGCATTGTTCGTGAGCGCCAGGCCGTTCAGGATCACGCTCTTGCCAGAGCCCGCATTGCGGTCCGCCAGCGTGCCCGTCATGCCCGAGGCATCGATCGCGACGCCGTCCGCCGCCAGCATCGCCTGCGTCGTCGCGTCCCCATCGGCCAGCGTCAGCGTCATCGGCGCGAGCTGGCCGGTGCTGAGCGAAACACTGCCGTCATAGGTCTTGGCACCACGCCCGGACGTATCGATCGTCACCGTCCGCGCGATGATCGCACCGATATCGCCCGAGGCCGAGGTCGAGCGGAGCTGATAATTGCCCGCATCCGCCCCGCCCAGGCTCATGCCCGTCACGGTCACCGTCTTGGCCGTGCCGACATTCTTGTCCGCATAGGTCGCGCCCGTGTTCGAGACGCTGACCAGATCACCCGCGATGATGCCGGCAAGGTCCGCGCTGCTCAGGGATGCGGTGGTGGTGCCGTCATAGATCTTGCTCACCGTGCCGGTGAGCTGACCCGTCAGTTCCTTCTTCGCAATCGTGCCGCTGCCATCGACCAGTGCGACCTGATAATTCGCGCCACCATGGCCATCGCTGATCGTGTAGGCATTGACCTTGAGCGTCCGGCTACCCGCGTTCTTGCTGTCGAACACCTGCGTCGCAGAGGTCAGCGTGTCACCGGCGATCAGGCCGGAATACGTCACCGTGCCAGCCGAGGCGACCGTGCCGTCATAGGTGCGGCTGTCCGCCACGGCGGTAAGCGTCAGCGCCGCCTTGCCGATATTGGCGACGCCGTTGGCGATCGTGCCCAGCGTGTAATTGCCCGCGTCCACACCCGCGAGGCCCCAGCCGCTGGCCGTGACGGCCTTGCCCACGCCCGCATTGCGATCGACGAAGGCGAGCAGCCCGCCGCCGGCGCTGACCGTGTCGCCGGCCACGACGTTCGCGAGCGTCACCGTGCCGGTGGCGGCGGTGGTGCCGTCATAGGTCTTGTCGTTGGCCGCCGCCGTCGCCGTCAGCAGACGCCGCGTGATCGTGCCGCTGGCCGCCGAACCGACCGTCGCGACATAGTTCGCGCCGCCATTGCCGTCAGAGATGACATAACCCGCATCGACCTGGAGCGAGCGGGTACCCGCCCTCTGGACGTCATAGGACTGGGTCGCGGCAACGGTGTCGCCCCCGACCAGACCGGTGACCTGGACCGCTTCGGACGACGTCGTGGTGCCGTCATAGACCTTCTGGCCGGTGACGGCCGTCAGGGTGAGCGCTTTCGCCGTGATCGTGCCGATCGTGCCGCTGACCGTCGAGGCGAGCGAGTAATTGCCCGCATCCGCGCCCGACAGGCTCAGGCCGGATACCGAGACCGTCTTGTTCGTGCCCGAATTCTTGTTGTTGTATACAGCGGTGCCCTGGACGAGCGTTGCGGTGTCGCCGGAAACGACGCCGGTCATGGCATAGTTGGCGTTGCTCAGCGTCGCGCCGGTCGTGCCGTCATAGGTCTTGGACGCCGTTCCCGTCAGCGTCAGCCCCAGCGCCTTCTTCTGGATCGTGCCCAGGCCGCTGATCGTGTTGCTGGCCAGGACATAGTTCGCCGAATCCGCGCCGGTCAGCGACAGGCCGCTGACGACCACCGCCTTGCCGGTACCCGCGTTCTTGTCGGAATAGACGCTGGTCGCGCCCGCGCCGAAGGTCACGGCCTCGCTGCCGATCACGCCGACCAGGGACAGGCCGCCCGCGCCGATCGTGGCGGAGTTGGTGCCGTCATAGGTCTTGCTGACGTCGACCACGGAGGCGGTCAGCGTCTTCGCGGTGATCGCGCCGATATTGCCCGTCACGCTGGTGGCGAAGGTGTAGTTGGCGGCGTCCGCGCCGGTCAGGGACATGCCCGTGACCGTGACGGTCTTGCCGGTGCCGACATCCTTGGTGTCATATGCCGCGACGCCGGTCGACAACGTCGCGCTGTCGGAGCCGAGCAGGCCGCTGACGCTGAAGTTGCCCGACGTCAGTGTCGCGGTCGTCGTTCCGTCATAGACCTTGCCGGCGGTGCCGCCCAGCGCGATCGTCAGGGCGCGCGCCAGGATGGTGCCGTTGTTGGTGGAGACGGTGTTGGCGACCGTATAGTTGCCCGCGTCCGTGCCCGTCAGGGTCAGGCCAGCGACCACCACGGTCTTGCCCGTGCCGACATTCTTGTTCGCGTAGCTCGCCACCGCACCGGCGCCCAGCGTGGCGCTGTCGCCCGTGACGAGGCCCGTCAGCGTGACGTCGCCCGCCGACAGGCTGGCGAAGGCGTTGCCGTCATAGGTCTTGCTCAGTGCGCTGATGCTGGCGGTCAGCGCCTTGGCGGTGACCACCCCGACCTGTGCCGAGGTCGTCGCATTGACCGAATAGTTGCTGGCATCCGTGCCCGTCAGGGCCATGCCCGACACGCTCACCGTCTTGCCGAAGCCGACATTCTTGGTGTCGTAGCTGGCGGTGCCGCCGCTCAGGCTCACCGTATCGCCCGCGAGCACGCCGGACAGCTGGTAGTTGCCTGCCAGCGTCGTGGCGGTGGTCGCGCCGTCATAGATCTTGCCGACCGTGCCCGTCAGCGTCGCCGTCAGCGCGCGGGCCGTGATCGTGCCGATGTTGCCGGTGATCGTGTTGGACGCGATCTGATAGCCGTAGATCCGGTTCGCGCCGTTGCGGGTGACCAGCGCCAGATCGGTGGCGGTGATCGTCTTGCCCGTCCCGACATTCTTGTCGGCGAAGGTCGCCGTCGAATAGATCGTGCCGGTGTCGCCGTTGAGCAGGCCGGTCAGGATATAGTTGGACTGCGGCAGCAGCGCCGAATCCGTGCCGTCATAGACGCGGCTGTACGTGCCCGTCAGCGTCACCGTGACCGTGGGCGAGACGGTGTAGAGGAAGCCGTTGCCCAGCCCCGCCGGGCCGCTGGAGCCATAGGACGCGCCATATTGGATGAAGCTCGCGGCCAGGCCGCCCCGCGTGTCGAGGGTCGGGTCCTGCGACCAGACCAGCCAGCGACTGCCGCTGTTGACCGTCAGCACGCTTGCACCGGCATTGTTGACGAACTTGCTGCCGCTGACGACCTGGAGCGGCGAGATCGCGTCCGAGCCGGTGGCGGTGAGGGTCGCCCCTGAGGCCAGCGTCAGATCGCCGGTGGTACGCAGCGCCGCCGTGCCGAACTTGTTCGTGCCGGAAATGACCAGCGGGCCGGAGTTGACCAGCATCATCCCGTTGGCGATGTCGATATCGCCAAGCGCCGCAATCTCGTTGCCCGAGCGGCCGAACGACACTTCATTGGCCTTGCCGCTGAGCTTGGTCGCGGTGATGTCGACCGACTGGGTGACGTTCGCCTCGCCGGTGAGCACCACCTCCTTCATCAACAGGCCGCCTGCGCCCGCGTTGGACAGCGTCAGGATCCCCTTCGCCCCCAAGGTGATCGAGCGGTTGAACGCGTTATAGCCGCTGACCGAGCGGAAGTTGATGGAGCCCGCACTGTTGTCGCCGAACTGCACCACCGCCGGTCCGCCACTGGCGAGGGAGGTGATCGGATTCGTGGCGATGAAGATATTCTGGTCGATCGTCAGCGAGCCGTCGTCGAGCGCCGTGAACAGCAGGGTGCCCGCAGGCGCGAACACCACCGGCCCGCCCGCGCCGCCCAGCGACATGGAATTGGCCTTCAGCTTCGCCGTGCCCGCAGTGGTCGCGGTGCCGATGCGGTAATAGCTGCTCGACGAATGCTGGATACCCTTGCCCGCGCCGTTGTCGACGCCGGTCAGGGTGATGTTGTTGGTCGCATCGATCAGCCCGGTGGACGTGCCCGCCTCCAGCGAGATGCCCGCATTGGTGGTGCCCGTGCCGGTCGCGGTGCCGGTGATCGAGACGTCCTTGCCCGTGACCGTGCTGGACATGAGGACACCGTGCGAGCCGGTGCCGCTGCCGCCGACGCCCTTGACGGTGATGGTGCCGCCCGTCAGCGACTGGGTCGCGCCGGTCGTACCCGCGATCACGACGCCGCGCGTGGCGTTCCCGGTCGTGCCACGGGTCGAGCCCGAGAGGTTGATCGCGCCGGTCGTCAGCGCGGTGACGCGCCCGGTGCCGCTGGTGCTGACGCCCGGACCGGTCCCGGTCGACGCGCCGAACAGCGTGACAGCCCCGCTTTCTGCGGACAGGGTGAAGTCCTTGACCTCGACACCCGCGCCCGTGCCGCTGCTCAGGCCGTAGATCGACAGGTTGCCCGCCCCGATGACGCCGATATTGGCGATCGAAACGAAGCCGTTGACCGAGCGGAGTTCGAGGTCGCCGCCGATGGTGTTCACGCGGCCGCCGATGCCGGAGATGACGGCACCTGTCGCCTGCATGGTGGAGACGAAGGTCGAGCCCGCGACGGTCGGATCGACGATCGCGGTCAGTGCGCCGGCACCGCCACGCGCGAGGAAGTTGCCGCCGTTGGTATTGACGACGCCCGAGCCGGACACGCCGACCGTCGCGCTGGTGGGGCCGCTCGACGCGGGATCGGCACCGCCCTGCAGCGTCACCGCCATCTTGCCGGTCGTGGCGTTGATCGACGAGGACACGTCGACATTGCCATAGGACTTCAGCGTCAGCGAAGCGGCGCCCGCGCCGGTCTTCGCGATCTTCGACCCCATCGCCATGTTCTGCTTGGTCGTGATCGTCATCGCGCCCGAGCCGGTCTGTTCGATCCAGTTGGTCGGAGCGTTGGACGACGGAGTCGTCTGCACGACTTGGTTCGCGAAGATCGTCAGGTCACCCGGCGTTTTCACGCCGTCGGAGGTGAATGTCCCCCCGGCCGTGATCGTGGTGGCCTTGTTCGCGGCCTGGGTGATGAAGTTCGTGGTGATCCCGTTGAACGCCGTGAGCGCGATGGCGCCGCTGCCGGTCTGGTTGATCGCCGTGGTGGTGATGGAGCCCACGCTCGCGGCCGTCGTGACCGTGATGTCATCGCCAGCGGTCAGCGCGCGGGTCGAGATCACATTAGCGCCGAGGACGCTGAGCTTGCCCGCAGCGCTGAGCGAGGAGTTGACGGTGATGTTGCCCGTCGAAGTTCCGTTGAACGACAGGTCGCCGCCGTTCTGCGCGAAGCTCTCCCAGGTCAGGTTGCCGCTCGTGGCCGAAACGCTGCTGGGGCCGCCGGCAGTTTGCGTGGCGGCTATCCGTGCGTAAATCTCCTTGTCGCCGGTGACGGTGACCGCGCCGGCAGAGGTGATCGACGCATTGGTGGACATCGCGTACAGGCTGTAGGTCGCACCACCAAGCGCAGTGGCGACGATGTTCAGCCCGCCCATGCCGGCATCGAAGGTGACCGGCGTGGCAGAGTTGGACTGACCAAGCTGGATCGCGGCACGATAGTAGTTTGCGCCCCCGCTCGAAGCGCCACCCTCGCCCTTCATGGTCAGCAGGCCGGTGGTGGTCTTGAGCTTGAACGCGGCCGTTCCGTCGATCAGTATGCCCTGCGTGCCGGACGCCGTGGTCTTGCCCTCGATCGTCAACGCCCCGGTCGCGCTGAGGTCGGCCACGACCGAGCCTGCGCCACGCGCGAAGCCGACGTTGGTTGTCGAATTGCCCTTGAGGGTCATGTCACCGGACGAGCTGAACGTCCCGCTGAACATCAGAATGCCTTGGCCGCCCGACGAGGTGCCCGTCATGGTGACACCGCCAGTGCCGCCAGTCACCGTTGCATTGTCACCGATATAAATGCCCTGGTAAGTGAGCGTCCCTGTTGTGGCATTCACCAGGATCTTGCCGGCTGCTGCGGTCGTGAGCAGGGGAGAATTAATCAGGTTCACGGCGGTATAGGTGCCGCTGGTCCCCGTGAGGGTGATATCGCCTCCCGCGGCACTCAGCGACTTGGCTTGAATGCCTATACCGCCCGCCGAAGTACCGATTGCAGTGATGTTGCCGCCGCCGGTGGAGATCGCCCCCGACAATTCGACGCCGGTCTGCGCCGAGTCGCCGATCGCCGCGCCGCCGGCGGCCGATCCGCCGCCGATGGTCAGGTTGCCGCCCTTCGTGGTAACTGTCGAACCGAGGCTGACATAGCCCGACGACGCGTTGTTCGAGCGGCTGTTGAGCAGGACGTTGAGCGCGCCCGCGTTCGACGTGATCGCGCCGCTGACGGTGACGTTGGCGTTCGCGCGGACATTCAGGGTCGATGCGTCGGTCGCGGTGTTCTTGGTCACCGATGCCAGGCTCGCGCTGCCGCCCGTGGTCAGCGTGATGTCGCCCTTGCCCGCGGTGGTGATCGCGCCGAGGGTCATGTTGCCGGTCGAGGTGGCGGTGATGACGCCGTTGCCGGTTTGGCCGATCGTGCCGGTCGAGAGCGTCCCGTTCGCCGCGGTCAGCGTCGTGTCGCCACCCGCGCTGATTGCCTCCGTGCTGATCTGGGTGCCGGAGCTGATGGTCAGCTTGCCGGTCGTGCTGCTGGCCGCGCGCAGGTTGAGGAGACTCGCCGAACCGGAGGCGATGGACAGGTCGCCGCCGCCGCTCTGCGTGAAGCTGCTCCAGATGACGGCGCCGCCGGTGCTGGTGATGCTGCTGTTGCCGCCCGCAGTCTGGGTGGCGGTGATATAGCCCTCGATCGACTTGTTGCCGCTGATCGTGACCGCACCGCCCGAGGTGATGGTGGTGATCCCGGAGTTCGGCGTGTTGATGCTGTAGGCGGCACTGCCCAGCGCGGTGCCGACGATGGTAAGCCCGCCGGTGCCGGCCTCGATCGCGACCGGCGTGGCCTGGTTGCTCGTGCCCAGTTGGATCGCCGACAGATAGTGCGACGAATCCAGCGCGGCGTTGCCGCCGTCGCCCTTCAGCGTCAGCAGGCCGTTGGTCGTGCGCGCGGTGAATTTCGTCGTTCCGGCGACGCTGACGCCGGTCTTGCCGGTCGCGCCGGTCTTGCCATACAGGGTCAGCGCGCCCGTGGCGCCGACGGTGGTCGGGTTGGCCGTGGTGTTGCGATAATAGCCCGATCCCGTCGTCGCCGTGCCCAGCACGCTCATGTCGCCGGTGGACGTGAACGTCCCGCTGCCCATGAAAACGCCATAGCCGTCGGTGCCGGTCCCGGTCAGCGTCGCGCCGCCGGTGCCAGCGGTCAGCGTCGCGCCGTCGCCGAACGTCAGGCCGGTGTTGCTGCCGGTGCCGGTCACAGTGCCGGTCAGCGCGATCTTGCCCGCGCCCGACGTCGTAATCGAGCCGTTGCCATAGACGCGAACGCCATGCCCGCCAGCGCTGCTGTTCCCGGTGACTGTGATGTCGCCGCCGCCAGCGTTCAGGCTCTGGATGAAAACGGCCGAATTCGCCGAGGCGGTGCCGAGGATCGAGATGGCGCCGCCGCCCGTGGTGATGGTGCCGCCGATGTCCGCCCCGCCCCTGGACGAATCACCGATCGCCGCGCCGCCCGCGGCCGATCCGCCGCCGATGGTGACAGATCCGCCCAGCGTCGTGATCGCCACGCCGGACGATACCAGCACCCACCCGGTCGAGGCATCGGTCGACCGGCTGTTGAGCAATATGTTCAGCGCACCCGCCGTCGTGCTGATGTTGCCGCCGACGGTAAGATTGTTCTTCGCCTTCACAGTCAGCGTCGAGGCGTCGGTCGCGTCGTTCTTCGTGATAGTCGGCAGCGTCAGGTCGCCCGCCCCGTTGGTGAGCGTGATATCGCCCTTGTCTGCCGTGGTGATCGCTCCCATCGACAGGCCACCACCGGAGGTGAGCTTGATGATGCCGTTGCCGGTCTGGGTGACCGTCTGGAGCGATATGTTGGTGTTCGTCTGGCTGGCGCCGGTGACCGTCAGGTCCGCTCCCGCGCGCAACGTCGACGTATCGATGCTGCTGCTCGCCGTCAGACTGAGCGTGCCCGCCGCTGCAACCAACCCCTGCGTCATGTTGATGCCAAGCGCCGCATTGACCGTCAGATTGCCGGCGTTCTGCGAGAAGGTCCCCCAATATACGGAGCCAGCGGTGCTGGTCAGCGCACTGGCACCGCCACCCGTCTGGGTGGTCGGGGCATAGAAGATGATGTCCTTGTTCGACGTGACATTGATCGCCCCGGCGGAGTTGATCGTCGTGGAACCTCCCAGCCACGAAACCAGGCCAAGGGTGGCGCCGCCGATGCCGTTGGCAACGATGTTCAGCCCGCCGGTGCCTGCCGTGATGGTGGTGGTGGGCGAATAGGTGTTGCTACCGAACCCGATCGCGGTTTTGAAGATACTGGCGCCTTGATTCGCGCCGCCCTCGCCCTTCAGCGTCAGCAGGCCGGTGGTCGTCGTAAGGTTGACCTTGTTACCGCTATTGCCGTCGACGTAGATACCCTGATAACCGCCCGTCCCGGTCTTGCCTTCGAGCGTCAGCGCACCCTGCGCGGTGATGCTCAAATCCGAACCGCCGCGATAGATGCCGTAGCCGGTCGATGAGGTTCCGGTGATGCTGATGTCACCCGTCGAACTGATCGTCCCGGCAGCGAGGGCGATACCGCTCCCGCCAGCGGTATCGCCCGCCGTACCGGTGATGACGACGCCGCCGGTGCCCCCGGTGACCGTTCCCGTGGTGTCGAACACCAGGGCGTTTGCCGAACCCGACGTGCCGGTCATCGTGATCTTGCCGGCGCCGGAGGTCACCAGCCGACCGCTGGTTTGCAACGTCAGGCCCCGGCCAGTGCTGCTCGTGCCGGTGACGGTAATGTTGCCACCGCCCGCATCCACATTGGTGACCAGCGTGCCGAGGCTGCTGGTCGAGCTACCGGTGATCGTCACGTTGCCGCCGGCGGTGGTGATCGTGCCCGCAATGTTCGCGCCATAGCCGGTGGTGTCGACCGCCGCGCCGCCCGCGGCCGAACCGCCGCCGATGGTCACGTTGCCGCCCCGCGTCGTGATCGCACCACCGTTGCTCACAAAACCGATGGCGGCGTCGGCCGACCGGCTGTTCAACACCACGTTCAGCGCGCCCGCGTTCGTCTCGGCGGTGATGGCATTGTTGGCATAGATGCTGGCGTTGGACCGCACCGTCAGCGTCGAGGCGTCGGTCGCCGTGCTCTTCTTGGTGATGGTGCCGAGAGACACACCGGCGGTGGCGAATATGTCGATCGCGCCCTTGCCAGCCGTAGTCAGCGCGCTGAAATTCAGCGCGCCGCCCGCATAGATGGTGATGGCACCAGCGCCGGTCTGCTCGATCGTGCCGTTCACGGTGACCGGGCCGGACGTCGTCCCACCCTGGATGCTCAGGTCGTCGCCCGCGCGGAGGCTTGCCGTGCCGATTTCATAGGCGGAAGAAAGATTGAGTCGGCCCGCGGAACTGACCAGACCGCGCGTCAGATAGATCGCGCCAAGGTCCGCCTGCACAGTCAGTGTCGCGCCCGCCGACTGCTGGTCGAATTTTCCCCAGCGCACGGTGCCGGTTTCGGCGTAGATGCTGCTATGGCTGCCACCCGTCTGGGTGACGTCGATTTCGCCATAGATGGTGCGGTTGCTTTCGACGGTGACCGCCCCGGCGGAGGTGATCGTGGTGAAGCCGCCGTTGGGCGACATGATGCCGTAGGCGGCGCTGCCCAGCGCTGTGCCGACCATGCTGAGGCCGCCAGTACCGGCGGTAAGCGTGATCGACGTGGGGTTGTTGTTCGAGCCGAGCTGGATCGCCGCGAGATAGTCGTTCGACGTATTGTAGGCAGCGTTGCCACCGGTCCCCTTGATCGTCAGCAGCCCGTTGGTCGTCGTCGCCTTGAACGCACCGGTGCCGTCGATCACAAGCCCCTGCTTGCCCGTCGCCCCGGTGACGCCCTCCAGTGTCAGCGCACCCGTCGCGCTGATGTCCATCACACCTGACACGACGCCGCGCACCAGCCCTCGGCCGGTCGTCGAAACGCCCTTGATGCTCATGTCGCCGGCCGAGCTGAACGTACCCGAACGCAGGAAAACACCAGCCTCGCCGGTGTTGGTACCGGTGATGACGACCCCGCCCGTGCCGCCCACGATCGTGGCGCCATCGTTCAGGTCGACACCGAAATAGTTGGTCGACGCCGTCGTGCCCGTGATCGTGATCTTGCCGGCACCGGACGTCCTGGCCTGGGGGGCACCGTTGGTGGCGAGACCTGTGCCGTTACCGCTTTCACCGACGAGCGTGATATCGCCGCCGCCGGCGTTGATCGAGTTGTATACGACGCCGACGTAGGGCGTGGACTTGCCTCGGATCGTGACGTTGCCGCCCGCGGTATCGATCGCTCCGTAGAAATAGGCCGCGTTGCTGGTGCTGCTCTGCACCGCGCCGCTTGCCGCAGAGCCGCCGCCGACGAGGAGATAGCCGCCATTGGTCGTGATGGCCGTCGAGCCCCCGACATAACCCTCCGCGCCACCGCTGGCACGACTGTTCAGCACGACGTTCAGCGCGCCTACGCTCGACGTGATCGCGCCGTTCACCTGGATGTTGCGGTCCGCGATCAGCGACAGGGTGGCGGTGCCGCCGCCCGACTTGGTGATCGGCGCGGAAAGGGTGATGTCGCCATTGCCCCCGGCGGCGCTGGCGGTGCTGATGGTGACGCTGGTGCCCGCGCTCAGGCTGGTGTTGATCGTCGCGTTGTTGATCGTCGACGATGCCGCCGCCGGGGTGAAGACGTTGGGTGATCCGCCGTTGAAGCTGCCGTTGGTGCTCGCCGCGGTCGAAATGGTAATGTCCGACGGATCGAGCAGCCACTCGCCCGCCTTGCCGCTGACCGCCTTCGCATCCACGGTGCCGAGCGCGTTCAGCACGCGCAGCGACGAGGTTTCGACCCGCCCGCCATCGGTGGCGCCGCTGGCGTCGATCTTGCCCAGGAAATTGGTGTAGTGGTCCGACCACAGCACGGCCTTACCGCCCGCACCGGTGCTGCCCGACACGTCGATCTTCGCCGTTTCCGCCATCACCACCGCGTCCGCGCGTGCGATGTCGTGATCCGCGACGCGCAGCGCGTCCGTCATGCCGCCCTGCCAGTCGCCGCCGACCAGCACACGGCCGCCCAGGTTGCCCGACGCATCCAGCGTCGCGCCGCTGTCGAGCAGGACGTTCTTCGCCGTCGCCTCGATCGCGCCGCCCGCGCCGTCCGCGCGGCGCGCGGTCAGCGTGCCCGAAATCCGCGCTTCCCCGCCTTCGGCGGTCAGGAAGATGCGGCCATCCTTGGCGGACACACCTCGGGCGTTGATCGCGCCGCCCGTGTTGCCGGCGAGCGCGTAGATGTTGCCGCTCTGCGCGCGCAACTCCGCCTCCGCCGCCGCGATCGCGCCGACATTGGTGGCCGAGGTACCGGCCCCGCCGACCACGACCGAGAATTTGCCCGCCGATTCCGACTGGTCGCGCAACAGCACCTGATAGCCCGCGAGCAGCCCCGCCGTGCCCTTGGCCGCGTCGATCTCGCCCTCGTTCGTCACCTTCGATGCGACGAGCGCGACGTCGCCGCCCAGGCTGCCGATCTTGCCGTAATTGACGATCGCCGCTTCGCTGACACCGGACAGCGACAGGTCGCCGCCCGCCATGAATGCCGAATTGGTCAGATCCTGGGTCGAGCCGACGAAGCGACCGCCGACATTGATCTCACCGGTCTTGCCGATGACGATGCCGTTGCGGTTGATGAGGTAGACCGACCCTTCGCCCTTCATCAACCCGTCGATGACGCTGGCGGACGCGCCCTTCACCCGGTTGAGCGTCGCGCCGTCCCGGCCGTTCTGGAACGTCACGGTCGCGCCCTTGGCGATCGAGAAGCCGTCCCAATCGATGATCGCCTTGCTGCTCGCCTGACGGACGGTCATGTCCATCTCGTTCGACTGCACCGTCGCCTGGCCGACGACGACCTGGCCGCCGGTCGGCAGGGTCTGAGCGAAGGCGGGAAGGCTCAGAGGCACCAGCCCTGCCAAAGACAGACCGAAGATCGGCGCCGAAGCGAAGAACTTGGAGCGGGTGCGTGAACGAACGATCATTTTTCTATCCAGTACAAAATACGCGACGGATCGCCTTCGCTTGGCGAGCATCTAGCTATCTTTTATGCAAGAACTTCGCCTAGTGCCGCCAAGCGGAAAGCTTTACTTCTTGCGATCGAACTAGTTGTTGAACTCGACCTGCTCGACGTCTTCCTTCGCGACGGCGTCGCGACGGGCGATCAGGACATCCCACTGCTTGAGCGACAGCAGGTGCGCGTCGACTGCGGTAACGACGCCCTGCCGCACCATTTCGGCCAGCTGCGCGTCGGGCAACGCTCGCAGCTTCTCCTCGGACACGCCGTAATAGTCCGCGATCACTTCGCGCTGCTCGCCGTCACCGCTCAGGGCGAGCGTGTGCTTGACCTCCAGCAGGTCGGCCTCGATCAACTGCTCGACGAACTGTGCCGAGCGCTTCCGCTCCGCCTCGAACTCGTTCAGGAAGTTGATCGCGTTCTTGGTGAAGTCGGTCGGCTCGCCTTCCTCGAACAGCGGCGTCCCCTCCTCGCCTTCGACGAAGCCGGGGGCCTCGCGGTCGATGCACACCACGAAATTGTCGGTGCCGGTGCCGGCCAGCGTGAAGGGATAGCGACGCAGATAAGCCGGGACATAGACGCCCGCCTCGAACCGACCGTCCTTTAGGAACAGGTTCTGCCCTTCCTTCAGGCCCAGGATCGCCATCGGCGTCTTTTCCGGGCCACCGAAGACGATCGGGAAATAGTGCATTGCCTGCACGAACTCGCCGACGAGCAACGGCACCGCGTTGACCGCACCGACCTTGGCCAGCGGCTGGCCATCGTCGACATATTTCAGTTCCGCATGATCCTGCGAATGAAGAGCCTCCGGTTTCGCATAGAGATACTGCGATCCGGCCAGTTCAATCGTGCTCATAATATCCACCTTCGCTTTGATTTCAGAAATTGACGGTCGTCCGTATCTGGGCACGCCATTCGCCGGCCTGCGTCCGCGCACCGTCGCGGATCGCCCAGGCCGAATTCAGGCCGAGCGACAGCCTGTCGCCCAGTCGATAGTCTCCACCGACGCCGCTCGATGCGATGGTCGCGCCCCGGTGCGTGAAGTTGTCGACGCCACGCCCCATGTCGAAGAAGAGATAGGGGGACAGCGTCCCCATGCTGCTCGGGAACGACATGGCGGGAAGACGCAATTCGTTGCGGAACACCGCGCCCCGATCGAACGCCCCCCTCATCGGGGGTGTAGCCCCTGACGAGACCTTCGCCGCCCAGACCGAGCTGCGCGGGAAGTGGCAGGGCACTGCCGGCATATTGCACCGAGAGCTGGCCGACATAGGCCAGCCCCAGCGGCAACCGTTGCAGGCCGGACACGTCGATCGTGGCATAGCCATAGCGGTCGTCGGGCGTGCGATTGTTGGTGAACGCCGCCAGCCGGTTGCTCGCCCGCGAACCGGGATTGCCGGGGCTGACATGGAGGTTCGCCGTGGTGGAAAGGCTGCCGTTTGCGCCCTGCCACGCCATCGACCAGCCGAGCAATATCTGCACGAGGTCGGCCGTCGCATCGAGCGCGACCTGCTTGCCGAACAGCACCACGCGATGCTGATGCTTGGTCTCGACACCGACGACGACATCGCCCGACCCCGACGGCAATCCCAGGTTCGACAGGGCCGAGCGATAGGCGATAGCGGCTTCGGTCGTGCGCTGCCGAACCGAGAAATCCTTGTTGATCACCTGGTTGGTCAGCGCATCGCTGAACGTCAGCTCGACATTCTCGCGCGGCAATGTCGGAATATAGACCCGGCCGCCCTGCGCCCGATAACGCGGTTGCCTGGGGATGAATTCCGAGTTGCGCCACCATGCATCGTCGCTGCCGGTGAACTGGTACGACGCATAAGCCCCTGGCAGCCCCGGCAGCTTGAAGAGCATCCCGACGAAGAAACGGTCGAGCCCGGTCGATTCCGCGCCCGTATTCGACCAGCCCGCATAAGCCCGCACCGGAGCCGGTGGCCGGGATATGAGGGTCAGATCGGTCTTGCCCGGCTTCGCGCTGGGCGCGAACTGGGCCGCGACCGGCGTGAAGGGATCGCGGTTCAACCATTCGATATCTTCACTCAAGTCCCGGCTGTTGACCGGACCGTCGATCTGCGCGCGGATGCGCCGCTTGACCGCCGCCGCAGACCGGGGCGAGAGACCCGTGACCTCGACGCTGCCGATCCGAAACTCCGTCATGCGGAGTTGCAGCACGCCGGTGGTGATCTCCTGCTCCGGCGCACTCAGCGACACGAACGGACGCCCCTGCGCGCGCGACTGACGCGCGATCTCGGCCTGGATGCGGGCGATCAACTGCCGCGAAAGCGGCTGACCCAGAAACTTCCTGAGCGCCGCCGTGGCGGACGCCCGATCGACCGAGGGAACGTCCGAGATGAAAACCCCGTCAGGCAACGACGCCGTATCGCGCAGCGCTTCGCCCTGGTTCAGCAGCACCACCGCCCGCAGCGCCGGCCCGATCGGCGTGCTGTCGGCGTCCGCCGGAAGCGCATCCTGTATCTCGGCCTGGGGAGCCGGGGCCTTGGGCACGGGCGGAAGGTTCCGCTCGACGGCGGTCTGCGCCGACGCCTGTCCGCACCAGGACAAGGCCGTCCCGGCAAGCAGGAACTGGAAGATCAGTTTGGAAATGGTCACCGCTTTTGACCCTTGGCCTTCGCGGGCTGGCCGGGTGTTGCGGGAGCCGTGACGGGCTGCTTGCGCGCCCACGCCTCATTCCGTTCGGTCATCGCCTTCATGGCATCCGCGAAGCCGTTCAACGACAGCGGCAGGACCAGGGCCTGGCCGGTCTTGTCAGCAACCGCGATCAGCCCCTTCTGCGCCTTGAAGAATGGTTCGAGATCGGCCCGGCTGACGACACGGTCGATATAGCACCCGTCCGCCTCGCAGCGGGTTATGCGATAGCCTGGGACATCCGTCTTGTCGTCGAGGCGAACCAGCGCCTCGGGCTGGACGAATACCCCGAGCGGAACCTGGTACTGCACACCGTAGCGATCGTCCTTGCCCGCATAAGCAAAGGAAAAGCGCAGAAGTTTGTCGCCATCATCCTTGCGCCGAACCGCCTGGACCACCTCACACGGGGGCAGCCCTTCGCGAACCGCACACACCAGCGACCAGTCACCGAAGCGATCCACCGTCGGCGCGGGGGCCGACGCGGCCGGAGCCGCGGCTTGAACCGGGGAGGCCATGAGGAGGGCTGCCATCAATAGGTTGCTCATTTTTTGAATCTCTCAGCCTCATTCTGCAAATATTCTTCTTTGCAGACGCAAATCCATGCGACGCAAACACCAATTCAAGACACTGAATTTCCCGGTTTAATCTTGGATCAGCGCCATCAGAAATTGAACAAGCATCATCCTCAACCACCAGATTAACGAGATTTGCGGTCTATTAACCGCCCAGACCGCCGTCACCGAATCAATCGACTGGCTATTTGACGGGATAATGCTTCCCTTATGGCAAATAAAGGTAAAGCTTGAGTCAATTTTTACACGTTATAGTTAATTTCAATAAATTTAAGCAGTTAAGATGCAAGACAACCACATCCCAGCCACTATTAGGACCGGATTAACGTTCTAAAAAACTGGAAATATATGGATTTCCTAGGCTATTCTTCTAGCCATCTTGCGAAGCATCGCATCGTAAATTTCAGCTCGCTCGACTCTCGCAGCTCGAGATGGAGACCGGTCGCCAGGCGGGGATCGCTCGGTCAGCGAGACATACGCATCGAACCGACCATCAAATCCGGGCGAAAGCGCTCCCGCATGGCGCGGCTCCGTCACCGCCGCAGGAACGCCCTCACATGGTGGGATAGACCCACGATAAAGAATATCGCCCACAACCAACACACCCCCCAGTGCGACCGCTCGACCGCCGTTCGATGCACGGCCTGGATGCGGCTTTGACATCACATGCAGCCTCTTCGGCATCGAGCACGATCGTTATGCCAAGCGGTCCGGCGCCCCCCCTGAAAACGCTCCCCAACGCCTTGCCATCCTCCCCGCCTCGATGGTCTTGGAGGGGCGAAGCGAGCCACGCCTTCCTATCCATTGCCCTCGCCCCCAACCGCCGCCGACGCCGCCCCCGCAGCAAACCGATCCGATCGACATTTCCACCCGCGAAGAAGAAGCTTGACGCCACCCCCCTTCGGCCAAGCGGGTATCTCGCGGACCGAGTTGCGACGCGCCATTCCCCAAAAGCGTGCCGAATACATCACCGGAAACGCCCCTTATCGACCCAGTGTCGACGACGATTTCAGTAAGTTCGCGAACGAACGCACCCCGCAACTTGCCCAAGACTTGAAACCCGAGCACCAACAAAAAACAGTAGAAGTTTTCGATGCGAAAAGTGAGGCGACCCAGCTCCCCATGCTCGCCGCACGCCCTTTGCCAGCGACCTATCAGCCATGCCGAAAGCGATGAAAACTCGCACCTCTTCGATGACACCAATTTCGCCATGGCAGGACCCAGTATCGCAGCGACATGAGACGCTGAACATCGTGATACTTTAGCCAAGATCATGAAAATCGACAAGCAACCGTTCCGGATACGTTTCGCAATTATCCTTTCGACAACCTACAACATGATGGTTTTTAACCAGAAATTTTTTTGCCAAATGGATATTGTTCTTCGGTTTCTGCCATCTACTTACGAAGTCATGGTCTGATGGTTAAATTGCCTTTAAATACATTAAATAGCAGACTTTCTTTTGTTTTTTGGCGCTGATGACCCCGATGATCCGCGACCACGATGCTTTTGTTTTCTAGAACTGTTTTCCGATAATATCGGACGGATTCCGCGTTCTTTCAGACCCATTTTGCCGTGACATATCGTCGGGCGTAGTGATTCGGGCGAACAAGCTATTTTTTAACCATTTGCCGCGCCTGATCTGGTTAATCTCGTTTGATCGAAATCAAAAACGCCGCCCTTTAGTGATGGAATCGCTATTTTATTTCGATCCTTGGATGTGGGCCCATTCATTGGGTCTGGAACCATTTCCGGGAGGAGATGCCGCCGCGCGATAGCTTGTCGCTCGGCTGTCGGATCGGCGGCTCGCCGAGCCACGCGCGGCCAAATTCTGTACGCCACGAATGCAAGTCGAAGGAAATCGGCAAGATACCGGCCTGGACCATTTGGCACGTTCCGGGCAGCGGAATGCCTTTGCAGCCCCGTGAAGGCCGCGCCGTGCGAGATGTAACGACCGTGACACGAGGTTGGGATCAACCACTCCCAAGAACCCTCGCCGCGGGGTTAGCGGCATCGATCCGCCGCCGCAGACCTTCCGAACCCCATGCGATCATCCTTGTCCAAAGCAATTCGCATCGCAGCGCGGAAGGCGCGGCCAAATTCGGGACTTCAGCCGGGAACATCGGCAGTCGGGACACCAATGCGTCGATCATGATCGTGATACTTCTATCTCGATCACGCCACCCTCGACGTTAGAGGACGCAGCAAGTCATTCGCCAAATGGGCGACAACTTGCTGCGCCGTTCCATTTCAGCAGGTCGGTGAAAACGACCTGCTGCGCGGGATTGACCGTCGCTGTTCAGTTCCCGACATAATAGACCGAGCTGCCGAGATTGATCTTCGGATTCAGCTGCTTGTAGGCAACATCTCCTTCCGATCCGCCAAACATCGCGGTGATGTAGGTGGTGTCACGTCGATCGTTCAGGGACATGTCACCAACGACTTCGGCCAGCGTCACGATCGGCATCCGCTGCTCGATCGCATCGACCCGAGCGACCTTGCTCATCGCCTCACGGACATCGCCCGGGCTGCCGCCGGATGCCGATGTCGTCGCCGCGAAGCGCGTGAGGCGGTCATCCGAACGCCGGCGTTCGACGACCGCGCATGAGCCGGACAGGGCGCCCCCTTGCGAGGCGCAGGACAGCGATCCGTCGAACCGGTTGCCCTGGCCGGTGAGCGCGATGTCCCCCGCGGCCGTGAAGGTCGCGTACCCACCGGCCTGGATCGGCCCGGACTGGCTGATCGAACCGACACCACTGGTCCCGGCCGTCACGGACATATTGCGCCCCACGGACGTCGGCCCGGTCAGCACGGCATCGCCACCGGTCACGATCGTCAGGTCACGCTGCGTCACGAGCGTGCCGGCCTGGACGCCTTGCTGTCCATAGAGGGCGATATCGCGGCCGGACAGGTTCCGGATCACCATATCGCCCGCCCCCTGCCGGACCGTCACGTCGCCGGCCATCGCGATGCTGCCGCCCGTCTGCATCAGGCCGTCCGCGATGCCGATAGAACCCGTCCCGCTCAACTCGCCGCCACGTTGGACAAGCGTATCGATGCTCAGCTGGTTCGCGACGACCAGGCGTCCCTGCAGCATTTCGAGGGCCGCATCCGTCGCGTTGGAAACCCGGTCGGCATCCGGCGTGCCGGTCAGCCGATCGATGAACACCGTATCGGTGCCCTGGAACGTGACCCTCACGCTGGTCGGCAGCCAGACGCTCGCGACGTTGGCCAAGTCCGGGATCGCTCCGCCAGTCCAGTTGGCGGCGTCGAACCAGCTCTTGCCGTCACCGCCCCCGGTCCAGGCGACGTTGTCGCGGCGCGTGATCGCTCCCGCCAGGCCGGTCGGCTGGACGAGTGTGTAATTGCCCGCATCGACGCCCGACAAGGTATAGCCGGTCACCGTCACCGCCTTGCCGGTGCCGACATTCTTGTCCGCGAACCGCGCGTTCACGCCCGACGTGACGAGCGCCACCGAATCCTGCCCGATCCCGGCAACGCTGCCGCCGAGCATCGGCGCCACCGTGTTCCCGTCATAGGCCTTGCTCCCCACGGTCAGGTTGCTGATCCGCAGCGTAGCGGGCGTGATGCTGGCGGTCGCCGTCGGTGCCGATCCGGCGATGCGATAATTGCCCGCATCCGCCCCGGTGAGCGCGCCCAGGCTGCTGAGCGTCACCGTCTTGCTGGTACCGACATTCTTGTCGGCAAAGCTGCCGGTCGCTCCCGCGTAATTCAACGCGACCGTATCACTGGCCAGGATACCGGTCAGCGACAACCCGCTGGTATCGACCAGGGCGGCGGTTCCGGCATCATAGACCTTGTCGCGCGCCAGCAACGTCCCGCCGAGCGTCACCGACAAAGCGGTGATCGTCCCGGTCAGGCCGGTCGGCTGGGCCAGCATATAGTTGCCCGCATCGCCGCCCCACAGTGCGAAGCCCGACGCGGTAACGGCCTTGTCCGCGCCGACATTCTTGTCCGCGAACTGGCCGACGCCAGCCTCGATCCGGACATCCTCTCCCGATACCGCGCCGACCAGACGGCCACCACGGAAGGATGCAGCGGTCGTACCGTCATAGGTCCGGGTTGCTACCCGCATGTCGGCGATCGTCAGTGCCTTGGCGACAATGGCCGCCGATACGCCGCTCGAAGGCGCCAGCACGTAGTTGGAGGCCAGGCCGCCATTGGCGCCGTCCGACAGCGTATAGGCCACGCTCGTCATATAGCTGCCGACATTGCGGCCCGACAGCGCCGCCGCGACACCTTCGACGCCGAGGGTTTCCGTACCCACCAGGCCCGAAAGCGCACCTATGCTCAGCACACCCGCCGCCGTCGTGCCGTCATACGCCTTGTCCGCGATCGACGGCGTGCCGATCGACAGAATCGCCGGGGTGATGCTTGCCGTTGCTGTCGGCGCCGTTGCCACGAACAGGTAATTGCCCGCATCCGCCCCGGTCAGCGCGCCAGCCGTGCTGAGCGTCACCGTCTTGCCCGCACCGACATCCTTATCGGCGAAACTGGCGGTCGCACCGGTATAATCCAGCGCCACCGCATCGCCCGAAACGCCATTGACGAGCGTCAGGCCAGTGGTGTCGACCGATGCGCCGGTGGTGCCGTCATAGCGCTTGTCGCCTGCGACCAACTGTCCGGTCAGCGAAAGCTGCCGGGCGGTGATCGTGCCGGTCAGCCCGCTCGGCTGTGCCAGCGTGTAGTTGCCGGCATCGCCGCCCCACAGTGCAAAGCCCGATGCGGTAACGGCCTTGTCCGCGCCGACATTCTTGTCCGCGAACCGGCCGACGCCAGCCTCGATCCGGACATCCTCTCCCGATACCACGCCGACCAGGCGGCCGCCACGGAAGGACGCGGCGGTCGTGCCGTCATAGGTCCGCGTCGCCACCAGCATATCGGCGATCGTCAAACCCTTGGCGACAATGGCCGCCGACACGCCGTTCGAAGGTGCGAGGACATAGTTGCTCGCCACGCCGCCATTGGCGCCGTCCGCCAGCGTATAAGCCACGCTCGTCGTATAGGTGCCGACATTACGGTTCGACAGTGCAGTTGCGACACCCGTCACGTCGAGTGTCTCCGCACCCACCAGGCCCGACAGCGCGCCGATGCTCAGCGCACCCGGGGCCGTCGTACCGTCATACGCCTTGTCCGCGATCGACGGAGCGCCGATCGACAGAATGCCCGGCGTGATGCTCGCGGTCGCCGTCGGTGCCGATGCGACCAGGACATAGTTGCCTGCATCCGCGCCAGTCAGCGCGCCCGCGGTGCTGAGCGTCACCGTCTTGCCCGTGCCGACATCCTTGTCCGCAAAGCTGGCCGTGGCGCCGGTGTAATCCAACGCGACCGCATCGCCCGACACCCCGTTGCCGATCGTCAGGAAGCGCGTGTCGATCGACGCTGCCGTCGTCCCGTCATAGGCCTTGTCGTTGACCAGCAATCGACCAACCAACGAAAGCTCGCGGGTCGTGATCGTCCCCGTCAGCCCGGTCGGCTGCGCCAGCGTATAGTTGGCAGCGTCGGCGCCCGTCAGCGTGAAGCTGGAGAGCGTCACCGCCTTTCCGGTGCCCACATTCTTGTCGACGAACTCACCGTTGATGTTGCCCCTCGTCACGTCATCGTTCCCAAGAACGCCCGTCACGACTCCGCCGGTGACGATCGCGCTCGTCGATCCGTCATAGACCTTGGGGGTCACCGACAGGCTGGAGACGGTCAGCGCCCTGGGCGTGACGACGGCCGAAACCGTCGAGGGCGCGAGCGTGTAGTTGGATGCCAGACCGCCATTGGTGCCGTCCGACAGCGTATATGAGACGGTCGTCGTGTAGTTCCCGGCATTGCGGCTCGACAGCGCCGCCGCGACACCCGCGACGTCGACCGTCTCCGTGCCCACAAAGCCGGAGACCGTACCGATACTCAGCACACCCGGGGTCGTCGTGCCGTCATAGACCTTGTCCGCGATCGACGGAGCGCCGATCAAGAGGATGGCCGGCGAGATGATGCTGGCCGAATTCGTCACCGACGTCGGTGTCAGCGTGTAGCCATATACCGGCTTGCCACCCGCCGACGCACTCAGGATCGACAGCCCCGTGGCGGTGACCGTCTTGCCCGACCCGGCGTTCGCATCCGAGAAGGACGCGCCCGTCGCGTCCAGGATGACCCTGTCGCCCGACAATACGCCCGTGGCGACCAGCCCGTTGACCCGCGCCGTCGTCGTCCCGTCATAGGCTTTCGACGTCGCTCCCAGGCTCGCCCCGATCGCCGCCGTGCGTCGATACATCAGGCCGTTTCCGGTCCCCGCGATGCTGCTCTGCCCGTAAGTCGCGCCATATTGCTTGAACGCGAAGTTCAGACCGCCGATCTCGTCGTTGTTCGGGGTGCCCGACCAGATCGACCAGGAACCGGCTGGCGTGACCAGGGCACCGGCCCCTGCGGTGTTGACGAATCTGTCACCCACGATGGTGATCGCCTCGCCCGACGCCCCCGCCGTCAGCACCGCTCCCGACAGGAGCACGACACCATTCCCCTGGGTCGGCCCGCCGTTGATCACACTGATGCGACCGGCGGTAATGGACGAGAGCGAGATATCGCTGCTGGCATAATATGTCTTGTCGGTACCGCTCCGCAGTTCGAACACGGCGTCGCCGGTGCCGGCATTGATCGTCGAACCGGACGCCATGGCAATGGCCGCCGCACCGGAATCGCGCTGCGCATCGACCACGCCATTGGAGAGCCAGTCGTTGGCGATCACCGTCACTCCGCCACCGGCGGTGGCGATGTCCGCATTGATCAGGACCGACCGACCCGCTTGCAGCGTCAGCGCGCCAACAGGCAAGGAGCCCGCGGTCACGGACACAGGCCGACTGACCGTGATATCGTTCGAGGCCTGCAGCGTGACCGCCGTACCGCTGGCGAGTTGCGCCGCCAGATCGGTAGCGCTGACCGTCACGGTGTCGGACGGATTGCTACCGTAGGTCGGCGACGACCAACTGCCCGACGACGTGGTATCATTTGCGTACAGCATGGCAACTGTGCCGTATGAGCTAGGGCTATTCGCTCCTTTGCCCCGAGGTGATCCTATGGCCAACCTGTCGCCCGAAGCGTTAAATGCTACACCATATCCAAATACGGAATTATCCTGGGCACCTGGAAGAGAGATTCCTTGCGCCCCCGAGTATCCAGTTCCAATTACTGTACCCAATCTCCCCCCAGAGAAGTTCTGATCGGCAAAGGAAAATGTTCGCACAGCTCCTGAATTATTGTATTGGTTATTGTCACCGTCATCAAATACCGCCCCAATCGCGAGTTTCTTACCATCGGAATTTAGAGCAACAGAGAATCCGAAATAATCATTCGCGTCCAATGCGACATTTATATCATTCGGCCCAGTGTAACCATCACCAATAGATGCCGTCAGCGAACCGCCGCTGAAGTTTCTATCAGTGAAAGAATACAGGAATACTGCCCCGGTATATTTACTCGCATTGATAGCAGAAGGAGAGGAATAAGCGCCAACCGCGAGCCGATCACCCGCTCCGTTTAATGCTACCGATGAACCAAAAGCAGTCCCAGCCGCTTGACCGATATCTATGTCTTTTGCGCCGGTGTACCCGCGACCGATCATTGCATCGAGCGACGCACCGTTAAATGCAGAATCGGTGAAGCTAAATAAATAAACACCCCCATAGGTGGCGTTTCCGCTCGTTCCTTTATCTCCGACCGCCCCCACAGCGAGCCTATCGCCAGCAGCGTTCAAAGCCACCGATGTCCCGAATAGCTCACCGTTGCCAATACCGGCCACATTTATGTCGTTTCCGGAATAACCTAGCCCCATTTTCTTAGGCGTCGGATTTCCAGAAAAATTGGTGTCCGAAAAACGAAAAAGGTAAACGGCGCCGTAGTTCAGGGCGTTACCCGCCACACTTCGATCCCCACTGGCCCCTACTGCCAACTGGGTCGCATTTGCGCTCAGCGATACGCCACCACCAAAGTTTTCCATAGTTCTTATAGCATAATTTATATTCTTTCCGCCGGTATATCCGCTGCCAATAATAGCTTGCAGCGAGCCTCCGCCAAGATTGGAGTCCGCAAAACTAAATAGATAAACAGCTCCGTTGAAGTAACCTGTATTTCCCGAATTGGTATCTGCTAATGCACCAACGGCCATTCTCGTGCCGTCCGCGTTCATTGCAACTGATGATCCGAAATAATCTCCAACATCCAGATTACTGACGTTAGGGTTATATCCCTTGCCGAAAATACCGATGTAAGCCCAGGACTGGCTCACGACCGGATCACCAATGATCAAATTCTTCGGGTCGAGCAGCAACTGCCCCTTCCCCACGGTCACCCGGTCCAGCGCGGCGTGGCGCAGGTCCTGTGCGGAGGAAATCTCGACCGACCCGTCGGCAGCGCCCCCGCGCGCATCGATCGCGCCGAGGAAGGTGGTCTGCGCATCGGACCAGATCACCGCCGTGCCGCCGTCACCACGGCTCGCCGACACGTCGATCCGCGTCCCGTCATTGACGAAGCTGTGCCCGGCGGCGGCCAGCGTCGGCAGGGTGCCCCAGCGCCCGGTGAAGCTCTGCGCATAGGGCTTGGACGGATCCGTGGCCTTGCCGCCCTGGAACGCGCCACCGATGCGGACCAGGCCGCCCCGCTGCCGCCCCGTCGCCGAGATCGTCGTGCTCAACAGGCGCAGGTCCATCGCGGTCAGGTCGATGCGCCCGCCCGCGCCATAGACACCGGCCGCCCTATACTGACCCGAGGCCATGGCGGTGCCGCCGATCACGGAACGGATCGCGCCGCCGTCGATCAGCCCCGAGACATCCGTGTGCCCGTCGCTGTTCTCGAACAGCCGAGCCGCGCTATAGCCGACGCTACCGCCCGACCCCAGCGCGCTCGCCGCGCGCGTCGTTCCGCCCAGCGACAGCAACCCGCCGCTGTTGACGGTGATGGTGCCGCCCGTCTGGCGCAAGCCGGTGGCGGAGGCGTCGATCCCGCCGCCCAGGGCGACCGCTCCCCCTTCGACCGCGACCGTACCGCCACTGGTCCCGGTCGCCAAGATCATCGACCCCGTTTCGGTGACGATGCCGCCCGAGCCGCTCAACGTGATCACGCCGCCCTGGGAGGAGGCGGAATCCGCACGCACGACGCCGCCGACATTGACCGAGGCATTGACCACCTCGCGCGCAGCGGTGGCGGTCAGCAGGATCCGGCCACCCCGGGCCGCGATCGTGCCCTCATTCTCGACCAGCGCCTTGAGCGGCGTGCCGGACGCATCTTTCAGGGTTTCGCCGATCGCGTCGCCCGCGCTGAAACGCACCAGTCCGTCGCCATAAAGGTCGATACCGAAGCCCTTGCCCGCGCCCAGCGAGATACGGCCCATATCGGCCTGGATCAGCCCGGCATTGCGCACGCGCGGGGCGACGAAGGCCGCCATGCCGGCGTCACGGATGGAAATCCGCCCCTCGACGACGATTTCCGCGGCATCATTGCCGCCATCGTTGAAGCGCAGCACGCGGTCCCCGGCCATGAAGCCCGCCGCATCGATGTCGTGCGAGGTGACGATCAGCCCGGCCGTATCGACGGTCGAGCCCTTGCCGAACAGCACGCCGTTGCGGTTGATCAGCACGACCTGGCCATTGGCCTGGATCGAACCGAGGATCGTGGACGGATCGCTGCCGGTCACGCGGTTGACCGTGATGGACTTCGCATCGGGCTGGCGGAAGATCGCCGCGTCGCCCGCATTCAGGGAGAAGCGGTTCCAGTCGAGGATCGCCCGGTCGCTGGTCTGGTTGACGACGGTCTGTGCCGTTCCCTGTCCGGTGATCGTCGCCTGACCGGCTACGACCGTTCCGCCGACGGTCTGCGCCTGCGCGGATGCGGTGTGCAGCAGCATCCCCGCCGCAACGGTCAACGCGACGCCGCTCGTGCCGCAATACCAACGCTTGCCCCTGTTCGTCATCACTTCTTCACCCCGTGTTTTTCATATGCCTCTGGTCGCGTCCGGCCGATCCCGGCCGGGCGGGATCAGAAGCGGAAGCCGATATTGCCGACCAACCGGCCACCATGGTCGAGCGGGCTGCCCGTCGGCGCCCGGACGATCCGGCTCGCCTCGATCCCACCCGAAATATGGTCGGTCAGGCTGAGCCGAAGCCCGAGACCCGCCGATGCGGCCGAGGCGCTGCGACGCTCCTGGGGAAGCAGTGCACCCGCCTGCCAGATGCGACCCCCGTCGATGAAGCCGTAGAGTTGTGTCCCGAACGACACGCCATCGACCGCGCCGCCCGTGCTCCAGCGCAGTTCCGCACTGCTCAGCACGCAATGGTCGCCGACCAGCACACCGGCATCAAAGCGTCGGCCGAAACGGCGGCCGCCCAGGCTGCACTCCGCCGCGCTGTAGAGGGGGCCGCGCGCGGCCGCCTGGCCCTGCGTGGCGACCAACGCCGACACCTGCCCGCCCGCCAGGGCGAAAAGCGGCTGGAGGCGCTGAACCTCCATCGTCACCAGCATATAGTCGAGCCGACCATTGGCGCGGCTGTTGGCCCGGGCATCGAACCAGGTCAGGCCCGTCTCGACGCCCAGTCGCAACTGCGTCACGGCCTGCTGGCTGTTCGTCTCGCTATAGTTGAGAGCCGCCGTGGCCGAACGCAGCCGATCGCGCATCTCGCCCGCGCCCAGCAACTGGGAGTCGGAATTGGCCAGCCCCGTCCCCACCTCGATCCCCAGATTGCGGTTGCGCGAGCGGATGATCGGATAGGCCAGCGAAACCCGCGCCGTGGCCGTATCACCCTGATAATCGAGCAGGCGCAGCAACGGGGTGACCGGACGCGTATGCGAATAGCCACCCGACAGGTTCAGGGTCAGGCCATCGGGGCCGATCATGGAGCTGTAATCGCCGGACAGGTTCCAGAAGGCGTCGTCCGTGACGCTCTTGAACGCGCCCAGGCGCACCCGGTCGCCGCCGGTCAGCACGCCGTTGAAATCGACCGTACCCCCGACGACATGCGTCCCCAGCGAACGCGGCAGATAGCTGTTATAGCCGACATCCATGCCGCGGCGCATCCGCGCGATCTCGATGGTCAGGACCGAGCCGCCGATCACGTCCTTGGAAGGCGACAGGGTGGCGCGCGCGCGGACGCCGGGCACATCGTTGATGAGGAGAAGATAGCGTTCGAGATCGGCCGTGCGCAGCGGCCTGGACGCCTTGATCCGATCGGCAATGCCCGCGACGGGCCCGGTGTCCAGTAACCCCTTGGGCAGGGGCTCGCCTACGAACTCGACATGGTCCACGAAGCCTTCGACGACGCGGATCACGACATTGCCGTCTTCGATCCGCTGCTCGGGCACGACCGCGAAGGACAGGGCATAGCCTTTACGGCTGTAAAGCCGCGTGATCGCGTTCGCGAAGCTGAAGACGTCTTCGACCGAGACTTCCTCGCCCGGCGCGTGCTTCCATTCCTTCAGGATTTCGGCAACCGGGATCGACTGGGCGCCCTCGATCCGGACATCGCGCCACACGAAGCGCAATTTACCCGCATCGGCGGGCGCCGCCTGCTGTTCGCCTTGCCCGATGACGAGTCTGGGAGCGGGCTTCAACTCCGGCGCCGCCTCCAGATTGCCGCCGACCCGGTTCGGATCGACCGTCGAGGGAACGCCCTGCTGCGCGAAGGCGGGCTGGGCGGCCAGCACCGCACCGAACGTACCCAATGCCCAGGCCAGGTGACGAACCAGGGCGGCATTGCGCGACTTCCGGAATCGAAACCGGGCAGACGAAGCGAGGAGATGATCTGACAAAGTTACCTCATTGGAAAAGGATGCGGGCCGAGCGCCCCGATGATCGCGTGTCCCCGTGCCGATGGACGCGACGAATGGACGCGAGCGGGCGACATGCGAGGACGGATGCCGCAACACGGACCCGTCCGGACGAGCCATTCCGGAAAGTCGTTGCAGCGCGAGAAAAAGGGGCGAAATCTCGCGCTGCATTCCGCTCGCCCGGATGGAGTCCGACCGAACGAAACTCGAAGTCGATACGCGTGCCCGAAACCGACGAAGCCGCATGCGTCGAGCGCCAGGGCCTGACGCTGCACCCCGCTCCGGCGGGAGCAGGCGGATCATCGAACGCGCCCGACCGCGATCCCGACTTGCACTCTTCGCCGAAGTATCGACACCAGCAACCGGCGCTTCGGGCACCACAAGCCCGCCCTCGCCGCGATCGATCAAATATCGAGCTAGGTACGAATGCGCGGCTGGTCGCCCCTGTTTGACGGAAGTCAATAATGTGACTGTTTTGCTGGCGCCATCCCGGCGACGGACCGATCCATCGCCATGAGTGAACCAAGTAATTACACAGCCAGAGCTTGCACGCCCGCTTATCATCATTTTCGCGGCAGAATAGAAAACGGTTCCAGAATTATCTGGCACGAAATATACCAAGTACTGCTTGTCACCATACAGGCTACAATTATTTTTCATGCGAATGACTAGGAACGAGAAAGCCAGACGTAAATTCTGTCGACACAACGACATAGATTTCGACATGGCCGCCTCCACATCGTTATGACACAAAACTATTTAATTTGTCTTTTTTAACCCAAATTATAACCATCTACAAGTTTGCAACTTAGATTTGATGCTAGCCTCGGGGAATTTGCCGCAAACAAGCCCATGTCTTTGAACGAAAATTATGGCTTTTTGAAAATATATTCATCACAGGCATGAAGTTTATGGTTAATATCAATATATAAACGTAATTTTCTCTAAGCCATGGCAAAAGAAGCATTTTAAAACTGAAAACTATTATTACCGTCGCAAAAACTTTTCAGTCTTAACCTTATTTTTTGCTTTCCGCCCGCCCCAAACGGCCACCCCTCTCAGAGGTACATCAGCCTGGGGTATGCAATGTTGACCAAATCAGCAGAATGACGAATTTCTTCGAATTCCTGTCATTGCTAATTTGGCAATTCCCCATGAACCAGAAGTCGGAACAGACCTCCGGTGCCAAGAGTGTTTTCCAAGTTTTTTCTATGCCTTGGAGGCCAGCAAGATTGCTTTTTGAGTATTGCGACAAGAGCGACCGCAACAACACCATCGTCGTCGCGGCGGTCGTATCGTGTGCCGGTCAAAGCGACCGGCACGAAGTTTCAACCGCTAAGCGGGAAGCTCAAGGATCGGCAGGGTGATCGCAATACCATGAGCATTGTCCTCGCGGCCCGTCGCGGGCGGCTTACGCCATGAGAATAAGAAGGCGGCCCCCCTCTTCAAGCGCATCCGCAAAGTCGCCATCCCTCACGATGACGCCGTCGACAAACATCGCAACCAGATGGGGTGATGCTTTGGCCGCCTTATGCAATTCCGCCGCATCGCCGCCGGCTGGGACCGCCGAACCATCCACTTCGACCGCTTCGTCCACCGCGCCGCCGCCATGATCGGGCTATGGCGAATGTCGATCCACCCTGGGAACGTGGCCAGGTCGCGACCTTCCTTCGGCTACGGTACGTCACGCAGTGCCAGCATCGTCGTCATCGGGCAGCACTTCGCCGCCATCCTTGCGGATGAAACTGATCTTGCCCTGCGTCTCCAAGATCGCCCAAGCGACTTGGTTCATATGGGCGATTCCCGCCAACCGCATTTCCGCCTCGACCTCTGCGCGCGTGATGCGGTCGCGGCGAAGATTCGCCTCGATCAGCTGGCCATGCCGGATGATGACCTGCGGCCGACCATCCAACAACGTCTCCAGCCTGGGCGAAAGGTAAGTCGCCCAGCTCATCACCAGCGCCCAGAAGGCGAAGGTCGCAATCGCGAGGATCGAACCGGTAAGGCTGAAGTCGTTATGCGTGACGCCTTGCTGGACCAGGTCGCCCATCACCACGATGACCACCAATTCGAAGGGCGTGAGTTGGCCGATCTCGCGCTTCCCCAGCAGCCGCAACAACAGGTAGAGCGCAGCGAACGTCACCGAAGCCCGTAGGACGATGTCCATTATGGCAAGACCGGAATGGTGATGTGCGCCTCGGTCAGCGGGGCGTCGTCATCCAGAAGCGTGACGTTTCCCGCCACATGGCCGATCAACGGCGGATTGGTCTGGCCGTCGATTTTGACTTCCAATGTCTCCCCGGCCTTCAGTCCGCCATATTCGAAGCGATACTGCCCACGCTTGAAGCTCTCATTGGTCGGGGCGGGGACCTGACTGTTGATGGTCAGATCACGCCACAAAGTCGCGTCCACCCCGATGACGGGCTTGGCAATGGCTTGTCGAGCGGTGACCCGAATACGGGTTTCGAAAAACAAGCCGCTGCGTAGCGGTCGGGCGATCTTGAGTTCCAGCGAAGCGGCGGGAGCGTTGACAGTCATGACGGGCGCGGGCGCACCTCCCAGCAGTCCGGTCGCCGCCACGGCCAGCGTTGCGCCCAGAACCACGAAGGCGAGCGGGCTGGCATGCGCCCGAAGCCCTCGCACGGGTGCCACATGGCGCTCTTGGATGCCGTCAGGCAGGTCGATGCCATCCCTCTGTTTCATCGGGCCATTTTGCGCCTATGTTGGCGGACGATCGGTGTCGCTTCGTCATCTCCGATCCCATGCCGCCGTTTCGTGAGCGCATGCCGAGTCCATCGTACCGCCAAATCAATCGCTGCGTCGCTCGCCCGTTCGGCGATCAGGCCTATGGCTATCCCGGCGACCACATCGCCAGCGTAATGCGTTCCGCGCGGCACCTGTACGACGGAAACCGACAGCGCCGCACCACGGGCAGCGACCAAATGATCGGGATAGGCTCGCGCAAAGGCCTCGCCGACCGCAACCGCACCGGCGCTGTGGCCGGATGGGAAGGAATTGTCCTCGTGGCGGTCGCTATCCCCCCGGCCTACCCGCGGATCGTCACCGTTTTTCGGGCGTCTGCGGTCGATCACGGCTTTAATCCCGCTCTTGGTCCACGTCGCAACCGTGTGCGCCGCCAACATCCTGAAGCCGGCACCGGTGAGGTGCCGATCCCGTCGGGCGATGCCGAGCGCGATCGTGGCGGCGCAAATCGTCCGCATTTCCGGCTGATCGCCGATCTCGCTGGCGGTGCCCATCAGCCGCACCGGCCAGCTGTCGCGCTCGTCATTCACTTTCGAGGTGATCTTGCGGTCAGCCCGCTCGACAGCCGTGGTTTTGCGTTCCCGATCCATGGTCGTTGAACACATGGATCAATCCTTTGGCTCCGCCCCATCGGCGTAGGAATGTGCTGTCTTATGAAATGACTGCCGCATAGTCTGGACGTGCGAAGCGGCTACGCCATCGTGACCATGGTGCCCGGTTCTGACCGGAAATGGTGCCCCTGGCCGGTATCTAACTAATTGACCGCTGCCGTTCGTTCCCGACCGCTCCCCCTCCTATGACGAGAACAGACAAAGGCCATTTGTTCCGCAATCGTTCGTAGACGTTCGCTATAAGCCGCGATATAGTGAGGGAACGGTTGAGGGAGAATTATGGGCAAGCTGACAGCCCTGTCGGTCAAGAACGCCAAGCCGGGACGCCATGCCGATGGTGATGGCCTGTACCTGCTCGTCAAGCCGACCGGCGGGAAGTCCTGGCTACTGCGCGTACAGGTCGATGGGCAGCGGCGGGATATTGGCCTCGGCTCTGTCGACACGTCCAGCCGCATCGGAGCGGATCGCAACACCCCTCCCCCGATCGCCATACCCATCCTGCATAAGAAGGTCCTGACGCTCAGCGAGGCGCGGGAGAAAGCCGGGCTGCTGCGCACGGCCGCCAAGTCCGGCCTCGACCCGATCGCTGAACGTGACCGCGAGCGGCGCAAGGTTCCGACATTTGAGGAAGCAGCGAAGGCGACACACGAAGCGTTGAAAAGCGGCTGGTCGGAGAAGACCGCGACCGTCTTCCTCAGTTCGCTTAAGAACCATGCCTACCCATCCTTGGGCAAGATGCGTGTCGACCGGATCGATGCGGAGCACATTCGCGACGCGGTGGCACCTATCTGGACCAGCAAAACTGACATGGCGCGGAAGGTGAGGTTCCGCATCAGTAAGGTGCTGGACTTCGCGAAGTCGAAGGGGTGGCGGAAGAGTGAGGCGCCGCGCAAGTCGGTGACGGTCGGCTTAGCCAAGCAGGCACAGGGCGGGAATTATTCCGCCATGCCATATGATCAGGTACCAGGCGTCGTGGCGCAGTTGAACGCCGGGGCACCGACAAAAGGCCGTCAGGCGCTATTACTGACGATCTTGACCGCCGCCCGCTCCGGTGAGGTTCGGTCGGCACGGCGCAAGCATTTCGATCTTGATAAGGCGGAGTGGCACCGGCCGCCCGAGGTGATGAAAACCAGGACCGCGCATACTGTCACACTGAGCAAGCCAGCGGTCGCACTGCTGAAGCAGATATTCGAGGAAGGCGGTCACGAGCCCGACGACCTCGTCTTCCCCAACCGTAAAGGTGAGCCGCTTTCAGATATGACCCTAAGCAAGGCCCTGCGGGACGCAGGACACGCCTATACCGTGCACGGCTTCCGCAGCTCGTTCCGGGACTGGGCAGCCGAGAAGATGCCCGAGGTGCCCGATGCGGTTGCCGAAGCCGCTCTGGCGCACGTCGTGCCGGACAAGGTGATCCGCGCTTACAAGCGCGCCAAGTTCCTGGACATGCGGCGGGGGCTGCTGGAGGCTTGGGGACGCTACCTCATATCAACCAAAACGCTCTCGTCATGACACTTCCATCAGAAAGTTGGGCCGCGGATCTTCGCGCCAAAATTGACGCCATCAGTGCAGATTATGCTCAGTTGCGGATGGTCGCTGAAACAGGGATAGACGACGAGGGCAATTTACATGATCAAACTGAGGCGATGGCGGCAGCTACTGCGGCGGCAAACCAGGTTCTAATTCATATTATAATTGCCCTGAATGAGCTTCCGGAATTTCACGGTGTATTTCGTGATGGTCCAATTCCCGATCTTATGGCGGCACTTGATGATTTGCGCCGTGGACAGTCGTCTGATTTTTTTCGCCCCTGGCCTCAACATAAAGGACAGTTATCAACGAAAATAAACATGCTTCAGGTGCGGGCGGTAGCCTCAATTTTGATCCTTGAGCGCAGCGGAGCCAGCAATATTGAAGCGCGGAAAATTACTGCGCGCATATTTGCGAGTGCGGGCCACAAGGGGAAAAAGGGCGGCCCAATCGGCGCGAGCACGCTTTACGACTGGTACACCGAATTTGCATCCAATCTGGGGGAAAATGCCGGACAGCGGATCATCACCGAAGCGCTGTCCAAGCTCCCCAAAACCATAGACCGGGCAGAAGCCATCCGGTTGGCGAAGGTCGAGGCAGGAAAACGGCTGTAATTCGGTAAGCCCCCATTTTTACCAAATAGGCCAGAGCGCAATTCCGTAGTCGCCCGCTGGCGTTCGCCAGCATCTTGGAGTCGACAGATGCAACCTGTTCTACATCCTATCAAAAATTTCTGCGCCGCTTACGGCGTTGGTAAGACCAAGGCCTACGAGCTCATCGCATCAGGAGAGTTACAAACAGTCAAGATTGGCCGGAAGCGGTTGATCACCGATGCCAGCGCGCGTCGTGCCCTGCTTGGCCAGGTTGCGTGATCAGTCATGGCAACCGGAAAGGGACACTCGCGCCCTATTAAGCGAGAAAGCCGCCCGGCTGGCACCGTGCGGCTTCCCAAAACTTGTCAGCTTGGCTGCGACGAGTTTGGAAATAGCACCTCCGCCCTTCAGCTTCAACGGCTGAATACCGCGTTCGGATTGACCGGTCTTCGTGCCGAACTGATCGCGTCCCTGCATTGGGGCGCCCTTCCCTCTTACAACGAGGGGATGCGGTGATGCGCCAGACCGACACATCGGCCGCAGCATGGGCATCCATTGCGGACGCCGCTGGCCACCTTGAGCGCATCGTCATGAAGACGCTGCGCGCCCATCCCAATGGCCTTACCGTTGACGAAACCTGCGTTGCTGCCGGGTATCCCCGGTACAGCTTGCAGCCCCGTTTCACGGCCCTGAAGGACCGCAAAGCGATCTTCGATACTGGCTTGCGTCGTCGCAACGTCAGCGGCGCGAAGGCGATCGTCTGGCGGATCACTCAGTTTCAGGCGGACGCGGCGAACGACTGCGATGCCCAGGAAGGCGGTGCCGCATGATGAACATCGAGGTGTTCAGCGGTGCCACGCCGGTCGGGGACGGGTTCACCGTCTCCTTCCGGTTCGCCAACCAGCAGCTTGAAGCCGATTGGTCCCCTCGCATGCCGATGGGGCCTGGCGGTCGAAAGTATCTCCCCGCCTACCGTCTGGCACGTGACGAGTTCCTGCATCGCGTCGCGAAGCGCACCGGGATCAGCATGATGGTGGTCGACCTATGAGCGGCGCCATCATTCCCATCGCGTCGCGCCAGACGGCCGAGGTGCAGGCCCGTGCCATCGCCGCTGTCACCGCGTTGCGGCGGCAGGCGAATGAGCCACACAGCCTTGACCGCGTCCTGGGCGTGGATCGCGGGATCGTCGGCTATCCGACGCTGGACGCTTGGTATCGTGCCCAGCCCGTCCCGAAGGGGCGGCTGGGTGCGCGGCTGCGACTGTCACCGGACGAAAAGCGGCTGTACGGCTTGCGTCCGTCTGCCGAACTCATCGAACTGCGCGGGCTGGGCGATGAGTCGGAGCGCTGGTCGGTCTGCGTCTTCCCCGTCGCAGGCGGTTACATCGTCGGGGTGAAGGCCCCCATGGGCGGCGGTGGCGTCGGCGTGCGTTTTACCAAATCGCATCAGGCATCGGATTATGCTCACCGCCTGTCGGTCGAGCATGATCTGCCGATCGTGGAGCGGTACGCATGACCCGGCGGCTCGACACCAATACGCTCGCTTCCGTCGTTGCGAGCATTCGCAACCGCTTCCCCTTGTCGGGTGTTGCCGCGAAGGCGGGCGTGAAGCTGCAACGTGCAGGCCGGGAATGGAAAGCATGCTGCCCGTTCCATCCTGACAGGACGCCCTCTTTCACGATCTATCAGGACGATCGGCGCGCCCATTGCTTCGGATGTGGCTGGACTGGCGACGTCCTGGACTTCGTAAAGGCGTCCTACCGGGTTTCGCTGATCGAGGCGATCGACATGCTTGACGGCGGCGTCCTGCATGAACTCGAACAGCAGCGCCCTCCTGCCAAGCCGAAGTCCGATATGCGGGCCGTGGCTCAGCGGATCGTCGATGCGTCTGTCTCGACCGATGGCACTCCGGCTGAGGCGTATCTGCGCTCGCGTGGCATCACGATGCCGCTGCCGCATACTCTGCGGTTCGCTCGGATCGCTCCCCCGAAGATCGACGGCAACGGCCTATTGGCTGCGAACGGCCCCGCACCGCTCCCCGCCCTGATCGGCATCGTCACCGACCCCGCCGGAGAATTGCTCGGTGTGCAGCGCACCTATCTGACCGAAAATGGGCGCAAGGCAGCCACGACGCCAACAGATTCCGATCCGAAGCCGAAGGTGAAGTATAGCCTGGGTCAGGTGATCGGTGGCGCGATCCAACTCGGGCCGCCCGCCGCCAGCATGCTCGTGACGGAAGGACTTGAGGACGGTCTGACGCTTGCCCAGGCGCTGGGGCGGTCGGTGTGGGTGGCGGCAGGCACTTCAATGATGCCGCAGATGACATTCGCGGACATCACGCGGGCGATCGTTATTGGAGCCGATGGCGACGCTGCTGGGTCTGTCGCGGCGGGTAAAGCAGCAGAGGCGTTCGCCGCAACGGGCTTGGCGGTGCGCATCATGCGCCCGAACCCGCCGTACAAGGACTTCAACGATGAGTTGATGGGGGCGCGGTCATGAGCGCGGCATCCATGCAATCGCGTTTCGACGACGCGGAGTCGTTCACCTCGATGCCCTTCGAAGGGTTCGCGACCTCGGGTCGCACAGCTGGATGGTCGACGCCCGACATGTCGGTTACGCGCGCCAGCCTTGCGCCCGCTCCCCTTTTCCCCGGCGATGTGCTGGGCGACCTGATGCCGCTCGTTCGGGATTTGGCGGCGGGCAAGGGTGCACCCGTCGACTATGTCGCCATCGGCGTCCTGACAGTTGCGGCGTCGCTGATCGGCGGCAAGCGCTGGGTTTCTGCCTGGGAGGGCTTCGACCAGCCTTGTATCTTGTGGGGCGGTCTTGTCGGTGACCCATCGTCCAACAAGTCACCCGGCATCGATGCCGCCACCCTCCCCTTGCGCACTATGGAAGGTGAGCTGGCCGAGCAGCACCGCGTCGTCCTGATGAGTCACGCCACGGTCGCGGAGCGCGCCAAGGCCGAGCGGAAGCAGTGGGAGGACAGGGTAAAGCAGGCAACCAAGGACAATGCCGAAACCCCCGATATGCCCGAGGAGGCTGAAGCGCCGGAAGCGCCGCAGCGGCCGCGTCTGATGGTTCAGGACTCGACGCCAGAGGAAATGGCGTCGATCCTGGCCGGTAACGTCAACGGGACGCTGCATCTGCGTGACGAGCTGGCCGGATGGCTGGACAGCTTCGAACGCTATTCGCCTGGTGGCCGGGCGTTCTGGCTCGAGGCGTACGGCGGGCGGCACTTCGTCGTCGACCGGAAAAGCCAGACCAAGCCACTCGTCGTACCGTTCAACGGCGTCAGCGTCCTAGGCGGCATTCAGCCGGACAAGCTGCGGGACGCTCTACTTGGCGTATCGGACGATGGCCTTGTTGCACGATTCATGTGGGTATGGCCGGAAGCGATCCGCTTCAGCCGCCCGCGTCAGATCGCTGACACTGCGCGCTTGGAGCGGCTGTATCGCCGCCTTCAGCAGATACATCGCCCCGCAGACGAGACGGTGACCATCCCGCTTGATGCCTGCGCCGCTGACGTCTTCGAGGAGTGGATCGCTGACAACGATGCCGACGTGCGGCAAGCGGCCGGGCTTTATGCGTCCTGGGCGGGCAAGGCGCGTGGCCTGGCGCTTCGCCTCGCTCTGACCCTGGAGTATCTGACCTGGGCGGACGCTGGTGGACGTGAACCGTCCTGCGTCTCAGTGCTGTCCCTGACGAACGCCCTGACGCTGATCGAGGACTATCTCAAGCCACACGCGCGGCGGGTATTTGGCGACGCCGCTCTGCCGCCTGTGGAAAAAGACGCGGCAGCTTTGGCTCGCTTCATCCTTAAGGAGGGCTTGCAGCGCATCAACGGTCGGGAATTGCGGCGCGACGCCCGGCTGCCGACGCTGAAAGTGGCCAGCGATGTCGAAGCGGCATGTGCTGCGCTCGAGGAAGCGGGTTGGTTGCGCGAAGCCCCGAGCCGCAGCGGCAATGCGCCAGGACGTCAACGCAAGGACCACCTCGTCAATCCGGCTGTGCATGGTGCTGGCCGTGGGTAATTGGCGACAATCAGCAGCGGCAGCGCTGGCAGACTTGGTGCCAACATACACCCGCACATCGGCCTATGGCCTGCCAGCCGCCATAGAAGCGGGCCTTCGGGCGCTCGTAAAACAAAAGCCACCGCGACTGGCCAGCCACGACGAATGGCACGCGACCGTTGCCGACGCGATCCGGCTGGCGTCCGAAGGCTGGGCGACCACCGCGCTGTCGATGGGCTGGACCGAGCACGACGTGTTCGGGATCGGCCCGCATGGCAGCAATGAATGGCTGTCGCTCGCGGTCTGGGTAGCCGGGCGTTCGATCGTCGCGATGGACGACCATCGTGCATTCACGGCCGACGACGATGTCTATTATCTCGAACGCTGGGGCCGACCGAACACGACCTTCGTGGCCCCGGTGATGCTGTGGGAGATCGGCCGGTGACCGGGGCTATTGGCACTATTGGCGCTATTGGCACGGACGCTGCGTCTCGATCCCTGGATGCCTCCGCCCTCGCGTCGTCCCCTAAAAAAACTTCTATCTATCTATATAAAAAGGAGAACCCCGTGACGGACGCGCAGGCTCTGCCAATAGTGCCATTAGCGCCAATAGGTAACGGACCAAGCCGGACGCGACGATTGGCCGGGAGCAGCGCTCATGACGCCTGATCCGCGAACTGAGCGCGCAAATACGCGCGGCAAGCCGTTCGAGAAGGGCAACCCAGGCAAACCGAAAGGTGCACGCCATCGCGTCACGCGCGCCATAGAGGCGCTGCTGGAAGGCCAGCACGAAGCCCTAACAAAGGCGGCGATCGACAAGGCGCTGGAGGGCGACACGGTTGCCCTTCGCCTGTGCCTGGATCGGCTGGCCCCGCCCCGTCGGGACGCACCAGTATCGATCGAGTTGCCCCCGGTTCGATCGGCCGCCGATGCGGTCGCGGCATCAGCGGCGGTCCTGGCGGCAATATCCGCAGGCGATGTCACACCGGACGAAGCCGGACGCATCATGGCCTTGCTGACGGCACACAAGGCGATTGTGGAAACTGGCGATCTGGAAGCCCGGATCGCGGCATTGGAGGAGAAGGCATGATGATCGGGAAACGACTTGCGGCACTGGAAGCACGGACGACCGGTGGCGGTCTGTCTCTCGTGGCCCGTGCATGGCTGGGGCACACCCTGACCAACGAAGAGCGCACAGCCGCTGAGCAAGAGACGGCGGCAGCCATTGACGTGACCCCGGTCTTTCATCCAGCGGCAACCAGAGACCGACCGTGGTTTTCGCGCATAAGCGCAGGTGAAGCAACGGGCGGGGTTAACCCCGCCCGTTGCTGTTCGAGCCCGGCAGCGAAGGCTGCCGGAGTGGCGTAGCCGAGCGAGGAGTGCGGACGCTCGTTGTTGTAGTCGTCGACCCAGCGGGCCAGAATCGAGCGGGCCTGACCGATGGTGAAGAACAGCGTCTCGTTGAGCAGCTCGTCGCGCATGCGACCGTTAAAGCTCTCGACGAACCCGTTCTGCGTGGGCTTGCCCGGCGCGATGTAATGCCACTCGATGCGGGCATCGCCGGACCAGGCGAGCACCGCGTTCGACGTCAGTTCGGTCCCGTTGTCGCTGACGATCATCTTCGGCCTGCCACGCTCGGCGATCAGATCGGCCAGCTCGCGCACGACCCGCCGGCCCGAGATCGACGTGTCCACCACCGCCCGAAGGCATTCGCGCGTGACGTCATCGACGATGTTGAGCACGCGGAACCGACGGCCGGTCACGAGCTGGTCGTGGACGAAGTCCAGACTCCAGCGCTGGTTGGGAAGCGCCAGCACTGACGCGGGCGCACGGCTGCCTGTGGCGCGCCTTCGTCCCTTCCGGCGCCTGACCGTCAAACCCTCCTCACGATAGAGCCGCTGGGTCTTCTTGCGGTTGATCGTGATGCCGTCCCGGCGCAGCAGGATGTGCAGACGCCGATAGCCGAACCGTCGGCGTTGCTGCGCCAGCTCGCGCAGCCGCGACCGCAGGTCGCCATCATCCGCCCGGCACGAGCGATACCGCATGCTCGTGCGGTCTGCCCCAACGACCGTGCATGCCCGCCGCTCGCTCATCCCCAGCGTCGCCTGGAGATGCGCGACCGCTTGCCGCTTCGCGGCGGGCGTCACCACTTTTTTGACAGCAGGTCTTTCAACCCCGCATTGTCCAGCATCGTGTCCGCCAGTAGCCGTTTGAGCCGGGCGTTCTCCTCTTCGAGCGACCGCAGGCGCTTTGCGTCGGACACCTCCAGGCCGCCGAACTTCGCCTTCCACGCATAGTAAGTCGCGCTCGACATCCCGTGCTTGCGGCACAGCTCCGTCACCACCGCACCCGCCTCGGCCTCCTTCAGGATGCCGATGATCTGCTCTTCCGAAAACTGCTTCCGCTTCATTCCGTCCGTCCCTTTAAGGAGACGGTCTCTACTTCCAGTTGGATGAAGAAACGGGGGTCACGTCACCATGCCCGTCGATTGGTCGCGTATCTCGAAGGAGGCAACGACGTGGTTGCAGGCATAAACCACAGGCGCCGGGTGGCGGCGCTGGAAATAAAAACCCGGAGGACGAAGCCAATGTTTATCCCGCTGATCTGTGCACATCTGGACGAAACGACGGACGACGCTATCGCTCGCCATGTAGCTGAACACGGCCCTCTCCCCGACGACGATGGCAATCCCGCTGTGACGAATGCGATCGTCCTGATCCCGGTTGCCCCTGCCCTGCGAGCGGCAGCATGAGCCCACTGAGCAAGCGCATCGGCGCGCTGGAACGGGCGCATCCGTCTTCTGTGCCGCGCTGGCACTGCATCCGCCATTACGAGGAGGAGAGCCGAGACGATGCGATCGCTGCCTATGAAGCGGAGAATGGCCCTATCGGCGATGACAACATCATCATGCGGGTCATCATCACGAAGCCGGTAAAGAGACCAAGCGCTCCGGGAATAGACCCATCGCAGGCTGGATAAATTCGTCTTCAGCTCCGCATCCGCAATTCCAGTAAACTTCGCCTCGCGCGCGGGCGCGTATTGGTCGCAAAATTGATCAACGCGCCCGATCATCAGCCTGTAAATCGACCGAACATCTTGTCATCGAATAGGGTTTCTGGCATAGTTTCGTCACTGGCCCATCTGCCTAGCTGCAGAAGCCGTTTCCATCCAGCGGAGACAGGCGGCCATGCATCTCGAAACTTCGTCGATCAATATCTACCCATCGGATATGGCAGCTGCGGCGGCTGGTGATCTTGATGGGTATCGCAGGTTGCGTGACTTCGCCATCGAACAGGCCGCCGGGGACACCTATCCACTTCTGGAATCGCTTATCGCAGCCGAATGCTATGCACGGTTTGCGGCCGCCATTGGCGATGCAGACGACCGCAAGGCGCTGGCCTTGATACTTCAGGCTCGGATCGATGAACGCGAGGCGCGCGGGTATTCGAACGAGCGCCATCTGGTCGAAGTCGCCCACCATTTTCAGGTTTTGGCCGATGCTGGCGATGCGGAAGCGACCGACCAATTGGCTAGGTTGGAGATCGGTCCGGTCTGGCAGGCAGACGAGGAAGTCGTCCGGGACATTCGCGCTAGCGAGGCCGAGTTTTCCAAGGCCGCGTATGGCAACACCCAAGCGCTAACCAGCCTGATCGACGTCGTCGTGTCAGGCAAGACGCCAGGCACCGTCAGCTTTGGCGACTTGGTATACATTGAACACATCGCCCGCGTCGGAAGCGAAAGCGGCAATCCCGAACTGCTTGAACGGCTTGCCATGATTTTGTGCGCGCGTCGTAAATTTGAACTGCATCAGGGTACGAACCCACGACTGGCGGATAGCCTCGGCGTCGAGGCGGTTTCCATCATGGTTGATCTGGCGCTGCGGAATTGCGGCAAGAACGACCTGTTGCACCAGGCAATATCCGAAATGACGTGGCGTGACGTCCAGGGTTATGCAGCGGCAGTCCCTGCCCTCCTCGCTTTCATCGCTCCGATGGGAGCTGCCTGATGCTTCCCGGTATCATGCCCCCTTTCGATTTGGGTGCCGTGTCTAACACACTTGGGCAGCAGCCGAGTGGCATGTTCTTCCGGGGCTTTGGTCAGCAACCTATTCCAGGCCAGACGCCGGGCTACGGCGGCCCGATCGGCGGATCGCAGCCTGCTATGCCCCAATTGCCGGAAGATAAGGGTTTCTTCTCGCGCGGCGGCATGGGCGTTCAGTTGCTCGGCTCGATCGGTGACGCGGTGTCGTCTGCCTATGGCGGGGGCACGCCCTTCGCCGCCGCGTCAAACCAGTTTCGCCAGCGTCAGCAGCAGCTTCAGGATTACCGCATGAAGCAGGCCGACGAGATGGCGCAGTGGACCGCTCAGCAAGAGTGGGAGCGGGCGCATCCGAAGCCGGTCAACAACGACACTGTGAACGACTACCGGTTCATCGAGCAGCAGTTGGGGCCGGAAGCAGCCAAGCGGTACTTGGGGAATGTGGCGGCGGGACCGGTGACGGCTGTTGACGGGTTCGACGCGCAGGGCAACCCAACCAAGACGTTCCTGCCACGCGGGTCATTCAACCAGAAGCCAGCGACATCCACGCCACCTTCCGGGGCTGTGGATCTTCTGCGTAAAAACCCAAGCTTGGCACCCCAGTTTGACCAGAAATACGGCGCAGGCGCATCGCAACGCATCTTGCAGGGAGGTGCGGCCCCGATCGGGTCGCAGACCTTTCCCTGACCCGTTCAAGGCGCCTGGCACGATGACCAGCGGGCGGCGGACTGTTGAGGGCAACCGTCTGGTGGGGGGTGTGTCGAATAGCAGCCACCTGTCGGGCGATGGCGTCGACTATGCTGGCACCAACATGGCTGCTCTGCGTAGCTATTACGGCCCCAGCGCCCGCCTGTTGAACGAGGGCGATCATATCCACGTGACGCTGCCTGGTTATGGCCGCGTCCCCTATTTTGGCCGTCGCGGAACGGTTGGAGCGCGCTGATGCAGAAGAACCCTTTCGACCAGTTCGATGAGCCGGGTGCGAGCAACCCGTTCAACACGTTCACGACCAATCGCGACCCTCTTGCGGTACGGCGGGATGAGCGGGCGGCAGCGAATGAGGCAGAGCGCCTGCGTTTGGCCAATCTGGAATACGGTCAGCGCGAGCGCAATTCCAGAAAATCCCAGGCCGCTGAGCTTCGTAACAGCTACGAGACGCTGCCTTCGTACAAGGCCTATGCCCAGGCGATTGGGAGCTATGCCGGAGGGCTGGCATCCAAACCGGATGCCGCAGGAGACTTGGACCTGATCTATGCCTATGCGAAAGTCATGGATCCCAACAGCGTCGTCCGCGAAAGCGAGCAGGCGTCGGTAGCGGGGGCGGATACCTGGGCAAATCAGAAAGTTGCCAACCTTCAAAAGCAGTTGGGTCACGGGGGCACGTTCCGCCCCGAGTTTCGTCATCGCCTGCGGGAAGAAATGGCGAACCGGATGGCACAGCTCAACCAGTCGCTGATCGCCGATCGCGTCCGCTACAAGGGAATCGCCGATCGCAATGGGCTGAACCCCATGGATGTGGTTGGGGAACATCCCGGTGCACGGTTTCAGGACCTGTCGGAACGCGTTCTCGGTCGCAAGCAGCAGAAGCTGGATTATTACGGCAATCCGATCCCGCACGACACGACGCCAGAGCGTCCCGAGCTGATCGGGGCTCCATCTCTTGGCACCCCACAGCTCGCCTCGGGTGGTCGGAAAACCGAGCGGAATCCCGCACTGGAGCAGTCGTTGACAGAGCTGCTTCGCAAGGGCGCAGACATCGAGACGCTGAACACACTGTCGCGCGCCGCCGGATATGGCGAGCTTGATCCTGCGCGTGTGGCTCAAGCCGGGCAGTGGCTCCGGGCGCACCCCCAGTACAAGGGATCGCTGTTCGACAGCGCGCGCGACGTCCCCACTAGCGGATGGGAGGACATCGCAACATCGCCCGTGGGCATCGGTGCCATGGCCGCAATTGACGGTGTGCTGGGCGGGACGTCCGACGAGATTACTAGCATGCTCGGCGGCGGCGACCTTGAGGACTTGAACGCCCGCAAGCAGGGCGCATTCGCAGCCCACCCTTACGCAGCCCTCGCGGGGCAAGGATTGGGCACGTTCGGCGCGATGTACGGTCTGGGAATGGCGAGCCGCGCGACGGGCCTGGCGTCGCGCTTCGCGTCCCCCAGCCTAGCGGGTGACATCGCGTTCGGCACGCTGTCTGGTGCAGGCCAGAATAATGACAATCGCTTCCTTGGAGCAGGCATCGGCGCAGTTGGCGGGTTCGCTGGCAATCTGGCGGGCCGAGGAATTTCCTCCGGCATCGGCGCAGCGATCCGCACCCAGCCCGGACAGGCCGCGACCAATGCGGTGCGCACCTATTTTGGTCGCGCACCCCTGCCCTCCGTAGCCCCGCTCAGCGCCGCAGACACGATCGCCGCGAACACTATCAACCGCATCGGCGCGGACAACATTCGCACGCCACTGACGGAAGCTGCTGACCTGGGCATCCCCATGGCGCTGGTTGACACGAACCCCGCCTTGCGCGAACTTGGCGGCGCGGCGGTGCGTCGTTCGCCTGCCGCGTCCCAGATCGCGGAAGACGCTCTGATCCCCCGCAGCCGTGGTCAGTATGACCGCTTCGTCAGTTCGGTGGAGCGCGACCTGGGGCCGTCCGCGAACATCCCGCAGATGAGCGATGACCTGACCCGTCAGGCGCAAGCAGCAGCGGCCCCGCTGTACGAGCAGGCATACCGCCAGCCGGTCACGTCGACGCCGGAACTGGAAAGCCTACTGAACACGCCGTTCGGGCGCAGCGCAACCGGACGGGCGCGCACGATCGCTGCCAATGAGCGCCGCAACCCTATGGAGATGGGGTTCGTGCAGGAGGCAGACGGCACCGTCCGACTGAACCCGGCTCCGACGCAGCAAATCGACGCCGTTGCACGCGCCCGCGCTGATCTAGACGCGGCGCAGGCGGCATATCGGGAGGCGCGCAATAGCCCTGCGGGGAGCCTGGACAGCGCTCGCACCCGTGTTGAAAACGCCCGTGAGGGCCTGCGGCAGGCAGAGGCATCCTTCAATGCCGCTCCGCGCGCCGGGGAAACCATGCGCCAGCCTGGGTATACCACCCAGACGCTCGACTATGTGAAGCGCGGCATGGACGACGTGCTGGAGCAGTACCGTAACCCGATCACCAACCGGCTGATGCTTGATGAGGCAGGCCGCGCGCAGAACGGCGTGAAGAACAACCTGTTGTCGGAGTTGGACCGCCTGAACCCGACCTATGCCCAGGCGCGCGGCGTGTATCAGGGGCCTGTTGCATCGCGTGACGCGCTTATTCGCGGTCAGGACGCCTATACGCTCCCCACCGATCAGCTTGCGGTGCAGGTTGGTCAGCAGACGCCGGAGCATCTGGGTCAGATGCGGCTTGGCTTTCAGGACTCGCTTCTGAAGCGCGCGGCTGGTGTGCGCGACAACGCCAACCCGTTCGAGGCGACGTTGGGCACGCCCGCTATGCGGACACGGCTCGATACGCTTTACGACAGCAACGCGAACGTGCCGCGCCTGCTGCGTACCCGCGACATCGAGGGCGGCTTGCAGCAAACGACGAACGCGATCTTGGGCAACTCCCGTACTGCACGCAATCAGATCGCAGATGCCAATTTTTCGACCAACCCGCTGCTGGAAGGATCGCTGCACGCTGGTGCGGCGCTGGCGACTGGCGGAGCTTCCCTGCCCGGCACTGCTGCCCGTGTCGCGGGGACATGGGCACGGGATCGGCTGGCTCTGGGGTTGGGCAAGCAGGCTGAGGCGAAGGCGGAGGCGCTGGCGCCGTTCCTGTTCGACACCAATCCGCGCGCGGCTTTGTCGTCGCTAGACGATGTAATGGGTCGTTATGCTGATTGGCAGGCGCTGATCGAAGCATCGCGGCCGAAGCGGCTGGGGATGATGTTCAATGCGCCGTGGGTCAGCAGCGTCAACCAAGCGGGCAACTACCTAACCAGTCCGAAGCAAGGGCAATAAGCCACATCGACCTCTACCGGCGCCAAATTTACCCGGGCCGAACCATAACGGTCCAGGAGACCGCCACACCAAAAAGGATAACCCCCACAACAAAGGCAATGCACAGACGTTCTATCCGCTTAATAGTCAGATCCGGGACGTACACCCCCCGCCAATTCCTCCGGGCCGTCCTAACACGAGGGCCGTCGCGCCATGCCCGGTACTTGCCGAGAGCCGGAACCAATACGCCTCTGTACAGCATGATTCCGATCGAGGTGGCTATGATCGGGGCAAGATTCACCCAGTAGCCATAGACGAATTCCACCCATCATCCAACAGTGTGGGTCACTATCGGTTGATGCATTTACCAACCAGATCGATCGCCCCGAGCCCCCTAGCGATCGATCTGGTTGGGCGACAGCGGGGCTGCTGGATCAGATACAGGACGATCTGGGTCTTGGTGTGGCTCATACGCTATGACCCATTGCGGATAGCCTTCCGGTGACATGGCGATGTCCGCATGTCCAACCGGGTCATTGCCGGTCTCGATCCACCCCGCCCCGTGGCAGTAATCGCAGATCGCCCGCTTACACCGGAAGCTGATCAGATCGATCTCGGTGTTCCATTGCCCATATCCCCGGCAGATCGGGCATTTCGTATCCAGGGTCCCGTTTCGCGGCTGAAGCGGGATGATGTCGAAAGCATGGGGGCTGTTTGGTCCGTCGCAATAGACGACGTTGCTGGCATGGGCGATCGGTCTTCTCCTACACCCGGGCCGAACGAATCATCCGAGATGGGGTTGCCCGCCGCGTCCCATCACCATCCCCGATCGAACACTGACGGTTCGTAATCTCTTGCTTGGCGTAACGTACCGCTAGATCTATCACCGCATTGCTCACGCGTTCGGCGATTAGGCCAATGGCTATCCCGGCCAGGACATCGCCAGCATAATGCGTCCCGCGCGGCACCTGTACGACGGACACTGACAGCGCCGCACCACGGGCAGTGACCGCATGATCGGGATATGCTCTCGCAATCGCCTCGCCGACCGCGACGGCACCGGCGCTGTGGCCCGACGGGAACGAATTATCCTCGTGGCGGTCGCTATCACCTTCCCGCAGCCGTGGATCATCTCCGTCTTTCGGGCGCCTACGGTCGATCGCAGCTTTGATCCCGCTCTTGGCCCAGGTGGCAAGCGTGTGAGCCGCCAGCATCCTGAAGCCGGTGGCGGTGAGGTGCAGATCGCGTCGGACAATACCGTCCACGACCGTGGCTGCGCAGATCGTCCGCATCTGTGGCTGATCACCGATCTCGCTGGCGGCACCAACCAGCCGCATTGGCCAGCTGTCGCGCTCGCCATTCACCTCGCAGGTGATTTTGTGATCGGCCTTTTCGACAGCGGTGGCTTTGCGTTCCCCATCCATGACCATTCAACACATGGATCAATTCTTCGGTCCGTCGATCAGCATGGGACGGGGCGATCTTCTCCCTCAGCCCGCGCCGCCTTTCGCTAGCCGGACGCCCGCGCCGCCGGACGTCGCCTCACCGTCAGCAAGAAATTGCACTCCCGCCGCTTCTAAGGCGCGCTGAATCGCCAACAAGTTATTGGCGATCGGCACCGATCGACCTGCTTCAAAATTCCGAACCGTGGACACCCCGACCCCAGCCCGTTCAGCGACCTCGGCTTGATCGAGGGAGACTAGCGCCCGAGCCGCGCGACAGGTCGAGGGTGTCAGCATAATTCCGGCCTATCACCTAAACGCTTGAATATCAAGATAACGCTCAGCGTTGACATGACGGCTAGAGTTGTGCATAACGCTGAACGTTACCCGCTACCAACGGGTACAGCCCGGCACGGTGCTACCAACACCGATACCGGGCCTAACCACAACCGTTCTGGAGGAACGACTATGGCTACTGCCCCTCTACCGGACGCTGTGCGTCCGGCCAAGATCACCTGTGCCTCAAACGGACTGAGCAAATCGACCGGCCGCGCCGTCGATCTTGCCCGTCAGCATCTGCGTACCGGCAACCCCGGCGCCTATGCCCGCTCGCTGGCGGGTGAACACCGCGCCACCAACGCACGTCAGCAGCGCGCAATCGAAGCTGTCATCGCGGCCGACGCCTGCGAGCGCCTTTTCACCCGGCATCCGTCGAACGGCTGCCTGATGGCGCGGGAGGGCTGAACGATGGCCACCGAAACCACCCGTCGCGCCCTGTTCGGGGGCGCTGGCCTCGTCGCGCTTGCCGCTGCCGTCCCGGCGGTCGCATCGACAATGTCCGCCAGTTCGGGCGTCAGCCCTGCCCTGGCCAAGCTGATCGCGGCCAGCGCCGAGGCCTGGCAAGTGTCGGAGGACCACGACAATCTGGTCCTGAAACCCGCCGATGCGGCGGCAAAGGCGCTTGCGTCCCAGATCCCACATGTCGCGGTCGACATTGACGGTGATCCCTACTGGACCACTGCGAACCCAGGCGCGGTCAGCGTCGCCCGTGGCCTCGTCGAACGTGATCCAGCGCGCAACCATCCCAATAGCCCCGGGCTGCGCCGTCTGGTTGCGGCCGATCTACAACGACAGCGTCACCGCGCCCGTATCCATCGCGACACGGGCCTGACTGCTGCGGTCGATCGCAGCAATGCCCTGAACGACGCCTATGCCGATGCCGAGTCGGCTGTTGCGACGCACCCGGTCACCACCGTTACCGACCTGCACGCGAAGCTGGCGTTCATGATCAAGAACGACATGGGCGATGGCCGTGATTGGCTGGAAGAGATTGCGGACGACGTGGCCCGCATCGCGAACGTGGAGGGCCGCTGACATGTCGACCACCAGCGAAGCCTTCTGCGCGCTGCTCGACGCTTCTGACGCCGCCAGCCGCCGCTTCAACAGCCTGCCGTCCGACTTGGAGGAACAAGACCCCATCACGTTCGAGCAGGAAGAACAGGCGGTATGCGCAGCATCGCATGACGCCGACATGGCCGAACCCACGACTTGGGCGGAATTTACCCGTCTGCTGGAACACATGTCGTATTGTGGTGCCAGCGCCATTGATGATGACAATGCGAACCGGCTTATGCGTCACGCCCGTCGGCTACTGTCGGGTGGGCTTCACACCCAACCGCGAACGCCGATCCGCGATCTGATGGCGATGCTCGAGCGTGCCATCGACCGGGGTGCCACAACCGACCAAGCTCCCCATAATGCTAATGACTCCATGCCGTCTCGGTCCTGGAGCCGCCAGCATTCGGCCCTCACTTGCGCAATCATCCACGAGCCCCCGCAGGACGCTGCCGATGTGCTGGCGGTCCTTCTGCGACTGGCCGCCCATCACGACGTCATCAGTTCGGCCGGGGACGAGGCAACGCAGCAAGAACGACGTGACCTGAACGAAATGATCGCGATCGCGCTACCGAATTGCATCACCAAGCTGGCCGAACTCCTGCCTGTCTCCGGTTGGCGGACGAACGAGGTGGAAGATGAATTGCGGTATCACGCCGGGCAAGTCCGGCGCTGGTTGCCAGATGCCGCGCCGATCGGTGATGAGGGGGTGCGCTGACATGGCCACCCTCCACCCCGCGTCCTTCAACCCCACCGTCTGGCTCCATGCCCTCGTTCAGATCGGCGGCGGCTATGCGCTGACGTCCGACCGCAAGCTGTGGCTGGTTATCCAGGACTGTCCCTCCGATGACCTGACGCCGCTCATGGCACAGATCGTCGGGTATCCTGACCGGGCGGAAGCAGTGCGCCAGACTATCGAGCAACGGCACTACGGGGAGGCAGCATGATGGGACATGCAGCCGTCACCCCGCCGCCCAGCGCCAACCGTGCGATGCCTTGGCGCCGATCGCGCCGCCGTCCCTGGCATCGGTTGGACCGGGTCGCATCGCCTCATGCCGTACTCGCCACCATCCCCTCGCTCCCCCGTGCCGAACTGGCGCGGATCACCGAACGGCTGATCGACCGCATGGACGAACTGGACGGAGATACGGACCTCGAACCCGAGGACCTGGAGGAAGACGACCCTACGGAAGCGGATGACGTTCACTCCTGAACCGATCACGCCGCCGGTCCCGTCCCGGCGCATGGAACACAGGCCCGTCGCTCGCGATCGTCGAGCGGCGGGCTCTCCGCGTGTGCATCGCTTCCGGGATAGCCTGGCGCTGTCCGAGAGCTTCGTCGACGCGGATTGGTGGCTGCCACTCTATCGCCGCGCGTTCCCGACGATGGTGTCAGCGGTGGCCGTCCGCGAAGACGGATGGGCGCAGCGGGGCGGGATAGACCGGCTGCTCACCCTGTCTTGCGGGCGGACGTACACGGTCGACGAGAAGGTGCGGATGCACGACTGGCCCGATGTCCTGCTGGAGCGCTGGTCGGATGAAGCCCGCCGCGTGCCAGGCTGGATTCAGAAGCCCCTAGCTGCCGACTTTATTGGGTATGCCTATGCCCCAGCCGGGATGTGTCTGTTGCTACCCGTCGTACCGCTACAGCGTGCTTGGCGGCAGCATGGGCGCAAGTGGATCAACCTCTATGGGACGCGGGCGGCACAGAACCCCGGCTATGTGTCGGTCGGGGTGCCAGTGCCGCGTCACGTGCTGATGCAGGCGATCATTGAGGCGATGGTGGTTGGCTGACTTTTTAAATCAGCCCGAGATTTTCCAAGTGGGTCTTTATGAATTTTGGCGTGAAACGCGATTTTCCAAATCCGGCAAGGATGCGGTCAGTCAGTTCGACAGATGCTGGATGCCCATTCTTATACACCCACCCGTCAACCATATTGCTTAAGCGAAGCGACGGCTGAATAATCGCACTACGGTACAAGACGTAACTATCTTGCACTATGAACGGATGCTCCCCCGGCGCAAGTAGGCACGCATCATCAACAAATCTATCGGGTGCAACCTTAGTAAAGTTCGCCAAGACGTGCAGTCCATTAGGACAAGCATCCGTCGTTATTACGAAAAGGTGGTCCCCCACCGGTCCGGTTGGAATCAGCAGCGTATCGCATCGCGCAGGCGCATACGCCATTACGCAAATACTTCCTTAACGTGCCTCTCAGCTAGCAACTCGTCTTCAAGCTCGTTTGCATATTTTTTGCCGAGGAACTTGAGAATGCGAGCGAGCGGAATTGGGTTCGATGACCCGTGTGGATCTTCCCATTCAGGGCAATTTGCATGGGTCCAGTCGCGGACCTGATACTGGCTCATCTGACCAAATTCAGCCCATACCTCAGCGAGCGTCTCGAGTTCAGCTTCGCTCAGCTGGTCTAAATCTTCGTCGCCTACATTTCCCGCCAGACCGACTGAATAACCGGATCGACCGGTAAGATGCCGCTCCCAATCCTCCAAGCCGCCATGCATGCCATTTATGCAATCATAGGTTATTGAGTTTACCGGCCCATGATCCATCGACACAAAGTTATCCCACGTAATGGGAAAATCAAATTTCTCTAAGTTACGACGGTCCGCAATATATACCAGCTTCGTCAGCTTTAGGACATTTATGCTACCGCCCTCACGGCGAGCGAAAAACGCTGCCACCTGAGCCGCTTTTGCGGCGTTATACCAAGGCTGCATTGCGGGCATATCGTTGTCTACCATGGCGACTCGGGGTTGACAAACGGTAAACGCGCATTTGGCAACAGCCTGTCTCAAATGGCTATAGCGACCACCTCCGCATTTGTACATATTTTGTTCCAAGCCAAAGACGGCTGTTGGCTCATACTGCATCCCCCATTGACTAATGTTCCCCTTTCGTTCCAGCTAGGCCGGGTCACGAATCGCTGGAATATGAGCATGATGCAGCACGACCCCCGCCTGCGCGAAGCAGCGCGCGCTATCTATGAGGCTTGCTACCCCTCTGACGAATGGGCGCAGTTCGCGTTCGACGAGGCGGAGCGATACGGGACCGTGCATTACCGTCAGGCGGTCGATGGAGCACTGGCAGCGCGTGCCTGTCTAGCTGCCGCTGGCGAACAGCTCGCGCTTCCCGTCACGTGACAGCCCAGCCTGCGATGCGCCTGCATGACGTGCCGTTCGACCTCATCCCGCGTGAGGTGCCGTTCTTCCTGTGCCGGACCCCGGCTGGCTTCCCGTCGCCTGCCCAAGACGACATGGAAGAACCAATCGATCTGGGTGCGTGGCTCGTCGAGCATCCGGCCGCCAGCTACATCATGCGGGTCGAGGGCGGATCTATGGCGGGCGCCGGGATCACCGATGGCGACCTGATCGTGGTCAACCGCGCCAAGCGAGCCCGCGCTGGCTCGATCGTCGTCGCGCTGGTGCATGGCGACCGCACATTGAAGCGCCTGAAGCAGATGGACGGCCGATATTGGCTCGTCCCGGAGGCGGATGGTTTCTCACACATTCTCGTCGACGAGTATGTCGAGATTTGGGGCGTCGTGGTGGGCGTAGCGCGCAAGGTCGTATGACCGCGCCAATCGCCCTCATCGACTGCAACAACTATTATGTCAGCTGTGAGCGAGCGTTCGACACCAGCCTGGTGGGCGTGCCGGTCATCGTGCTGTCCAACAACGACGGCTGTGCAATTGCCCGCTCGGCCGAGGCGAAGGCGCTGGGTATCAAGATGGGTGATCCAGCCCATCACCTGCGTGACCTGATCCGACGCCATGGCATTCAGGTCCGGTCGTCTAACTACACGCTCTATGGTGACATGCAGCGCCGCGTGCTGGCTGCCTGCCAAGCGTTCGTACAGGACTTCGAGATATACTCGATCGACGAGATATTCCTCGACCTGACGGGGTTCGATGATCGCGATCTTGTCGACCATGCCCATCGCCTCCGCGCTCAGGTCCTGCGCTGGACGACGATTCCCACTTGCGTTGGCATCGCGGATACCAAGACGCTGGCCAAGCTGGCGAACGCCGCCGCGAAGAAGCAACCGCGCTTCGGTGGCGTCGCTGACCTGCGTGATGAACGTCTGCGCCAGGACGTCATGCGGGCGTTCCCCGTCGGTGACGTCTGGGGTGTCGGTAAGGCCACGGCACTAAAGCTGGGAGCGCTGGGCGTGACCACCGCCGCCGGACTTCGAGATATGCCCATGAAGCAGGCCCGAGGCGTCGGCACGGTCGTCTTGGAGCGACTGGTCGCTGAGCTGCGCGGCATACCTGCTGACGCCGTTGAGGCGGTCGAGCCGCAGCGGAAGGGCATGGCCGTCACGCGGTCCTTCGGGACGCCTGTGACCGACTTCGACAGCCTGATGGGCGCTCTATCTCAATATGCGCTTCGGGCCGGGGAGAAGCTGCGCAATCACAGTCTCGTCGCGGGGCGGCTGACGGCATTCTTCCATACCAACAAGCACAAGCTCGACCGTCCGCAATATGCCGGGTCCCGCGCGGTGACGCTGCACCCGATAACGAGCGATAGCCTGGCGCTGATTGCCGCCGCCCGACGGTGTGCGGAACGAGCTTGGCGGGATGGATACGCCTACACGAAGGCCGGTATCCTGCTCGACGATCTAATGGCGGCAGATGATCGCCCCCGGACGCTATTCGAGGTAGATACGGAAAAGCGCGACCGTCTCATGGCTGCGCTGGACGAGGTGAACGGGCGCTTCGGGACGTTCACCGCCGTCACGGCCGGGCAGGGATTCAAGCGGCAGTGGCGGCTTCGGTCAGAGATGCGGTCACCCGCTTGGACGACGCGCATCGATGAGGTGCCGACGGTTCGAGCATAGACGGTTCACCCGCCACCCTGGCGACGCAGGATGGCGGGCGATCATCAATTTAGCGGAGCTTCGCCTTGTCAGACTGAGGGATTGCCTTGACGATCGCCGTCACGGCCACGGCATAGGGATGAACGCCTTCGGGCGTCGGCTGGCTCGCTAAGACCGGCCAAGTCCCAGGCGCTGCGGCATCGTACCAGAAAGGCTTCGTATCGATGTACGCCGCGATGCGCCCCTCGGCTCCTGCCTCCTTATAGGCCTCCAACTGCCACTTGAATCCGCTGCCCCAGCCGCCCGTCGCGGTGCCCCACTCATTCCCCGTCACGGCCGTCTGCCCGGCTCTGCTCATCCACAGGTCGGTGCTGGTTGTACGGGGGAGCACGCCGGTCGCCACCACCCGAATACCGGGATAGCGAGCAATGAATCGGTCGAGGAAACCGACATAGTTAGACCGCATCGTGGTGTACTTGGAGTTCAGGTCGTTCTGGCCGAGCTGATTGATCAGCACCGTAAATGGCAGAGCGCGCCCCGTGTTGAACTGAGCGGCTTGGTCGATCACCTGCCATCGCAGAAGCGCGCCGGTGTTCAGCTCCAGGCTCGATTTGGCGCCCGGCATACCGATCATGAAATGCGGCACGCGCCCAAAGGTTGTGTCGGCAGTATCCAACCACTTGCGCAGCCACCCCAAATTGCCGCGCGTGTCGGCCTCGACGGCATATTCCTGGCGCGCTTCACCGATGCTGTCGACCGTGCCCAGCGCGACCGGGCGACCGTCCCAGCCCTTGGCGACGCACAGGTCCGGACCATAATAGGCTGGCTGCGACTGGCCGCTGCCAGTGTCGAGTGAGGCAGTGCTGAAGTCAGTAGGCCTATCCAGATGCGCGGAAACGCTAGCTAGGTCAGCACCGCCCCAGACACGCTCGCCTCGTCCAGCCTGAATGCGATAGACGGGAATCTGCTTTTCACCAGCGGCCGTGTGGTAAGCCGTCGTCATCGCGACATCGCTGTTGGCCGGAATGCCGCCCGGTAGATCGATGGCATCGGTCCACACGCCAGTGGATCCGCTGTCGACAGTGGCGACGGTCGCATTATTGAACGTCGCGCGAACCTTGGTCGTACCGATTGATACCCAGAACCCGTCTACATTAGTCGCATTGCCCGGCAGGAGTGATTCCTGGGGCGAATTGCCACCTTCGGTCGAGGCGAAGCCCGCAAAGTGGCAGCGAACCGAGGTAACGGCACTCTGAGGCGAGCCAACTAGGATTCTGGTCATCACGAACGGGGTTTCGTTGGCCGCAGTGACGAGTGCCCCGCTCGGCATGCGCAGCCGCGTGAAGGCAATCATATATCGGTCGGGGTTCCCGACCGCCGGGGTCGGCGTAGCCGTGGGGGTGGGTGTCGGGGTCGGCGTGGGCATTACGATGGGCAGGCCGTCAGGCGAGTCGAAGCTGCCGTTCATTGCGACAGTGCAACTCCCGATCATCAACGACAGAGCGAGCGGAATGCTTGTTGCAGCGGTACCCATGGATATTGCCCCCCGAATTTACCTATCCAGGGCCAACTGCAATCAACCGCCAATTTCGTCTAACTCTGAATGGCTTGCACGATTCTCGAATAAAGACAGACGGTACGGTCAATCCGCGAAAGCACGAATCCTCATATTTACGCCCACCAGCTTTGCTGCCATCGGCTTGATGATTTTCAACGACCGCGAGTCGGGAAGACCGGCCCCCGCACCTTCATGCGATTGGCTGGGTAGGGTTGCTGGAGCGCCACTGCCTCTTCTGCCGGGGCGCGTAGCCACGTCGTCACGTCGCCCGGGTGCAGGACGGTGATCATCGCCTTCGGGTGAATGGGCTCCACCAGTTCGTTCGCGTCACAGGTAACCATCGCGAACGACCGCCCCTCAGCCGTCTGCTGCCAGAACCCTGCGACGACAAAAATTGGCTGATCGGTGACGCTGAACCACATCTCACCTTTTAGCGGCGGCTTGCCGTCCCCTAGGTCGTGGCGTTCGGGGGTGAACTCGCAGAACTCGGTGAGCGGGATGATGCAGCGGTTCGCGGGATCAGCGGCCAGGCGTCGCCACTGCGGCAATCCCAGGTTGCGCACGTTGGTCATTGGGTACGGCGCTTTCCCGCCCAGCACGTCCCAAGACATGACGTCCCAGGCACGCTCACCTTCCTGCTCCCGTATCACATAGGATCGGGCCTTCGGGCGCAGTTCTTGGGGGTGGAAGCGATTATCGCGCGGTCGTTCGTCGAACAGCTTGGCGGCCGACTGAAATATCGTCTGCGGCTCGCCGTCAAATCGGGCTCGGTTGCACATCACCCCCCAATCAACGCGGGATGCAAATAGATCCCGCGCATCCTGGCCGGATCAGGCAAATGGGTTGGCGACTTCCCCAGTCTCACTCTTGCCTGCACGTTCTAGGCGATCAGGCAGGTCGGCCGCTTCCAGTTCGCCGCAGATGGCATCGACCAACGCCTTCAGCGACCGAGCGCGCTTCAAACCAGCCTTGTCCCGGGTAATCTCGACAGAGCCGGAAAGCATAACTGCGTCCGGCGCGTTCTCGGCCGACAAATCCCCGATGGTGTCCACAGCACTGTCATCAGCAAAAGGCTTCATCGTCATGGCCTGCTTCTCCTCGAGCTTTTGGTGCGATCGAAAGTAGGAAATGCCGGGACCTTGGCTCTGGTTGCGCGGTCGAGCTGAGGGAACGGATCGATACCAGTCCGGCGGGTCAGCTCAGCTATCGATACGACTTGCCAGACTGGCTTTGCGGCATTCGTCGCTATCCAAGCGCCCGCGCCCTGGCCGCGAGACCATACGGCTTTCCAATAGGACGTCGGGATAAGGACGCGCCCTTTTAGCGTCTTGATCGTCGCCCCCTCATACAGCGGGCCGGTTACGACGTAGGTTTCCCCCAACGTCATTGTCAGGCCACGGACGTACTGCTCAAGATCCGCCCACCCGTTACGGTTCAGCGACGGCGCTTGGGGCGCGATGTTCGCCAAGCTGAAACTTTCATAGTCTGACTCAGCGTCCACCATATCACCTGACGGCGCCATATGGCCTCGATCGAACCCGGAGCGCTCAAAATCGCTCAGCTCCGCACGATCCGATGGCAGGAGCCGAGGATCGGTATGAAAGCGATTGCTCCGCTGATCGTAGTTTCGCGCGGCCGTCACTGATGCGCGGGTCAGGCGCTCGGCCGACCAGAGCGGGGTCCGTGTGCGTGACGAATGCAGGACTGCGAATGCCCGATTGCAAAGTTGGGTCGTTCCCTCAGCGAGACTTGGCTTATTCAGGGCGGGCGCATCACCCCCTGCAAAAAGCTGCGGACATCGTTCCGCCTGGGCACCTGCCGCTGGAAAGACGATCGATAGGCAGGCAATCGCTAGGCCAATTGTGATTCGCAACGTGCTCTCCGAGCGGGATGTGATCTGGCCAAGCCATAGGCCAGCCCGATGAACGCTTAATGGCTTGCCCGCCAAGCACGCACGTCAGCCTTCGTGACGTCGCTGGCGTAGCACATGGGGGCATATCCCCCAGCACGGTCCCATGCGCTTCGACGGCCGCAGCGCGATCCGTTGCGTGCCGAGTTGTAGGGACAGGGGCAATTGCCCGGATACGCCGAGATCGATGCCTTGATGATGCGCTGCTTCACCTGCGCGTCCGAAAGCGCCGGCCGTCGGGCGTCGGAGCTCACCGGAAAAACTGTGGTGACCATCATCGCAATGATGGCCAACGCCTTACCGTTGATCATGCTTACCTCTAGCGAGTGGCTGGCCGCGATCGACGCAGCCAGCCAGTTCCTTATTTCGCAGGTTGCGGCGCGACCGGCACAGTCGCGTTGACCGCAAGCGGAGGCGGCGCGGTGGCAGCAATCGAAAGCGGCACGTCCTCGTCGACGAAGCTCTTCACGATCGACCCGGCCGGGACCTTGGCACTGGTGCCGGTCATCAGGAAGCCCGCCACCGGAACCAGGGCGATTGCCCCCACGACGCCAGCCGTCCCGGTCACACCCTTGTCGTCGAACGCTCCCGACATGCGGATTTGGCGACCATTGACGGTCACGAACAGGACGCGACCTGCAAGGTGACCCGACTTGCCCCACATGCCCTTGTTACGGACGTCGGTGATCTCACCCATTGCGGGGCTGCCAGCCGGAATGACGGTGACCCCATTCACGACGACCGGCTCGGCCGTTTCAAGGTGAAAGCGCTGCCCGACGCGGAGTTGCTTGCCCTTGGTGGTCAACTCTTCGGAAAGGCGAAGAGGAACCTCGGTCCCGACACGCAGGACAGCGGCGTTAGTGGTAGGAGCAGCGATCGGCGTCGGTTGAGCGATTTGCGCATGCGCAGCGACAGAAGCGAGCGCAATGGCGCCCGCCAGGCAATACTTCAACATCAGATAACCCCCGTTTCTGATTCGCAGTCTGCGAAGCATTGCGGGAGATTAGGATTTATAAAGTGGGTTTAGTCAATTGCCCAATGCTGCCACTATGACCGGAATGGTACGCCTGACGTATCCGGCAATCGCGATAAGCATTGGAAACGCCATGACCAGCGCAAGGGCGCAGATCTGAATCCAATCCAGAAGGCTGCGCCACCTGCTGATCGGTGGATTACTTGATCGGCTTCGCACCCGGCGTCCCGCACTTAGCAAACTTCCCATTTGCGGCTTTGCAGCGCGTTGCCTTCGATGCAGCGGCCTCAGGGCACTTCACAAATTTCCCCTTCGCGTCGCGACACGGCGCTGCGATCGATGGCGTAGCAACGGCGATGAGCGAAAGAGCGGATGCGATAACGGCAAGCGAGCGCATGGGTCTTCTCCTACCCGTGAGTCGGGTGAGCGGATGCTATGCCTCGTAGCGGGCCTTCGCCAGAGGCGTTGCGGCTGCACAATCTCAACCGGAGATGAGCGCGCTAACCGGACAGTGATCGGACAGATGCTTTTGCCCAGGCGCATAGGTCGTCTCGGCAAATCCACTCGCCTGTCCCGCCACCCGACGATCAAAGACGATGTGGTCGATGAACGAGCGGTACCGAGGATCGCACCGTGGCGTCACACCTTCATCAGCCAGTCGCAGATCGGAGTTCGCAGGATTGCCGTCGTCGAGTTCCGTCCAGACGGCGTCACCAGCCTCAGCCAGGCGGCGGTTCCAGTCCCCGAGGACGATGAAGCGATCAGGGCCAACGGCCGCCCGGTCAATCCAATCCTCCAACACCGGCACCTGCTGTTGCAGGACATCACAGGCTTGGGCGCGGTCACCTTGGAAACAGCCGGACTTCAGATGGACCGCGAGCAACCGTGTGGGCTGGTGGCCCGGCGCCCGCACACGAACGTCGACCCCCGAACGCAACTGCGGGTTGCCGAGTTGTAGCGCCGTGACGTCCGGGTTGCGGTCGATCGCGATGCCCTTCCTGATCGCGAACCCGACGGCCTGACGGATAAATTGCTGCTCAGGGTGCTTGCCCCCGCAACTGCCTGACGCAGCACCCGGGCGCTTTTCCATCACGATCGTGTAGCGCTTCGGATCGAACACCCGCGCCGCCGCCGCCTCATTCTCCGCTTCTTGGAAAGCGATCACGTCGGCATCAAGCGTGTCGACGATCTGGCGCATGGCCGTATAATCGGCATCGGTGCGCGGCTCGCACCCTGTGCCGTTCCTCTCCGCCAAGAACTCCAAGTTCCAGGACGCCACCTTGAGCGGACGGGTCCCAACCGCTTCATTCGCTGCGTCTCGGGTTGGTGCCTGTGGGGCAACACACGAAGTTAGACCGGCCAGCAGCGACACGACGAAAACAGAGCGGATGATCATGCCTGATGTGTGCCAAGGCGTGGGTCGGGATACAATGTGCTTCGAACTGGCATCCGGCGGCATGTCGCATTTAGGGGCAGTCCTTCAGGTACCTTATCATCTTTTCGACGCCAGCGGGTGTAAGACCGAGCATTCGATAGCGCCCGTCTCGCTGGTCCGGCCACGAATGCACCAGTCCCTCACGCTCTAATAAAGTGATCCATCGTAACGCCGTTGTTTGGGGCACGCAGGCTCCGATGCACGTCGCGCTGACCGACTGCGGCGTCCCCTTCTCATAGGCAATGAACAGATCAAGGAGGATGTCCCATCCTGGCTCTCCGAAAAGAACCCCGTCATTGCCAAAATGCTTCTCTCGTCGCCTACGCTCGGCATAGAGCTTTCGCGCCTTAACGGACTCATGTTCGACATCTTTGACAGGGCATTCCACCGGCCGCATTGCTGTTAGCTGAAGAACCAAGGCAGTTACTGCTTTTTGGAGTTCGGCGACCTGGGCATCCAGAGGCACGTCCAAACTGGACATCACGCCGTCTCGAGTTGGCAAAAGGCAATTATCCGCTTGCGGCTTGCCATTTCCATGAAGCATCGTGTCCGAGCAGTCGCTTGCGCCGGCAATGCCGCCATGTGCCAACAGCGGTCAGCAGTAGCATGGCGTACCCCCAAAAGCGGATTTGAAAGCCATAACCGATGGGCAACATCTCGGGTGTCACGGCCTTCGCCACGTGGGCTATGACGGTAGCGGCTTGAAGCCCCGCTACCCAAACCGGCCAAAAGCGCCGTGAGGCTATCGCCAGTACGGCAAGGGCTATGAGGAGTATAAGATCGATTATGAAAATGCCCCACGAGACCGTTGTGTGGGCATACTGGTGCGGCAGCCTGGGAACCGCGAATCCCGCTAAGAAGGCCGCCAGCTGCAACACCATTGCGATCCTCTCGACCGCGCCGCCCCTGGCCCAGACGTAGATAAAGCATAGCGCAAAACCCGTGACGAAGATCATGAAGGTGTTCATGCCGACTGAGCGCTCCCCATTTCGCACTCAGTCGGCCGAGACAATTCAGGCGTCAACCGCATGGCGCGTTTCGTGGCGCATAACCGCAGGCGGCGGGGGCGGCGTATCGCCGTAATCGCCGTAAGAAACCGCCCCCAGTCCTATTTCATACTGCGCTTCACGCAGGTCGTAATGGGCTTCGTGGATGAGATTACGCGCTTCGATCAGCCGCACGTTCGCTAACGCGACGTTCTCCAAGCTCCTCTGTGCGATCGTCAGGGGTGCCCTAGCGCGACGGCGACCATCGATTATAGCCATCGTCAGCTTGGCGTTGCGAATGATCGCAGCATCCAATTCCTGCTCGTAAGGTATCAGTTCATTCGCGATAGAATGAGCGACGGCAAGGCGTTCTTTGCGCATAGATTATCTCCGCCGAAGGCGGGGATACCGCCGTCAGCTATCCGGTGCTTTTTACGAGGTGCCAGATCGGCCGGAAGAAGCTCGCGAGCCCCACGCCCATTGAGATGGAGAGGGCCAGCGCCGCCATGGCCGCTATGGCGATTGCGAAAATCCAGAAGACGGTTGCTATCGGAGATAGGTCATTTCGGTTCTGCTCCCCTGTCGATAGCGGCAACCCAAGACCATATGCACGGTAATGCTGGGGCCGTGGAGCTACCGGCTCAATTGCTGGTGCACCGACGTCATCGGATTGACCCGGCTGATCCACCCGTGCTGGATCACCCCCGATCCGATCAGGGGGGAAATTCGCGAAAACCATAGCTGCCGCTTCCCGGCGGTCCTTCGCGCCAAGTACTTGGACTGCTTCAGCAATGTATCCATCGACCGTTGTCTTGGAGATACCGAGCTCGCGCGCGATCTCTTTTGAGATTCGGCGCTCCCAGACGAGGCGCAGGCATTCCAGCTGCCGGGGGCTTAGCGATTCGGCCGTCGTTCGATCCATTCCCGATCTGTTATCCGATTTTTAACTTGTCCTACTCCCATTATTCCTCTTTGCCGGCAGACATGCGCAAAACCGATCATACGCCAGATTTTCAGAGACTGAGGCGATTAATCACCGAAGCTTTAGCGATCGCGGATACTCACCGCCTTCTCGACATTGGCATCTGCCTAGATAGCGCCTTGGTTCGACTATCGGAGATCGAGGGGCTTGGAAGCGGTTTCGACAATCACTCATCTGTCGAAGCTTCGGACCAGATCAATCATTGACCGCGCCAGCCGCGCGGCGATCGGACTCGATTGCCTATGCTCTACCGACGCGAATTTAGCTGCTGTCCGTGAGACACAGAGATGCGGATCGCCGTCTCGTTTCGCCTTCGGCGAAGGAGCCGCTTTATGGGCTCGTGGCGACTGGCGATATAACGACAGTCAAGCTGGGTCGTCGACGCCTTGTCCAGGTCGCGTCGCTGAAGCGATTGGCGTCCGAAGGGTACACGCCACCCCAGCGATACGTGAAGACCGAGCCAATCCACAGGGAACTATCAGAAAGGCCTTTGTTCGCCGGAGATCGCCGATGTTCGGCATGATCTTAATCAGAGTGAGGGAACGAAAGGTGGTATAGAATGGTGCGGAAAGCGCAAAACTGGCGCAATCTCAACACCTTACACCCCGTAGGATGGTGCCCCTGGCCGGACTCGAACCAGCATGCCTTGCGGCGTTCGATTTTGAGTCGAATGCGTCTACCAATTTCGCCACAGGGGCAGCGAAGAGGCGCTGCTAGACGAGGGTGATGCGGGGCGCAAGCGGTGATTGTCGTCGCCTACGGACAATCATGCGTGGCGATGCAGACGAAATAGACCAGGGTCGTCATCAGCACCAATGCCATAGCGACCAGATAGAGTGGCAGGATCAACCACTTGGTGCTCCTTCGCACGGTAAGTAGGGCCAGCCCGATGAGCCCCGGCGTCACCGCAAGAGCGGCGAGGCCATAGATGAAGATCGGCTCCTGCGGCCCCCACGCCACCGGGTCCGACCACAGGATCGCCAACCATGTCAGCGGCGGCCCCAACAGGATCAGGGCCGCGATCCCCGTCGCGCGGGCCAGCGTCGATGCCATATGCCGCTTTGCCATGGCCGAACGTTCCACGCCGCGACCGCGCGCGTCAATTGGTCGGAGGGCGCTGGCGATAGCTGAGCGCTTCGGCGACATGGATGCGCCCCACCCGCTCCGTGCCCGCGAGGTCGGCGATGGTCCGGGCGACCCGCATCACGCGGGTATAGCCGCGCGCGGTCAGGCGCATCCGCTCCGCCGCCTCGGCCAGCAGCGTGCGCCCCGCTTCGTCCGGCATGGCCCAGCGTTCGAGGAGAGCACCGTCCGCCTCCGCATTGGTACGGACAGTGACAGCCGCGTCGCGATACCGCTCGGTCTGGAGCGCACGGGCCGCCGCCACGCGCCGAGCGACCATCTCCGACGATTCAGCGGTGGAGGGTTGGAAGAGATCGACGGCGCGCACCGGCTGGACCTCGACCGACAAATCGATTCGGTCGAGCAGCGGCCCCGAGATCTTCGCCTGATAATCGGCGGCACAGCGCGGCGCGCGTGCACATGCCAGCGCCGCGTCGCCCAGATGGCCGCAGCGGCACGGGTTCATCGCCGCGACCAGTTGCACCCGCGCCGGGAAGGTCACATGCGCATTGGCGCGCGCGATGCTGACCGTTCCCGTCTCCAGCGGCTGGCGGAGCGAATCGAGCACGGCGCGTTGAAACTCGGGCAGTTCGTCGAGGAACAACACGCCCAGATGCGCGAGGCTCACTTCACCCGGTCGCGCCTTCAGCCCGCCGCCGGTCAGCGCCGCCATGGATGCGGAATGATGCGGCGCACGGAAAGGTCGTGTCCGGGTCAGCCGCCCGCCGGCCAGCGTGCCCGCCACCGACTGGACCATCGACACTTCCAGCGCCTCGGCGGCGTCGAGCGGCGGCAGGATGCCCGGCAGACAGGCCGCCATCAGCGACTTGCCCGATCCGGGCGGTCCGCTCATCAGCAGGTTATGACCGCCCGCCGCCGCGATCTCCAGCGCGCGACGGGCATTTTCCTGTCCCTTGACCTGGGACAGATCGGGGCCGGGCGCACCGTCCTCTACCGTGCCGCCCTCCGGCACAGGCAGGACGCTGTGGCCTTTCAGATGGTTGATCAGCGACAACAGGTCGGGCGCGGCGATCACCGAACCGCCGCCCGCCCAACTCGCCTCCGCCCCTTGCGCGGCGGGGCAGATCAGCCCCTTCTCGACCGAGCCCGCATGGATCGCCGCCAGCAGCACGCCCGGCGATCGGCCGATCCGCCCGTCCAGCGCCAGTTCGCCCACCACGACATGGTCGGCCAGCAGTTCGGCGTCGACGACCCCCATCGCCGCCAGCAACGCAAGCGCGATGGGCAGGTCGAAATGCGATCCTTCCTTGGGCAGGTCGGCGGGCGACAGGTTCACCGCGATCCGTTTGGGTGGCAGGGCAAGCCCCATGGCGGCGATCGCGGCGCGCACCCGCTCGCGGCTCTCGCCCACCGCCTTGTCGGCGAGGCCGACCAGGTTGAAGGCGGGCAACCCCGCGATCAACTGGACCTGCACCTCGACGGCGCGCGCCTCCAGACCCAGATAGGCCACCGTGGACACGATGGTCGCCATATGCTTTGCCCCCTCATGCGCGCTCTCCCGTGCCCGCCGGTTCTTCCTGCAAAGGATGGCGTCGCATCGCAAGTGATGACTGGCGATTGACTTGAACACGCGCTTTGCGTAAGCGGCTTGCCACCAAGGCCGTCCTCGTGGCGGCCGTTTTTATTCAGACGTATCCAAGGAATGAACGATGAAGCGGACCTTTCAGCCGAGCAATCTGGTGCGCGCTCGCCGTCACGGCTTCCGTGCGCGGATGGCGACGCCCGGCGGCCGTGCGGTGATCCGGGCGCGTCGCGCGCGCGGCCGCAAGAAGCTGTCGGCGTAATCACGACGCTGACCCGCCGCCGCGATTTCCTCGCGGCCAATGGCGGGCGACGCGTGGCGATGCCCGGCTTCGTGCTGCAGGTTCGCCCGCGTGACGACGGTGAAGCGACGATTCGCGTCGGCTTCACCGTCACCAAGAAGATCGGCAACGCGGTCGTTCGCAACCGGATGAAACGCCGGTTGCGAGCGCTCGCGCGCGATCTTTTGCCGGTCAAGGGCATTGCCGGCGCGGACCATGTCCTGATCGGGCGGCAAGGCGGGATAGAGCGCGATTATGCCGCGCTCACCGCCGAACTGGCCAAGGCCCTGACCCGCGCCGCGAATCCTGAAACCGCCACCGACCAGCGACCGCGCGAACCGCGCGTCCACCATGGTCGCGGCAAGGGGCGCGGCCCCCGTGGCGGCGCGCATCGCCAGCCCGCCACCCCGACTCAAGAGCCCGCGTGACCCTGTTCGCGCGGGCCTTGATCCTCATCGCGCGGGGCTGGCAACTCGGCCCCTCGCTGATCCTGCCGCCGACTTGTCGCTATCAACCCTCCTGTTCGGCCTATGCAATACAGGCCATTGGCCGCTATGGCGCGGTCAAAGGGGGCTGGTTGGCGCTCAAGCGCATTGCGCGGTGCCATCCCTGGGGCGGGCACGGACCCGACCCGGTACCCTGACACAACTGGGGTTTCGACGTGAACCAAGACCGCAAGAATTTCGTCGTGTTCGCGGTGATCGCAGCGCTGATCCTGTTCGGATGGCCGCTCATCCAGAACAAGTTCTTCCCGAGCAACCCGCCCGCGACCAGGATCGAGGGCGGCAAGCAGGTGGCCGTGGCCAATTCCACCGCCAACCCGACCGCGACGACGCCCCGCGCGATTCGCGATCGCCGCGTGGTGCTGGCCGAAACCCCGCGCGTGGCGATCGAGACGCCCCGCCTGAAGGGCTCGATCAACCTGAAGGGCGCACGGATCGATGACCTCGTCCTGCTCGACTATAAGGAAACGGTGGCGAAGGATTCGCCCCCGATCCGCCTGTTGTCGCCGGGCGGCGCGGAGGGTGCCTATTTCGCCGGTTTCGGCTGGCGCACCGACGGACTGAACCCGCCCGCCGCCGATGCCGTCTGGACCCCCAGCGCGCCGGTGCTGCGCCCCGGCCAGCCGGTCACGCTGTCCGCCGCCAACGCCACGGGCCAGCAGTTCCGCATCACCCTGTCGGTGGACAAGGACTATATGTTCACCGTCCAGCAGACGGTGGCCAATGGCGGTAATGCGCCCGTGCCGGTTGCGGCCTATGGTTACGTCAATCGCGGCATTTCCGCCGATCCCGACACCTGGACGATCCATGTCGGCCCGATGTCGGTCAATAACGGTTCGGCCAATTACGGCCCGAACTGGAAGGATCTGGACAAGGCCCCGACCCGCTTCACCACCACCGGCGGCTGGCTGGGCTTTACCGACAAATATTGGCTGGCGACGCTGATCCCCGATCAGGCCAAGGCATTCGACGGCCAGTTCCGTGCCGGTGCGGGCCAGACCTATCAGGCCGACTATACGCTCCAGCCGCAGACGCTGGCGCCGGGCAAGCAGATCACCCAGACCACCCGCTTCTTCGCGGGTGCCAAGGAAGTCGCGCTGCTCGACCGCTATACTGACAAGGAAGGCGCGACGAAGCTCGATTACGCACTCGACTGGGGCTATCTGCGCGTCCTCGAAAAGCCGATCTTCTATTATCTCGACTGGCTGTTCCGTCTGGTCGGCAATTTCGGCGTCGCGATCATCCTGCTGACCGTCACCATTCGCGCGCTGATGTTCCCGATCGCGCAACGCCAGTTCGCCTCGATGGCGGCGATGCGCGCGGTGCAGCCCAAGATGAAGGCGCTCCAGGAACGCTACAAGGACGACAAGGTCCGTATGCAGCAGGAGGTCATGGCCCTCTACAAGCAGGAGAAGGTCAATCCGCTGGCGGGCTGTCTGCCGACCCTGATCCAGATTCCGATCTTCTATGCGCTCTACAAGGTGCTGATGCTGACGATCGAAATGCGGCACCAGGGCTTCGTGCTGTGGATCAAGGATCTGTCCGCGCCCGATCCGCTGACCCCGGTCAACCTGTTCGGCCTGCTGCCCTTCGTGCCGCCGCACTTCATTGCGATCGGCGTGGTGCCGATCCTGCTGGGCATCTCGATGTATTTCCAGTTCAAGATGAACCCGCAGCCGATGGACGATGCGCAGAAGCAGGTCTTCGCGATCCTGCCCTGGGTGCTGATGTTCGTGATGGCGCCGTTCGCGGTCGGCCTTCAGGTCTACTGGATCACGACCAACTGCATCTCGATCCTGCAACAGCGTTTGCTCTACGCCCGCCATCCGGGCCTGAAACAACCGGTGGCCAAGTGAGCGACCTCCCCCCCCCTGCCCCCTCCGAAGAGCCGACCGGCTTTTCGGAGGAACTGGTCGAGTCGGCGCGCAAGCTGTTCGCCGGACCGGTCACCTTCCTGAAGTCCGCGCCCGCGCTGACATTCCTGCCTGACCCGATCGTGCCGGAAGTCGCGGTGGCGGGGCGGTCGAACGTCGGCAAGTCGTCGCTGCTCAATGCGATGACCAACCGCAACGGTCTGGCCCGCACCTCGAACACGCCGGGGCGGACGCAGGAGTTGAATTTCTTCGACGTCGGCACGCCCCCCGTGCTGCGGCTGGTCGACATGCCCGGCTATGGTTTCGCCAAGGCGCCCAAGGACATGGTCAAGCAGTGGCGGTTCCTGGTGAACGACTTCCTGCGCGGACGGCAGGCGTTGAAGCGTGCGCTGGTGCTGATCGATTCGCGCCACGGCATCAAGGAAGTGGATCGCGAGATATTGGAGATGCTGGACCGTGCGGCGGTCAGCTATCGCATCGTGCTGACCAAGGCGGACAAGGTGAAGGCGACCGAACTCGCCGCCGTGGTCGAGCGGACCCAGGCGGAGGCGCGCAAGCGTGCCGCCGCGCACCCCGACATCCTGGCCACCTCCAGCGAGGGCGGCATGGGCATTCCCGAACTCCGCGCGGCAGTGCTGGAAGCCATCGGCTGATCGCCGTCCTCGCCACCGGATCAGGAAGGCCCGTTCGGTTCCCTCGAACGGGCCTTTTTTGTGCGGTTGCGGCGCGGGTTCGGGCTCGTTACCCCTTGGTCCCATGAAGCTGATCATCGGTAACAAGGCCTATTCCTCCTGGTCGCTGCGCGGCTGGCTCGCCTGTCGACAGTCGGGCTTGCCCTTCGAGGAGGTGGTCGTGCCGCTCTATGACGAGGATTGGGACAAGCGCCGCGAAGGGGCCGAGTTCGCCCCCTCCTCCGGCAAGGTGCCGATCCTGTGGGACGGCGAGGCGGTGGTGTGGGACAGCCTGGCGATCATCGACTATCTGGCCGACAAGGTGGGTCGCGACCGCTTCTGGCCGGAGGACGATGCCGCCCGCGCCATGGCCCGGTCGATGGCGGCGGAGATGCACTCCAGCTTCGTCGCGCTGCGTCGCAAGCACAGCATGAACATCCGTCAGGTTTATCCCGCCCAGACCCCGGACGAGGATGTGGTCGTCGATCTCAAGCGGATCATGGAGCTATGGGCCCAGGCTCGGGCACGCTTCGGGGGCGGGGGCGATTTCCTGTTCGGCGCGTTCGGCGCGGTCGACATCATGTTCGCGCCGGTCATCACCCGGATCGTGACCTATCAGCTTCCCGTCGCGCGCTTCGCCCTGCCCTATATGGACGCGGTGCTCCGCCATCCCTTCATGCAGGACTGGATCGCCGCCGCACAGGAAGAGGAATGGGTGATCGAACGGTTCGAGCAGCCGGTGGCTTAGGCACGGCTGTCTTCCGATCGAGCGGTGGGGCGTGGCCTTCGACTTCGCTCAGGCTGAACGGCATTTTGTATCCCGCCCATATCCCCACCTCCGTTCAGCCTGAGCGAAGTCGAAGGCCACGCTAACCCGCCCCGACATCATTGCGCCGTCGGCGGCACCTCATTTAACGGCGCGCGCTGCTCCGTCGCGGGTTCGGCGACGCGCGAGGCGAAGACATAGAGCAGGATCGCCGCGATCCCGACCGCGATGACCAGCCATAGCGCCAGCCGTCCGCCCGCCTTATGCCCCTTGTGATCCGGGTCGTTCATCGCGTCACTCCTGTTACCAAAGACGAACAACGATGCCGGAGCGCCGGAGGTCCGTCCCACGTGACGATCGTCATCGACAGGGAATTGCCGTTCGCCGCGCCGCTGCCTATGCCCCCGGCATGACCGACGTGCTGCAACTCGCCCAGTCCCTGATCCGCGCCGACAGCGTCACGCCCGCGCGCGGAGCCGTGTTCGACGTGCTGGAGGCGGCGCTGCTGCCGCTGGGCTTTACGGTCGATCGCTTCACCATCGGCGAGGCGCCCGATGGCCCGGTGGAGAATATGCTCGCCTCCCGCAACGGCACGGGGCCGCATCTGGCCTTTGCCGGGCATGTCGATGTCGTCCCCGCCGGGGAAGGCTGGCAGGGGTCGCCCTTTTCGGGTGAGGTGCGCGATGGCCTGCTGTTCGGGCGCGGCGCGGTGGACATGAAGGGCGCGGTCGCCGCCTTCGTCGCGGCGATCTCCCCCGCCCCCGGCGTCCCCCTGTCGCTCATCATCACGGGGGATGAGGAAGGCCCGGCCATCTACGGCACCCGCGCGCTGATCGACCGGATGGCGGAGCGGCGTATCGCCCCCGACCTGTGCCTGGTCGGTGAGCCGACCTCCGCGCACCGGCTGGGCGATATGATGAAGATCGGGCGGCGCGGCTCGGTCAATATCTGGATCACCGTGCCGGGGCGGCAGGGGCATGTCGCCTATCCGCACCTCGCCGACAATCCGATCACCCCGCTGGTCGCGATGCTGGCGGAGATCGAGGGGGTGACGCTCGACACCGGCAATGCCTGGTTCCAGCCGTCCAATATCGAGATCACCGACCTGCATGTCGGCAATCCGGCCCACAACGTCATTCCGGGATCGGCGCAGGCGCGGCTGTCGATCCGCTTCAACGACGAACAGAGCGGCCAGGCGCTGATCGAGCGGATCACCGCCATCGCACGCGCCCAAGCCCCTGCCGCTGAGGTGACGGGCCGCATCTCGGGCGAGGCGTTCCTGACCCAGCCGGGCGCATTCTCCGCCATGATCGCCGACGCGATCCGGGCCGAGACCGGGATCGAGCCCGAATTGTCGACCACCGGCGGCACATCGGACGCGCGCTTCCTGTCGAAGCTGTGCCCGACGGTCGAGTTCGGCCTGCTCAACGCCACGATGCACAAGGTGGACGAGGCGGTAGCGGTCGACGATCTTTACGCGCTGACCCGCATCTATGCGGGCGTCATCGCTCGCGCGGGCGCCTGAAGACGATATAGAGCGCACCCTGCCCGCCATGGCGCGGATGGGCATTGCGGATCGCCGCGATCGCATCGGCGTGACGCGACGCGCCCAGCCAGTCGCTGATCGCCGCACGGATCGCACCGCGCGCATGGGGCCGCTCGCTTTCGGGACGCGGCGGCTTGCCGGTCACGAGCAGCAGCACCCGGTCCCCGCGCGAAATCGCCCGCCCCAGCCCCTGGTCGAGCATCGCATGGGCAGAGGCCAGCGTATGGCCGTGCAGGTCGAGCGAACTGTCGGGCATCACGCTACCCCGCGACAGGCGCTTGTCCCAGCCGCCGTCCAGCGTCTCGCCCGGCCCCTTTTTCGGCGAGGGCGACGGCGGCGCGGGCTGGCGCAACGGTGGCACCCGGCCCTTGACCCGCACCTTTGGCGCGCCCGGCGTTTCGTGAAACACCGCCTCCATGGTGGGCGGCGGAGCTGCGGGGCGGGCGGGGACGACGGCGGCGCGCAAGGGCCGCACCGTCTCCATCACCCGCGCCCAGAGTTGCGCTTCGTCAGGGTTGAGGGGACGCACCGACCATCCCATCCGGGCCGACTACCCCGGCCCGTGCCAGCGTGCCGACCGGCAGCAGCAGGAACGCCGTGCCCCGCGCCGACATGCCGCCCGCCACGGCCCGCGCCGTCTCACCCGCACCCCAGAAGGTGTCGAAACGGTTGGTGCCCTTGATCGCGCCGCCCGTGTCCTGAACCACCCACAGGCCGGTCACGTCCTGCCGGTCCATCGACAGGAAGACGGGCGCACCCAGCGGTACGAACTTCGGGTCCGCCGCCGCGCTGACCTGCCCCGTCACCGCATAGCCCATCGCCCCCTGCGGCGCGCCGTTCAGCTCGCGAAAGAACACGAAGCTTTTATTCTCGCGCATGATCGCGCGCCCCTCTTCGGGATGGTCGTGCAGCCATTGCACGATCCCCTGCATCGAGGTCTGGCCCGGCCCCAGCAACCCGCGCGCCTTCATCAGCGCGCCGATGCCGGTGTAATCTCGGCCATTCTGGCTGTCATAACCGATCCGCATGATCGTGCCATCGGGCTGACGCAACCGCCCGGAGCCCTGGATCTGGAGGAAGAACACCTCGATCGGGTCCGCCCCCCAGGCCAGCACGGGGGCACGGCCCTCCAGCGAGCCCTGCTCGATCGCGGTACGGTCGTCATAAGGGACGAGGTTGCTGCCCTGCACCTTGCCGCGCACCTTCTTGCCCTTCAGATCGGTCGAGAAGGCACCCAGATCGACATCGATCAGGTCGCGCGGGCGGGCATAGATCGGCACGTCGTAACCGGAGCGGCGCTCGCGCGATCCGGCGATCTCGGGTTCATAATAGCCGGTCGCGAGCGAACGCCCGTCGCCGACCTGCACCGCCTCGAAATAGCGCATGAAGAAGTCGCGGGCACCGCCGCGCGCGACGCTGGCGGCGGCCTGGCAGGCCGGTTGCCAGTCGGCCCCCTGGGTCAGTCCGCTGGTATCGGTGCGCCGCATCAGTCCCGGACAGGAGAGCAGGAACGCGGCCCGCGCGGCCTCGGCCTGCGGCTCGGTGATCGGCAGGGTCGCGACGGCCGGTCCGGCGATCAGCCCCGCTTGGGCCGCATTGAGCGCCCCCGGCACGGCGACCACCGGGGTCGCGGGCAACGGCGTGGATGGCAGGATGCGCACCGGTCCCGAGGGCACCCGCGACACGCTGGGGCCGTTCGGCTGTACCGGCGAGCCGCCGGCCTGGGGGCGCGGCACCGGGCGGGCGGATGGCTGATGCGGCGCGCGGGACGGATAGTCCCCTGACGCACCGGGCGGCACGATCCGCCCAGCACAGGCCGAAACGCCGATCGAAAGCGCGACGATCGCCGCGACGCGAAACCCTTTCAAGGCCCCCTATCCCCCCGTAACCGCGTCAGGCTTCGTCGGTGTCGACAAGCTTCCAGTTCGGGTCGCCGCTCTTGAGCGTGCGGGCGAAGGTCCAGACGTCATGCGTCTCGACCGCATCGCTCAGCGAACCGGCGATGACGTTACCCTCGGCATCGCGGGTGATGGCGGCGATATCGGCGTCGAAGCGGACGGTGATCCGCGCCTGACGCCCCTCGACCTGTGCATCGACGATCCTGGCGCTGTCGATACGGATCAGACGGTTGTCGAGCGTCTGCCCCGCCTCGCGCCGCTGTTCGATCGCTTCGGAGAAGGCGGCCAGCACGTCCGCCTCGACCAGATCGGCCAGCGCGTTCTCATCGCCCTTCCAAAAGGCTTCCAGCGTCATGCGATACGCCGCCTGCGCGCCGCCCAGAAACTGGGTCACGTCGAAGCCCGGCTCGCCCGAGATGACCGAGCGCAGGCCCTGTTCGGCGCGCGGGTCGATATTGCGGTTCACCACCGGCGTCGTTCCCTGCACCGGCTCGGCGGCGCGCGGCAGAGTCACCGGCAGCGGGCGGTCGTCGGCACTGCGCGCCAGCGGCTGCTGTTCATGACCCGTGCGCTTGCCCAGCACGCTGTACAGCCTCAGTGCGAGGAAGAGCGCGACCATCGCGAGAAGAACGACGTAGAATAACAACACAGGCGCCTTTCACTATCAGGACCGATATAGGCGCACGGGCCGACAATGAAAACCCGCGCTCCCGACAGAAGAGGGCAAGGTTGAATCCGTGCCTGCCCGCTGCTACGCGCAACGGCCACTGGGCCGAACGCGCGAACCCGCCCTTTCGGTTCCCTAATCCCCTTTGATCTTACGCGAGAAGGTATTGACGATGGACGAACAGGGTTTGCCGCAGGGCTTCGAAGCGCCGACCGCCGAGGGCGAGGATGCGGGCCCCGCCGCCGGTCTGATCTCGCAATATGTGAAGGACCTGTCGTTCGAGAACCCGAACGCACCGGGTATCTATCAGGCGCAGACTGCCCCCGGCATCGACGTGCAGTTCAACATCGCCGCCAGCCAGGTGGGCGAGGAAGTCCACGAACTGGTCCTGAAGATCGAGGTTCGCGCCGAGTCCGAGGGCAAGACCGCCTTCATCGTCGACCTCAGCTATGCGGGCCTGTTCGGTTTCCGCAACGTGCCCGCCGACCAGATCCAGCCCTTCATGCTGGGCGAAGCACCGCGCCTGCTCTTCCCCTTCGCCCGCCGCGTGCTGGCCGATGCGGTGCGTGACGGCGGCTTCCCGCCGCTGATGCTGGAGCCGATCGACTTCGCGCAGCTTTATCTGCAACAGGCCGAGGCGCAGGCGGGCACCGCCCAGCCCAACACCCCGGAAACCGGCCACGCCTGATCCGGACTGACCGATGAACCTGACCAAGGCGTTGGGCTCGGTCGGCGGGCTGACTCTGGCCAGCCGGGTGCTTGGTCTGGTTCGCGATTCGCTGTTCTTCCGCTTCGTGGGCGCGAATTTCGCCTCCGATGCGTTCCAGATCGCGTTCCGCCTGCCCAACATGTTCCGCGCGCTGTTCGCGGAAGGAGCCTTCTCCGCCGCCTTCATCCCGATGTTCAACCGCAAGGTGGCGGAAGGTGACAAGGCGGAGGAAGGCTCCGGGCTGGCGCAGGGGCTGGCCTTTGCCGAACACGCGCTATCGGTCCTCTTGCCGGTCCTGATCGTGATGACCGCGATCGTCGAGGTCGCGGCCTGGCCCGTCACCTGGGTCCAGACCTTCGGCTATGGCAAGGGCAGCGCGGCGCAGTTCGACTATATCGTCCTGCTCAACCGGCTGACCTTCCCCTATCTGCTGTTCATCAGCCTGGTGTCGCTGCTGGGCGGCATCCTCAATTCGCTGAATCGTTTCTGGGTGAATGCGGCGGCGCCGATCCTGCTCAACCTGACGCTGATCGTCGCCCTCCTGTTCTTCCACACGCACGACCCGATGGCGACCGCGCGGAATCAGGCGATCGCGGTGTCGGTCGCGGGGCTGCTGCAATTCGTCTGGCTGTGGTGGGCCTGCCGCCGCGCCGGTGTGCGGCTGAAACTCCGCTGGCCGGTCATCAATGATGACGTCAAACGGTTGATGAAGCTGATCCTGCCCGCCGCCGCGGGCGCGGGTGCGGTGCAGATCAACCTCGTCATCTCGACCGCGCTGGCCGCGCGTTTCCTGCCCGCCGGATCGGTGTCCTATATCTATGCCGCCGACCGGCTGAACCAATTGCCATTGGGTCTGATCGGCATCGGTCTCGGCACCGTGCTCCTCCCGACCATTTCCCGCCTGTTGGGTGCGGGTCGCGAGGTGGAGGCGATGGAGACGCAGAACCGGGGCATGGAACTGGCGCTGCTGCTCACCCTGCCCGCCACGGTCGCCCTGATCGTCTGTGGCCAGCCGATCGTCGCCGCGCTGTTCGAGCATGGCAAGTTCACCGCGACCAACAGCTATTACACCGCGCAGGCGCTGGCCGCCTTCTCGATCGGACTGCCCAGCTATATTCTCGTGAAGGTGCTGACGCCGGGCTATTATGCGCGGGCCGATACGCGGACGCCGGTGCGCTATGCGACCTGGTCGATGCTGGTCAATCTGGTGCTGAACCTGATCTTCATCTGGTGGCTGGGCCATATGGGCCCGCCGCTCGCCACCGCGATCGCCTCGACGGTCAATGTCGTGCTGCTCTATCGCACGCTGGCCAGGCGCGGGCATTTCGTCGCCGATGCGCAGTTGCGGCGGCGAAGCTGGCGGATGCTGCTCGCCGCCATCCTGATGGGCGGGGCAATGGCGCTGCTCAATGCGCAGTTCCAACCCTATGTCACCGGCACCAATATCGAGCGCTGGGGCGCGCTCCTCCTACTGGTCGCGACGGGGATGCTCGTCTATGCGGTGGCGACCTTCGCGACCGGGGCCTTCCGGGTCACGGATATCAAGCGGCTCGTTCGCCGCAACAGTTGAGGACCATCATGCGCGTCGTTTCCGGCATCAAGCCCACGGGCAACCTTCATCTCGGCAATTATCTGGGCGCCGTGAAGCAGTGGGTCGCGATGCAGGACGACATCCAGGCCAAGGGCGGCGAGACGATGTACTTCATCGCCGACCTGCACGGCCTGACCGAATGGATCGCGCCCGCCGACATGGCCGCGAACACCATCGAGATGACCGCGACGCTGATCGCGGCGGGCATCGATCCCGAACGCTCGATCCTGTTCAACCAGACCCGCGTGCCGCAGCATAGCGAACTGGGCTGGTTGCTGAACAATGTGGCGCGGGTCGGCTGGCTGAACCGCATGACGCAGTTCAAGGACAAGGCGGGCAAGAACCGCGAGGGTGCGAGCGTCGGGCTGTACGACTATCCGGTGCTGATGGCGGCCGATGTGCTGCTCTACAACGCGACGCACGTGCCGGTGGGCGAGGACCAGAAACAGCATCTGGAACTGGCGCGCGACATCGCGACCAAGTTCAACAATGATTATGAGCGCGAGGTCTTCACCCTGCCCGAGCCGCTGATCAGCAAGGCGGCCCCGCGCATCATGTCCTTGCGCGACGGCGCGTCGAAAATGTCCAAGTCGAACCCGTCGGAGATGTCGCTGGTCAAGCTGATCGACAGCGACGACCAGATCGCCGAGAAGTTCCGCAAGGCCAAGACCGACCCCGACGTGCTCCCCGACACGCTGGACGGGCTGGAGGGCCGACCCGAGGCGCGCAACCTGGTCACCATCTACGCCGCGATGGCGGACCGTGAACCGGCGGACGTGCTGGCGCAGTTCGCAGGGCAGGGCTTCGGCGCGTTCAAGCCCGAACTGGCGGATCTGGCGGTGGCGACGCTCGGCCCGATCCGCGAGCGGCTGACCCGGTTGCTCGACGATCGCGGCGAAGTCGGCCGTATCCTGGAACGCGGTGCGGAGAAGGCTCGCGATCTGGCCGCGCCGATGCTGCTCGACGTGCAACGGACCATGGGCCTGCAAATCTGATGCGCTCCGGCCCTGTCGCAGACGAACAAGCGGCGGGGGCGGTGCGGGTCGGGAATCGCGTGGCCTTCGACTTCGCTCAGGCTGAACGGATTATGTGGCCCGGTGCCAGCGAGATGGGCCGCATACCAAACCCCGTTCGGACTGAGCGAAGTCGAAGGCCACGCGAAGTAGACGCCTCCGGGGCGGCAATCGGCGGCTGGCTGGCAAGCCTGGACTGAATCATCCCGCCCCCTTACGCTCGGACGCCTTGGCGTGGCGTCATGGGCGTTTTCGACCGGGACCGCCCCCTCAAGGGCCGCACGGACTACAGCAGGCGGACCCGCCCAGGGGGGCGAAACGGCGCTGGCCGAACCGGGCGAGGTTTTCCCTTGGCCTTCGACTTCGCTCAGGCTGAACGACTGGAGGGAATGAGGGATTGCCAGAACTCCCGTTCAGGCTGAACGAAGTCGAAGCCCACGCCCCAACCCGCCCCAAAGGGCGTCAGCCCTCTAGTTCCTTCATCAAAACCCGCACCGCATTGTCGATATCGCGGTCGGTATCGCGCAGTTCCTCGATCTTGCGCACGGCATAGATGACGGTCGAATGGTCGCGCCCGCCGAACTTGCGCCCGATCTCAGGGAGCGAGCGGGTGGTCAGGCGCTTGGCCAGATACATGGCGATCTGGCGCGGGCGGGCGATGGCGCGGGCGCGGCGGGCCGACACCAGATCGAGCGGCTTCAGTTCGAAATGGCGGCTCACCAGCTTCTGGATTTCATCGATGGTGATCCGACGCTGCGCCCCCCGCAGCACCTCGCCCAGCGTGGCGACGGCAAATTCCATGTCGATCTTGTCGCCGGTCAACTGCGCATAGGCGACCACCCTGTTCAACGCGCCTTCCAGCTCGCGGATATTGCCGCGAATCCGCGAGGCGAGCAGGTCGAGCACGTCGGTCGGAACGTGGATCTCGGGCAGGTCGGCGACCTTGCGGTTGAGGATCGTGCGACGCAGCGTCAGGTCGGGCGCCTTGATATCGGCGACCAGCCCCGCCCCCAGGCGACCGATGATCCGCGGCTCCACCCCGTCGAGCGACTGAGGCGAGCGATCGGCCGAAATGACCAGCCGCTTGCCCGCGCCGACCAGTTCGTTGACGGTATGGAAGAATTCTTCCTGCGTCGAATCCTTGCCCGCGATGAACTGAAGATCGTCGATCAGCAGGAGGTCGGCGGAGCGCAGCCGCGACTTGAAGCTGTGCGTATCGCGCGCGCGCATCGCGGCGACGAAATCGAACATGAACCGCTCGGCCGACATGCACAGCACGACCGCATCGGGATGCGACTCGAGAAAGGCATGGGCGATGGCGTGCATCAAATGGGTCTTGCCTTGCCCCGTACCGCCATGGAGGAACAGCGGGCTGAAGCGCGGCGGCCCCGGCTCGGCCAGCGACAGGGCGGCGTTGAAGGCGACGCGGTTCGACGAATCGACCACGAATCGATCGAAGGTCAGGCGCGGGTCGAGCGGTGGCCGGTCGCTGGGCACGCGCAGCGGCGGGGCGGGTGCCGCCGCGACCGGGCTGGCGACCTTGGCGACGCTGCGGGGAGCCGGACGCGCCACCGGTGCTTCGACCGCGACGGGGGCGGGCCGCTTGCGCGCCACAGGCTCGCCGAACAACGAAGGCTGCTCGTCATCCTGAGGGGCTTGCGGCTGGGGCTCTTCGTTGCGCGCGACGACTCGCAGCGGGGGGGCCTCCAGCGTCTCGGTGGTCAGGCGAGCGACCTTGCTGGGTGCACGGGTCTCGATGACCACGGCACGCACCTCGGGCAGCACCGCCTTGAATTCCAGATGCAAGCGGTCCGCATAATGGCTGCGCACCCAATTGGTCGCAAAGGCCGAGGGGAGCGCCAGACGGACCGTGTCGGGCTCGTCACCCTCGATCAGTTCCATCGGCTTCAGCCACTGGTCGAACAGGCGGGCTCCGGCCGATTCGCGCAGGTTGGCGCGGACGCGCGCCCAGGCACGGGCCTGGTCGGTCGTCGGTCGCGTGGCCTGCCAATTCGTCACCCTTATGCTCCACCTATACCGACCGCATTGGCGCGGACGATGATCGTATCGATCGGCGACACAAACCCGATGGGCGAATCAAACGGATCCGGCCCGGTTATGCCACTTTGCTATTTCCATGACGCGGGCACGAAGCACCGCTGCTGGGATACCGATTATGAGCGATGGCGGGGTCCGATCAAGACCATGTCCGGCCATAAATCTGAAATAAACCGGATTGACAGGCAAAAGCCCGCAGAATCCCGTCCAATTATCTCATAACCTGTTGATATTACACGATATTAACCGATCGACCCGAATCATTCGAAAAGACCGAATCACTCGAATCGCGGATAAAGCTGGGGTTGCGCGAAACGGCGGATGGTTCCGCCGGATCGAGTCCGAAAAAGCCGTTAACGCCTGTCTTGCGCGCACGAAAAAACCCGCCGGGGGACCGCCCCCGGCGGGTTTCATTCATCGCGGAACCGAGAGGCTTTTAGGCCAGCGCGGCGATGCGCTTGGTCAGGCGCGAGAATTTCCGCGCGACCGTGTTCTTGTGCAGCACGCCCTTGGCGACACCGCGGGCCATTTCCGGCTGCGCCGCGGCCAGAGCGACCGTCGCGGTTTCCTTGTCGCCAGCGGCCAGCGCGGCCTCGACCTTCTTCACGAAGGTACGGATGCGGCTGACGCGGTTGCCGTTGATGACGGCGCGACGCTCGTTGCGACGGATACGCTTTTTGGCCTGCGGCGTGTTCGCCATGAAAACCTCTAAATCTCGATCAAAAGGGATAGCGGCGCGACGCACCGGCTTTGAAGTCGCGCCCCTTACCGGTTGGTGCGCCGCCCGTCAACTGCGCTGGCAGGTCGCGCACCAGAAAGTGGAGCGCCCCGAATCGCTTCGCCGCCGCACGATCGCGCCGCATTCGCACGCCTCGCCCTCACGGCCATAGACCCGCCACTCCTTGGAGAAATAGCCCAGTTCGCCATCGGGTCGCACATAATCACGCAAGGACGATCCGCCCGCCAGGATCGCGGCCTGAAGCACCGCGCGGATCGACTCGACCAGTCGGCCGAGTCGCGCCCGCGAAATCTGCCCGCCCGCACGCCCCGGCGTGATCCTCGCCATATGCAGCGCTTCGCACACATAGATATTGCCGAGTCCCGCGACGATCCGCTGATCGAGCAGCATCGCCTTGATCGGCGCGGCCCGCCCCTCCAACACACCAGCCAGATAATCGGCGGTGAAGTCCGGCCCCAAAGGCTCGGGCCCCATGGCCAGGAAAGGCGGATAGCTGGCCAGTTCCGCCGTCGGCCACAGATCGACAAAGCCGAATCGACGAGGATCGTTCAGCGCCAGCCGCCGCCCCGTCCCCGTCTCCAAGAGGAGATGGTCATGCGCCAGCGGCTCGCCCGGATCGATCCGCCAGCGCCCCGACATGCCAAGATGAAAGACCATGGTGTCGCCGCGATCGGTGTCGATCAGGCCGTACTTCGCGCGGCGGCCCAGCGAGGTGACGGTCGCCCCGATCATCCGCTGGCGCAGGTCGCCGGGAAAGGGGCGGCGCAGGTCGGCGCGGCGCGGCTCCACCAGCGTCAGCCGCTCGCCCGCCAGCACCGGGGTCAGGCCACGGACCGTTGTTTCGACCTCGGGAAGTTCGGGCATCGTCTCTCTGCTTTCGTCGGCCAAACAGCTAGGTAGCGTTTGCCCCGCCAGCAAGGCCGGGCTAGGGCAATCCCATGAGCGATACCGTGTCCTTCGGCTATGAAGATGTGCCCCGCGACGAAAAGGCCGCCCGTGTCGGCGGCGTCTTCACCAACGTCGCCTCCAAATATGATCTGATGAACGACGCCATGTCGGGCGGTATGCACCGGCTGTGGAAGGATCGCTTCGTCCGCCGGGTGAAGCGCGCGCGCGTCGGACCAGATCCTCGACATGGCGGGCGGCACCGGCGACATCGCCTTCCGCCTGGCCGAATCGGGCGCCAGCATCACGGTCGCCGACATCAATCCGGCGATGCTGGAAGTCGGCATGAAGCGCGCGCAGGAACGCGGCATCGACGGCCTGGTCTGGACCGAGGCGAATGCCGAAGTCCTGACCTTCCCCGACAGGTTCTTCGACGCCTATACGATCGCGTTCGGCATTCGGAACGTCACCGATATCCCGGCGGCTCTGCGGGAAGCGCATCGCGTGCTGCGGCGGGGCGGGCGGTTCTTCTGCCTGGAATTCTCGACCACCGTCTGGCCGGGCTTCTCCGAGGTGTACGACGCCTATTCGCACAAGCTGGTGCCCAAGCTGGGCCAGATGCTGGCGGGCGATGCGGACAGCTATCGCTATCTGATCGAATCGATCCGCCGCTTCCCCGACATGCCGACCTTCGAGAAGATGATCCGCGAGGCCGGTTTCATCGAAACCAAGGTCGAGCCGATCATGGGCGGCCTGGTCGCGATTCATTCGGGCTGGAAGATTTGATGCGAGGACGCCCGGGCGGATTCGCCCTGTGAGATTCGTGCTATGACCCAGCCGGTGGTGCATCTGTGGCGTCTGCTCAAATGGGGGCGGACGCTGGCGCGGCATGGCGCGCTCAAGGGGATCGAGCGCGATCCCAACACCCCCGCCCCCGTGCGGCGGCTGGCGCGGATTGCCCGGTTCGGCGCGCGCGTCCCCGCCAAGCCCGCCTATGCCGATGCGTTCCAGGCGATCGGCCCGGCGGCGATCAAGCTGGGCCAGACGCTCGCCACCCGCCCCGATCTGGTCGGCGACGACGCCGCGCACGATCTGTTGCGGCTTCAGGACCAGCTACCGCCCGTCCCCTTCGCGACGATCTGCGCCGCGATGGAGGCGAGCATGGGCCGTCCGCCGTCGCACTTCTTCACCTCGATCGAGGAGGTGCCGGTCGGCGCCGCCTCGATCGCCCAGGTGCACCGCGCGGTGACGACCGATGGCCGCACGGTCGCGGTCAAGGTGCTGCGCCCCGGCGTCGAGGACGACTTCGCCCGCGCCATCGACACCTATCAATGGGCCGCCGCCCAGGTCGAGGGGATGAGCCCGGAGGCCGCGCGGCTTCGCCCGCGCCTGACGGTCGAGAATTTCCGCCGCTGGACCTTGCGTGAGTTGAACTTCCGGCGTGAAGCCGCCAGTGCCTCCGAACTCGCCGAGGCGATGACCGCCGAGCCCGATTTCATGGTGCCGCAGATCGACTGGGCGCGCTCCACCGCCAAGGTGCTGACGGTCGAGTGGATCGACGGCATCAAGCTGTCCAACCGCCAGGCGCTGGTCGAGGCGGGGTACGACCTGCCGCACCTCGCGCAAACGCTGGTCCGCGCCTTCCTGCGACAGGCGATCGCGGAAGGATTCTTCCACGCCGACATGCATCAGGGCAATCTCTTCGCGCTGCCCGGCAACAAGATCGCCGCGATCGATTTCGGCATCATGGGCCGGATCGACCGGCGCGCGCGGGTGTGGCTGGCCGAGATCCTCTATGGCCTGATCACCGGCAATTATAAGCGCGTCGCCGAGATTCACTTCGAGGCGGGCTATGTGCCCCCGCATCACAATGTCGCCGAGTTCGCGACAGCCCTGCGCGCGGTGGGCGAGCCGATGCGCGGCCTGCCGGTCAAGGACATGTCGATCGGCATGATGCTGGACGGGTTGTTCTCGATCACCCGCGACTTCGACATGGTGACCCAGCCGCATCTGCTGCTGCTGCAAAAGACGATGGTGATGGTGGAAGGCGTGGCGACAAGCCTGGACCCCGATATCAACCTGTGGGACTCGGCCGCGCCGTTCGTCCGCGAATGGCTGCGCACCGAACTGGGCCCCGAAGCCAAGATCGCCGATCGCCTGATCGAGGATGTGCGGACGCTGGCCCGCCTGCCCGAACTGGTCCGCCGGATCGAGGCGCGCTACCCCCGCCCCCGGGGGGGAGCCGCCCGCGCCGCCGCTCAAGCAGATCGAGGTGGTGCGGATCGGCGGCGGCTGGCGCTATGCGCTGCTGTCCATGCTGTCGGCGGCGGCGGGCGTCGCCGCGACCCTGGCCGTGCTTCGGTAGGATAGGGGGGTAGGCATGCCTGGCAGCGCGCCCTCCGCCCCCTCGCGCCGTATGCCGCGACCGCTCTGGCTGGGCCAGCCGGGGCGGCTGTTCAACATATCGCCTATGGTGGCGATGGGGGTGCTGGCGCTGCTGGTCCTGTTCGTACCCGTAGCGCTGGCGACGCAAGGGCTGGTCGAGCCGGTCGCGGATCACCTGTCGCCGGTTTCGCTCGCGATCCTCGATCATGTCCGGCATGGGCAGTCCTTCTACCCCGCTGCGATCGATGCCCTGCGCGAGAATGACCGGGCACTGCGCCCCGCCCTGCTCGCCATTCCCCTGCCCGCGCTGACCGTGACCTTGGCCATGCTGCCGCCGGTGGTGGGGCGGGCGCTGATGGTGGCGCTGGGCCTGGCGGTGATGGCGAGCTGGCTGCGGCGCGTCGCGCCGGTGATGAGCCGTCGCGGCCCGGTGCTGCTCGCGGCGATCCTGCTGGCGGCGGGGCTCTATCCCTTGGTCGATGGCGCGATGGTCGCGGTGCCCGAGGCCTGGGCCGGGCCGCTGATCGCCTTGTCGCTGGTGCAGCGCCGCCCGGAGGGAAGCCTCAGCGCCATCGCCCTGGGGCTGGCGGCGATGGTCCTCAGCCCCATGGCGCTTCTCTATGGCATGGTCATGCTGGCGCTGGCCTGGCGGGCGAAGGTTCGGCAGGAGGCGATCGGTTGGATGATCGCCCTGGCGGTCGCGCTGCTCGTTCTGGCGGCGCATGCCCATGCGCTCCACGATCTGGTCGGCGCGGCCGACCCCGCCATGGGCTCGCCCATCGCCATCCTCTCCCCCGGTCGCTGGGTCGTGAGCCTCGCCTCCATCCATGCGGTCGGATTCCTGCCGATGGCGCTGGTCGTGCCGCTGACCGCATTGGCCGCGCTGGGCTGGGCGAACTGGCGGCAGGCGCTGGCGCGGCGGGCGGGGGCGACGATCTTGGCCTATGCGCTGGCGGCGCTGCTGACCGGAGTCCCCGTGATGATGCTGGGCCTGTCTCCCTTGTTCTTCCTGGGCGTCGTCTTCGCCCCCGATGCGGTGCGCGAGTTGATCGCCGCCGCGCGTGACCGGCGACGCATCACCGTGACGCGAGTCGTGCGATGAGCCATATCCTGTTGATCGTCGGCGGCGGCATCGCCGCGTACAAGTCCTGCGAACTGATCCGGCTGCTCCGCAAGAACGGGCACAGCGTCCGCTGCGTCCTGACCGAAGGAGGCAGTCATTTCGTCACCCCGATGACGCTCGCCGCGCTGTCCGAGAATCAGGTCTTCACCACCCTGTGGGACCTGAAGGACGAGGCGGAGATGGGCCATATCCAGCTGAGCCGCGAGGCCGATCTGGTCGTCGTCGCACCCGGCACCGCCGACCTGATGGCGCGGATGGCGAACGGCCATGCCGACGATCTGGCGACCACCCTGCTGCTCGCCACCGATACGCCGGTGCTGGTCGCACCCGCCATGAACGTCCGCATGTGGCTGCACCCCGCGACGCAGCGCAATGTGGAGCGGTTGCGCGCCGATGGCGTCGAGGTGATGGCCCCGGACGAAGGCGCCATGGCCTGCGGCGAGTTCGGCCCCGGCCGCCTGCCTGAGCCGCCCGCCATCCTCTCCGCGATCGAGGCGAAGCTGGCACCCGCCGCCCGCCCGCTGGCCGGCCGCCATATCCTCGTCACCGCCGGGCCGACCCATGAGCCGATCGATCCGGTCCGCTACATCGCCAACCGCTCCTCGGGGCGACAGGGTTTCGCCATCGCCGAGGCCCTGGCGCGGCTCGGCGCGCGGGTGACGCTGGTGGCGGGGCCGGTAACCCTGCCCACCCCGGCGGGCGTGGACCGGGTCGATGTCGAGAGCGCACGCCAAATGGCGGAGGCGGTCGACGCCGCGCTCCCCGCCGATGCCGCCGTCATGGTCGCGGCGGTGGCCGACTGGCGGGTCGAAGCGGCCGGACAAAAGGTCAAGAAGGATGGCGGCGCGGCCCCCGCCCTGACGCTGATCGAGAATCCCGACATATTGGCGAGCGTCGCCGCCTCGCCGAAACGCCCCGCCCTGGTCGTCGGCTTCGCGGCCGAAACCGAGCATGTCATCGACCATGCCGTCGCCAAGCGTGCCCGCAAGCGCGCCGACTGGATCGTCGCCAACGACGTATCCTCGGACGTGTTCGGAGGGGATGCCAACAGCGTTCACCTGATCACCGCCGATGGCGTGGAAAGCTGGGAGCGGATGGGCAAGGACGATGTGGCCAGGGGGCTCGCGCAACGTATCGCCGATGCGCTACAAGACCGGTCATGACGCTTGCTCCCATCTCCATTGCCATCAAACGCTTGCCCCATGGCGAAGGGCTTGCCCTGCCCGCCTATGCCACACCCGGCGCGGCGGGCATGGATGTCGTCGCGGCGGAGACGCTGACGCTCCATCCGGGCAAGCGCGCCGCCGTCGCGACCGGCTTCGCCATCGCCATCCCGCCGGGCTACGAGGTGCAGGTGCGGCCCCGTTCCGGCCTGGCGCTGAAGAACGGCATCACCTGCCTCAACACGCCCGGCACGATCGACGAGGATTATCGCGGCGAGGTGAAGGTGATCCTGGCCAATCTGGGCGAGGAGCCGTTCGAGGTGGTGCGCGGCGAGCGGATCGCCCAACTCGTCCCCGCCCCCGTCCAGCGCGCCACCCTGACCCTGGTCGATGAGCTGGACGAGACGCAGCGGGGTCATGGCGGGTTCGGATCGACCAGCCGATGATCGTGCTGTCGCTCCTCGCCGCCGCGCTGCAAGTCACCGTACCGGCGACGCCCGCCACGCCGCCGCCCGCGCCGACCGCCGCCGAGCCGCCGCACGACTGGTCGACGCTGGCCGCGATCACCCTGCCCCCGGCCAGTCCCGACATGGTGCGCTTCGTCCGCGACGAGGTGACGGCGGGGCGCTGTCCCCGGGCGAAGGCGACCGACGAGCAGATGGTGCTGGTCGTGCCGCTGGCCGTGCGGCTGGGGCCGGACGGCATCGCGAACAGCGTGGTGCCGCTCGCCATCGGCTGTCCGACGGTCGAGCAATATAGCGCGGGCGTGGCGCAGCGGATGATCCGCCGCCTGACCCACCGCACGATGATGGCGGGCGATCGCTGGTATCGCACGGTCATCACCTATACATGGCCGGGATGATCCTGACCGACGACGAACTTGCCCGTTATGCCCGCCATATCGTGTTGCGGGAATTCGGGGGCGGCGGTCAGATCCGGTTGAAACAGGCCAGGGTCGCGGTGATCGGCGCGGGCGGAATCGGCTCCCCCGCCATCCAGTATCTCGCCGCCGCCGGGATCGGATCGCTCATCCTGATCGATGATGACGTGGTCGAGCCGTCCAACCTGCAACGCCAGACCATCTTCACCACCGAGGATCGTGGCCTGCCCAAGGTCGAGGCCGCCGCCGCCCATGTCGCGCGGCTCAACCCCCATGTCGCGGTCACGGTCCATCGCATGCGGGTGACGGCGGAGAATGCGGGCGCGCTGATCGAGGGTGCCGATGTCGTGCTGGACGGGTGCGACAATTTCGCGACCCGGCTGGCCGTCGCCGATGCCGCGCTGGCGGTGCGGATCCCCCTCGTCTCGGCGGCGGTCGGGCAGTTCGAGGGGCAGTTGGCGGTCTATCGCGGGTGGGAGGCGGACAAGCCCTGTTACCGGTGCTTCGTCGGCGACGCGGTCGATCAAGCGGGACTGACCTGCGCCGATGACGGGGTGCTGGGGCCGGTGACGGGCGTGATGGGCAGTCTGGCCGCGCTGGAAACCCTGCGCGCCGCCGCACCCTTCGGTCGGGACAGCGCGGGCAGCATCCTGATCGCCGATATGCTGACCATGCGGTTCCGGACGCTGATGCTGCCCAAGGACCCCGGTTGCCGTTGTGCCCGATCTGTGGCGGCATGAGCACGCCCCCCGCGCCCCCCGCCCCGCCTGCGGGCTGGTTCGACTGGACCGGCGACAAGAGCTGGATCGGCCAGATCACGGGCCTGCCGGACAGCACGCTGCACGTTCATGCGGGGATGGCGATCCTGGTCCTCGCGGCGCTGGTGATGCGGCGCAAGCCCTGGGACTGGCGCTGTTGGCTGACCGTGCTGGTGATCGAGACGGTCAACGAAGCCTACGACCTGCTCCAGCCCTTCTACCCCACCGACGAGGGCAATCTGCCCGCCAGTTGGTCGGATATGTGGGAGACGATGCTGTGGCCGACCGTCATCCTGCTGACCTTCGCCTGGTTGGGGCGACGCGGTAAGCAATAGTCAGTCCCAAATCCTCCCCATCTGCGATGGGGAGGGGGACCGCCGGCCACCACCCGGCTATGCCGGGCGGTCCCCCTCCTCAAGCAAAGCTTGGGAGGAATAGGAAAAGGGGCGGTGGCCGTTCGGCCCCGCCCCTCTCCTCACCACTCGGGAAACCCAATCAGGCGAACAGCGTCTTGGCGAATTCGCGCACCGCCGGACCGATGTCCTCGCGCGCGACGCCCAGCGCCAGATTGGCGGTCAGCCAGCCCGCCTTGTCGCCGCAGTCGTAACGCTGCCCGTCGAAAGTGAAACCATGGAAGGGCTGGTTGCCGATCAGCTTGGCCATCGCGTCGGTCAGCTGGATCTCACCGCCCGCGCCCGGCTCCTGCGCGTCGAGGATCTGCATCACCTCGGGCTGGAGGATGTAGCGACCCGGGATCATCAGGTTCGACGGCGCCTTGCCCTTGGGCTTTTCGACCAGCGCGGTGACCTCGGTCAGGCGGCCGTCCTGCTTGCCCGGCGAGATGATGCCGTATTTGTCGGTTTCGCTGTCGGGCACTTCCAGCGCGCCGATGACGTTGCCGCCGACCTTGTCATAGGCCTCGACCATCTGCTTCATGAAGCCGCCGACCATCAGTTCGTCGGGCAGCAGCACCGCGAACGGCTCGTCGCCGACGATCTCGCGCGCGCACCACACGGCATGGCCCAGTCCCAGCGGCTCCTGCTGGCGGACATAGACGGGCGAACCCGGCTTCTGGCGGATGCCGTCGATCACTGCGAGCGACTTGCCGCGCGCCTTCATCGTGGCTTCGAGTTCGTAGGAGATGTCGAAATGATCCTCCAGCGCGCCCTTGCCGCGACCGGTGACGAAGATGATCTGCTCGATCCCCGCCTCCAGCGCTTCCTCGACCGCATATTGGATCAACGGCTTGTCGACGACGGTCAGCATTTCCTTGGGCATCGACTTGGTCGCGGGCAGGAACCGCGTTCCCAGACCGGCCACCGGAAAAACGGCCTTGCGCACTTTCTTGATCGTCATGAAACCTCCCTGAACACGGACGGCATTACCCTGATTTTGCGCCGCAACATAGCGTAACGACGCGCCGATACGATTAGGATGTCCTTAAAAGCGACAGCATAGAATGCGATCCATGAACCCTGCACCGATCCCTGCACCGATTCTGGTCGTCTTTGGAACCCGGCCCGAAGCGATCAAGCTTTTCCCGGTGATCCGGGCCCTGGCTGCGACAGGCGCACCGGTCCGGACCTGCGTCACGGCCCAGCATCGCGGGATGCTGGACCAGGTGCTGGCGATCGCCGGGCTGACCCCCGACCATGACCTGGACCTGATGGAGCCGGGCCAGTCGCTCGACCGGCTGACCGCGCGGCTGCTGACGGGCCTGGGCGAGGTGATGGACGCGGTGCGGCCCGCCATGGTCGTCGTCCAGGGCGACACCGCCACCGCGATGACCGGGGCGCTGGCCGCCTATTACCGCAAGACTCCGGTCGCCCATGTCGAGGCGGGGCTCCGCTCGGGCGATATCTATCAACCCTGGCCCGAGGAGGTGAACCGGCGGATTGTGGCCCCCATCGCGGCACTGCACTTCGCCCCCACCGAAACCGCGGCCGCCGCGCTGCGGGCCGAGGGGATCGATCCCGCGCGCGTGCACGTCACGGGCAACAGCGTCATCGACGCGCTGCATTGGACCCGCGACCGGATCGCCGCCGACCCGGCACTGGCGGCCGATCTCGACCCCGTGCTGGCGCGCATGGCGGGCAGGCGGATCGTCCTGGTGACGACCCACAGGCGCGAGAATTTCGGCGGCGGCATGGCCTCGATCGCGCGCGCGTTGCGCCGGATCGCCGAACGACCCGATATCGGCATCGTCTTTCCGATGCATCCCAACCCCAATGTGGCGCAGGTGATGGACGAGATACTGGGTGACCATCCCGCCATCGCCCGGATCGCGCCGCTCGACTATCCGCATTTCGTCCGCGCGCTCGACGCGGCCCATATCGTCCTGACCGACTCGGGCGGCGTGCAGGAGGAAGCCCCCGCCCTCGGCAAGCCTGTCCTCGTGATGCGCGAGACGACCGAGCGGCCCGAAGGCGTCGCGGCGGGCACCGCCCGGCTGATCGGCACGGACGAGGACCGGATCGCCGAGGAAGTCTTCGCGTTGCTGGACGACCCCGCCCGCCATGCCGCCATGGCGCGCGCCCATAACCCCTTCGGCACCGGCGACACCGCCGACCGGATCAGCAGGATCATTTGCGATGCCCTTGGACTCTGAACTTTCGGTCACGGTGATGGGCCTGGGCTATATCGGCCTGCCCACCGCCGCCGTGATCGCCCGCACCGGTGCGATGGTGAGCGGCGTCGACGTCACCCCCTCCGTCGTGGAGACGATCAATTCGGGGCGTGTGCATATCGAGGAGGTCGATCTGGACGGCCTCGTCTCCGGCGTCGTCGCGCGCGGGAGCCTGAAGGCTTCGCTGACCGTCGCGCCCGCCGACGTCTTCGTCATCGCCGTCCCCACCCCCTTCACCGAGGCGCGCCAGCCGGACATCACCTATGTCCTCGACGCCGCGCGCGCGGTCGCACCGGTCCTCAAGACCGGGGACACGCTGATCCTCGAATCGACCTCTCCGGTCGGCACCACCGAGCAGGTGCGCGACCTGATCGCGGATGCGCGTCCAGATCTTAAGATGCCCGGCCTCGCCCGCGCGGGCGAGCAGGCCGACATCGCGATCGCCTATTGCCCCGAGCGCGTGCTGCCGGGGCGGATTCTGGTCGAGCTGATCGACAATGACCGGGTGATCGGCGGCATCACGCCGCGTTGCGCACGCAAGGCGCTGACCTTCTACCGTCGCTTCGTGCGCGGGGCCTGCGTCACCACCACCGCGCGCGCGGCGGAAATGACCAAGCTGACCGAAAACGCCTTTCGCGACGTCAACATCGCCTTCGCCAACGAACTGAGCCTGGTGGCCGATACGCTGGGCGTCGATGTGTGGGAGGTCATCCGGCTGGCCAACCGCCATCCGCGCGTCAACATCCTGTCGCCCGGGCCGGGCGTCGGCGGGCACTGCATCGCGGTCGATCCCTGGTTCCTGGTCGCCGCCGATCCCGCCAACACGCCGCTCATCCGCACCGCGCGCGAGGTGAATGACGGCAAGACCGACCATGTCATCGCCCGCGCCGCCACGATGATCGAGGCGCAGCCCGACGGCCGCCCGGTCGCCTGTCTGGGCCTGGCGTTCAAGGCGAATATCGACGACTTCCGCGAAAGCCCCGCCCTGAAGGTCGCGACCGCGCTCGCCCGGCGATTCGGCGAGCGGGTTCGGATCGTCGAGCCCTATGCCACGGCCCTGCCCCGCGCGTTCGACGGGACGGGCGCGACCTTGATCGATATCGACACCGCCTTGGAAACCTGCGAGGCGATGATCGTTCTGGTGGATCACGACCTGTTCCGATCGATCCCGCTGGAGGAGCGACGCGGCAAGACCGTCCTGGATACGCGCGGGCTCTGGCCCGACCAGGGCTGATCCCCGCTTCGCATTGCGTGGGGGATTGTGGGGGACTAAGGACAACCGCCTGTTGCGGACACCAAACATCCATGCTTGCCAAGTTATTGAATCTTCGAAAGCGCGCACCCGATTTCGTGCCGGTCATGGACCCAGGCGTCCGGGTCTATGCGGTCGGCGACATTCATGGTCGCCTCGATCTGCTGGACCGGATTCTGGAACGGATCGACTCGGATCATGCCACGCGCGCGCCCGCACAGCGCCACATCATCTTTCTGGGCGACCTGATCGATCGCGGACCGGATTCGGCGGGCGTGGTGGAGCGCATCAGCCGCCTCGCCGCCGCCGACCGCCATGTCCATTGCCTGATGGGCAATCATGAGGAAATCCTGCTCCGCGCGATCGATGGCGACGACAAGGCGCTGCGCTTATTCTGCCGGATCGGCGGGCGGGAAACGATGATGAGCTATGGCGTGACGGCCCAGGATTATGAGCGGCTGGACTATGCCGAGGTTCATGAGCGGCTCAACGCGATCGTCCCCGCCGCGCATCAGCATTTCCTGTCCAACCTCAAGGAGATGATGATCATGGGCGACTATGCCTTCGTCCATGCGGGCGTTCGCCCCGGCATCCCGATCGCCGAGCAGAAGCTGGCCGAGACGCGCTGGATCCGCGACCCCTTCCTCGACCACCGCGCACCGATGGAAAAGATGGTGGTCCATGGCCACACCGTTGCCGAAGAGGCAGAGATTCTGCCGCATCGCATCGGGATCGATACCGGCGCCTATCAGAGCGACCGGCTGACCGCGCTGATGCTCGAAGGCTCGGAGCAGGTCATTTTCTCTACCTGAAGCCTATTTACCGAGGCGAAACGATTGCTGGGGCATTCCGTTTGACGGCAAAGCACAGTATAGCCGCTTAGCGGCGAAGTAATGTTGCATTGCCGCATCAGTGTGGGAGCATAACTGTCCCATACTCGTTGGTGGGCTTGCCATGTCCCGGTCTCCGTGCCATGGCCCTACCCGCATATCTTAAGGGAGTTCGACATGCGTCTTGGGAAGTTTCTCGTCGCCGCTGCCGCCGTTTCGATGACCGTCGCCCCGGCGATGGCTGCGAATCCGGCTGCCAGCCTTTCGGTTTCGAAGTCGGTTCGCGCTTCGGCCCCGACCGCCAAGAAGAACGGCCTGGCCGGCGGTGGCATCCTCGTTGCGGTTCTGGCGGCTGCTGCCGTCGTTGCCGGCATCGTCGTGGTCGCCGACTCGGACGACAACGCCGACAGCAACTAAGTTGCTTCAGCCTCACGGCTGAAAGGAATAGCGGCCTTCGGGCCGCTATTTTTTTGTGCCGTGAAGATCGTGTTGGCGGGAGAGGCGGGGTCGGTAGAACGCCCACGATAGCCTGCGACGTCCCCAAGCGACCTACAGCGTCGGTCGCCACATTTCTCTAGTCGTCGCCCCAGCGCAGGCTGGGGCCTTTCTCGGCTAAATACGAACCGTGCCCAAGAGCAAGGGGCCGACGTCCGTTGGAATAGCGAAGAGATTGGTTCGCGCGAAGGCGCGGAGACGCGAAGGTGTATCGCCCGCGACGCCGTAAGACTTCCCTCAGCGAAAAGACCATGCCTACGAAATCGAGACGCCTTTGCATGAATTGCCGATGCTTGAAGGCATACAGAAGCGCCAATCGCCTCCCAACCTTCGCTGTCCCGCCCGGATGTCAGGAGCGTCCATTCCGAGAGTGGGTAGCTCTCAGCCGTCGCTAGGGTGACTTGCATCGTCGCAGCTAACGCCTCGGAAAACCGGCCGGACCAGTCCCCAACCCCCAACCCATCCCCCGCACCGCTCATAAGAAAATCGCCGGAGCCCCGTTTAGGGACTCCGGCGATCTCGTTTCGATCCGGTTGGCCCCTGCGCGGAGCCGGTCGATCAGCGGGGCGACGGCGCGCCGGGAACGCCGCCGGGTGCCCCACCGGGCATTCCGCCCATCATCGACTGTTGCGCCTGCATCTGCCGCAGCACCGCCTCAGGGATGAAGTCGAGCAGTTCGACATCGAACACCAGCGTCGAATTGGCCGGGATCTTGTCGTTCGCACGGTCGCCATAGCCGATCTTGGCGGGCAGCCAGAAGCGGTACTTCGCGCCCTTGGGCATCAGCTTCAACGCCTCGGAGAAGCCGGGCAGGACCCCAGAGAGCGGCATCGGCGTCGGCTGCTGCGACTTGTCGAAGACGGTGCCGTCGATCAGGCGACCGGTATAGTTGATCAGCGCCACGTCGCGGGCGGTGGGATGCGCACCGCCCTGCCCCGGCTCGATCACCTTATACTGGAGACCCGAGGCCGTGGTGACGACGCCCGATCCACGCGATTCACGCAGCAGCGCGGCATCGCCCTGACGCGCCAGCAGCGCGGCGACGACGACGGCGGCGACCACCGCAACCCATATCCAGACCAGATAGGAACGCCGGACGGGACGAAGGGGAACAGCGGTTACGGACATGCCTGCTTCTCGCTCTGTACGTGGGCGTTCGTCGGGGCCGTCACGATGCGACCCTCAAAGCGCTGGGGCACGATCCGCCAGAGCGAATCGGCCGACCGTCCGATCGGCGCCCCGCCCCCGCCGTTTCACGACAGGGGCGGAGCATAGCCGATCGAGTCGGTCTATTACCGTGCGCCGTCGCGCTCGGCGCGCTTGCGCTCCAGCTTGCGGGCGCGACGCACCGCCGCCGCACGCTCACGAGCGCGCTTTTCCGACGGCTTTTCGTAGTGGCGACGGAGCTTCATTTCGCGATACACGCCTTCCCGCTGCAGCTTCTTCTTGAGCGCGCGAAGGGCCTGATCCACATTGTTGTCGCGAACGATGATCTGCATAAAAACGAATTGCTCCGGCAAAACAGGATAAAGCGGCCGCAGAATGCTGTGGCCGCAACGTTGGGAGCTCCTAGCAGCGCGGTCGGGCGAATACAACCCGCTGGATCGCAAATCGCTCCGCCCCGCATGATTCGTCCAAGGATATGAATGATCTTGTCATGCTGCGGCCATGCGGCGGTGATGCGTCGCCCCCTATAGCGTCCCTCGTCCGGCCAACTCCCGTACGCCGGACACCCTGACATGTTCTCGGGGCCTTTCAGGCCTTGGAACGAAACAGGCGCGGTGCCTCCCCTGTCATCCGCGCCGGTCCCGGTCCGGCCTCCACCGGACCGGGGCCCCCTTTCGGGGCGAAGCCGACATGGCTAAGGCAGGCGCCATGACCGCGCCCGCCACCTCCACGATCCCGCTGACCCTGTATAACAGCCTGACCCGCGCCACGGAGACGTTCCGGCCGATCGATCCGGCCAATGTCCGCGTCTATTCCTGCGGCCCGACCGTCTACAACTACGCCCATATCGGCAATCTGCGCGCCTATGTCTTCACCGACACGCTGTCGCGGGTGCTGCGCTGGAAGGGCTGGCCGCTGACGCACATCATCAACATCACCGATGTCGGGCATCTGACTTCCGACGCGGATGCGGGCGATGACAAGATGGAGGCCGCCGCCAAGAAGAGCGGCCAGGATATCTGGTCGATCGCGGGCCATTATACGGCTGCCTTCAAACAGAATCTCAAGGACCTCGGCATCGCGGACCCGACCCGCTTTCCGCTGGCGACCGAGCATGTCCCGCAGATGATCGAGTTCGCCAAGGCGATCGAGGCCAAGCATTGCTACCGCCTGCCCGACGGCCTGTATTTCGACGTGACGACCGTGCCCGATTACGGGCGGCTCGCCCGCCATCACGACGATGAGGGCGAGAGCCGGATCGACCCCGTCGCGGGCAAGCGGCACCCGGCCGACTTCGCCATCTGGCGCGCCTCCGCACCCGGCGAGAATCGGCAGATGGAATGGGACAGCCCCTGGGGCCCCGGCGCGCCCGGCTGGCATCTGGAATGCTCGGTGATGAGCAAACAATATCTGGGCGCGCAGTTCGATATCCACACCGGCGGCATCGACCACCGCGAAATCCATCACCCCAATGAGATCGCACAGAACCAGGCGCATGGATGCTCGGCAGATACCGGTGCGAACATCTGGATGCACAACAACTTCCTGGTCGACCGGACCGGCAAGATGTCCAAATCCTCGGGCGAGTTCCTGACCCTTCAGGCGCTGGTCGATCGCGGTTTCCACCCGCTGGCCTATCGCCTGATGTGCCTTCAGGCGCATTACCGCTCGGAAATGGAGTTCGGCTGGGACGGCCTGGCCGCCGCACAGGTCCGGCTGAAGCGACTCGTCCAGTCGGTCGAGGGTTTGCGCATCCGTGCCGATGCCCCGGAGAAGGGCGATGCGGCGTCTTATCGCGAGCGGCTCGACGCCGCGCTGTCGGACGATCTGGCGACGCCCCGCGCGCTGCCGGTGCTGGACGAGATGCTGGGCGACAAGAAACTGTCACCCGGCGTGCGGCTGGCGGCACTGGCCGATTTCGACGCGACGCTGGGCCTGCAACTGACGACGCTGACCCGTGCCGACCTGCGCACCCGGCCCGCCGCGGCGACGCTGGACGAAGCGGCCATCGAGGCGCATCTGGCCGATCGCCGCGCCGCACGGGCGGACAAGGACTTCGCCCGGTCGGACGCGATTCGAGACACGCTGCTCGCCGCCGGGGTCGAGGTGATGGACGGCGACCCGCTCGGCTGGGACTGGAAGCCGGTGCTGCCGGAGGGCTAAGCCCTTCCGGCGTCAGCGCCGCCCGCGCGGGCTTCGCATCCTCAGGCCGATGAACAACACGGTCGGCCAGAACATCGTGTTGGCGATATCGCCCAGCGTGTCGGTCCAGCGCCAGGATCCGTAATGCAGCCGATCGAGTATCTCGTTCGCTGCCTCCGCCAACGCGACACAGGCGAGCGGGATCGGGGTGGCCAGCGACTTGCGGGTCAGGATTCGCGCCAGGAACAGCACCGCCATCCCCGCATGGACGTGCAACAGGCTGTCCGCCATGCCGGTTCCGTCGCCGATCCATTGGATGAAGTCGGCATAGCGTGCGGGAATATCCATGATCGCGCCCTTGCCGTGTGCGGGGCCAGGAGACAATCCCTCCACCACCGCCTTTATTGCAGGGGAGCCGCGGCGCGATCGAGCAAGGGCGGGCGATAGGGAATGGGCGCCCCCGCCGGGATCGCCGCGATCTCCGCCGCGACCGCATCGGCCCGCGCGGAAGAGGACGGATGGGTCCGGCTGCGGAACAGGCCACCATCGACCTCGCCGCCATGCTCGCGCCAGAAGCGGACGGCGTCCTGCGGATCATACCCCGCATTGCGCATCAGATGGACGCCGAGCAGATCGGCCTCGGTCTCGGTCTGGCGGAACAGCCGCCCGTTGCGGCCGAACTCGGACAGGATGCCCCGCTTCACTCCGGCCGCGTCCAGCCGCTCGCGATGATGCAGGATATTGTGCGAGAATTCGTGCGAGACGACAACCGCGATCATCCGGTCGTCGAACCGTTCGAAAAAGCGCGATCCGATCTGCACGATGTCGCCATCCGCCGACGCCGACAGGCCGGGGCCGATCAGCATCTCGAAGCGGGAGCGGCATCCCGGCTGGGCCGCGATCGTCACCTCCCGCCGCTGGCCTTTTCGCAACAGGCTAAGGTGCAGGGGACGATCGGCGGGCTCGGCGGCGATCCGACGCTGCGCGGCGTCGCGGGTGGCAGTGCTGGCCTGGGTCGTCCCTGCCGGATCGAGGGACAGCGGCTTGCCGTCGACCGCCTCGATCGTATCGTTGGCAAGGACGCCCGCCCTGGCGGCGGCGCTCCCCGCGACGACCGCCTCGACCGCGACCGGTCCCTCAAAGCCGAACAGCGCGGGCAATTGCTTGCGCACCGCCGGATCATATTGATCGATGGCATGGACCACCAGACCAGGGGTCGGCGCGACATCGCGGCAGATGGCGGCATTGGCCGTCGCCAGCCGCCACGCGATCGTGGCCAGCCGCGCATCGGCATCGCGCATCGCCCCGAACAGCGCGGTATCGTCGCTCCGTTCGCCGGCGACCATCGACGCGACCGGCATGGTCGCGACCGCTTGGGGCGGCACCGAAAGCAGGAACGCGGACAGGGCGACGAACGCCGACGACAGGATGGGGACACGCGACATCGCGCTTTTGCTAGCCGCTCCGTCCGCCAACCGCAAAACCGATCGGCGCAATCGGCCACCGCTCGGCGCAAAGCGGTATCATGCGCAACAAAGGGCGCGACTTGAGGGGCCCAAACGCCAACTTCATTGCGTCTCCCCACGATTCGGCGCATGGGCGATCGGATCGATAGCTAGAAGACGAAAGAGCAGGACCGCCATGGCCGCGAAATGGGCCCCCGATAGCTGGACGAGTGCCGAGGCGCGCCAGCTTCCCAACTATCCCGACCAGAATGCGCTGGACGCCGCGACGAAGACGCTGGCGACCTATCCTCCGCTGGTCTTTGCGGGCGAGGCGCGCAGCCTGACCGCGGAGCTGGCCGAGGTGGCCGAGGGCCGGGGTTTCCTGCTCCAGGGCGGCGATTGCGCCGAGAGCTTTGCCGAGCATAGCGCCAACAATATCCGCGACACCTTCCGCGTCATCCTCCAGATGGCGGTGGTCCTGACCTTCGCCTCCAAGCTGCCGGTGGTGAAGCTGGGCCGTATGGCGGGTCAGTTCGCCAAGCCGCGTTCGGCCGATACCGAGGTGATCGGCGGCGTCGAACTGCCCAGCTATCGCGGCGACAATGTCAACGACATCGCCTTCACCCCCGAGGCGCGCATACCCGATCCCCAGCGGATGCTGCGCTCCTATGCGCAGTCGGCGGCGACGCTCAACCTGCTGCGCGCCTTTGCGCAAGGGGGCTATGCGAACCTGCACCAGGTGCATCGCTGGACCCACGACTTCATGGGCCGCAGCCCCTGGGCACAGAAATATGCCGAAACCGCCGACCGGATCGGTGAGGCGCTGGACTTCATGGCGGCGTGCGGCATCGACCCCGCCTCGGTCCCGCAACTGGCGCAAACCAGCTTCTACACCAGCCATGAGGCGCTGCTGCTCCCCTATGAGCAGGCGTTGACCCGGCAGGATTCGCTGACCGGCGATTGGTACGACACTTCGGCCCATTTCCTGTGGATCGGCGACCGCACCCGGTTCGAGGGCTCGTCGCATGTCGAGTTCCTGCGCGGCATCGGCAACCCGATCGGCGTGAAATGCGGCCCCAGCCTGGAGCCCGATGCGCTGTTGCGGATGCTCGACACGCTGAATCCGGGCCGGGTGCCGGGGCGGATGACGCTCATCACCCGCTATGGCCATGACAAGATCGAGGCGCACCTGCCCAAGCTGGTCCGCGCGGTCACGCGTGAGGGGCATCCGGTCGTCTGGTCGTGCGACCCGATGCACGGCAACACGATCAAGGCGGCGACCGGCTACAAGACCCGCCCCTTCGACCGTATCCTGGCCGAAGTGCGCGGCTTCTTCGCGGTTCACCGTGCGGAGGGCACGCATGCGGGCGGCATCCATGCCGAGATGACCGGCCAGAACGTGACCGAATGCACCGGCGGCGCGATCGACGTGACCGAACAGTCGCTGGCCGACCGCTACCACACGCACTGCGACCCGCGCCTGAATGCGGGCCAGAGCCTGGAACTCGCGTTCCTGCTGGCCGAAATGCTGAACGAGGAAATGGCGGAGCGTCGCAAGGACGCCGCCTGATCTGGCCGGAAGGGGCGGCGTGACGAACGGTCACCCCGCCCCTTCCACAATTATGTCGTTTTTGGTGGCGCGGCGCTTGACGCCCCACCCCACCCCCGCTAACAGCGCCCCTCCACCGCACACGGCCCCTTCGTCTAGCGGTCTAGGACGTCGCCCTCTCACGGCGAAAACACGGGTTCGAGTCCCGTAGGGGTCACCATCTGCGCTCAGGAGCGCAGAATTGCGCGATTAAGCCATTTTTTGCCGCTCGCTGGTACAGCGCACAGGTACAGCGAGCATTATAATGGCCCTCATGGCGACACCCTGGAAACACCCCTCGACCGGCGTCTATTACCTGCGCCGACAGATCCCCGAAAAGCTGCGTCCCGCGTTCGACGGCAAGGCGTTGTGGAAGGTGTCGCTCGGCACCAAGAATGGCAGCGAAGCCACGGTGCTGTTCCTCCAGGCCAATGCCGCTCTCGAACAACGGTTCGAAGAGGCGAGAGCCCGGCTGAAGGCGACGGGCAGCCCCTGCCCTTCCGCGCGGGACCGTGCCGACGAACTGGTCTCCGCCTATTTCCAGGGCCCCGAGTTGAAGGCCGGCGGTCTCGATGGCATCGAACGTCTGCTGCTTGCCAGACTGGAAATCGATCGCGGGTTGTGGAACGCGACTCCGACCGGGTGCAGTTCCCCCAGCCCGCTGAGCGATCAGCAATGGTGGGAACTGGCGAACAACGCCGCGCTTCTCCGCGACCATCCCGGACGCAAGCCGGTTCAAGGCCACGCACCCGGCACGATCTGGCGCTGGGGTAACGAAAACTTCCACCCCGAAGCCAGAGCCGAACAGATCGGCCGGGTCGTCGACCAGATCGCCCGTCACAACGATGTGACCGTCGCCGAGCTGCCCAACGGCATCGATGCGGCGATCACGGCCTATCTCGACGCAGTTCCTGTTGAAGCTCCGAAGGCCCGCAAGCGTCGGCCGACATCGGGTCGCCTGCGGCCCGACCTCCGCCTGATGGAGTTGTTTGCCGACTGGAAGGCGGTGATGCAGCCGTCCTTGCAGAGCGCACATGAATATTAGGGCGCGACCCGCGACTTCATCGACTTTCTGGGGGACGTCACCGTCGAGGAGATCGTCAACAACGACCTGCTCGATTACCGTGACGAGGCAGCCCATCTGCCCGCCTCCATGCCACGCGCAGATCGCGAACTGACCTTCACCGAGCGGCTTGAGCGCCATCGGCATTCCGATGCGCCCCGGATCAGCCCGGCGACGCTTAAGAAGCGCGTCGGCGCGATCCAGGCGTTGCTGAGCTTCGCCAAGGGCCAGAAGTGGATCAGCCGCAACGAGGGCCGCGATGTGCCGATCCTCGGCTATTCCAAGACCGGCGCCGCCCCTCGCCAGACCTTCCAGGAAGAGGAATTGCAACGGCTGTTCGCCAGCCCGCTGTTCATCGCGCCCGCAACGTGGAAGCATGATCGCCTGGTCAGCGACATGACCCTGTACTGGCTGTTCCTCCTCGGCCTGACGACGGGCGCTCGGCTGGAGGAAGTAGGCCAGGCCATGGTCGCCGATGTGAAGACCGACAGCACCATCACATATATCGACATCGACGACTACGCCGCCGGTGCCAGCGATGACGCGAAGTCGATCAAGACGGCCACGTCACGCCGGCTCGTACCGGTCCATGCCAAGCTGATCGAGCTGGGCTTTCGCGACTATATCGACGCGGTGAAGAAGGCCGGACACACCAGGCTATTCCCTGACCTGGTTCCCAACGGTTTCGGCAAGCGAACGAAGGAGGCCTCGCGCATCGCCAACCGCATCATCGACCGTTACGTGTCGACCGATGCCCGATTGGTCTTTCACAGCTTCCGGCACGGTTTCAAGGACCTCGCGCTGGAAGCCGGCGTGCTCGAGCGGATCGTCGACCAGATCTGTGGCCATGCCGCAACCACGGTCGGTGGCAAATACGGTCAGGGCGTTCGCCTAACGATCCTGAACCGCGAATTGCATAAGGTCGATTGGTCGTTCCTCGACTGGGCTGCGCTGGTTCAGGCGAGCGCCGAGATAGACTGGGTCAAGCGGTTCGAATGAAATTCCGCCACTAACCAATCTCAAATGGAAGAAAGCGACCAACTCGAGCCGTTCCGGGTCGCCCGCCAGAGTGGCTGTTCTTGCCGGAACCTGCCATCCCATCTTTCCTTGGGAGTCTTGCGCGAATACACAACCACGTAAGATGTTTTACGTTGGTTTGACCAAAATCGCACACCTCATTTCTGTGCATATCGGCGAGATGCGATACACATTTTCGAAATTATATACCGTTATCATCGCCTTGATCTTGAATAACCCATGAAATCTCTTCGTGATAGTTGCACCTCTCATTTGAAAAATTCTTTATCCGGTCATCGATTGAGCCGGCGGCAATTTGCACCGGCGCCACGTTTTAACCGCTTCCGTGGAATTCAGATTGGTACGTTTTCTGGGCTAACGCTTGTGAAGCCGTAGGACCGATAGCGGCTTGCCACCTCGCGCCCGGATACGGTGATTTCGGTATAACCCTCGGGCGTGCCCAAGAAGGAACCCCGCCAGTCGGCCCCGGCGACGGCGCCGGTCGTGATGAACGACATGCCGTTCAGTTCGATCCTTTCATAGACGTGGCTGTGCGCCTGGAGCACGGCGAGCACACCATACTCAGCCAGAATGCGCAGGATTTCACGGCCATTGGTCACGAAGGTCCAGTTATGCGGTGTGTTCAGCCAGCTTTTCGGCTCGTAGCAGTACATCGCGGTCACGAGGGGAATGTGGGTGACGGCGACGATCCGCGCGCCCTTCGGCTGGGCGGCGAGATCGGCGCGGAGCCATCGGAGCTGATCGGCATCGATCCGGCCCTCGTAATTTCGGTCCGCCGTGATGCCGACCGAGTCCAGCACGACGAAATGCACGCCCTTGTGGTCGAAGGCATAATAGGTCGGGCCGAAACGATCGATATAGAAGCGCTTGCCGAAATCGGGGGCGGCGGGCGCGATGCCACTCTTGGCGAAGACACCCAGACAGTCGTGATTGCCGAGGACGTGGTGGACGGGCTTGCGCAAATGGGCCCGCTCGGTCCGCTGGTACAGGTCCATCAGCAGGACCGCGCGGTCGCGGCTGGCCTCCAGCGCGTCCTCGATCATGTCGCCGCCCTGTATGACGAAATCGACGTTCGAGGCGGACACCTGCTCGAAGCACATGGCACAGGCGCGGTCGGCATCCAGCTCGGGGCGGATGTGGCAATCGCCCATGAAGGCGAAGGTGAAGTCCGCCTCGACCGGCTGCGCCGTGGCCCGCGCACCGAGTGACAGCAGCGGAGCGGCCGTGGCCAGCTTCAGGAGGTCGCGTCGTTCCATGCGGCACCCATGTTCGAGAGAATGTGGGGCGGCACGTTGCGGCACCGCCCCGCGGGCACTATCAGAAATGCACGCGAACCGTGCCGAACACCTGCCGGGGCGCCGCCGTCTGCAACGTCGTATAGGTGCCGTTCGGGTCGGAGGTGACGAACCCGGCCGTGCCGGTCGAGGCGATGTACCGCTTGTCGAATAGGTTCATCACGTTGAGCTGCACGTCTAGTTGCCGGCTGAACCGATAGCCCGCCGACAGGTTGACGTTGACCGCGCCGGGAATGACCGCATCGTTGAGATAGCTGTAATAGCGCCTGCTGCGATAATGCGCGTTCACGCCGCCCCAGAACGTGCCGTCGTCATAGTTGAGTTCGGCCGTCGCCACCTGCTTCGGCGAGGCGACGACCTGCTTGCCCTTCGTCGGGATGACCGCGCCGCCCAGCGGCTGGACATTGTCGTCATAGGTCGCGTCGTTATACGCCCAGCTGCCATAGGCCGACCAGTGCGATGCAAAGGCCCAGGTGACCGCCGCCTCGACCCCGCGCGACGACACGCTGCCGACATTCTGCAGGACGTTCTGGTTGCCGACGATTGTCGCGCTGATCGACGAGGCGAGCAGGCGGTTGGTGAACTTCACATAATAGCCGGTCAGCGAGAGCTGCACGTCGCGGTCGTGGAAGCGATAGCCCGCCTCGATCGTGTTGGTCATCTCAGGCTTCAGGTCGCCGCGGATATAGTTGAAGCCTGCCTGGGAACTGCTGGAGAAAGGCCCAGCGGAGGTCGACGCGACGAAGGCCGCCATGTTGCGGGTATAGTCGCCGAACAGCTCGCTATGCGGATCGAGGGTGTAGAGGACGCCGACCGTCGGCAGGAACCAGTTCTTCGCCTGAATCGATCCGTCGATCGGCTTGCGGCTGACGATGCTGTGAGCGGTGTTGGTGGATACCACGCCCTTGACGCCAGCGTTCAGGCGCAGTGCGTCGGTTGCCTGCCACGTATCGCTGACGTCCAGTTGCAGCGTGTCGGTCCGGTACTGGTTCTCATAGTTAGTGAAGAACGGATTGGTGTAGAATTGCTGGAATTCGGCCGGCGCGTTGCCCGCCTGGAGGCCGTAGAGGTAATTGGCCTGGTCGAAGGCGTTATGCTCGTACCAGACGCCGCCCTCGATCTTGTGGTGTCCCGCCTGGAAGACCAGGCGGGACATGACGCCCTTGCGGTCGATATTGTAGCGATTGGCCGATACCGAGATCGGCGAGCCGCCAAAGGCTGCTGGGGTCGGATCATAGGGATCGGCCCAGGTGCCGATGCCCTTGTCCAGATGGAGATAGCCGGTGGTGAAACCCGACAGGCGCGACCCCAGGCGATAGGCCAGCTTCTCATAGGCCAGCAGGTCGCGCCGGACGCCGCCGCCCTGATACACCGCGTCGTCGGCATTGACGTACGGGGCCGGCGGCGTGCCGCCATTCTGGACGATCGTCGCCAACTGCTCGGCCAGCGCGAAGGTCGGGATATTGTCGAACTGCCACCCATAGGTTTTCAGGCGGCTGAGCGAGGTGTCGTTATAATCGTCCTCGCGCCGGTCGATCAGGTCGAGAAACGTGGTCGAGGTCACGGCGTCGCCCAGCGGCTGTAGATATTTGGCGTTGATCTGATCCTGCACCTGCTGGCCCCAGCCGCGCCATTTGCCCTGCCGGTCGTGCGCATAGGACAGGGCCAGCCGACCGCCCCAGGGCAGATCGCCGCTATTGACCCGGGCGAAGCTGCGCCAAGAATTGGCGCTGCCATAGCTTTGTTCGAGGTCGACGCCGAATGTGTCGGTTGGATCGATCGAGGTGAAATCGACCGTGCCGCCGATATTGCTGGTCGAGGCGGTGCCCAGCGCGCCGCTGCCCTGCGACAGGGTGGCGGCCCCGTTGTTCTCGCTCAGCAGCGCGCGGTTGATCGAAAGGCCGTTATTGTTGCGATACTGCATGTTGCCCAGCGGCACGCCGTCGAGCGTATAGCCCATCTGGTCGGTCAGGAAGCCACGGATCGACAGCTGCGTCGCCGCCTCATAGGTGCCGTGTGCGTCCGACGAGTCGAAGTTGACGCCCGGCAGCCGCCCCAGCGAGCGCAGCGGCGAGGTGCCGGGGGACGTCCTTTCCATCGCCTTCGCCGACACCGTCTGGACCTGACGCGACTGGCCCCGCCCCAGCACGACAATGTCCTGCGCGGCGCTGGCTTCGAGTGCGGCGGGGGGCGTCGGCGCCTCGGGGGCGGCCTTGAGCGAGATCATCGACGCGGTCCGGCTGGCGATGGCCAGGCCCTGACCCGCAATCAGGCGACGCAGCGCCTCATTGCGGGTCAGCCGGGCGTGCAGCGCACCCACACGCCGGTTCGCGACCGCGTCATAGGGGAAAATGACATGGACGCCTGCCTGCCGGGCGAACTGGTTCAGCGCGGTGGCGGTGTCGCTCGCCTGAATGTCGAACCGGACCGGGGCATTGTCCCGAGCCTGCGCGGCAGCCGGCATCGCGACCACCACCATGGCGGTCGAGGTCAGAAGCTTGAACATGGTTGATCCCTGTATGGATGCGATGGTCGGTGCAGGGATGGATGACGACGGCGAAACCGCTACTCGCCCCGAAAAAATATTATGCGCGTGACAGAACGATGCCGCCATTGGCGCCTGAGGTGGCACGCACGCCGAAGGACGTGCGCAGCGCTTGCAGGAATTCGCGCGGGTTCGTCGTCGCGAAGGTGCCGCCGATGCGAAGCCGCGACAGCGCCGGATCTCCGATCACGATCTTGTCGGCCAGATAGCGGTTCATTTCCGCCAGCGCATAGTCCAGGCTTTCGCCGTTCAGGACCAGCGTATCACGCTGCCACGCGGTGACGCGTGCCATGTCGCTGCCGTCGCGCGAATGAATGGTGAGCCGGCCGGCCGTGGCCAAGGCGACTTCGCCGGGGCCAATCGACGTCTTCGTGCCGTCGACGATGCGGCCCCGCACGACCGCCAGTTCGCATCCGGTCGGACGCAGCCGGGCATTGTACAGGCCGGGGCTGAGCTGGAACCGACCATCGGGGGCGATCAGCTCCAGCCGATGCGACGCGTCCAGCCGGATCGCCACCTCACCGCGCTCCAGCCAGAGGCGGTCGGGCGCGCCGTCTTTCCAATAGACGCAGCTATCGGTGTTGAGATGGAGCGACAGGCCGGGGCCTGCCGCCACCGCCGTCCGTTCCCCGACCTTGGTCACAGCCTTGTCGCGGGCATTGGCGCGATAGGCGAAGCCGCCGCCCACGACCATGACGGCGGCGACCGAGGCCGCCGCACGCAGCACATGGCGCCGGTCGGGGTGCTCGGGCTTCGCGAGGGGCCGCAATTCGGGCGCGTGTTGCATGTCGCCGCGTGCCACGCGCAGCCGATCGAGATCGCGCCAGGTGCTCGCCACTTCGACGAAGGCGACCGCGCGCCGTACATCCGCATCGCGCCACGCCTCGAACGCCGCGATGTCCGCCGAGCCTGCGTCGAGCGCGGCCAGCCATGCCGCCGCTTCGTCGGTCAGGTCAGCGTCGCACGGCTGTCGGGGGCAATGGCTGGACAAACTTCCTCCATCCGGGCCTCGCTGTCGCGACGCGTCTTGGTGATGAGGGCAAGCCCCCTAGCGATATGCTTTTCCACGGTCGAGACGGATATGCAAAGCGCCTGTGCGATCGTGGCGGGTGGCAGGCCCTGAATCTTGCGCATATGCACCACCTGCGACATTTGCGGGGGCAGCGCGTCGATCCATTCCGACAGCCGGTGCAGCTCGGAGCGCCCCGCCGCGACCGCAAAAGCATCGGGGGCCGGATCGGCAACCTCCGGCATGTCCAGCGATGCCAGCACATCGATCCGGACCACATTAGCCCGCCGTATCCGTTCCAGCGCCAGATTATGGACGATGGTCAGGACAAAGGCCCGTGGCGACGATATCGACCGATAATCCGCCGTGTTCAGAACGCGGGCATAGGCTTCCTGCACCAGATCGTCCGCTTCGTCCCGGCCGCAGAAATACGCGGCTCTCGCCCGATACGCCGCCGCATGCGGCAGCACCTCGGCCATGAACCAACGGTCTATTTCGCGCAGCCAGCTCAACACATGCTCCGATGATCGGAGCGGCCCTTAGGTGCGCTTCTTTACAGGAACGCGACAAACGGCATGGTTCGACGATCGACCGTGAAGCCACCATGTCAATGCAGATTTGGTCCAGCAGTGCGCCGTAAGGTCGGCCCCTCGCAGCGGCGAGGAGCCAACAGGTCAAATCTCGGTGTTCTCGGCAAGGGCAAGTGCGTCTTCCACATCAATCCCGAGATAACGGACGGTGTTCTCGAGCTTGCTATGACCAAGCAGGATCTGGACAGCACGAAGGTTGCCGGTAGCCCTGTAGATGATCGACGCCTTCGTTCGGCGGAGCGAATGCGTACCATATTCAGTTTGACGTGACTGACGTGACCCCGGTCTTTCATCCAGCGGCAACCAGAGACCGACCGTGGTTTTCGCGCATAAGCGCAGGTGAAGCAACGGGCGGGGTTAACCCCGCCCGTTGCTGTTCGAGCCCGGCAGCGAAGGCTGCCGGAGTGGCGTAGCCGAGCGAGGAGTGCGGACGCTCGTTGTTGTAGTCGTCGACCCAGCGGGCCAGAATCGAGCGGGCCTGACCGATGGTGAAGAACAGCGTCTCGTTGAGCAGCTCGTCGCGCATGCGACCGTTAAAGCTCTCGACGAACCCGTTCTGCGTGGGCTTGCCCGGCGCGATGTAATGCCACTCGATGCGGGCATCGCCGGACCAGGCGAGCACCGCGTTCGACGTCAGTTCGGTCCCGTTGTCGCTGACGATCATCTTCGGCCTGCCACGCTCGGCGATCAGATCGGCCAGCTCGCGCACGACCCGCCGGCCCGAGATCGACGTGTCCACCACCGCCCGAAGGCATTCGCGCGTGACGTCATCGACGATGTTGAGCACGCGGAACCGACGGCCGGTCACGAGCTGGTCGTGGACGAAGTCCAGACTCCAGCGCTGGTTGGGAAGCGCCAGCACTGACGCGGGCGCACGGCTGCCTGTGGCGCGCCTTCGTCCCTTCCGGCGCCTGACCGTCAAACCCTCCTCACGATAGAGCCGCTGGGTCTTCTTGCGGTTGATCGTGATGCCGTCCCGGCGCAGCAGGATGTGCAGACGCCGATAGCCGAACCGTCGGCGTTGCTGCGCCAGCTCGCGCAGCCGCGACCGCAGGTCGCCATCATCCGCCCGGCACGAGCGATACCGCATGCTCGTGCGGTCTGCCCCAACGACCGTGCATGCCCGCCGCTCGCTCATCCCCAGCGTCGCCTGGAGATGCGCGACCGCTTGCCGCTTCGCGGCGGGCGTCACCACTTTTTTGACAGCAGGTCTTTCAACCCCGCATTGTCCAGCATCGTGTCCGCCAGTAGCCGTTTGAGCCGGGCGTTCTCCTCTTCGAGCGACCGCAGGCGCTTTGCGTCGGACACCTCCAGGCCGCCGAACTTCGCCTTCCACGCATAGTAAGTCGCGCTCGACATCCCGTGCTTGCGGCACAGCTCCGTCACCACCGCACCCGCCTCGGCCTCCTTCAGGATGCCGATGATCTGCTCTTCCGAAAACTGCTTCCGCTTCATTCCGTCCGTCCCTTTAAGGAGACGGTCTCTACTTCCAGTTGGATGAAGAAACGGGGGTCACGTCACGGCGGATCGAGCATATTCTTGCAGTCGAACGAGCAGCCCTGTCATTCAATGATGTTGTGATCGCCGCCGGGAAGACCGAAGCTGCTAAGATCCTTCGCAGTTCGCTGGGTGAGAAGGCCGCTGATGCCGCTGATGTGCGCCAGCGCGTCGACAAACATCGAGATACAATGACCAGTCTCACCAGCGCCAAGCGAAGTGGGGAGATTCTGAAGTTCTACCGCGCCCTACTCGCTAAATATGCCTTCGACCTAGATGTCGCGCTCGAGCAGGATGGCGCGCAGTCCATACACCGTATCCAGGCGGCGCGTGGCAGCGAGGGGCCTCGCGGACTGCTGGCATATTACTATGCGTTCCTGCAAACCCGCTTTAAATATGCTATAGCCACGGCATTTCCGATTGTGATCGATGCTCCCAATCAACAGGGCCAGGACGCAGTGCACCTGCCTCAGATGCTGAAGTTTATCTTTGCGCAGGCGCCGGCTGACGCGCAGGTCATCGTCGCTGTCGAGGAGGCGTCGCAGGGTCTGCCGGCTGATGTGGATATCCGATCCTATGGCGTGCAGCGGCGGCAAGTGCTGCGCGAAGCTGAATTCGATGAGGTCAACGAAAGGTTCCCTGTATATATTAGGAAACTAATCCTATAATACGTTGAATTGCTCATTTCAGTGACAATCTGAACGCGACCGGAACTTAGTTGTTACATCTTGCGCTTCAACATGTATCGGCACAATCAGCAGTCGACCAAACGTGTTAGCCTGACGAATCCGAATCCGTTGACGACCGGCTTATCCGAAACCTGCCTTTTCGAGGCCGGACCAAGAACGGCGGCTTTGTCCCAAAGCAGGCCGCCCCGATGCCAGCTTAGACGCCGAGCAATATAAAGAACAACGCCTTGAACATGATGGCCGCCTCCTCATACCCTATACGAGCAGGACAGCATATTCGGACATGCAGGTGACAAACTTATTGGCAGGTGTCCGAATTGGCTGGCTCGTCCGTATAGGGTGATAGACCTCGCTCCGATCCGTCAGGCGGCCTGCGCCCACAGCGTGCATTGCGCGTCGTCATACTGCACGCCCGGCCGCATGACCTGCCTGGTCAGCCACGCGCTGGCGCGTTCGATGCCGTCGCTCAGATCCTCGGCGGGCTTGCTATCGACGTGAACGATTTCGCGCGGCGCGAGCCGGAAGTGCCCGCGCACATGGGCCTGTGGCAGGATCAGCCCGCGGTTGCCCGCCTTTGACAGCCACAGGCGGCAGCCGCTCTGGATGTGGCAGCGGCCACCCCGCGGCAGGAACAGGGCGATGCCGGTCAGCGCCGGGTTCGGACGGTCGCGATATTCGAGGTGCAGGACGTCGGCGTCGGTCTCGACCGCGTGACGGCCCATCTTGATCTTGTCCTCGATCTCGAGCGGATCGCCACCGGTGATGGCGACGCCAGGCTTGAGCTTGCGGGCACCGAGCAGCAGCTTGACGACGGCGCGGGTGACGGCGGCTTCGAAATTCGGGGTGTTCATCTGGATATCTCCTTGTTTCATCCCCCATTTCCGGGGGCCCATTCTCGTCTTCGCTGATCTCAACCCTATTCTGTCCGCCGGCAGGCGCGGACGATCTCGGCGGCGGCGCGCTCGAGCCCGGTCACCCGCTCCCACCCGCTGTTCCAAGGAGCGGGCATCGACACCTCCAACCCGTGCCGGGTGATCCCGACGAAGAGGTCCGGACGCGCCGGCACGAGGTGCAGGCCGCCATCGGCATCGCGGTAGAAGCTCAAATCCGGCACCAGGATCGGTCCGGTGACCGAGTGCAGCGCGACATCGGCCCGCACAGGTTCGAGGATTTCGGGGTGGAAGCCGTGCCTTATCAGCACCACGTCGCGCTTGCGGGACGCGGCACACCGCATCACCGCGTCGTCATAGAGACGCTCGGCGACCGGGGTCGCCACGACGATCAGGTTGTTCTCGAGAGACTCCACGCCCCCCGGCAGGCCGGTGTTGCCCGCATAGGGGTACGGCTCGTCGGGAGCGAGTGCGGTCAGAACATAGTTGAGGAGCGCGACCGAGGTCGTCGGCAGCGTATCATTTAGGGTCGAATGCATGGGGGTACCTGCGCAACAGCGTGATCCCCGGACCGGCTGGTCCGGATCAGGCCCCTTCGATTTTCATTTCTCTTCAGGGCCTCGCTCGGCCCCGGCCGATTGTCCCCTCTTCGCGCGGCAGCGGTCGCGGCCATCGCGGAAAAGAGCGTTGCCGATGACGGCATAGGCCCAGCCATCGAGGGTTCGCGCGCTATCCGCGATGGTGCCGGAACGATAGATTGCCGCGGCGGGGCAATACACCTCGGCCATGGCTGGCACCCAGCCGGCGATGCTGCCAGCGGCTTGGCGTTGCCACCATTGTCCGGCGATCAGGGCGGTCAGCAGCAGGATCACGCTCACGCGAAAGATGACGGGGAAGCGGCGGCGCTTCATTTTCTTTTCTCCAGCAGATTGTCGCTGCCGGAGAAGGTAAGAGTCTCAAAATACGCCAAATCGCACTGTCAGAACTGGCTCAACCTGCCGCATGTTGCAGCAGCCCGAACGTCATTCCTGCAAGGCGGGACTTGGTTCGTTAACGGGTTCGGCCTACACTAGCCACGTTCGTCAGCAGGCGGACCGAGGCGTGAGAACCTCGCGATTAGTAGCCGAATGCCCGGCCCGAACGAGTTTCAGCCGGGAGGCGCACGCGTATGTCCAGGGTTCCTCCGGGAATCTAAAGGCGTGCGCGCTCGTCTAATCGCGAGTTCTCAACTTCCGGCTTTCGGGCCGGCATCGCCTCGTTTCACGGGGCGGTGCCGCCGGCTGGGGAAGCCAAGCATCGCCCGACACGGGGGTGCGTATGGTTGCGGGACACAGCCGCCAGTGGCGGAAAGCGTTTCAAACGACATCGGTGATATCGGCAGCCATGCTGCTTGCGGCCTGTGGCGGCGGAGGCGTTAATTCGTCCGGGTCGATCCCGACGCCTGGACCCACGCCGGCGCCCAGCCCGACACCGACGCCGTCTCCCACGCCGACCAGTTCGGCGGATAGCGCCGAGTACAAGGCGTCTGCCGCGGTGGTCAGTGCGAAGGCCGCCTACGCCTATGACAAAGGCATCACCGGCAAGGGCGTGACCATCGCGGTCATCGACACCGGCATCGCCACCAGCAGCGCCGAGTTCGCCGGCCGCATCTCGCCCGACAGCAAGACGTTCGAAAGCAAAATCGCGCGTTGCGCCACCTGTGCGCCGGAGACGGTGACCTTCCCGCTCGACGATGTGCAGGGCCATGGCACCGAGGTCGCCTCGGTCGCGCTCGCCGCGAAAAATGGCACGGGGGTGCAAGGCGTCGCCTATGACGCGACGCTGCTCGCCCTCAAGATCGTAGCGCCCGATCTCGAGGGCGTCACCGCGACATCGGTTATCAAGGAAGGTAGCGGCGCGAACGCCGCCAACATCGCCCCCGCCATCACCTATGCGGTGGAGAAAGGCGCGTTCGTGATCTCGCTGAGCCTGAACGGCGAGGCGGCTGGTCAGACCGCCGCCGAGCAACGTGCGGCGATGGACGGCGTCGTCAAGGCCGACCGGCTGCTCGTGCAATCCGTCTCCAACTTCGTCGACGACAAAAGCGGCGCCCCTGGGACGATCACCCGCAACCTGGTCGGTGGCAATCTGGAGAACAAGGACAGTTTCCTGTTCGGCCTCCGGGTCGACGGCTCGCTCCGCCCGCCGAGTGGCAACGGCCTGCCTGGCGATCTTGCCGACCGCACGCTGGCGGTGGTTGCGACGGACGTCAGCGTCGTCGGCAAGGACGGGCAACTGACCACCGTCACCGGCAACAGCTTCGCCGCCCCCGCGATCGCCGGGGCCGCCGCGCTGCTCAAGCAATACTGGCCGCAACTCGGCGGCAAGGCGATCTCGCGCATCCTGCTCGATACCGCGACCGACCTCGGCGACAAGGGTGCAGACCAGATCTTCGGCGCCGGTTTGCTCAACGTCGAGGCGGCGATGAAGGCACAGGCGCCCGCCAGCGCCTTTGCCGCCGCCGACATGGTGCTGGCACGCTACTCCTCGCTTAGCCTGTCGGGCCCGTTCGGCAGCGGCGGGCAGTTGTCGGACGCCGTGACCCGGATGACGGTTGTCGACCGCTATGGCCGTGACTTCACCATGACTGGCACCCCCGCACCACGCAGCCAGAGATCGGGGTTGCTGGCGGGTGCGATGCTGGGGACGATGGACCCGCCGTGGCTCGCCACGAGTGCCAGCGACGCGAAGCTCGGCTTCGCCTCCGCTACCACCGGGCCATGGGCTGCGGCGCGGTCCAGCCGCCCGGCCACCTTCGCCTTCTCGCCTGCCGCCGGCCAAACCGTCAGTTTCAGCGCCAATGTCGCGATCGGGCAAGGCGCGGGCATCGCCGGCTCTGCCTTGCGCGGTGTCGTTGCAGCACCGGTTGGCACCTCGTCATCGTGGAGCGGCAACGGTTGGTCGGCAGGCTTTGCTTCCGGCGCATCACGCGACGGCCGCTCTGCTTTGCGCAGTGTCACCTTCGCGACGCCGATGGGGCTTGGGGTTGAGCTGTCGGACCTGACCGAACGCGGACAGGTGCTGGGGCTACGCGCCCCCGCTGGCTTGGCCCTCTCGGGCAGCCGGACGACGCTGGCCACCCTGACGGCTAGCCGCAGCATTGCAGGCGTGTTGCTGTCGGCACGGGCCACGGCCGCCACCACTCAGGTCGCCGGCGGATCGGACCTGCTGCGCTTCACCGGCCCGATGACCGGCACCGCCTTCGCGCTCGACGCGGCGTATCGTCTTGGCGGCGGCACGATGACGCTCGGGCTGTCCTCGCCGCTTCGGCTCGAACACGCCCGTGCGGTCGTCGAGGCGCCAGTCGCCTATGACCTGATGACCGGCGTGCTCGCCACTCGCCTGACCAGCGTCGACCTGACACCGACCGCACGCGAGATGGACGTCGAGCTTGGCTGGTCGGCCGCGCTGTCGCCCACCTCCTCGCTGCGGCTCGGCGTCGCCCATGCCTTCGATGCCGGGCACGTCGCCGGCGCGCAGGACACCGCCGGCTTTCCCAGCCTGACCCTCCGCTGATCCAGCATCACCACAAGGACATGACTATGTATGACCGAATAATATTCGCAGCGGTTGCAGCCGGACTGCTCACCTTCGCCGCACCCGCCCATGCCGCCGATCCGGCAACCATGGACGTGGCCGGCATTCGGCTCGGCGACACGCCGCAGCAGGTGAAGGCGGCGTTGCAGCAGGCCGGGTACAAGGTGACCGAGACGCGCAAGACCGAATCCTTCGCGCAGCGCGTCGCGGTGGAAGTGGCGAACCGCAAGGGTGCGGCGGCACCCAATCCGACCTATGCCGGGATCGCCGAAATCATCGCCATGGGGCCACACCAGGAGCGCGCCGACATCCAGTTCGCCCAAATCGCCGGCGGCGACAGCGTGTCGCGCGTCGAGGTGACCATCCCGGGTACCGCGATGGGCGATGCCGCGATGAAGGCACAGCTCACCGCCAAATACGGCAAGCCCGATGCGGTGAAAGATCAGGGGCTTAGCTGGCATTGGTGCGCACCGCAGGCGGTGAAGATCTGCGGCATGACCTATACTGGCGGCGAGCTCGATACGGCGTGGCCGACGCTGCGGGGCAGCACCGCCATGGGCGCCAATTCCATCATCCTGGAAGCGGGCACCGATGCCGATCGCCGCCTTAGCCAAGCGTTCGAGGCAGCCGTACTGGCGCGGGCGCCCAAGACAGACCGGGCCGCGTTCTGACGATCGAACGGGGCGGCCGTCGCCGCCCCGTCACCTGCTCAAGCGGCGACCATTTGCTCCCATCCGGCACGGAAGGCGTGCCATTCGTCCGCCCACATGCGGTGCGTCGTATCGACGAGATCGGGATGCTCCGCGGCCCAGCCGCTCGGCGTGTGCTGACGCGCCAGCATGCAGATATGAACGTGCGGCAGCGCGCGGCTCAATTCATCTCCGGGGGCATGGGCCACAACCACGCTGGTCAGGGACCGGCCGCAAGCGAGATGGATCGCGGCGTAACTGGTCGCCATGTCGAACAGGTCGTGGATCGGCTGGGTCACGGCACCGCGCATCGTCAGCACACCGGCGAGCAGGCGCTGATGCGGGCGGACGGCACAATCATACTCGTCGAGCAGCGGCGCCAACGCCATGTCCCCGACACCCCGGGCGAGCACGAGCCGGTGCTGGCGGGCGGTCACCGGGATGCCGCAGGCGGTCGTGCGCGCGGTGCTGGTCGGCTCGACGGGTGCCATCTTCGCGCGGATCAGTGCGGTCGCGCTGTTCGCCTTCTGCTTCGCGCGGGGGCGTAGCAGGGCATAGCCCAGTTCCTCGCATCCGGGCTCGCGCACGTCGAACAGCGTGTCCATCACCGCGCTCGGGCTCAGCCAGCCGGGCACAACGTTCGTCTTGGTCTTCATATCATTTCCAGTCCGGCGGCGCGGGGCTGCTCGCGTCGCCTTCAGGTCCATTTCACCATCATGGTGCAGCCGACAGGCTATTCCCCTCCTTCCTTCTGGCCGATCGCATCGATCGGGGCGGCCCGAAATCCGTCATTATCTTTCTGAACCGCGATCCATCGGACGCTGTGGCGGCGCTATATCGTCCGGCCCCTTGCTCCGGATATGGGGCGGAGGGTCCTTCGGCCTGCCTCGCGGGGCGGGCCCGGGCGGCACCTGCCGCTCGCCCTCCTTCTCTCGCTGTGGATCGACCCTGGTCACAACGGGCGGATCAGGCGGTCGTCGATTGACGGGCTGGGTAGCGGGGTAATCGACAGAAGCGGGGGGAACAGCTTCGGGTGGCGATGTCCTTTCCGGCACGGGCGGCCTGCCCGCAGGCTGGGCAGCTGGCATGTCGGCAGCGACGGGTTCTGGCCGCGCACGAACCTCCGGCGGCGACATCGTTCTGACCAGGTCGTCCGCTTCCGCCTTCGCGGCTTGTTGCTCGCGACGGGCCACCTCGGCGCGTTGCAGCGCTGCCTGCTTGTCGCGCTGCCGCTTGGCATCAGCCGCGGCTTGATCGGCCCGCCGCTCCCGTTCGCTGACCATCCAATTCTGGAATTCCTGCTCGCCAGCGTACAGCCGCAGCAGCCGGTCGACCGCCTTCGGCTGATCCGGTGCCAGGCGCACGGTGTCGCCAACAAAAACCAGCCGCCCCTCATCGCGTCCGTCACGCGCCAGCCAGCGTCGAAGACGCCCACGCACCCGTTCTTGGTAATCTGGATGCGGCATCGTCGGCGAGGGTGCCAACCGCGTCGGAACATAGGTGATCGCAGGGTTGCATTGTTTCTCCCTGACAATTGCCGCCGCAACCTCATCCCATGCAGCACCAGCCTGCGCTTCGATCCTGGCGAGCCGCTGCCGTTCGGCCACACGCTCGTCGTCGGAGGGTGAATGCTGCGCCACCCAGTCGAGATGCGCGCGCGCCGCCTCCAACAGCGCACGATCGCCAGCGCGCGGCTTGGTCCTGCGGCCGGGCTCCGGCTCCAGCGTTGCGATCACCGCTTCCGCCCGTGATCGCGATGCCGCCACCACGACATCGGCGACGTCCATGTCATGGCGGCGCTGGATCAGTCGGCGGGACAATCGCTCATACCGCCGGGCGGCGGCAACCGCGTCAGGCTGGTCACCGATCGACGGCAGGATCAGCGTCATGTCCCTTGCCAGCACTTCGGTCGCAGCAGCCGCCTTCTTCTCGCAGGCGGCAAGCTCATCGCTCACGATCTGCCGCGCGTTGCGGGTGCCGACCTCCGTCGCGACCCCACGCCGCTCGTGACCGGTCGCGCGATTGCCCATATGCTCGAGCGGGGTCAGGGCGATGCCGTTTTCCTCATAGGTGCCGTGGAGGTAGCGCTCCTCGCCCATGACCGCGTTGACGATGTCGATGAGGCGCCCGCGCATGAGCTCGGCGGTGTCGACCTTGGCACGCTTTCCGTTGTTGCCCGGCTCCGCGCGGTAGCTGACCTTGTTCTGGCGGTAGGGCCGGGTGTTCTTGCCGTTTTTGCGCTCGATCACCTCGAAATCCCACTGGCCCTCCTCGTCCAGCCACTTCGCCGGGCGGTCATAGGCATCGACATGGATGTGGAAGTTGCGCTTGTCGCCGTGTTGATCGGGCTGGTGGATCACCCCGACCGCCATCCAGCCATCCGACGCGAGCATGGCGACGATGTTGCGGAGGATTTGGCCATGCTGCTCTGGCTTGGCGTCGGCGGGCAGTTCCTGCACGAAGCGATAGTGACTGCGGCCCGTGCGCCCCTGCCGCCATTGCGGCGCGGGGAAGTTCGGATGTTGATCACACCAGGTCAGCCGGTCGAACGCCTCCTCGGGCGTGACATCCGCGACGATGACCTGCCGGTCCTTGAAGGGGCGTCCCTCAGCCGCCGCCTTGGCTTCAGCTTCCCGTCGCGCAGCCTTCAGTCTGCGGCTCATGTCACGCAGCCAGGACGGGGTTGTCGCAAATCCTGCCACCCGGTCATATCGCCCGACATCGGCGGTCGAGGCGGTGAGATGGTGGAGCTTGGGCGTGCGTTCGCTCTGCTCGGCCGCAACGAACAACGACCGCTGGCGCTCAGGGCTGCCGGGGATGTTGGATACGATCGCCCGGGCGTTCATCCCGGCCCGGATCACCTGCTCGTCGATCATGTCGATGACGAGGTTCTCGGCCAGATCCGCCACCGCCTGATCGCGCCGGATATAGTCGAGATGGCTGATGATCGTGACCTTCGCGCCGTCCCGCAGATAGTCGAAATGCTCGCCCTCCTTGGCCTTGGCCTTGAAGCGGTGGTGAACCTTTCCGTCTCCGCTCGTCGGTACGTGGGTCTTACCCACCGGCTTCATGTCGAAGTGCGGCACCCGCCCGCCGCCCGTCTGACGGCCACCCCGCCGGATCGGACTGGACTGGTGGAAGTCGATACCGACCGCCTTGGCCAGTGCATCCGTCTTGCGACGGGCCGGCGATTGTCCCGGCTCCGCCTCGGGCTGGTGATTTCGTCCCCGACGGTACGACGCCCCCACCAGATCCCGGTCGGCCTGCGCTTGACGCGCCAGGAGCGCGCGCACATGATGCGCGAAGACAGGGTGTTCGTCGGGCAGGCCAGGACCGGTCATGCCTCATAGTGTCCGGCATCGGCACGGCGCCGACAAGTACCCCCTCCCGCCTTCCGGAAGCCGCGTGCGGCTGGAGGACACCGCGCTCGATCGCCACTGAACGAGTGCACGCACCAGCAAATTGGCGGCCCGGCCGCCGGTTTGCGTTGTTGCGCCTAAATTTCCTCCTCCACAAAGCCCAACCGATAATTAATACTCTGCCGTATCAGCGTCGTGAAGCCTTCTGCCGATCCAGAAGTGGGGTGAGATCGAACCACGCGGATGATGCGGAAAATATAGCGGATAAGCCCGGGTTGCGATCCAGTCATGTAGAGCTGCAACAACAGCTGCATCCCCGTTCAGGACAGTCCTTAATTATCGGTTTGGCTCTCACATAGATTAAGGCGCTCTTCATACCCGCTCCAGCATCAGTGCGATCCCCTGCCCCACGCCGATGCACATGAACGCCATGGCATAGCGGCCGCGCGTGCGGTGCAGTTCCTCGACCGCCGTCATCGCGATCCGCGCGCCCGACATGCCGAGCGGATGACCGAAGGCGATGGCGCCGCCGTTGCGGTTCACCCTGGGATCGTCGGCCGCGATATCCAGATCGCGCAGGGTAGCAATCGCCTGTGCGGCAAAGGCTTCGTTGAGTTCGATCACGTCGATCCGGTCGAGCGTCAGCCCGGTGATCCGGCAGAGCTTGCGCGCCGCCTCGATCGGCCCCGCGCCCATGATGCGCGGCGCGATCCCCGCCGAGGCCATGCCCAGCACGCGCGCACGCGGGGTCAGGCCATGGCGGGCCGCCGCGCCCTCGCTCGCCACCAGCATCGCCGCCGCGCCGTCGTTGAGGCCCGAGGCGTTCCCGGCGGTCACGGTGCCGTCCGCGCGCACCACCGGTTTCAGCTTCGCCAGCGCCTCCAGGCTGGTCGCGCGGGGATGCTCGTCGCGGTCGAACAGGACCGGTTCACCCTTGCGTTGGGGAATGGAGACGGGGACGATCTCGACGGTCAGCCGCCCGCTGTCGATCGCCGCGGCCGCCTTCTGCTGGCTGGCCAGCGCGAAAGCGTCCTGCTCCTCGCGTCCGACATGCCACTGGTCGGCGACATTCTCGGCGGTCTGCGGCATGGTATCGACGCCATGGGCGGCCCGCATCGCCGGGTTGATGAAGCGCCAGCCCAGCGTCGTATCCTCGATCTGCTGGCCCCGGTCGAAGGAACTGGCAGCCTTGCCCATCACATAGGGCGCGCGCGTCATGCTCTCGACCCCGCCCGCGATCATCAGTTCGGCATCACCGCTGCGGATCGCCTGTGCCGCGCTGCCCACCGCATGGAGGCCCGATCCGCACAGCCGGTTGATGGTAGCGCCCGGCACCGCTTCGGGAAGTCCGGCGAGTAACGCCGCCATGCGCGCGACGTTGCGATTGTCCTCACCCGCCTGGTTCGCGCAGCCGAGCAGGACATCGTCCACCGCCCGCCAGTCGACATGGCGGTTGCGCTCCATCAGCGCGCGCAAGGGGATGGCGGCGAGGTCGTCGGCGCGCACGCTCGCCAGCGCGCCGTTGAGCTTGCCGATGGGAGTGCGGATCGCGTCGCAGATATAGGCGTCGGTCATCAGGCGTCCTGGTCCAGCGTGTCGATGATCGTCTGCGCTTCGGCAAAGCCGGTGTTCGCGGCGGGAACCCCCGCATAGATGGTGGTCTGCATCAGCACTTCCTTGAGTTCGTCCCGCGTAAAGCCGCCCTGGGTCAGCCCAGCACGAACGTGGAGCGCGAACTCCTCCCAGCGTCCCAACGCGCAGGTGATCGCCAGCACGATCAGACGGCGGGTGCGGTCGTCGAGCCCCGGCCGCCCCCAGATTTCACCCCAGGCGATGCGGGTGATCATCGCCTGGAAATCGGCAGTCAGGGGGGTCCGCCTGGCCAGACTGCGCTCGACCCAGGCATCGCCCAGCACGCGGCGGCGGTTGGCAAGCCCCGCCTCGAGCAGCGTTTCGGCAGCGGCTTCGACCGCCTCGTCCCTCGTCAGGAACCGTCGCAGCGCCGTCGCCAGCGCGGCGGGCGCCTCGATCGGGGGCAGATGCGCGCCGTCGACGCCGACATGCCGGGCAGCGGGAATGGTGGCGACCAGATGCTCGCCATGTCCGGCATAGGGGGTCGAGACATCGAGCATCGCGGTCACGACCAGCGTCGGCACCGCGATGGCGTCGATCCGGTCGATCAGCGCCATGTCACGGATCGCCGCCCCCGCGCCCGCATAGCCCGCATCCGCCTGTCGCGCGATACCGTCACGCAAGCTGTCCGCGATCTCGGGATGCCGCGCGGCGAAACCGGGCGACAGGAAGCGTCCGACCGCCATGTCGGCGATGGCGGCGGTCCCCTGTTGGCGCACCATGTCGATCCGCGTCGTCCAGGCGGCGGGGTCCATCGTCGCGGAGGTGCAGATCAGTGCCAGCGCGGCCACGCGCTCCGGGTGATCCAGCGCGCATTGCATCGCGATCATCCCGCCTAGCGACACGCCCGCGACCGCCGCCTGCGCCACCCCGGCATCGTCCATGATCGCGGCGACATCGTCCGCGAGCATGGCGAGCGTGTAATCGCCCTCCGGCGCATCCGATCCGCCCGCCCCGCGCGTATCGATCCGCAGCAACCGAAAGGCGGGCAGGAGCAGCGGGACGGTGCGATCCCACAGCGACAGATCGGTCCCGATCGAATTGAGCAGGACCAGCACCGGCCGGTCCGCCGCCCCCTCCAGTCGCCAGTGCAGGCGCACGCCATCGCGAAGGGTGTAAGCCATGTCAGTCCTTATCATCCAGAAGCGCCGCGATGATCGCCGCGCTCTCGCCCAGATCCTCGCCCATATCGGCGGCGGCACGGTTGCGGGCGATCGCCGCCGCGTCGATCTCCAGCCCCTCGGCGACCACCGCCATCGCGGCGGCGCTGCCCGAAGCGAGCAGGAACAGGTCGGTCAGGACCGGCCCTTCCGCCTGCCAGCCGCCAAGGCCGCGCTCCTGCTCCTGCGGCATGCCCGCCAACAGCGTGGCGACCAGCCCCGGCGCACGGGTCGCGGCAGACAGCGCGACCTGGCATCCGGTGGGATTGCGCTTGTGCGCCATCGCCGACGACCCACCCCGCCCCGCGATCCCCGGCTCCCGCGCCTCGCCGATCGCATTCTGGGCGAGCAGCGACACGTCGCGGGCGAGCTTGCCGAGTGCGCCGATCAGGATGCCCACGCCCGCACCGATCGCGACCACGCCGGTCCGTCGCGCGTGCCACGGCGCTGCCGTCGCCAGACCCAGCGCCGCTGCCATATGCGCGGCCACCGCCGCGCCCCGCCCGTCCATCCCTGCGCGGGTGCCCGCCGCCCCGCCGAACTGGAGGACAGCATGCCGCGCAACCGCATCGTTCAGATGTTCCAGCGCGTCCGCGATCCCCGCCGCCGCCTGCGCCAGACGCAGGCCGAACGCGACCGGCAGGGCATCCTGCAACAAGGTGCGACCGACCGCCGGGGTCCTGGCATGGTCCCGCGCATGGCGCGTGAGGGCGGCGACAACCCGCTGCACATCCGCGGTCAGCACGCGATGCGCGGCCCGCACCTGCATCATCAGCACGCTGTCCGCGACGTCCTGGCTGGTCGCGCCCCGGTGCAGGGCCGACACCGCCTCGTCGCCCAGCGCGCCGCGCAGCCGGGCCACCAGTGGAATGGCGAGCGTACCCGCCAGCGCCACCTCTTCCGCCAGTTCGGCGGGCTCGATCCGCGCGGATGCAACGCCGGTCGCGATAGCCTCGGCGACGTCCGGCGCGATCACATTCTCCGCCGCCTGCGCGCGGGCCAACGCGACTTCGAAGGCACGGGCATGGGCGACGGTCACGGCGTCGTCGAACACCGCGATCATCGCGGGGCTGGCGGCGGGGCGAAGGCGAAGCAGATCGCTCACAGGTCGAAGAACACCGTCTCGCGCGCGCCCTGCAGGACGAGGTCTAGCGCCCACACCCCCTCGCCCACGGCCTGCGCGATCAACGTGTCGCGTCGTTCGGGGGAGAGAGCCGCCAGCACCGGATCGCTCTCCAATCCCGCACTCCCGGCGAAATAGAGCCGCGTCGCCAGCCGCTTGACGACACCGCGCGCGAAGACCGACAGCGCGATATGCGGTGCCTGCCGGCCGCCATCCGGCCCCGGCACCCGCCCCGGCATGATCGTACGGAAGCGATAGCGCCCATCCTCATCGGTCGCCGCGCGGCCGAAGCCGATGAAATGCGGGTCGAGCGGCACGTCGTCGCGCGAATCGTTCACGCTGCGATAGCGCCCCGCCGCATTGGCCTGCCAGATTTCGATCATCGCATCGGGAATGGCCGCGCCCTGCCCGTCAAACACCCGCCCGGTGATTTCGATCACGTCACCCAGAGGCGTGCCGGTCGGAGAGGACAGGTTCAGGACATAATGCGCCTCGGGCATCAATTCGGGCCGGGCGCCCATGTCGGACCGGCCGACCAGGTCCGCCCCGCCCTTCCACGGCAGGCCATAATGGAAGAACGGCCCGACCGTCTGGCTGGGCGTCTGGCCGAACAGCGCCGGGTCCTGATTATCGACGCGCGGCGCCGGGAGGCGGCTGGCGGGATCAATGGTCATGATGATCCTCCTCGAACGGCGTCCGCTCGCGCCCCTTCAGCACCACGTCGAAGCGATAGCCGAGCGCCCAATTGGGCTCGGTCACGTCCATGGCGAGCCTTGCGACCAGTCGCTGACGATATGGCATCGGCACGGCGTTCGCGATCGGATCGATCTCGATCAGCGGATCGTCGGGGAAATAAAGCTGCGTCACCAGCCGCGTCGCAAAGGCGGGCCCCAGCAGCGACAGATGGATATGCGCGGGCCGCCACGCATTCTTGTGGTTGCCCCATGGATAGGCCCCAGGCCGGACGGTGACGAAGCGATACCGCCCCTCGCCATCCGTCACCACGCGGCCCGCACCGGTGAAGTTCGGGTCGTGCGGCGCATCCCACTGGTCCTTGGCGTGGATATAGCGCCCGGCGGCATTGGCCTGCCAGATTTCCATGACCGTATCGGGCACCGCGCGGCCCTGCTCGTCGAGCACCCGGCCCGTGACGATGATCCGCTGCCCCAGCGGTTCGCCCTGATGCTGTTTCGTCAGGTCGGCCAGTGCCGAGCCCATCAGCCGATCCCAGCAGCCCCCCGGCCCGGTCGTCTCGGTCAGGGTCTGCGGGATCGCCAGCGGCGGCTGGAGCGGTGCCCGCAGCGAGGTGGATCGGTAATCGGCCACCAGCGACGGCGGAGCCCCCGCATCCTCGCGCACATAGCGGATCATGCCAGTTCCTCCGTGAACGGCGCGCTTGTCTTGGCGCGCACCTCCTCCAGCGTGACGCCGGGGGCCAGTTCGATCAGCCGCAGGCCCGGCTTGTCGCAGGCCATGACGCACAGGTCGGTGACGATCAGGTCCACACAGGCCTTGCCGGTCAGCGGCAGGGTGCATTCTGGCAGGATCTTCGGACTGCCCGCCTTGCTGGCATGGTCCATGACGACGACGATGCGCTTGACGCCCGCAACCAGGTCCATCGCGCCGCCCATGCCCTTCACCATCTTGCCGGGGATCGTCCAGTTGGCGATGTCGCCGCCCGCCGACACCTCCATCGCGCCGAGCACCGCCATGTCGATATGGCCGCCCCGGATCATCGCGAAGCTGTCGGCGGAAGAAAAGAAGCTGGAGGTCGGCAGCGTCGTGACCGTCTGCTTGCCCGCATTGATGAGGTCGGGGTCCGCCTCCCCCTCATGGGGGAAGGGCCCGATGCCGAGCAGGCCGTTTTCGGACTGCAAGGTCACGTCGACGCCCTCGGGCACATGGTTGGCGACCAGGGTCGGAATGCCGATGCCGAGGTTGACGTAGAAGCCGTCCCGAAGTTCGCGCGCGGCGCGTGCCGCCATTTCGTCGCGGGTCCAGCTCATGCCGCATCCTCCCGCGCGCGGGTGGTCAGTTTCTCGATCCGCTTCTCGTTGATCGTCGAGCGCACGATCCGATCGACGAAGATGCCGGGCGTGTGGACGCAATCCGGGTCGATCTCCCCGGCTGCGACGATCTCCTCGACCTCCACCACCGTCACCTTGCCAGCGGTAGCCATGTTCGGGTTGAAGTTGCGCGCGGTTTTGCGGAACATCAGATTGCCCGCCGGATCGGCCTTCCACGCCTTGATGATCGACAGGTCGGCGCGCAGCCAGGTTTCGCGGACATAATCCTGCCCCTCGAACGTCTCGACCGGCTTGCCCTCGGCCACCACCGTGCCGACGCCGGTCTTGGTATAGAAGGCCGGGATGCCCGCGCCGCCCGCCCGGATGCGCTCGGCCAGCGTGCCTTGGGGGTTCAGTTCCAGTTCCAATTCGCCCGACAGATATTGCTGCTCGAACAGCTTGTTCTCACCGACATAGCTGGAGATCATCTTACGAACCTGCCGGCTCTCCAGCAGCATCCACAGGCCGAAGCCGTCCGCTCCCGCATTGTTCGAGATGACGGTCAGCCCCTTCACCCCGCTCGCCCGGACCTCCGGGATCAGGCTCTCGGGATTGCCCGACAGGCCGAAACCGCCCGACATGATCGTCATCCCGTCGAACAGCAGCCCGTCGAGCGCGGCCGCGGGCGAGGGATAAATCTTGCTTTTCATGCCATCTCCAGGGGCAGGCCCACATAATTTTCGGCGAGCGTGCGTTGCGCGGCGGGCGATCCGCGCAGATAGTCGAGTTCGGCCATCTGGATGCGCCGGTCGAAGCCGTCCATGGTCGGGAAACGGTGGGTCACCGAGGTGAACCACCAGGAAAAGCGCTCCGCCTTCCACACGCGCGCCAGCGCGCGCGCCGAATAATGGTCGATCCCGGCACTCGATCGCTCGCGATAATGCTCGGTCAGCGCCGCGCCCAGCATGGTCACGTCGGACACGGCCAGGTTCATGCCCTTGGCCCCCGTGGGCGGGACGATGTGCGCTGCGTCCCCCGCCAGGAACAGCCGCCCCCAGCGCATCGGTTCGGCCACGAACGACCGCAGCGGCGCGATCGTCTTCTCAAACGATGCGCCGCGCGTCACCTTCGCCGCCGTCTCCGGCCCCAGGCGCAGGCAGAGTTCGTCCCAGAAGCGATCGTCCGACCAGTCGGCCAGATCCTCGTCCAGCGCACACTGGATATAATAACGGCTGCGCGTCGGCGAGCGCATCGAGGCGAGCGCGAAGCCGCGTCCGTGATTGGCGTAGATCAGCTCGTGATCGGCGGGCGGCACATCGGCCAGCACGCCCAGCCAGCCGAACGGATAGACCCGCTCGAAGACTTTCAGGACATGCGCCGGGATCGCCGCCCGGCTGACGCCGTGATAGCCGTCGCAACCGACCACGAAATCGCAGTCCAGTTGCCGCTCCAGCCCCTCGCGCCGCCACATCACGGTCGGCCGATCGCCGTCCAGACCGGATAGCGTCACATCCTCGGCATTCCAGACGATCGACAGCCCGCGCTCCCCGGCCGCGTCGAACAGGTCGCGCATCACCTCCTGCTGGCCATAGACGGTGACGGTCGAACCGCCGGTCAGCGCCGCCATGTCGATCCGGAACACCTGCCCATCGAGCGCGACATTGGTGCCGCCATGGACCAGCCCCTCCCGCTCCAGCCGGGCCGACACGTTCAGCCGCCGCATCAGCGCGACGGTGCCCTGTTCCAGCACCCCCGCACGCACCCGTCCCTCGACATAATCGCGGTCGCGGCGCTCTATGACGACGGCGTCGATCCCTTCGGCGTGGAGCAGGTGCGCCAGGAACATGCCCGCCGGTCCCGCGCCGATTATCGCCACCTGTGTCCGGTGCCTCATGTCATCCTCTCGAAGCCGGCGTTGCTCGCCGTCATGCCCGGATCATGCCGCCAACCGCGCTGGCAGACGATGGACGCGCCGCGCAAAAAATTGGACGATCCGGTTGCCCCGCGTTAGCGATGGGTGATGGCCGTGGCAGCGATCCCCAGCTTCTACCTCTATGGCGAACCGCATCGCGCGGTGGAGGACGGCTTCGTCCATGCCGAGCGGCTTGACGATCGTTCGCGCCCGCATGAATGGACGATCCTGCCCCATGCCCATGCCGACCTGATCCAGCTCTTCCTGCTGGAACAGGGTGGCGGCACGATGCGGGCGGAGGGGGAGAATTTCGCGGTGACGGCCCCCGCGCTGCTGATCGTGCCTGCCGGGATCGTCCATGGCTTCGACTGGCTTCACGAGTCGGCGGGCACGGTCGTCACCCTGTCGGTCCGCCATCTCGCGCAGCTCGAAAGCCGCTATCCGGGCCTGGCGGCGGTCTTCGACCGGGTGGGCGTGGTCTACCCGGACGAGGCGGCGACCGGCACGATCGGTGCGGGCATCGCGACGCTGATGCGCGAACTCGGCTGGTCGGCGCCGGGGCATAGCGCGGCGGTGGATGCGGCATTGCTCGCCGTGCTGGTCGAGACGCTGCGCGCGTCGGGCGGAATGCGGGGGAGCATCCGCGCCGCGCCCGGACACCATCAGAGCCTGGTCGCCCGCTTCCGCGCCCGCATCGACGAACGCTTCCGCCTGCGCGAGCCGATCGCCATCCATGCCGAGGCCTTGGGCACCAGCGAAAGCCGGTTGCGCGTCGCCTGCGCCCGGATCGCCGCCCAGTCGCCTGCCGCGATGCTCGACCAGCGCGCCATGCTCGATGCCAAGCGGGCGCTGCTCTATACCAATCTGTCGGTAGCGGAGGTCGGCTTTGCGATCGGCTTTGCCGACCCGGCCTATTTCACCCGTTTCTTCACCCGCCATGCCGGGATGTCGCCCCGCGCCTATCGCCGGTCGGGCAGCGCCTGAGCCAAGGGCGGGGTCAGATCGCGCGCTCCCCCGCGACCCGCAATCCGTACCCCTCCAACCCGACCAGCGTGCGGTGGCTGTTGGTCAGCAGGATCATCTCCCCGACGCCCAGTTCGTTCAGGATCATCGCGCCGACGCCGTAATCGCGCAGTTCCTCCATGTCGGGCACCGTCACGCCCGCCCGCGCATGGATCGCCAGCGTCAAGCCATCGGGGCGCGGACGGTTGATGACCACGACGACCCCGGCCCCTTCCCGACCGATCGCCTCCATCGACCGGCGCAGCAGGCCGCTGCGCGCGTTCGCCTCGCCGAACAAATCGGTGAAGGGCGACAAGGCGTGCATGCGCACCAGGGTCGGGCGCGCCGGATCGACGGCCCCCTTGACCAGCGCGACCTGCTCGCTGCCCGTTGCCTTGTTCCAGAAGGTCATGGCGCGCCACCGGCCGCCCCATTCGCTGTCGAACTCGGTCTCTGCGCGCTTTTCGACCAGATGGTCGTGGCGACGACGATAGGCGATCAGGTCGCGGATCGAGCCGATCTTCAGGCCATGGAGTTGGGCAAAGGCGATCAGCCGGTCACGCCGCGCCATCGTCCCATCCTCGTCCATGATCTCGCAGATCACGCCGGAAGGATTAAGCCCTGCCAGCCGCGCGACGTCGACCGCCGCCTCGGTATGCCCGGCGCGCCCCAGCACGCCGCCGTCGCGCGCGACCAGCGGGAAGACATGGCCGGGGCTGACGATCGCCTCCGGTCCCTGCGCCGCATCGATCGCCACCGCGATGGTGCGGGCGCGGTCGGCGGCGGAGATGCCGGTGGTCACCCCATGCTTCGCCTCGATCGAGACGGTAAAGGCGGTTTCGTGCCGCGTGCCGTTGCTCCGCGTCATCAGGTCGAGGCCCAACTGCTCGATGCGAGGCCTCGCCATCGCCAGGCAGATCAGGCCGCGCCCGTGCCGCGCCATGAAATTGATCGCATCGGGCGTCGCCATCTGCGCGGGGACGACCAGATCACCCTCATTCTCCCGGTCCTCGTCATCGACCAAGATGAACATCCGCCCGTTGCGCGCCTCGTCGATGATCTCCTCGGGACTGAAGAGAAAGGCGCGGGTGCCGGTCATCCCGCGACCACGCGCTGGTCGAGCGTGCCGAACAACGGCCCCGCCCGCATCGTCACCCGGTCTCCGAAGGACAGGAAGGGGGTGCGCGGCGCCCCGCCCTCGATCATCTCGATCGCGCGACGCTCGGACAGGCAGGTCGAACCGACCCGCGCATGATCGGCGTTCGACACCGTGCCCGACCCGATGATCGTCCCCGCGGGCAGATTCCGGGTCCGCGCGGCATGAGCGATCAGTTCGTGAAAGCCATAGGCCATCTGATCGCCGACCGGATGGCCGAACCAGCGCCCGTTCACCTCGACGGTCAGCGGCAGTCCTACACGACCCTCGGACCAGGCGGATCCCAGTGCGTCGGGTGTCACGGCAAAGGGCGCGACCGAGCAGGCCGGCTTGGCCTGTATCCAGCCGAATCCGGTCTTCATTTCGATCGGCGCGATCGCGCGCAGCGACCAGTCGTTGAGCAGCATGACCAGACGAATGTGTGCCAGCGCCTCGTCCGCCGTGCAGCCCATCGGCACGTCGCCCGTCACCACCGCGAACTCGCCCTCGAAGTCGATGCTATCCGCCTCGCTGGGCAAGGGCACGTCCTCGGTGGCCGAGAGAAAATGGTGCGACAAGCCCTGATACATAAGTGGCCTGTCGGTCTCGATCGGCGGCAGGTTGAACGCCTTCTGCATCAGCGCGCCATGAGTCGGGAAGGCCGAGCCATCGAGCCACTGCCATGCCCGCGGCAAGGGGGCCTGCAACGCGGAGACGTCCAGGACCTCACCCTCCTCATTGACCCGCCCGGCCAACCCGCGCAAGATCGGTTCCAGGCGAGTCCAATCGTCCAACGCGGCCTGAATCGACACTCCGGCGGGCAGAGCGCGCATGCCGTCGCGCGATACGACGACCAGCATGCCGTCCCGGCTGCCATCCTCACGGGTCGCGAGCCGCATGTCCCTATTCCTCGAATATCGCGACCGCGCGGCACCAGCCTGCCGAACCACCCTTCACCTTGACGGGCAGGCAGGAGACGGTGAAGCCGGTCGCAGGCAGCTCTTCCAGCCGGGTCAGCTTCTCCATGTGGCAATAGCCGATCTCGCGGCCCGCCTTATGGCCTTCCCAGACCAGCGAATAATCGCCCGTTTCGGCGACCCGCGCGGCGGTGTGACTAAACGGTGCGTCCCAGCTCCAGGCATCGGTGCCGGTCACGCGGACGCCGCGCTCGGTAAGATACAGGGTCGCCTCATACCCCATGCCGCAACCGCGCCCGAGAAAGTCGGGCCGCCCCAGCGCCGCGCCTGCGGAGGTGTTGACCAGCACGATGTCGAGCGGGCGCAGTTCATGCCCGATCCGCACCAGTTCGGCCTCGACCTCGGCCGCCGTCACGACATGCCCGTCGGACAGATGGCGAAAGTCGAGCTTCACACCGGGCTGGAGGCACCATTCGAGCGGCACCTCGTCGATGGTGATCGCCCGCTCCCCCTTGTTCATGGTCGGATGATAATGCCACGGCGCGTCGAGATGCGTACCGTTATGCGTGCTCAGCGTCAGCATTTCCGACGCCGCGAACCCTTCGCCGCCCGCCATCGCCTCCGCCGTGATGCCGGGGAAGAACATCGCCGCCTCGGCAACCGTCTCGTGGTGGGTCTGGCGGGTGATGCTCGGCCGCATGAACGGCGGATCGGTAATGACCTCCGGGTCGATCGCGATCGACAGGTCGACGATACGGCGCGTCATGAGTTGCGTCCTCCCAACGTCTCGGCGAACCAGTCGGAGATCAGGTCGCGGCCATAGGCCATGTTGTCCGCCCCGACATGCTCGACCCCTCCCTCGCGAGGGGTGAAGATCACCTTCTCGCGACGTGGCGAATTGATAAGCTGGTCGTACAGATCGTCGGCATATTTCACGCTGATCTGGCGATCGTCCGCGCCGTGGGTGACGAGGAACGGGACGGTGATCCGGTCCATATGGCCGTTCAGGTTCATCGCTTCGGACCTGGCGAGGAAGTCGTCCTGATCCTTCGCGCCGAAAGCCCAGTGGACGTGCTTCCAATAGTGCGGGACCGGATTCTCGCCCTCGCGTGCCATGCGCCTGTCCTGCACCTCGCGCCAATTATGGTTCGCACCCCAGACCGCGCCGCTCGCGAAACGTGGCTCATACGCGACGGCGCGCGGCGCGAAGTGACCGCCCAGCGAGATGCCGGTCATGCCGATCCGCCTCGGGTCGACGTCCGGCTGCGTCTCCAGCCAGTCGACCGCCGCGCTGGCCCAGCTTTCGCTGTGCGGATCGACCGGCAGATGCTGGAGCCGCAGCGCCTCGCCCGATCCCGGCTGGTCCACGCACAGCGTCGAAATGCCACGCCGGGCCAGTTCGTGCGGCAGCCGCGTCCAGTAAAGCAGTTCCTTGCAGCTATCGAGGCCGTTGCAGAACACCACCACCGGCTTGGCCCCCTCGCCCGGTGCGCGGGTATAGAGGGCTGGCATGGTGCCTGTCGCCAGCGGGATCTCCACCCGCTCGCGGTTCAGCCGCCCCAGAGACGTCGAACGGTCGAACGCCTCGCGCGCGCGCGCATAGGTTTCGCGACGCCCCGGATGGCCATGCCCCTGCATCCGCTCGGCGGTGATGAGATAGAGGCTGGCGCGCTCCAGCTTGTTGGAGGCCGAAAAGGCGCGCCCCCTGGCCTCGTCCTCGGCGGCGAGGTCGATCAGCTTGTCGCCCATCGCCGCCCAGGCTTTCATGAACATCGGCGTACCGGCATCCGCGCCGCTCGCCGCCGCCTCCTTGATCGGCTGGCACATGTCGATGATCTCGCCGAGCTGCGCGCCCGACTCCATCGCGATCGCGACCGACAGGTTCCAGATATAGTTGGGAAAGGGCTCGTACAGCGCCATCGGGCTTACACCGAAACCGGCTGGAACAACCCGGCATCGGGCTTGGGATGCGGCATGGTCTGCGGACCGCCGACGCCGATGCCCCATTGGTCCATCGTGCCGGGGCCGGGGACATGCACCTGATGCTCGTGCGTCTCGAAGTCGACATGCTCCAGTTCCGAGGTGTATTCGACCGCGAAACCGTTCGGCGTCGTGAAATAGCTGAAGGTGTTGTTGCCGGCCGTGTGACGGCCAGGCCCCCAGCGGATATCGGTGCCCGCCTGCTTCAGCCGCCGGATACCCGCCATCATGTCGTCCACGGTCAGCATGTCATAGGCGACATGGTTGAGACAGGGCGGCCCCGGAAGGATGGCAAAGCGATGATGCGCCGAGTTGCAGCGCAGGAAGCACATGAAGTCGCCCAGCCAGTCCGACACGCGAAAGCCCAGCACATCGGTGAAGAACGCCACCATCGCCCGGTGATCGGGCGAATGCAGCACGATATGGCTGATCTTTTGCGGAATGCCTTCCCAGCGACTGAGCGCGCGCGGCGTGCGGCGCTCGACATCCGCCGAAACCTCGAACGGCAGCCCATCGGGCGAGAAGAAGCGGAAACCATAGCCGCCCCCCAATGTCGCCAGGTCGCGGGGGGCGAAGATGATCCGGCAACCGGCCTCCTCCACCTTGGCGTGCAAGGCATCGACATCGGCGCGCGTGTCGGCGGCCAGCGCGATCACGTCGATGCGATTGGCATCGTCCTGTCGCAGACGGACGACATAGGCTTCGTCATGCCCCTCGGCCGCGAAATGGTACAGGCCATCCCGCTCCCCCGCTTCGACCAGTTTCCAGTCGTCGCGATAGAATGCGCGTTCGGCATCGAGGTCGGCGACGCCATAGCCGACGTAACGGATCTCGGTCACTCTTGCCATGTCATGCTCCAGGGGCTGGGTAATGCCCCGGCGGTGGCGACACACCCCGCCGGGGATGGTGTCGTCAGAAGCGGAACGAGCCCTGCACGCCGTAGGTGCGCGGCTGGCCGAAATTCCAATTGTAGATGTTGATCCCGCCGCCGGTGAACCCGGCATAGGTCTTCACCCGGTTGTTCTCGAGATTGCGGACATAGCCCTGGATGCTGAACCGGTTGTTCGGCATGTTCAGTTCCAGGCTGAGATCGGTGGTGGTGAACGCATCCACCTCGTCGCCCCTGTAGTTGAAGGCGGTGAGGAAATAGCGCGACTTGAACCGGCTGAAGCCATTAGCCACCAGCTTGTATCCGTCACCCAGTTCGATCGTCTTGGTATAGTTGATGCCGATCGTCCACTTGGGCGCCTGCGGTGCGACATTGCCCGCCAGGTCGAGCGTCAGGCGCGGGACATTGGCCGGCGGATTGGCCAGCGTCGGGGCCGGGATGCCCGCGAACTGCTGAAGCCGCGCGTCGATATAATTGACGATCAGGCTGACCCGGTCGTTGGGCGACAGGCGGACGGCGGTATCGGTTTCGATGCCCCAGACCCGGCTCTTGCCGGCATTGAAGGTGCGCGCGCCGACAGTGGTGTCGATATAGACCTGAACCTGCTGGTCCTTATAGTCGTAGTAGAAGGCGCTGGCATTGAATTCGAGGCGATTGCCCATGAAGCGGTTCTTCGAGCCGAACTCATAGGCCGTCAGATTTTCCGCGTTGAACGATCCGACCAGATCGAAGCCGCCGCTTTTGAACCCGGTACTGACCTTGGCATAGAGAAGATTGTCGCGCGCAGGCTTGTACTCGACGCCCGCCGTCCAAGTGATCTTGTCTTCCTTGTAAGTGGGATAGCGGATCAGCGCCCCTGCCCCGCTGCCGTCGGCGGGTGGCCGCGCCATGGTCGGCGAGCGGTAGAAGCCGTAGTTGATATATTCGGCATCCTTCTTGTCGTCGGTGTAGCGGATGCCGCCGGTGAGGCTCAGCGTGTCGGGCACGATCCAATAGGTCGCCTGGGCAAAGGCCGACTTCGATTCCGAGGTCACGTAAGGACGATAGAAGAAGTTGGCGAAGGCCCCCGCCACGGGCAGATAGAGGCCACGCGCGATGATCTGGTTCTCGTGGAAATAGAAGCCACCGACCTGCCAGACGAACTGGCCCTGGCTTCCGCCGTTCAGACGGACCTCATGGCTTTGCGTGCGCGTATCGTAGCGGTCGTTGTAGAAGGTGAACAGCTCCGGCAGGAAGCCGTTCTGCGGGATGACCGCCTGGTTATCGACATGCCGATAACCGCCGATATAGCTGAGCGTCGCGCCGCCGAAATCATAGGAGACGCGGCCGCGCACCGCATATTGCTGGCTCTTGAAGCTCCCCATTCGGCCAAGCGGGAAGCTGGCGGGATCGAACACCTGAGGCACGTCGACAAAGGACGGAACCTGACGCTGGGCGAGCGTGGTATAGGCCGTGGGCGGAGCCACCGACGCGGGCAACTCGGTCACGCCGGGAGTCGATCCGTTGACGGCCAGGCCATATTGCATCGGCCCGGTCTGGTCGATGTCGACATATTCGCCCGCGAGATAGACCTCCAGCGCGCCCGGCGCGAACAGGATGCTGCCGCGGACCGCATCGACATTGGCATCGTCGCCCCGACCCGCCGGACCGTTGTCGACATAGCCGTCATGCTGATTGTGCAGCCCCGCCACGCGGATCGCGACCTTGTCGCCCAGCGGCACGTTAACCGCGCCCGTCGCATAGATCGCGTTGTAATTGCCATAGCCCAGCGTCGCCGAGCCCTCGAAGCTCTCCTGCACCGGCTTGGCCGCCACGATGTTCAGCGCACCCGCCGTCGAGTTGCGGCCGAACAATGTGCCCTGCGGCCCGCGCAGCACCTCGATCCGCTCCAAGTCGAAGAAATTGGCGTTCAGGCCGACCGGGCGGTTGATATATTCGCCATCGATCGAAACGGTCAGAGCAGGATCGGCGCTTTCCGAAATATCCTGGCTGGACACGCCGCGAATGGCGATCTTGGTGAAGACGGAGTCGGGCGTGATGCCCAGATCGGGCGCAAGGCGCTGAAGCCCGCTGACATCGGTGACCTGTGCCTTGGTCAGATCCGCGCCACCGATGGCGCGAATGGCGATCGGAGTATCCTGCAACCGGGTTTCGACCTTGGTCGCGGTGACGATGATGTCTTCGGACTGAGCGAGCTCATCGGCCGCCGCCCGCGTCGTCCCATTGGCGGACGTCTGCGCTGCGGAACCCGCCGGATTCGCGACCTGCGCGAATGCGGGATGGGCCACCCATAAGGCGGTGGTAGTGGTAAGCGCCGTGATGGCGACGCGGCGGAACCTCATCATACGATCCCCTCTCCATGGTCGGAGGCGTATCCGCCTCTCATTTAGAACTAGAATGATTGTTCTGTTTAAGGCCCGAGTCAAGCGCCGATCGGCGATCGGGCGAGATTATTTTGCGCGTTCAGAACATCGGATGCGGATTGCGCGCGGTCGTCGGCATCGGCTGGATCACATCCCAATGTTCGACGATCTTGCCGTCCTTCAACCGATAGATGTCGGCGACCGCGCCGCCGGGGGTATCCGGGTTGGTGCGGCCATGCAGGTGGATGACAGCCATGTCGCCGTCGACGATGATCCGCTTCACGTCGAAGCGCGCGCCGGGAGTCGCGAATTTGGGGGCAAGCGCCGCGACCGCGGCGTCGCGGCCATCGGCAAGGCCGGGATTATGCTGGATATAGTCCGCCACGACATAGCGCTGAAACGCCCCGGCCACGTCGCGCCGGGTATAAAAGCGATCGGCGAAATCCGTCATGATCGCGCGGTTGCGATCGGTCAGCGTGCTCCCCGATCCGGCGATCGCGGCCGGTGCCAGAAATGGCGTCGTTAGGACCAGCGCATGAAACATGGCTTTCATATCGTCACCTCGGTCGTGAAGGGCAGATCGTCGCTCGCACGGCCGACCGACAGCCCGGCACGCTGGCACGGCTTTTCCCAATCGCGACCGTTCCAGATGCGGAAAAGACGTGGTTCGGGCGTTATCCTGACGGTCCTCGTCCTTCCCGGCTCCAGTACGACCTTGGCGAAGCCGACCAGTGCGAATTCGGGGACATGCCGATAGAGTTGCACCACCTCGCTGCCGACACGATCGCCGCCATTGCGCAGTGTGACCAGGACATCGCCACCATCGGCGTCGACATTCAACCACTCGAAACGGGTGTAGCCCCGCCCCGCCCCGAAAGCGTAGAGCGGTGTCGTACCGCGCGCCTGTAGCCCCCGGTATCCGATCAGCACGCCGTCCTCATAGGGAAGATCACCCTGCCCATCCGGCTGAAGCGACAGCGCCGGATAGTCGGCCTCGCATCTGGCCCAGCGTGACCGGCAACCGGCCACCCGGCTCGGCGTCGCCCGCCAGCACGGCGGCAAGCGCAGGCCCGAAACCCTCCCCCGGATACCAGGCGGAGATCAGCGCCGCAGCCTTGTCACTCCAAGTCGCGTCGAAGGCATGGCCGATATTGGCGATGATCGCGGTGTTGGAATTGGCGGAGCAGACCGCATCGATCAGTGTCCGTTGCTCGGGCGCGATGGCCGTGTCGGGTCGATCCTTGCTCTCGACGCTGGAGTCCGATGTTTCGCCGATCATCAGGATCACCGCATCGGCATTCGCCGCCGCCTCGACCGCGCGGGCCAGCATCGCCTCCGCGCTGTCCGGTCCACGAACGCCATACCACAGGCCATGGACCCGCGCGCCGTCATAGCGGAAGACGACCTCCACCAGAACACGCTGCCCGGCCGCCAGCCTCATCTCAGCGCTCTCGGCATCGCCGCGCTTGAGCGAGCCCATCACATCGGATGCCGCCATACGCTCGGGCTGGTCGATCAAGGGCTGCCCATCGACCGTCAGGGTGACCGCACCGGTGGCGCCCACATAGAAATGATGCGCGCCGTCCTTGGTGGCCGTGAACCAGCCGCTGGCACGGATCGCCGCGGGACGGTCGAAGACACCCTGTTCATGCACGCCGACGAACCAGACGAGCGAATTGGTGTCGCGCACCTCCTGCCCGACAGGCTGGCCGGACAGGTCGCCATCGGCGAAATAGTCGACCGTCATGCCCTGCCCCTCGCCCCGGACGGGCTGTACCGGCATGGCGGGCAGGCGCGGCTGGGGATCGACGCCGGGTTCGTAGACGATCTCCGCCACCCCAGCATAACGCGCCATGATGGCCTCCAGGGGACGGACCGCATCGGGAGACAGCGCGATCTTGGCAAAGGTGCCGCCCTGATAGCAGGGGGCCGCCGCATTCGGGCCGATCACCGCGATCCGGCGATGCCTGCCCGGCGTGATCGGCAACAGATCATTCTCGTTGCGGAGCAACACCATCCCCGCCGCCGCCGCCTCGACCAGCAGGGCATCCGCATCCTCCCGGGGCGCCGATTTGGGGCCGGACCAGCGACGGGCGGCCCGCGCCACGCGCTCGGCGGCGTCGGTCAGCCGCTCGGCCACGACGTCGCCCGCCTCGACTGCCGCGACGGCCTTGGCACCCAGGAACCGCGCCGGCCCCGGCATCTCCAGGTCGAGCCCACCGTTCAGGCTGCCCGAGGTCGAATGCGTCCCGAACCAGTCGCTGATGAACGGACCGTCAAAGCCCCATTCCTGTTTCACGATGGTCGAGATATGGCCATGCTCGGCGCACCAGTCGCCATTGACCCGGTTATAGGCGGTCAGCATCGCCCCGGCTCCCGCCGCCGCACACAGCTCGAAGGGCAGCAGATAGACCTCGCGCAGCGCCCGCTCATCGACCACCGCGTTCATCCGGTCGCGATCCGTCTCGCTGTCGTTGCAGACCAGATGCTTGACGCAGGCGCCGACGCCGGTCGACTGAAGCCCCCGCGTCCACGCCGCTCCAGCCAGCCCGGTCAGCAGCGGGTCTTCGGAGAAATATTCGAACGCCCGCCCGGCCAGCGGGCTGCGTGCCATGTTGACATTGGGGGCGAGGACCAGATCGACCCCCATGCGGATCGCCTCGCCGCCGACTAAAGCCGCGACGCGCGCGATCAGGGCGACGTCGAAGCTGGCACCGAGCGCCGTCGCGCAGGGCGACAGGCGCGCGACGTCGCGTTCGTCCACCCGCCCGCTGGCGATCCCCATCGGGCCATCGCTCATGTGCAGCGACGGGATACCCGCCTCAGGGATCGCGACCGAGCGCCACATCGCCGCCCCGGCGGTCAGGCTCGCCTGCTGGGCCATGGTCAGGGCCGTCATACGACCGGTTCCAGACGAAAGGCCATGATCTGCCGGGCCTGGGTCTCGATCTGAGCCGCCACGCCTCGATCGACGATCGCGCCGTCTCCGCCGAAAGGCTTCTGCGCAATCGAGTTGATCGCGATCCCCGCCGGGGTCGGCCAGCCGCGCATCGCATGGACGATGCCGCGCAGCGCCGCCAGCGTGACGCCGCCCGCCTGCCATCCCGCCGCCGAGACGATCAGCCCCACCGGCATACCATCGAAATAGACCCGCTCGTCCCCGCGCAGATCATCCAGCAGATCGATGGCGTTCTTCACCACGCCCGAGACGCCGCCATGATAGCCGGGCGTCCCGATGACGAGGCCATCCGCCTCACGCAGCGCCGCGACGAAGGCCCCCTGTTCCGCCGTGCGTTCGGGACGCTCCGGGTTGAAATGCGGCAGCGCCGCCAACGCCGGACCATCGAACATGGTGGTCTTCGCCCCCATCCGCTCGCATTCGGCAAGCACGGAACGCACCAACATCTCGCTCGACGAACGGGGTCGGAAGGTGCCGCCGATCCCCACGATATGCCGCGCCATCGGATCAGGCCCTCCTGAACGCGGGCATGACCTTTTCCGACAGCAACCGCAGCGTCTGGTCGCCCAGGCGCAGCCGCTCGTCGGTCAGCGGCCCCGTGGTCGTGCCGCACAGGATATTGCCGATACCCAGTTCCTGATAGGGCTTGAGGTGCGCGATCACCGTTTCGGGCGAACCATAAAGGCACCAGGTTCCGATCCAGTCCTCGGTCAGCGCATTGGGCGTGCGGTCGGTCTTCCTGTTGGCGTCGTTCGACTCGGCGCGGGCATTGAATTCGGCCTCACGCTCGATCGCGTCCTGATAGGCGCGCAGGATCGTCATCATCTCGTCGCGTGCCTGCTCGTCGCTGTCCGCGACATGGACAAGCTGATAGGTGTGGGTCGTCCAGTCGAGCGCGCGCGCGATCGTCTCGGCACTGTGCCCTGCCTGCTCCAGCATCGTCTTGTAGACGCCGAAATATTTGGCGACATGCTTCATCGGCTCGGTGCCGCCGATCTGCGGCGGGGTGAAGGCGGGGATGAAGGCGGGCCAGCCATTCTCAGCCGCGCGACGGGCACTCGATTCCTTCATCGCCACCGGCATCAGCCGGGCATGACCCTTGGTATACGCAGCAGGCGCGATCCGCTGGAGCACACGCCCCTGGTGCGGGCCGTTGTCGATCTCGACCGCCGGATCGTCCATCGTCTTGGCCCAGAGCTGCTCGGCCAGCGCGAGGTTCTTTTCGGAGATGGCGCCCGCATCCCGGTAATCGACGCCAAAGCCGATCATCTCCTCGGGCGTGGTCCCCGAACCGACGCCCACCAGCAGCTTGCCGTCAGTCAACTGGTCGAGGATGTTGATCCGCTCGACGAAGCGCACCGGATGATGCAGCGGCACCGAGGTGACCGAAAAGCCGAAGTGCATGTCCGGGAATTTCGCCGCCAGATAGGAGGCGAACATATAGCTGTCGCTGGCGATCGGCATATAGCCGTTGAAATGATGGTCCGGCATGAACAGCGCATCGAAACCGAGCGCGGCTGCCCGTTCCGCATGGCCGGTCAGGCCATGGATCAAGGCGCGATCCTGCTCCGGCGCCATGGACCGTGCGTTGAGGAATACCGAGAAACGCATCAAACCTCTCCCTTTTTTTCACCCACGTCATGGCGTGGCGCGTTGCCGCTTTGCTGCGGTTCGTTTAAAATGAAATTAGAACTGTAATTCTGATATGGCAGCCACCCGGGGCTGTCAATGGGGTGTCGATGGATATCGAAACGATCATGGCCAAGGCGCGCGCGCCGCAGCAGGGCCGCAGCAAGGCGAGCTTCGAGCGGATGCTGGCCACCGCCGAAGAGTTGATGACCCAGCGCGGTTCGGACGAGTTCACGCTGAACGAGGTCGCCAAGCACGGCAAAGTGTCGATCGGTTCGATCTATTGCCGCTTCGATAGCAAGGACGACCTCGTCCATGTCGTGCAGTTGCGCGTCCTGGAGCGGGTCGATTCGGACATGTTGGCGGCGATCGCGGCGTTGAACGCGCGGGGCGGCGACCTGATCGACATGGTGCATGATCTGGTGGAGTCGGTGGCCGAGGTGCTGCGCCGCTACGCCGATCTGATGCGCCCGCTGATGTTGCGCGCCAGTGCGGACCCGGTGATCGCGGCCATCGGCAAGCGCAGCTATGCCCGGACGAGCGAAGCGGTGATCGCCGCGCTGCTCACCAACCGCGACTCGATCCCTCATGCCGATCCAGAACACGCCGCCGATGCGGGATTCCGCATCCTCTATGCCGCGATCGCGCGCTATCTGGGTTTCGGTTCGTCGATCGATGCAGCGGGCGAAGGCGACTGGTCGGAGCTGAAGACCGATCTGGCCGACATGCTGGCCGCCTATCTGTCCACCAATCCCAAGGCGCGCGCGCCCCGCGCTTAGCGCTTGTCTCGTCGTCCAAATCGCCTTACTAGAATGGCAGTTCTAATTATAGCCGTCGATAAAGGCGGCATAGGCGAGGATGTGGCACGTGATGGCCGAAACGGGCTTGGCTCGACGCGAGATACTGGGAGGGGCGGCGCTGTTCGCCATGGTGGTGGGCATCCCCGCCGCCGCCGTCCGATGGACCGACACGGCGGATGTCGTCACCGACCGACAACGCGCGGTGCTACGCGACGCAAGCCACCGCGTCCTGCCCCGCACCACAACCCCCGGCGCGGGCGAGATCGGCGCGCATGATTTCGTCATCCTGGCGCTGGACCATGGCCTGGACGGCACCCGCGCCCCTGCGGCCGGAGCTGCCCTGCCCGTCACCCTGTCGCGTCATCAGCGCCGGGACGGCAGCCTGGACTATCTGGGCTGGCTGGAATGGCAACTGGATGCCGCGACGCATGGCGACTATCTGAACGCCGCGCCCGAAGCGCGCGAGGCAGCGGTCGCGGCGGTCGACAAGGCCGCCTTTGCCGAGGGTGGGCCGGACGCGGTCGAATCCCCCTGGCGCAAGCTGAAAGGCCTGATCCTCACCGCCTATTACACCTCCGAAGTCGGCGGCTCGCGCGAGTTGCAATATGAACTCGTCCCCGGTCGATGGGACGCCGACATCCCCTACACGCCCGGAAGCCGCGCCTGGTCGAGCGACTGGACCGCCGTGGAGTTCAGCTAATGGCACAAAATCCTGTTTTCGACGCGATCGTCGTGGGCTCGGGCATCACCGGCGGACTCGCCGCCAAGGAATTGACCGAGGCCGGGCTGAAGGTGCTGATGATCGAGCGCGGGCCGATGATCGAGCATGGCAGCGGCTATAGCCGGGAGACGCTGGCACCCTGGGATCTCGAGTTTCGCGGGGTCGGTGACGCTGAACTCTATGACAAGGACTATGCCGTCCAGCGCAAGAACCGGCACTTCACCGAGTTCACCCAGGACCATTTCGTCAACGACCGTGAAAACCCCTATACGACGGAAGGCGAAACCGAGTTCAACTGGTGGCGCAGCTATCAGCTCGGCGGACGATCGCTGACCTGGGGGCGGCAATGCTATCGGTGGTCGGACTATGACTTCGATGCCAATCGCCGCGATGGCCATGGCACCGACTGGCCGATCCGTTACGCCGATCTGGCCCCGTGGTACGACAAGGTCGAGGAGTTCATCGGCGTCGCGGGCATGGCGGAGGGGCTGCCGCAGCTTCCCGATGGGCGCTTCCTGCCGCCCATGGCGCTGAACGCCGTCGAGCAGCACACGCGCGAGGTGATCGGTCGGCAATGGCCGGGCCGTCGCCTGACCATCGGGCGTAACGCCAATCTGACCGAGGCCAAACCCGACCAGGGGCGGGCGGCGTGCCAATATCGTTCGATCTGCGCGCGCGGCTGCTCCTACGGCGCCTATTTCTCGACGCAGAGTTCGACGCTGCCCGCCGCGCAGAAGACCGGCAATCTGACGCTGGTCACCGACGCGGTGGTCGAGGCGGTCGAGCAGGACCCGGCGACCGGCCGCGCGACCGGCGTGCGCTTCATCAACACCAAGGACGGAACGCGCCAGCGTGCCCAGGCGCGGATCGTCTTCCTGAATGCCGGGTCGTTCAACAGCGTCGGCGTGCTGCTCCGCTCGGCGAACGAGGCCAATCCCCGCGGCCTGGCCAATTCCAGCGGTGTGCTGGGCACCCATATCATGGACCATGCCCAGACGGTCGCCGGGATCGCGATCATGCCGGGGTTCGAGAAGCACAGCTATTTCGGCAACCGCCCGACCGGGGTGGTCATCCCGCGCTTCCGCAACCTGGATACGATCGACGGCAAGGGGCACACGCGCGGTTTCTCGTACCAGGGCGGGGCCTTCCGTGCCGCCTGGACGGCGGGCAAGCGCGCCGCCGGTGTGGGCAAGGACTATAAGGACAGCCTGCGCGAACCCGGCATGTGGCGGATGGTGCTGGTTGCCTTTGCCGATTCCATGCCGCGCGCCAGCAACCGGATCACCCTGGACCCGACGATCAGGGACTCGGCGGGCCTCCCTGCCCTGCGCATCAACTTCGCACATGGGGCGGAGGAACATGCCGCACTGGCCGATGCCAAGGCGGAGGCCGCCGCGATGCTGACCGCCGCCGGTGGCCACGTCATCATGGGCATGGATACGCCCAATCCCGGCGGCTCCGCCATTCATGAAATGGGCGGCGCGCGCATGGGACACGATCCGAAGACCAGCGTGCTCAACAAATGGAGCCAGGCGCATGACGTGCCCAATCTTTTCGTCACCGACGGCGCACAAATGTCGTCCTCGGCCTGCCAGAATCCCTCGCTGACCTATATGGCGCTGACGGCGCGGGCCTGTGCCAATGCCGTATCGATGCTGAAGGAAGGCGCGATATGACCGCGATTCCTTTGCCATGAAGCCTCAGGGGGCAGCCTCTTGAACACGGGCTGTCCCCTTCTTCCTGGATTGCTCTGCGAAAGTCGGCACGTCGCCTAAGAACATGTGCCACCCCGGCGGAGGCCGGGTTCCAGTTGGATAGCAATTGGAGTAACGTACAATTATCCCGCAACGGACCCCGGCTTTCGCCGGGATGATGGAGAGGGAGTTTCGCAGAGGAATCCGCTTGGTACTGCCTGCCCATGAAAAGGGGCGGCTTCCCGTTCGGGAACCGCCCCATTCCTTGGCCAAGTATGCCGATCAGCGCAGCGTCAGCACCTTGGCATCCCTGGTCGTCGGGACGAACGGAAGATAGGAAATCCGCATCGTCTCGGCCAATTCGATCCGGTGCTCGCCGGGGGCGAGTCCACTCGCCCGCTTTACGCCCACCAGCGCCTTCTCGCCGAAATTCCAACGGTCACCATATTCGCTTTCCATCTCGTCCAGCGTCCAGGTCCGACCACGCAGCGACAGGGTGATATCCTCGCGCGGGACCGCTTCGCCATTGATGCTGATCGCCACATTCTCGATCATCGACAGGCCCAATCCCCGATAATAGGGCAGGCGCGCCTCGATGCTGAACCCGGTATCGGTCGCCTTCAGGCTGTCTTCCACGATCATCTTGTTGTCGAACATCGGTCGTTTCCCTCAGGCGGCGCGTGTGTCGGTGGTGGCGGGCGCGGCGATCAGTCGCTTCAGCATCGCATGATGGCGGCGGACCTGCTCCACGGAATCGACCTCGTGCGCATCCTCGATCCAGCGATTGCCCTCATATTCCGAGCAGATGTAGCCGTCGTAATTGCCACGCTTCAGCACCGCGACGATGGCGTCATAAGGGATGCAGGGTTCGACCAGATCCTCGTCCATCTGATAGAATTTGCCGTGCACATTATGGATGCGGTGCATATAGTCGAGCATTCGCTTCGGCTCATACGCCGCATTGTGACGCAGCGTTTCGGCCATGGCGATCGCGGGTCCGACCCCGCCCATCTCACGCACGTTCAGGATGACATATTCGCTGAGGACGCGGTCCTCATAAGCCTTGGTGATATAGTCGGCGATATGCGGCGGCACGCCGTTGCGGATGAAGCGCTCCTTCCACACGGGCGGAAATTTGGACAGGAACATGCCCATGTCGGGCAGGAAGCCCAGCGCATCGCTGCCCGACTTTTCAAAGGCCTCGGCATGGCGGACGATCCACGGATGGTCGAAGTGCAGCGGCGCATGCACCTCGATCAGAATCTTGATGCCCCTTTCCTCGGCATGGGGGGCGGCCGCGACCAGTACCTCCGGCGCGATCGACACGAGCGCGCGGACATATTGGACACCCAGCCGCGCCCCGAAGTCGATGTCGTTCTTCACGCTGGCGACCTGTTCGTCGAAGGGCATTTCGCGGTCCTTGTAACGCTTATAGTCCAGCATGAAGTCGTGGCAGACCGGCACCGCGTCATATTTGCCGATCAGGTGATGCCACTCGGCGATCCTGTCCTCGGCGACGCCAGCCTCCGGCCAGCCCCAGAAGGTCTGCTCGCCGATTACCTCGATGCCGTTGGCGCCGAATTCGACGGAGGTGCGGATGCAATCCTCCAGCGTCATTTTGCCGAGGAAAGTCTCGTTCTGATAGCTGTAGAGGCTGACGCCTCGCTTGATCGTCATGACTATGGTCCTGAACAGAGAGGTTGGGATCAGGCCGCCGCCGCGACGGCGGCCGTGCCGCTGTCACGCCGCGACACCGCGATAAGGAAGGCCGCGACCGCGCCGACGACCCCGGCGGCGCCCATGATGAGGAACGCCGCCTGCATCGCACCCAGTTGGGTGCGGAACATCGACACCAGGAACGGACTGGAGAATTGCCCGAAGAAGAAGCAGGCGGTCCAGACACCCATACCGCGCCCCCGATGTTCAAAGGGCAATTTGGTCTGGGCCCAGGCGATCAGCGTCGGCACCGCCATGCCCGCCCCGGTCTGCTGAACGACCAGCCCGGCGATCATCCAACGCCAATCCGGCGCCAGCCCGATCGTCGCCAGCCCGCCGCCGATCAGCGCCAGGAAGATGCCGAGTTGCACCACCGGACGCGCACGCCCCGTGGCCCAGAAGATCGCGGAACCCAGCATCACGAACAGGCTGGGAATGAAGGTCAGCTTGCTCAGTTCCTGCGACGACTGGATACCGACCTCGCGAAACGCCATGCCGCCGTTGATGATGAAGACATAGTAGAGCGCCGAGGCGAACAGCGTCACGCCGCCGATCATGGCGACCGATGCCATCGGAAACGGCGTTCGTGCGGGTTCCTGGCCGATCCCCAGCATCTTGCGCGCGGTCGCATCGCTCTGCGGTTCGTAGAGGAATTTCACCGCCGCGACGAAGATCGGAAAGGCGACCAGATAGATCAGGAAGATGCCGTTCCAGCGCAGCCCCGTCAGGAAACCCGACGCCAAGATCACCCCGCTGGCCAGGAACGGTCCGGCGAGCCCCTGCATCGTCAGCCAGTTGCGCCGCCCCTTCTCATCCCAATAATCGCCGATCAGCGTATTGAGCGTGGTCAGGATGACGGCCTCCGATACGCCCAGCAGCAGCCGCGAGGCGTAGATCGCGTCGAGGCTGTCGAGGAAAAAGGGCGCCGCGCCGAACACCGCATAGAGCAGGGTGGCGACCAGCATCAGCCTGCGCCGACCGAAGCGATCGACCAATATCCCTGCGAACAGCGCGACCACGGCGATGGTCAGCCCCGGTGCGGACACCATCGCCGGCACCTTCCACGATGCGGAAGGATCGGCCGAGAAATGGTCGATGATCGACGGCACCGCCGGAAACAGCGAGGCGATGGCCAGGATCGGCAGAAAGCCGGCTGTGATGACGGTAATGCCCTGACCGATGCCGGGTCGGCGCATCTCGGGGCTTTCTGGCGTGATGGCCATCGGCTTCTCTCCCAATCGATTCGCCGCTGCTACGGCTTAATTAGAACTTGCATTCTGATACGTGGTATCGCCATGACGTGCCACCCTGTCAAGCAAGGATCATCAAGGTGGCGACACGCGCGGTTTCGGATGGCTTGAGCGAGCGGCAAAGGGCGCTGGCGTTTGCCACCATCCTTCTCGCCTTCATCATGGACGTGGCCGATTCGACGATCGTCAACACCGCGCTGCCCGCGATCCAGCAGGGCCTCGGCGCATCGGACCGGGCGATGCAATGGGTGGTCTCCGGCTATTTCCTCAGCTTTGCCGTGGTGCTTGTCGTGGGTGGGCGGCTGGGCGACCTGTTCGGTTATGCCCGGATGTTCACCATCGGCGTGACCGTCTTCTCGATCGCGTCGTCGGCCTGTGGACTGGCGTCGGATGCCACGACGCTCGCCATCGCGCGTCTGGCGCAGGGAGCGGCGGCGGCGATCATGGCGCCGCAAGGCGTGGCGCTGATCCAGCTTCTCTATTCCCCCAGCGAGCGGATCGGCCGGTTGGCGGCCTTTGGCGTGATCGGCGGATTGGCGGCGATCGGCGGGCCGGTGCTCGGCGGCTTGCTCATTCAGCTCAACCCGCTCGGCCTCGGTTGGCGCAGCGTATTCCTGATCAACCTGCCCTTCGGCCTGCTGGCGCTGGTTGCCGGGCGAATGCTGTTGCCGCCGGGCCGCTCGGGTCATGCCCTGCGCATCGACGCGCCGGGATCGTTGCTGTTGTTCGCCGCACTCGGCACGCTGCTGCTGCCCCTGATCGAAGGACGCAGCGCGGGATGGCCGTGGTGGATGGGGGTGCTGGTGCTGGCGAGTGCCGGTCTGTGGTGGGTGTTCTGGCGCTACGAACGGTCACGCCGCGCCAGGCTGGGGTCGGCGCTGATCGAACCATCGCTGTTCCGGGACCGCAGCTTTCGGATCGGACTGGCCGCGACGGGGGCCTTCGCGGTCGCCTCGGGTGGCTTCCTGCTGACCTTCAGCGTCACGCTGCAACAGGGGCTGGGATATAGCCCGTTCGATGTCGCGCTGCTGCACATGCCGTTCGGGCTGGGGGTGATGGCCGGGATCAGTCAGATCGGACGCAAGGCGCTTCCCGTCCATGGGCGTCGCGTGCCGATCATGGGCGCGATGCTGATGGCGCTGGGCTGTGCGGCGACCGGCCTGGCGGTGCATGTGGCGCTGCCGGGCGTCGTCATCGGCGCGCTGTTGCTGATGGCGGGGATCGGAATGGGTACGCTGAGCGGACCGCTGGGGCCGATCACCCTGTCGCGGGTCGATCGCAACCATGCCGGTGTCGCGGGCGCCATGCACAAGACGATGCAGCAGATCGGCGGTGCGATGGGCACCGCCCTCATCGCCACCATCTATTTCTCGATGACGGGTGACCACAGGCCACCCGTGACCGCCTTCCTGATCACGACATTGGCGGTGGCGGCGGATCTGCTGGCCATCGCGCTTCTGCTGACCCGCCTGCCGGAACGGCTGTTCGATTGAGGGGCGCCCCTGCCCTCAATCGTAGATCGGCCGCAATTCCTTATCGAGATGATAGCGCGTCAGCGCCATGGACGCCAACAGGTCGGGCGACCCGTCATATTCGACCGACATCCAGCCCTTGAACTGGTGCTGCTTCAACAGGCGATAGAGTCCCTTCAGGTCCAGCTCGCCTAGGCCGGGTTCCCAGAACCAGCGCGTTCCGTCATCGGTGATCTCGGGGTCCTGAGCATAGCGCACGGCATCGGGCTGGCGAACCGATGCCGTATCCTTGAGGTGGAACGTGCTGATACGGTCGTGATAGTCGCTGTAGAAGGTCAGCAGGTCCTCCCCCATGATCGCGACCTGCGCCGTGTCGATGCAATAGTGGACCAGCTTCGGATCGGTGCTTTCGATGAATTCCCGGTGGTTCGGCAGATTGATGGCACAGAAGAACTCGTTGTGCAGACCGATCCTGACGCCGCGATCGGTGGCGTAGCGGCCGATCTCGTTGATCGTCCTGGCGCATTGCTTTACCGCTTCGCGCGACAGCGGGCCGTTTCCATAAAAATTGTCGGTGGGACAGGTGTTCATATAGGTGCCACCGAAGCGGACGATCGTGTCCACGGCTTCCCGCCCGGCACGCACGGCTTCGTCGAAATGGTCGGCGGCGTGGGAGGCATGGGCCCCATGGAACATGCCGATGACCTCGACCCCGCGATCCTTGGCGAAGGCCGAGAATTCCTCGGGCGAGCCGAACAGCGGCAGGATGTCGGCCAAGTCCCAGGGCGCGATCTCGATACCGTCGAAACCGAGCGCCGACTGGTATTTCAGGATCGTATCCCAGTCGGAATAATAGGCGGTGTTCGTCCTGTCCTCATAATAGAAGTCGCGGAAGTTCTCGATCCGCCGATAGGGGATCGCCTTCCAATGGCTCATATTGGCGTAGCGGATATTGGGCATGGCTGAAATCTCCGTCCGGCTTAGTTCGGAAGCTGATTGAGGAAGGCGCGGATGCGCAGCAGGGCGCGGAACGGATCGCGGGTCTGACGGGCGCTGCAGACGATCGGTCCGTCATAGCCAAGGCGATCGAGAAGCTGGACGATCCCGCCCAAGTCCACCGATCCGGTTCCGGGATCGCGAAAGACCTGGGTGGCGCGCTCGGCCGGAAATTCCGGGTTGGAGCTTTTCCAATTGTCGGTTGTGTCGACGAAGTCGGTATCGGTCAGGTGAACACAGCCGATCCGGCCGACATGCGCGGCGATGAAGTCGGCGGGCGCGATACCGGCGATGGTCAGCGTGGCCGTATCGATGTCGAGCTTCACGCTGTCCGGCAGCGCGCCTAGCAAGGTCAGAACGCGCTCGCCGCGGAACAGGCTCCAGAACTCGTTGCGGAGCACCAGATCGACGCCCGCCTCCGCGGCCTTGGCGGCCAGGCCACCCAGCAGTTCGGTTTCCCGCCCGACCACGTCATCCATACTGGATTCCAGATCGGGGTGATAATGCGCCATGCGTCCGTAATAGGCGGACGGGCTGATCGCGAAGTAATCCGCCCCCAGATCGGCGGCATGGGCCAGCGCCTCGCCTGCGAAATGGCCGCTGGCACCGAAGAAGAAACCCAGATTGTCGTTCCGCATGAACAGATTGGGATCGAAGGTCACGCCGGTCACCCGGTCTATGCCGCTCTGTCGCAGCACCTCGCGATAAGCCGTGGCACTGCCATATTTGGTGTTGATGCAATATCGGTTCATCGGAACGCCGCTGCGCCCGCCGAACTGCCAGACCGGCTCATAGGGGATTTCGATCCCACGAAAGCCGCTCGCACGGATCAGCGGATACAGCTCTTCCCAGAAATATTTGCCTTCATACCGATTGCGGTTCGGCTCCTGATAGTGACGATTGATCAGATCCAGACTTATGGCGATCGCATCTTTGTTCATGGTGGCTTCCATCATATTGGGTGATCGCGTCGCGACGCGACATCGAATGGGGGAGTTCAGGGCCTGGGCCGCGCGATCCTAGGCCAGCAAAGGACGACCAGCGTCTGGATGATCAGCACCGCCACCGCACCACCGCTATAGGTCCAGCGGATCGCCTCGCGCGCCTCAGCCGTGACGTGCCCCGGCGCATAGTGGAACGCGCCCAGCACATAGGCGAAACCGGCCGTACCCAGCGCCATGCCCAGCTTCGTGGACAGGCTGATGCCCGCCGACAAAAGCCCTTCGCGACGCGCTCCGAACCGGGCCTCGTGATAATTCACCGTCTCGGCGATCATCGCATAGGTCGAGGTGATGGTGATCGACGTCGCCAGGCAGCCCGCGACGTAAAGGCCCAGGAACAGCGGCACATGGTCCTGTACGAAGGGCAGCGCGCCGAAGAACAGGGCCGCGATCGCCAGCGCGGCCGCCGTGCCGTTGCGCAACCCCGTTCGCGCCAGAATCGCCGGAGCGACGAACGCGGACAGGAGCAGCATCCCGGCGACCGCGGGCAGCATGACCGAGATCATCCAGGGGCGTCCCATCACGTCGATGGCGAAATAGGCCGTGGCCGCCATCATCATGCCGAAACGCGCGAAATAGAGCAGGCAATGGAAGAAGACGACCAGCCACGCCCGGTTGCGCACCATCTCACCGATGGCGGGCAGAATGGCGAAGCCGGGCTGGGCGTCATCCTCGTAACGCTCCTTGCAATTGCGGAAGAGCGCCAGCGTGCAGAGCAGCCCCACGACCGCGAACAGCATGGCCACAAGCGTGAAACCGCGCCGTTGATCGCCCCCGCCCAGCACGCCGACCAACGGCATGACGGCGGCCGTCCCAAGGACCACGCCGGTAGCCGTCCCGATCGACCGCAACCCCGAGAGCCGCAGCCGCTCCTTGCCGTCCAGCGTCATCATCGGCATCAGCGCGGTATAGGGAATGGCCTGAAGCGACATGACGATGCCCAGCGCCTTGAACGTGACGAAGGCGTAGACGAGCTGAGCCCCTTGGCTCCAGGTGGGCATCGAGAACACCGCGACCGTCAACAGCGCATAGGGTATCGCCGTGACGAGGAAATATACGCGGGTACGCCCCCAGCGCGTGCGCGTCTTGTCGACCGCGATACCGACCAGAACGTCGATCACGGCATCCATCAACCGCGCGACCAGAAACACCGTGCCGACCGCTGCGGCGGGCAGGCCGATAATGTTCGTGTAATAGAACAGCAGGAAACCGCTGGCCATATTATAGGCCAGGCTGGTTCCCATGTCGCCGAAGCCGTAACTGACCCGCTCGACGAAGCCCAACTCACTTTTTTTCATGGCGATGACCCGTTCAGGACAGGGAGCAGAGAGTGGGCGTCAGTCGGCCAGCGCCTTTTGCGAAAGGGCGAGAGATTGCTCCATCGGCAGCGTCGGAAAATACTCCAGCCCGATGGCACCCGCATAGCCGAGGTCGCGCAGGGTCTGCCTTACCATGCTCCAGTCTAGGCTTCCGGTCCCCGGTTCGTAGCGGTCGGGCATGTCGGCGACCTGAACATGGGCAACCAGATCGATACGCCCGGCCAGGACCTCGCGCATGTCCTCGCCCATCACCGCGCTATGCCAGACATCGTACAACAGCCGCAGGTTCGGACTGCCCACCGCCTCGACCAGATCCAGGCCGAGCGTGGTGCTGACCAGATACATGGTCGCGAAAAGCCGGGTGTTGAGCGGCTCGAGCAGAAGCATGACGCCTGCTTCCTCAGCCAGATCGGCGGCGGCGCGCAGGGCGGCCACGGCATTGTCGAAATGCTCCGCCTCGCTCATGCCGTCGACACGGAAGCCCGAGGCGACGATCAGCGCGGGCTTGCCGAGATCGGCGGTGGCGGCGATGGTCTCGCGAACGGCCGTGACCATCTCTTCACGTTCCGCAGGATCGACGATCGAACGGCGCGGATCGACGCACAGGCTGGTCAGGCGCATCCCGGTGTCGGAAAGGGCCGTCGCAAGCGCCTCGATCGGCTTGTCACGCCAAAGGTGGAATTCGGCGAGTTCGAACCCGGCCGCCTTGGCCGCGCGCAGACGAGCGTCGAGCGTACCGGCTTCGGCAAACTGCCATTCAATGCACGACGATAGTGGATAGACCGCAGACATAGGACCCTCTCCCATTCTACGGCCCCGTGGTGCGTTCGCACTCGTATGCCTGGCGGGTGAATCCCCGCTATTTTGTTTCGTGAGTAGTCGCGCATTTTTTCGAACGATTCAACCCGCGCATTCGCGTTATGGCATAGGACACATGGCGGGCACGCCCGTTGGATGGGCCGCACACAGGCTCCATAGGCCGGTCGTGCGAGATCAGGGGCGCACGAAACCGGCCCGGGAAATACCCGACAATCGCGCGGACGCATCGAATTTGTGAATCCAGCCATAACGTTCGGGAAAGCGGTTCATCGCGCGGTGCCGGGTTGCGTCGGGCAGGCTGGCATCGGTGTGGAGCGCGCGATTGGCGTCCCATGAGCTGCGCTGGATGAGGCGGGTGCGAAGGGCCCGCTCCTTCTGATAGGCGGCAAAGCGCGCGTCGCGGTTGGACGACGTCAGACCGTCGAGCATCGTCGCCAGGGTGATGGCATCCTCGATCGTCGTATTTGCGCCCTGCCCATGATGCGGCAGCATCGCATGGACGGCATCGCCGATCAGGACGACCGGCCCGCGATGCCAGTGGCGAAGCGGCGGGGCGACGAACAGGCCCCAGCGCCGCTCCACATCGCCCGCCGCGACCATCTGACGAACGGCCGGGTGCCAGCCGACGAAGGCCGCCACCGCGTCACCGGGTTCGATCGGCGCCGTACCGCCGCGACCGGGCCAGGCAGTGGGCCCCTCCACCACCGCGAAGAAATTGACGTGCCCGCCATCGCTGCCGATCGCATAATGCAGCAGATGGGCGTCCTGACCGATCCAGAATTGGATCGCCTGAGGATCGGGCAAGGCGTCCAGCCGCTCGACCGGCACGATGCCGCGAAACGCGCTGGTCCCGGAATAGCGCAGCGGCTGGCCGCCGACCCATTGCCGGGTGATGGAGCGAACGCCGTCGGCGCCCACCACGATATCGGCGTCGACGGGATCGCGCCCGACGAAATAGAGCGCCACCCCCTCGCCCATAGGCTCGATCCGCTCCAGCCGGTGAGACAGGTGGATATGCTTCACTCCGACCGCGCGGCCCAGTGTCGTCTGCAGGTCGGCGCGATGAATGCCCAGATAGGGCGCGCCGAACCGATCGCGATAGGCACCGCCCTTGCGCACCGCATGGGAGGCCAGGCGATCACCGGACAGGCCGTCGCGGTAGATGAGCTCGGTCGGCTCGACACCCGTCCGCTCCAGCTGGTCGATCAGGCCCAGCCTCTGCAACTCACGGGTAGCATTGGCCGACAAGGCGACCGCCGCGCCGATCTCGCTCAATTCCGCCGCCTGTTCGTACAGCGTCGCCTCGATGCCCCGTGCCTGAAGCGCCAGCGCGAGGGTAAGTCCGCCGATACCGGCGCCGATGATCGCGATCTTCATGGATAGCCTCCGTCCTCCTTATGCGGCCGTGGCCGTCCGGCCGAATTCGGCCGGTGCATCGGCGAAATCGGCGATCGCCTGGGCCAGCCGCTCGGGCATCGCGTAATAGGGGGCATGGCTGGCCAGGAGCGACACGACCGCGACCGGGCCGGGGAATTCCTTCTGCATCTGGCGCTGCACGGCGATGGGGATGGCGACATCGTCCAGCGCCTCGATATACAGGCGCGGGATCGCCAGAGCGCGACCCTCCATCGGGTTGGGCGTGCCGAAGGGTATGGTCGTCTGGGTCTGGATGAATTGATCGGCGGGCGGCATCCCTTCGCCGGGATAATCGCCCATGAAGACCTCGCGGAAACGCTCCAGCCGCGTGAAGTCCGCCTGCAGCCCGCGCCCCTCGTCGACCGGCTGGACCAGGTCCAGCGCATGCGGCGTGCCCCGGTTTGGCTCGCCGGGCAGGACGAAGGTTTCCGGCGTCACACCGGGCGCGGTCAGGAACGCGGTCAGGTAGATCAGCCCGGCCACCTTGTCGGCGTGATGATGCGCCAGCCACGAGATGGACGAGCCGCCCATGCTGTGCCCGAGCAGGATCGACTGCCCCTCGGCACGCGCCATGATCTCGGCGGCGGGGCGAGTGTAATGCTCCATGTCGACGACCGACAAATGGCCGCCATCGCCCGGCGTGTGACCGGTCAGGTCTGGAGCATGGACACGGTAGCCCCGCGCTTCGAGAAGCGGAACGACCGCGTCGTAACAGGCGCCGCGGTTCCAGGCGCCGTGGATCAGGATGATATCGGTGACGGTCATGACATGCCTTCCTGTTCGAACCGAGGAATCAGAAGCGATATTGCAGGCCGACCTGCGCGATGAGCGGGTTGAGCTGGACGCGCGCCGTACCCGGCACGAGGCCGTTCGGCGTATCGAGCCGGAAGCGGGCGTTGGTGCTGGTCCAGACCTTGCTCACCGCACCGAACACCCCGATCCGCTCGTTGAGGGGCACGTCGATGCCGCCCGTGATCGCGGGGCCTAAAGTGCTGCTGGTGCGGAAGTCCTTCAGCACGCCGTCTTCGGTCTTGAAGATGATCGTCCAGTTCAGGCCGCCGCCGATATAGGGCCGCACCCCACCCGGACGCCCGAAGTGATAGCGCAAGGTGTAGAGGCCGGGACCATAGGTCACCTTGCCCAGCGTGCCCGCGCCCGCCAGCGTCCCCGATGCGGTCAGCGTGCTAGTCGGCGGCAAGCCGACGGTTGCAGCGACCGACACGTTGGGGGTCAGGAAATAGCCGATGTCGAGGCTGATGCCGTTATTGTTCGAGGCGGTCGCGTTCGCGCCCGTCAGCGGTTGCCCTGCGAGCTTCACATCGGCCTTTTCGTCGAACATGATACGGGCCGCGCCGAGGCGGACATAGAAGCGCCGCTCCTTGCCGTCCGTCGACTGCTGGGCCTGCGCCAATGTCGGTAACATCAGGCACAATCCGGCGAGACCGGCGAACGCCGCGCCCTTTCGCGCTCCCGGCGCATATCTATATGGTATTGAAGCCATTTTGCGCTTCCCCTCCATCTGCCGTCGCGATCTGTCGTGCGACTTTTCCCGAAGCGATTTCGCTTTCGTGGGGGCAGAATGTCGGGACGCGTCACGCACGTCCAACACCAACTCCATATGATCGCCATACCCGAAAGGTTGGCCTAGCTCAGTCCGCCTCCCCCCGCTCGGTCATGCGCAGGATCGCGTCGGGGACCGGATAATCCCACGCGCCGTATCGCTCGCGGATCACCGCCGCCATGGCGTTCAGTTCGGGGGAGCGATCGTCCTTCCGGAAGCTCATGATGATCGGCGAGGCGACCGGCTCGACAAGCTGGCGATAGCGGACGCCGTCGACGCGCGACCGGCGGACCGAGGCGGGGACGATGCAGACCCCCTCCCCCGCCGCGACCAACCCGATCGCGATCTGCAACTCGCTGACCTCATGGGTGATCGCGGGGGTTAACCCCAAGTCGCGGAAATGCCCGACCACCTGATCGGCATAGCTGGGGCGCGGCGCATTGGGATAGAGGATCAGCGGGTCGGTCGCCAATGACGCCAGCGACACCGGACCGCCCGTCGCCAGCGGGTGCATGACCGGGAGCGCGACGATCAGCGGCTCCTCGCGCAGCACAACGCGCGCCACGGCGTCATCCTCGAAGCGAATGCGCCCGAAGCCGACATCGATCCGCCCTTCCTTGAGCGCGGCGATCTGCGACAGCGTGCCGCCCTCGATCAGCGACAGGTCGACCGACGGCATCGCGTCCCGATAGGCGCGGATGATCGCGGGCAGGCGCGAATAGATGGTGGAGGCGACGAAGCCGATCGCGAAGCGCCGCTTCTGCGAGACAACGGCTTTCGCGATCATCGCATCCATATCGGCCATGCGCGCCAGGATGCTGACCGCCTGATCATAGACGAGATGACCGATCGGCGTCAGCCGCAGCGGCTTGGTGGAGCGGTCGATCAGGGTCGCGCCGACCCGTTCCTCGATCTGCTGGATCTGGCGGCTGAGCGGCGGTTGAGCGATATGAAGACGCTCGGCGGCACGGGTGAAATTGCCTTCCTGCGCGACGGTCACGAAGTAGCGCAGCTGCCGTATGTCCATCCTGTCGTCCTCTCCAGAGCCGGCGTGCCACCGGCAACCGCATGCTATTCGTGATCCGCCAACAGCGCTTCGGGCACGCCATAGCCCCACTCGGTATATTTGCGGGCAATGATCCGCAGGAAAGCGCGCAGTTCGGGCGAGACGTCGCCGACCCGGTGGCTCATGATGATCGGCGAATGTGCAGGTTCGACCAGATCGAGATAGCGCACATCCTCGGTCCGCGCCTTGCGCACCGACTCCGGGACCACCGCCACGCCTTCTTCCGCCGCGACCAGGCCGATCGCGATCTGCAATTCGCGGGCCTCGACGATCAGGTTCGGGCTCAGGCCGTTGTCGTGGAACAGCGACAGGACCTGATCGGCATAGCTGGGACGCGGCGCGCTGGGGTAGAGAACCAGCTTTTCGCGCGCCAGGGCCGATAGCGACACGGGTGCGCCGTCCGGCCCCAGGGAGCTTCCCATCGGCACCGCCGCGACCAGCGATTCGCGGCGTAGCACGGTGCGCCGGACCGCCGGATCGTCGAAACGGATACGGCCGAAACCGATATCGATCCGCCCTTCCTTCAACGCCGCGATCTGGTCCAGCGTCGGGCTTTCGACCAGTGTCAGTTCGACATCGGGCATCTCCGCCCGGAACTCGCGGATCAGGGAGGGCAGGCGCGCATAGATGGTGGAGGCAACGAAACCGATGGTGAACCGACGCCGGTCGGTCGCGATCGCCGCGTCCATCATCGTCCGCATGTCGTCCACCCGCCGCAGCACCTGCACCGCCTGATCGTGAAACAACTGCCCCATGGGAGTCAGCGCGAGCGGACGGCTGGTCCGGTCGATCAGCGTCGCACCGACCTCCGCCTCCAATTGCTGGATCGATCGGCTGAGCGGTGGCTGCGCCATATGCAGCCGCTCGGCCGCACGGTTGAAATTCCGCTCTGCGGCGACGGTGACGAAATAGCGAAGCTGACGCAGGTCCATACACTTATACTCTCCGAGTATCGCGAGAAGACCATAATGATCTTTGCGCGTCCAGAGCAGCAAGCATAGTTTCAAGAGGAATTCGGACGAAACTGGATAGGAAGAGGGCATGGCCACGATCGCCGAGGTCGATACCTATATCGTCGACATCCCGACGATCCGGCCGCACGTGCTCGCCATGGCGACCATGCAACACCAGTCGATCGTGCTGGTCCGGCTCCGCGATGCGGACGGCGTCGAGGGGATCGGCGAAGGCACGACCATCGGCGGCCTCAGCTATGGCGAGGAGAGTCCCGAGGGCATCAAGCTCGCCATCGACACGTACATCGCCCCCGTCCTCAAAACCTGTGACGCGGCGCAGGTCGGGGCCGCGATGGCCAGGATCGGCAAGAGCGTGTTCGGCAATCACATCGCAAAATGCGCGGTGGAAACCGCCCTGCTCGACATGGCGGGCAAACGACTGGGCGTGCCTGTCTCCGCATTGATCGGCGGTGGCGCGGTCCGGGATCGGCTGCCGGTCGCCTGGACGCTGGCCAGCGGCGATACGGCGCGCGACATCGAGGAAGCCGAACGGGTCCTCGCCGAGCGGCGACACAACATCTTCAAGCTCAAGATCGGCAAGCGCGACGTGCGCGCCGATGTCACCCATGTGGCCGCGATCAAACGTGCGGTCGGCGACCGGGGCAGCGTGCGCGTCGACGTCAACCAGAACTGGAGCGAGGCGCAGGCCGATCTCGGCATGACGCTGCTCGAGGACGCGGGCGTCGATCTGGTCGAACAGCCGGTCGCCCGGCACGATCATGCCGCCATGGCCCGGCTCTCCGCGAAACATGTCGTGCCGCTGATGGCCGACGAAGCGCTGCACGGCCCCACCGACGCCTTCGCCATCGCGGCGTGCGGCGGTGCGCGGGTCTTCGCGGTCAAGATCGCCCAGTCCGGCGGCCTGATCCCGGCCCATGCGGTGGCGACGATCGCGCAGGCAGGTGGCGTCGGGCTGTATGGCGGCACGATGCTGGAGGGCGGAGTCGGAACGGTCGCGTCGGCGCATGTCTTCGCCACCCTGCCCTCACTGGCCTGGGGAACCGAATTGTTCGGACCGCTGCTGCTGACACAGGACATCCTGGCCGAGCCGCTGCGCTATGCCGATTTCCACCTGAGCGTGCCGACCGGCCCCGGCCTCGGCATCGCGCTGGACGAGGATCGTGTCGCCTTCCACCGGCGCGACCGTCGTTCTCCCACCCTCCATGTCGTCGCGGGAAGAGGCTGACCCATGTTGTTCCAGGTCGAAATGGACGTGAACATTCCGCTCGGCTTCGATGCCGAGGAAGCGGCGCGGCTGAAGGCCGCCGAAAAGGCGCGATTCCAGGAGCTTCAGCGCACAGGCACCTGGCGGCACATCTGGCGGGTGGTCGGCCGCTACGCCAATGTCAGCATCTTCGATGTCGGCTCCAATGCCGAGCTGCACGACATATTGATGAGCCTGCCGCTCTACCCCTTCATGACGGTCCGCGTGACGGCCCTGTGCCGCCACCCTTCCTCCCTGCACGACGACGACCGCTGACGAACCGAACGACAAGACCGCCGACGAGCGGCCAGACAGACAGAATATAGGAGAGTGTGATGGACACCAGCTTCGTGAAGACCCCCGCCATCCAGGACCTGCTCGACCGCGTCGCGGGCACGGCCTCCGACAAGGGCGATCCGCGCGTCAAGGCGATCCTGCGCGATCTGGTGGAATCGCTGATGGTGCTGATCGTCAAGCACGACATCAGCGAGAACGAAGTCTGGGGCGCGGTCAACTTCCTCCAGCGTGGCGCGGACGAGTTCGGGCTGCTGATGCCGGGCATCGGCCTGGAGCATTTCCTCGACCTCTACATGGACGCCAAGGATGCCGAGGCGGGCAAGAGCGGCGGCACGCCGCGCACGATCGAAGGTCCGCTCTATGTCGAGGGGGCGCCGCTGGTCGACAACGACGCCAATCTGACCGACGATCCCGACGATACCAGCACGCTCTACATGGCCGGGCGGGTCACGGGACCGGACGGCGAGCCGGTCAGACAGGCGATCCTGCACGTCTGGCACGCCAATTCGAAGGGCTTCTATTCGCACTTCGACCCGACCCATGAGCAGACGCCGTTCAACAACCGCCGCCGCATCCGGCTGGGCGACGATGGCCGCTATGCGTTCCATTCCAAGATGCCCAACGGCTATAGCGTGCCGCCCGGCGGCGCGTCCGACCAGTTGATGCAGGTGCTCGGTCGCCACGGCAACCGCCCGGCGCATGTCCACTTCTTCATCGAGGCCCCCGGCTATCGCCAGCTGACCACCCAGATCAATTTCGGCGACGATCCCTTCGCCGCCGACGACTTCGCGTTCGGCACGCGCGAGGGTCTGCTGCCGGTGCCCAATCGCCAGGGCGATACCGCGCACATCGCCTTCGACTTCCAGTTGCAGCACGCCGACGATGCCGAGGAGGAAGCCTTCTCGCACCGCGCGCGCCTTGCCGTCGCCTGATCCCGGGAGGACATGCCATGACCGATCTTCGCGAACGCCTCGCCACCGCCGTGGTCGACGACCCCGCCACCGGAGCCTTTCGGTGCCGCCGGGACATCTTCACCGATCCCGACCTGTTCGAACTGGAGATGCAGCACATCTTCGAGGGTAACTGGGTCTATCTGGCGCATGAGAGCCAGATCCCGGAGAACAACGACTATTTCACCACCCATATCGGTCGCCAGCCGATCATCATCACCCGCGACAAGACCGGCACGCTGAACGCGGTCATCAACGCCTGCGCGCATCGCGGCGCGATGCTGTGCCGTCGCAAACATGGCAACAAGGGCAGCTTCACCTGCCAGTTCCACGGCTGGACCTTCAGCAATGCGGGCAAGCTGCTGAAGGTCAAGGACGGGAAGACCGGCGATTATCCCGCCGGGTTCAATACCGAGGGGTCGCACGACCTGACCCGCGTCGCCCGGTTCGAGAATTATCGCGGCTTCCTGTTCGGCAGCCTCAGCGCCGATGTGCCGCCGCTGGAGGACTGGCTCGGCTCGACCCGCCTGATCATCGACCAGATGGTCGACCAGGCCCCCGAAGGGCTGGAGGTGCTGCGCGGCAACTCCTCCTATATCTATGACGGCAACTGGAAGCTGCAGATCGAAAATGGTGCCGATGGCTATCATGTCAGCGCGGTCCACTGGAACTATGCCGCGACCACCGGCCGCCGCAAGGAGGACTCGATCAAGGCGGTCGACCCCGATGGCTGGTCGAAGAGCGTCGGCGGCGTCTATGCGTTCGAGCATGGCCATATCCTGCTCTGGACGCGGCTGCTCAATCCCGAGGTCCGCCCGATCTATGCGCATCGCGAGGCGCTGGCGGCGCGGGTCGGCGAGAAACGCGCGACCCTGATCGTCGATCAGACCCGCAATCTGTGCCTCTATCCCAATGTCTATCTGATGGACCAGTTCTCGACCCAGATCCGCGTCGTCCGCCCGATCGCCGTCGATCGCACCGAAGTGACCATCTATTGCTTCGCACCCAGGGGCGAGAGCGACGCCGACCGGGCGCTGCGCATCCGGCAATATGAGGATTTCTTCAACGTCAGCGGCATGGGTACGCCAGACGACCTGGAGGAATTCCGCTCCTGCCAGACAGCCTATGAAGGCGCGGGCATGTTGTGGAACGACCTGAGCCGCGGGGCGACCCACTGGATCGCCGGGCCGGACGACAATGCCCGCGCGCTGGGTCTCGAACCGCTGCTCAGCGGCGGGCGCAGCGAGGACGAGGGGTTGTTCGTCCGCCAGCATGAATATTGGGCGCGGACGCTGATCGCCGCACTCAACCGCGATGGCGGCGGTAATGACGGCGCGAGTCTGCGGCCGGTCGACCGGCTGGAGGTGGCGGCATGAGCCTGACCTACGACGGGCTTCTCGCATTTCTCTACCGCGAGGCGCGGCTGCTCGACGACCGGCAATGGGACGAGTGGCTGGCCTGCTATGCCCCGCATGCGGTCTTCTGGATGCCCGCCTGGGACGATGACGACCGGATCGTCGAAGACCCGCAGCGCGAGATATCGCTCATCTACTATCCCGATCGCGACGGACTGGAGGACCGGGTCTTCCGCATCAAGACCGAGCGGTCGGGGGCCAGCATGCCCGAACCGCGCACCAATCACGCCGTCTCGAATGTCGAGATACTGAGCGAAGCCGACGGGCAGATGCAGGTGCGGTTCAACTGGCACACGCTGAGCCATCGCTACAACGAGACGCTGAGCTTCTTCGGCACGTCCTTCTACACCATCGACGCGACCGGGGCGCAGCCGCTCATCACCCACAAGAAGGTCGTGCTGAAGAACGACTATATCCGCCAGGTGATCGACGTCTATCACGTCTGACGCCCGGCTCCGGAGAGGATATCATGGGCCATCGTATCGCACTGAATTTCGAGGATGGGGCGACGCGCTTCATCACCTGCGACCCGGGCGAGACCGTGCTGGACGCCGCGTTCCGCCAGAAGATCAACCTGCCGATGGACTGTTCGGACGGGGTGTGCGGGACGTGTAAATGCCGATGCGAGCAGGGCGATTACGATTTGGGCGACGATTATATCGACGACGCACTGACCGCCGACGAGGCGGAAGAACGACTGGTCCTGACCTGCCAGATGCGCGTCTCGTCCGATTGCGTCATCGCAGTGCCGGTCCCCTCCACCGCCTGCAAGGTGAAACCCGCCGTGCATGAAGGCGAGGTGGCGGCAGTGGACCTGGTATCCGACAGCACGATCCGCCTCATCCTGCGGCTGGACGATCCGGCCGCCCTTGGCTTCCTGCCCGGCCAGTATGTGAACCTTGCGGTGCCCGGCACCGACCAGCACCGCGCCTATTCCTTCAGCTCCAAGCCCGGCGCGGCGGAGGCCAGTTTCCTGATCCGCAACATGCCCGGCGGGCTGATGAGCGAATGGCTGACCTCCCAGGCGAAGCCCGGCGCGCGCATGAGTTTCGTGGGACCGCAGGGCAGCTTCTTCCTCCGGGCGGTCGAGCGGCCGACGATCCTGCTGGCGGGCGGCACCGGGCTCGCCCCGATCCTCTCGATGCTGGAGGTGCTGGCCGATACCGGCACGGACCAGCCGCTTCATCTGATCTACGGCGTCAGCCGGGACGGCGACATGGTCGAGATCGCCCGGATCGAGGCCCTGGCGGCGCGCCTCCCCTCGCTGAGCTGGACCATGTGCGTCGCCGATCCGCAGAGCGCGCATCCGCTGAAGGGCTATGTCACCGGTCATCTGACCGATGCGCATCTGAACGCGGGCGACTGCGACATCTATCTGTGCGGGCCACCGCCGATGGTCGAGGCGGTGCGTGTCTTCCTGCGCGACAAGGGCGTCGAGCCCCGACATTTCCATTACGAAAAATTCGCGCCCAGCGAAGCACCGGTTGCGGTGGCGGCATGACCTTCGTCGGACGCTTTCGCGACAAGGTGATGGTGGTGACGGGGGCCGCCCAGGGCATCGGACGCGGCGTCGCACTGCGCGCCGCCGCCGAGGGGGCCGCCGTCCTGCTGGTCGACCGCGCCGACTTCGTCGCCGATGTGGCGCAGGAAGCGGGCGGGACGGCGGGGTTCTTCGTCTGCGATCTCGAAACCCATGACGGCGCAAAGGCCGCAATGGAGGCGGCGGTGACGGCCTTTGGCCGGATCGACATCCTCGTCAACAATGTCGGCGGCGCGATCCGGATGCGCCCTTTCGCCGCGTTCGAGCCCGAGCAGATCGAGGCGGAAATCCGCCGTTCGTTAATGCCGACGCTCTGGGGCTGTCACGCCGTCCTGCCGGTCATGCTGCGCCAGGGCGGCGGCACGATCGTCAACGTGTCCTCCAACGCGACACGCGGCATCCGGCGCGTTCCTTATTCAGCGGCGAAGGGCGGGATCAACGCCCTCACCCAAAGCTTGGCGATGGAATATGGCGACCAGGGCATCCGCGTCGTAGCGACCGCGCCCGGCGGCACACAGGCCCCGCCGCGCACCGTCCCGCGCAACCCGGATGGCGACGACGCCCGCGAACAGGCCTGGATGGCCGAGGCGGTGGAGCAGGTCACCACCTCCACCTTCCTGGGGCGCTATGCCACGCTCGACGAGCAGATCGCGCCCATTCTCTTCCTCGCCTCGGACGAGGCTTCCTACATCACCGGCTCGGTCCTTCCCGTGGCCGGTGGCGACCTCGGCTGACTGGAGCGATATGAAAAGCAAGATTTATCCCTCCCCCGCCGCAGCGCTCGACGGGCTGCTGTTCGACGGGATGACGATCATGTCGGGCGGCTTCGGCCTGTCGGGCAATCCCGAAAGCCTGATCCCGGAGGTCCGGGCGAGCGGGGTGAAGGGGCTGACCGTCATCTCGAACAATGCGGGAGCGGACGGCTTCGGCCTGTGGATGCTGCTGGAGAGCCGCCAGGTCCATAGGATGATCTCCAGCTATGTCGGCGAAAACAAGCTGTTCGAGCAACAATATCTGTCGGGCGAACTGGAACTGGAACTGAACCCGCAAGGCACGCTGGCCGAGCGCATCCGGGCGGGCGGCGCGGGCATCCCGGCCTTCTACACCAAGACCGGCGTCGGCACGGTGGTGGCCGAGGGCAAGCCGGTCGAGACGTTCGAGGGGCAGGATTATGTCCGCGAAACCTGGCTGCGCGCCGACCTGTCGATCATCAAGGCGTGGAAGGCCGATCCGGCGGGCAACCTGCTGTTCCGCAAGACCGCGCGCAACTTCAACCCGAACATGGCTACCGCGGGCAAGGTGACGGTGGTGGAGGTCGAGGAGATCGTCGCAGCCGGGGAGATCGACCCGGATTGCATCCACACGCCCGGCATCTTCGTCGATCGGATCGTGCGCTCGACGATCAACGAGAAGCGGATCGAGAAACTGACCACCCGCGCGCGGGAGGATGCGGCATGAGCTGGACCCGCGACGAAATGGCGGCACGCGCCGCGCGCGAACTTCGGGACGGCTTCTACGTCAATCTGGGCATCGGCATCCCGACGCTGGTCGCCAACCATGTGCCCGAGGGCGTCGACGTGACCTTGCAGTCCGAAAACGGCCTGCTCGGCATCGGGCCCTTCCCCCATGAGGGGGAGGCGGACCCCGACCTCATCAATGCGGGCAAGCAGACGGTCACGACGCTGCCGACCTCCAGCTTCTTTTCTTCCGCCGACAGCTTCGCGATGATCCGGGGCGGCCATATCGACATGGCGGTGCTCGGCGCGATGGAGGTGTCGGCGGGCGGCGACATCGCCAACTGGACGATCCCCGGCAAGATGGTGAAGGGCATGGGCGGCGCGATGGACCTGGTTGCGGGCGTCAAGCGCATCGTCGTCGTCATGGACCATGCCAGCAAGGCGGGCAGTCCGAAGATCCTGCCAGAATGCACCCTGCCGCTGACCGGCAAGGCCTGTGTGGACCTGATCGTCACCGACCTGTGCGTCATGGCGTGCGACAAGCCGGGCCTGCGGCTGATCGAACTGGCCCCCGGCGTCACGCTGGAGGAGGTGCGCGCCAAGACAAGCGCGCCGTTCGCCACGAATATACTGGAAGGCGTCGCCTGATGCCGTTCGTGACATCCGACGGAGCCGACATCTACTGGAAGGTCGAAGGCCAAGCGGATGGGCCGCGACTGGTGCTGCTCAACTCGATCGGCACCGACATGGACCTATGGAGCCCGGTCCTGCCGCTGTTGCGCGAACACGTCGCCCTATTGAGGATCGACACGCGCGGGCATGGCGCTTCGGATGCGTCGGCGGGGGATTATACCCTGGCCGGGCTGGCCCGCGATATCGCCGCGGTGATGAGTGCGGCCGAATGGGATAGGGCTCAGGTGGCGGGGGTGTCGCTGGGCGGCATGATCGCGATGCAGATGGCACTGGACATGCCAGACCGCGTGACGGGCCTGATACCGATCTGCACCTCGGCCGCAATGGACCGTGCCGCCTGGACCACCCGCGTCGATACGGTGCGTCGCGACGGCATGGCGGGAATCGTCGATCTTGCCATGTCGCGCTTCCTCTCCCCAACCTTCATCGCCGAGCGGCCCGGCCATGCCGCAACGATTCGGCAAGGGCTGCTCACGATGCGGGCCGAGGGCTATGCCGGTTGCGCCGCCGCGATCCGTGACATGGCGCTGGCCGATCGGTTGAACGGGATCGCCTGTCCGACGCTAGTGATCTCGGGCGAGCGCGACATCTCGACGCCCTATACCGGGCATAGCGAGCATCTGGTCGCGGCCATTCCGGGCGCACGGCATATCGCCATCCCCGCCGCCCACCTCGCGCCGTTCGAAGCACCCGATGCGCTGGCCGAAGCCATTCTGAATCACCGGAGTTGACCGCATGACCGCCGCTTTCCTCTGCGACGCCGTCCGCACCCCGATCGGGCGGCTGAACGGCGCCCTGGCCGATATCCGCGCCGACGACCTCGCCGCCGTGCCGATCCGTGCGCTGGTCGAGCGCAACCGCAGCGTCGACTGGGACGCGGTGGACGATACCATCCTCGGTTGCGCCAATCAGGCGGGCGAGGACAATCGCAACGTCGCGCGCATGGCGGTGCTACTCGCGGGATTGCCCGAGGCGGTGCCCGGCACGACGGTCAACCGACTGTGCGGCTCGGGCCTCAACGCGGTCGGCTACGCGGCCCAGGCGATCCGGTCGGGGGACGCCGAACTGGTCATCGCGGGCGGGGTCGAGAGCATGACCCGCGCACCCTATGTCATGGGCAAGGCCGCCTCCGCTTTCGATCGCGCGCAGCAGATCGAGGACACCACGCTCGGCTGGCGGTTCGTCAACCCGGCGATGCAGGCGGCGTACGGCGTCGACACCATGCCGCAGACGGGCGAGAATGTCGCCGATCAATGGCGCATCCCGCGCGAGGATCAGGACCGTTTCGCCCTGGCCAGCCAGCAAAAAGCCGCCGCCGCGATCGCCAGCGGCCGGATGGCGGCCGAGATCGTGCCCGTCACCATCCCCCAGAAAAAGGGCGAGCCACGCATCGTCACGCAGGACGAACATCCGCGCGCGACCAGCCTGGACGCCCTCGCCCGGCTGAAACCCGTCGTCCGCGCCGACGGCACCGTGACGGCCGGCAACGCCTCCGGCCTGAACGACGGTGCGGCCGCGATGATCGTCGCGTCCGAAGCGGCGGCGGGGCGACATGGCCTGACACCACGCGCGCGCATCCTAGGCATGGCCGCCGCCGGGATCGCGCCTCGCATCATGGGCGTCGGTCCCATCGAAGCGGCTCGCAAGCTGTCCCGGCTGACCGGCGTTGCGCTCGACGAGCTCGACGTGATCGAACTCAACGAAGCCTTTGCCAGCCAGGCGATCGCGACCTTACGTGATCTGGGCATTGCGCAGGACGACCCCCGCGTGAACCGCAACGGCGGGGCCATCGCGCTGGGGCATCCGCTGGGCATGTCGGGCGCGCGCATCGTCATGACCGCCGCCGAGGAACTGCACCGGACGCAGGGGCGCTACGCCCTCGCCTTCATGTGCATCGGCGTGGGCCAGGGCATCGCATTGATGATGGAGCGGGTCTGACGCCATGAGCGGGCGGGGGCAGACGCCCCCTGCCCGCTTTCCCATCAGGCGGGCAGCCGCAGGATAGGCTTGATCGTCACGCCGCTTTCGCTGTCCGCGACGGCCTGGTTGATGTCGGCGAAATCATAGAACTTCACCAGCCGGTCGAACGGGAACCGCCCCTGGGCGTGGAGCGCGATCAGTTCGGGAATGAAGACCTGCGGCACGACGTCGCCCTCCACGATGCCCATGATGCGCTTGCCGGGCACCATGACCATGTTCACGTCGAAACTCGCCTCGGTGCCCAGCCTGGGCGCGCCGACGATGCCGCAGGTGCCCATGATGGTCAGCGCGTCGATCGCCTGGCGCAGCACCTCGGGCCGACCGCTGCTCTCCAGCGTGAAGTCCGCGCCGCCGCCGGTGATCTCGCGGATCGCTTCCACCGCGTCGGTCTCGCGGCTGTTGACCACATGCGTGGCCCCCAGTTCCCTGGCGAGGTCCAGCCGACTGGGCGTCACGTCGACGGCGATGATCGTCGTGGCACCCGCGACGCGCGCGGCCATGATCGCGCTGAGCCCGACCGCGCCAGAACCAAAGGCGGCGAAGCTCGCCCCCGACGGCACCTTCAGCGCGCGCAGCACCGCGCCCGCGCCGGTCTGGATACCGCAGCCAAGCGGCCCCAGCAGTTCGAGCGGCGCGTCCTTGGCGACCTTCACGATGTTGCGCTCCTGCGCCATCGCAAAACTGCCAAAGGAGGACTGGCCGAAGAAGTGATCGTGCAGCGCCCCGCCATGCGCATCGCAGGTGGCGGTCGAGCCGTCCTTGCGCCCGCCGCCGAAGTTCAGCGCGAAGAAGTCGCCGCAATGCGCCGGGTGGCCGGTCAGGCACGGACCGCAGACCCCGCACGAGGCGAAGCTGAGCACGACATGGTCGCCCGGCTCGACGGCGGTCACGCCGGGCCCCACCGCCTCGACCACGCCCGCGCCTTCATGGCCGAGCACGGCGGGCAGCGGCACCGGATAATATTGGTCCCGCACGATGATGTCGGTGTGGCACACCCCCACCGCGACGATCCGGACAAGCACTTCGCCCCCTTGCGGGGCGGCGATCTTCGCCTCCTCGATCGCGAAGGGTGCGCCCTGGTCGCGAACCACGGCGGCGGTGATACTGCGCATGCCTGTCATTGTCATCTCCTGCATCATGTTATGTCGTTGCGAGCCGTCAGAAGGGATAGGCGGGTGCGGTGCCCTTGACCGTCACCCACTGCCAATGGGTGAACTCCTCCCAATTGGCCGGGCCGCCGATTGCGGACCCGTTGCCGGAGGCGCCCACCCCGCCAAAGGGATTGACCACCTCGTCATTCACGGTCTGGTCGTTGATGTGGAGCAGGCCCGCGCGCAGCCGTTCGCCCAATGCCATGGCACGGCCGACATCGCGGGAGATCACAGCAGCCGACAGGCCGTATTCGGTGTCGTTGGCGAGCGCCACGGCTTCGTCGTCCGTGTCGAACGGCACCAGCACCGCGACGGGGCCGAAAATCTCTTCCTCGAACGCCGCCATGCCGGGCACCACGCCGTCCAGCACGGTCGGCGCAAGACACAGGCCCTGCGCGGTGCCGCCCGCCATGACGCGTGCCCCGGCGGCAACGCTGCGGTCGAGAATGTCGAGCGCGTGGTCGAGCTGCGGCTGGCTGATGAGCGGACCGACCGCGACCGCGCCCGACATCGGATCACCCGCGGGCAGCGCCTTCGCCTTGTCAGCCAGCCGGGCGGCGAAGGCGTCGAAGATCGCGCGGTGGACCAGGATGCGACCCGCCGTCATGCAGATCTGCCCCTGATGCAACCACGCGCCCCACGCGGCATTGCGGGTCGCGAGGTCCAGATCGGCATCGTCCAGGATGATCAGGGTATTCTTGCCACCCAGTTCCAGCGAAACCTTTTTGAGGTGACGGCTCGCCGCCTCGCCGACTTTCCGCCCGGCTTCGGTCGAGCCGGTAAACTGGATCATCGCGATATTCGGGTCCGCGCAGAGCGCCGCCCCCGCCTCGCCGCCGCCGGGCAGCACCGACAGCACGCCGGCGGGCAGCCCCGCCCGTTCGAACAGTCGCGCGATCACCAGGCCACCGCAGATCGCGGTGCGCGGGTCCGGCTTGAGCAGCACCGCATTGCCCACCGCCAGCGCGGGCGCCACCGCCCGCATCGCCAAGTAGAGCGGAAAGTTGAACGGCGCGATCACGCCGACCACGCCCAGCGGACGACGGCGCGCCAGGCTTAGCCGCCCCGGCTCGCTGGGCAGGACCAGCCCCTGCGCCTGGTGCGGCATCGCCGCCGCCAGTTCGATCGCCTTGATCGTGATCGCCAGCTCGAACTCCGCCTTGGCGCGCACCGAGCCGCTTTCCCGCATGATCCAGGTCACGATTTCCTCGCCATGCGCGCGGGCCAGCGCCGCCGCCTGGACGAAGACGCCCGCCCGGACATCCGACGTCGCCGCCGCCCAGTCCTGTTGCGCGGCACGCGCGGCCGCCGCTGTTCGCGCGACGGTCGCGACGTCGACCGAGGCGGCCTGCGCTAAGACCGCGCCGGTCGCGGGCTCGAGGACATCATAGCCCTGGTCGCCCTCGATCCAGTTCCCGTCGAAGAATCGGCCATCGAGATGCGCGGCGTCGAGCAGGGATGTCATATCGCTCTCCATCATGATCGTTGAAATATTAGACGACGCGGTATCGAACGCCCCGCGCCTTCGGTCAGTCATCGGCGGCGGCATGGACCAGGTCGGCCATGCGCTAGTGGCGCTCAGCTGTCGGAGTCCTCCATCGGACCCGCCGAACGTTCCCGGTGCGGCCGGCATGCCGAATGCCGTCGGAATGGCATGATACCCATCATCCGCTTACTCTCCATAGGATGTCGCGTTCTTTCGTTGCGACGTGTCCGAAGCGCTCGCTTTTGTGGAGGCAAGCATGTCGGGGCCAGTGCTGTCCGTCCAACACCAACTTCATATCCTGTCGATACCTGTAGGGTTGCTGGGCGTATTCAGCCCTGCCCGGGGAACAACGCGCGGGTCATCGAGAAAACTCTTTGATCTGGCCCCCGTTTCACCGGACGGGTTCAAGCGGTTGCAGAAACCAGTGCGCGATGCTCGCGCGGCGAACGCATTTTGAGCCCTGAATGGGGGTGGTTGTCGTTGTAGTCCTCGATCCATCCGGCAAGCGATGTCAACGCGGTGAGTGCGTCCGGCAGCGGCGAGACGCGGACGTAATCCCGTTTGAGGGTATGGACGAAGGCCTCCGAGATGCCGTTGGACTGCGGGCTGCGGACGGGGGTGAAGCAGGGTTTGAGGCCCAGCTGCCGGGCAAAGGTCCGTGTTTCGCAGGCGGTATAGGCCGAACCGTTGTCCGACAGCATCTCGACCGGTGTCGTCGCGCGCATGGTGCCGAAGCGGGTTTCCACGGCTTCCAGCATGATGTCGCGCACGTCCGAGCCGCTGATGCCGGCATTGGCAACCGCGCGCCACGAGATGATCTCGCGGTCATGGGCGTCGATGATGAAGGCACCGCGCACGACCTCACCGTTCCAGCAGGTGAACTCGAAGCCGTCGGAGCACCAGCGCAGGTTCGAGCGGATCGTCACTACGACGCCGTCATGCCCATAGTCGGCTCGCTCGGCGTAGCGCCGCGCCAGCAGCAGGCGGTCCGCCGCCATGATGCGGTAGACGCGCTTGTGGTTGACCGGCGCAAGTCCTTCGGCGCGCCGCTGCCGATTGAGGACCGCCGCGATGCGGCGGTAGCCGTATGTTGGCCGTTGCGCGGCGATCTGGCGAATGCAGGGCAGCAGATCCGTGTCGTCGGCCTTGGCGTACGGCCCGCGCGTCCTGGTGGTTCCCGTCAGGCGGTCGTACACCGTCGAACGCCCGACCCCGAGCGTGCTGGCGACCAGGCTCACCGGATAGTCTCCGGCAGCGGCGAGTGCATGAGCAAGCTCGCTTTTTTTGGGCGCGAGCGCTCCAGCGCCTCCTTCAGTATCTCGACCTCCAGCGTCTTGCGCCCGAGCTGGCGCTCCAGTTCGCGGATGCGGGTTTCCATCTCGCGGACCTGCCGGTTGCTGGTCACGTCGTCGTCGCCGGCAACTGCAACGCTCCCGCCTTCCAGCATCAGCCGCCGCCAACGGTACAGCAGGTTCGGCGTGACGTGACCCCCGTTTCTTCATCCAACTGGAAGTAGAGACCGTCTCCTTAAAGGGACGGACGGAATGAAGCGGAAGCAGTTTTCGGAAGAGCAGATCATCGGCATCCTGAAGGAGGCCGAGGCGGGTGCGGTGGTGACGGAGCTGTGCCGCAAGCACGGGATGTCGAGCGCGACTTACTATGCGTGGAAGGCGAAGTTCGGCGGCCTGGAGGTATCCGACGCAAAGCGCCTGCGGTCGCTCGAAGAGGAGAACGCCCGGCTCAAACGGCTACTGGCGGACACGATGCTGGACAATGCGGGGTTGAAAGACCTGCTGTCAAAAAAGTGGTGACGCCCGCCGCGAAGCGGCAAGCGGTCGCGCATCTCCAGGCGACGTTGGGGATGAGCGAGCGGCGGGCATGCACGGTCGTTGGGGCAGACCGCACGAGCATGCGGTATCGCTCGTGCCGGGCGGATGATGGCGACCTGCGGTCGCGGCTGCGCGAGCTGGCGCAGCAACGCCGACGGTTCGGCTATCGGCGTCTGCACATCCTGCTGCGCCGGGACGGCATCACGATCAACCGCAAGAAGACCCAGCGGCTCTATCGTGAGGAGGGTTTGACGGTCAGGCGCCGGAAGGGACGAAGGCGCGCCACAGGCAGCCGTGCGCCCGCGTCAGTGCTGGCGCTTCCCAACCAGCGCTGGAGTCTGGACTTCGTCCACGACCAGCTCGTGACCGGCCGTCGGTTCCGCGTGCTCAACATCGTCGATGACGTCACGCGCGAATGCCTTCGGGCGGTGGTGGACACGTCGATCTCGGGCCGGCGGGTCGTGCGCGAGCTGGCCGATCTGATCGCCGAGCGTGGCAGGCCGAAGATGATCGTCAGCGACAACGGGACCGAACTGACGTCGAACGCGGTGCTCGCCTGGTCCGGCGATGCCCGCATCGAGTGGCATTACATCGCGCCGGGCAAGCCCACGCAGAACGGGTTCGTCGAGAGCTTTAACGGTCGCATGCGCGACGAGCTGCTCAACGAGACGCTGTTCTTCACCATCGGTCAGGCCCGCTCGATTCTGGCCCGCTGGGTCGACGACTACAACAACGAGCGTCCGCACTCCTCGCTCGGCTACGCCACTCCGGCAGCCTTCGCTGCCGGGCTCGAACAGCAACGGGCGGGGTTAACCCCGCCCGTTGCTTCACCTGCGCTTATGCGCGAAAACCACGGTCGGTCTCTGGTTGCCGCTGGATGAAAGACCGGGGTCACGTCAGCGCCCTTCCGGCTCTCGACATACTGCCGACAAACCCCGGCGAAGGCACCGCCTAGGATTTGGACATTATCGCTTGACGGCTTGCCCATGCCAGGTTGAAATGACGCCACACACGGGTACAGGCCGTGTGTACAAACCGATGGGCAAGCGGCCCCCGAAAACCGCAGAATTACGTGCTTTTCATGCTGGTTTAACGCCTCCCGTAGGGGTCACCATCCTCGCATCGAGGCGCGGAAATCCAGGATTTACGCCAGCTTCACCGTCCGCAGGTATAGCGAACGGGTATAGAAGCGCATGGTGCAGATGATCACACCCTGGAAACATCCCCAGACCGGCATCTACTATCTCTACAAGGATTCCTCTGCGAAACGGCTCATTTGTGACAGAGGATCTGGGCGAGGCTTTCGCTGCAGGGATCCGGTACGGGCCTTGGTCAGCTTTGGCTGGCCGGTTTGGAGGGGCCGGATCGCCCCGGCTCAGCCAGCGGCAAGGATGGCGGCGCGTCTGAGATTGTAGATGGTGGCAAAGGCGAGGAAGTCTGCGGCGTTCCGCTCGATCGACAGGCATCTGGTGCGCGCCTTGCCGTAGAGGCGCTTCATGGCGCTGAAGACCGCCTCGACAGGGGCGCGCCGTCTGGCGATGAGGTGGTTGCGCCGGGCCTGCCAGCGCGGCAGCTTTGGCATGTAGCGGTGCCGGCGATGCATGATGCGATCCTTGATCCCGGCCGCCTTCAGGGCCTTGCGACGCGCCTGGCCCTCATAGGCCCGGTCGGCATAGACCGCGCCTTCGTCGCCGCAGACCAGCGCGTCGGCCCGTTCGACATCCTGGACCCTGGCCGAGGTGAAGGCCAGCTTGCGGATCAGGCCCGAGCCCTCGTCCATGCCGATATGGAAGCGGTAGCCGAACACCGGCTTGCCGTCCTTGCGCGTCCAGTCGGCACCCGGCTCCTGGGGGTGCGGATCACCCGGCGCGATCCAGTCCCCGCGCGGGGGCTTGCGGGTCGCCTTGACCACCGAGGCATCAAGGATCGTCCCCCGCCGCAGCACCAGCCCCTGCGCATCCAGCTGCCGGTTGATCTCGGCAAAGCAGCGCTCCAGCACGTCCCCCGCCGCCGCCGCCGCGCGAAACCGGCACAGCGTCGTCTCGTCCGGCGTGCCGCCATCCAGCGCAAAGCCGCAGAACCGCCGGAACGACAGCCGGTCGAGCAGCGCCTCCTCCAGCCCGGGGTCCGACAGATCATACAACGCCTGCAGATACAGCGCCTTGACCATCGCCAGCGGCGCATAGGGCGGTCGACCCGTCCGACCCTGCCGCAGCGGCGACACCAGCGGCTCCAGCCGGCTCCAGTCGATCAGCCGCTCGATCCCCGACAGCTTCGCATTCGATCCCAAGCGCGGATCCATCAACGCTTCCACCAGCGATCGCTGCTCGACCATCACCATGCCCTCCTGCCCGCACAGTGAATCACTCAACCATCCTCATTGCCAGACGTTTCGCAGAGGAATCCTACAGGAAGCCTGCGTCCATTCGCAGATCCTGTGTGCGCCGGTCGATCCGAACCGCCGCTTCGCTGACTGGGTGCGGTCCGACATCGGCGAGATCGAGCAGGAAGCACAGGTCGACGCGATCGCCACTTTCCGGCTCGTCATACGCCGTCTCGCCAAGGTGAATCCGGTCGGTCGCAGCATCGCTGCGGCCATCAGCAGCCACTTCGCCGAATGGCTGGGCGAAGCCGATTACGCCGCCCGGCTCCATGTCGCGGACCTGCTGTCCGCCGCCGACTGATCGAACCCGGCCGCATCGCGGCCTACCTCCAGGAAAAACTATGTCTCTCATTGATCTATCGATCGAGGAGCGCGGCTTCGCACCCGCGTCGATCGCGCTCGCCGTACGCACGATCGGTGCCTGTCCCGCCGCCCGCCACCGACCGGACGCCCGCATCCTCTGCGGGGTCGGCATCCTCAACGTCACGCCGGATGATGGTGGCGGCCACCGGTTCTCCGCCGATGCTCGCTGCCTCGGAGAAGGCGACGCCGTCGGCGATCTTCTCGACTGGCTGGAGCAGCGCATCCCCGCGACCGGCGCTGCAATAAGCTGGGACAATTGGGGTCGCGTCCCCCACCGACTGCTGGCGCTCGCCGATCTGGCGCGCCATCCGCGCATCATCGCCATCGCCGGCGACACGGCCGGGCGGTGGCGCGACATGCCGCGCGGATAACGAATAGACCGCAGACATAGGACACTCTCCCATTCTACGGCCCCGTGGTGCGTTCGCACTCATATGCCTGGCGGGTGAACTCCCGCTATTTTGTTTCGCGAGTCTTCGCGCATTCTTTCGGACAATCCAAGCCGCGTGCATTTGCGTGTGGCATAGGACACATGGCGGACCCGTTAGACGGGCGGCGAAGCGTGCATCGCGGTTGGACGACGTCAGACCGTCCAGCATCGTCGCCAGGGTGATGGCATCCTCGATCGTCGTATTCGCACCCTGCCCATGATGGGGCAGCATGGCATGGACGGCATCGCCGATCAGGACGACCCGACCGCGATGCCAATGGCAAAGCGGCGGGGCGACGAACAGGCACCAGCGCCGTTCGACATCGCCCGCCGCGACCATCTGGCGCACGGCCGGATGCCAGTCGGCAAAGGCCACCACCGCGTCACCGGGCTCGATCGGCGCCGTACCGCCACGATCGGGCAAAGCGGTGGGGCCCTCCACCACCGCGAAGAAGTCGACATGCCCGCCGGCGCTGCCGAGTGACGGAGCGAACGCCGTCCGCACCCACCACGATATCGGCCTCCACAGGATCGCGCCCGGCGGCATTATCGCGGGTATGGCTTATTCCGTCCCAGCAGGAGAGCGGCGATCCATCACGCTCTACCAGAAGCGGCACATCCCTTTGGTCAAGGACGGACGGGATGCTGGACCCATGACTTCGATCAAAATTGGTGGTTGTACGAAGCGTCGGGCCCGAGAATGAGCAGCGTCGATATCGGCCACCGCTCCTGCCCGATATCGACGCTGCTCGAAAGGATCCGCGTGCGTTACCTATTGGCCATCTGGACCTGCATTCTCGTTACACCACCGGCTGTGGCACAGGGCGGGCATCCGATAACGCCCGAGGACATGCTGGGGGTTCGACAGGTTGCCGATGCGCAGATGTCGCCCGACGGAAAGCGGATCGCCTATACCGTCACCGAGCGTAAGGGTGACGAGCGCGTATCGCGCATCTGGATCGTGCCTGCCGATGGTTCGGCCCCGGCCCGGCCCCTGACCGTCGGCAGCGGCTCCGACACATCGCCACGCTGGTCACCGGATTCCCGATCGCTGGCGTTTCTTTCCACGCGCAAGAACAACTGGCCGCAGTTCCGCTTCAAGCTGACCGGGCTGGAGGGCCTTCCCCAGGTAGCGGCCAAGGCACCGGCAGCCGACGCGAACAAGCCGCAACTTCACCTTTTCGACTTTACCAGCGAAGCGCGCCCCCTGACCGACATTCCGGGCGGTATCAAGAGCTTCCGCTGGCTACCCGATGGCAGCGGCATGAGCTTCGTCCATCGCGACACCGGTGACGCCCGCCAGCGCGAACGCCAGGCCGCGAACAATGACGAGATCGTCGCCTTCGATCGCAGCCTTTTCGACCGGCTGTTCGTCTATACGCTGGCGGACGGCCAGGCGCGGCTGATCACCCGTGGGGACGACAATGTCGGTGACGCGGTCGCCATCCCCGCCGGCGCGCTTTATGTCGCCCGGCTTGCTTCGTCGTCGAACCTCAACGACGTCTATTACGGGACCCGCACCGCACTGCTCGATGGCGTGACCGGCCATATCGTGAGGACGTTGACGCCGCGCGGCCATTTCCTCAGCGAACCATCGCCGGACGGCCGCCGCATCGTGCTCACCGAGCGGACCGAGAAGGGCATTCTGGGCGGCTATCCGCGCATCGTCGATCTGCGAACCGGCCACAAGATCGACGTGACCGGTCCGAACCCCGCCACCTTCGGTATTTTCAAGTGGAGCGCCGACGGCAGGACGCTGCTCGGCGGAGCGGAAGAAGGCACACATGATATCGTCTACCGCATCGACCTGACCACCGGTCGCGCAACGCCCCTGGCCCGTGTGCCGACAGGCGGCGATCGCTTCACCGCCTCGACCGATTTGCGGGTTCTGGCCATCGCCGGCAGCACGCCGGATCGTCCCGCCGCGATCTGGACCATGCGCGGCAGCAAGCTGGGACGCGTGGCCGACCATAATCCGCAAGTCGCCCAGTGGACGCTGGGAGCAACCGAGGAAATCGACTGGAAGAGCAGCAAGGACGGCCGCGTCCTGCATGGCATATTGGTCTATCCCGCAGGCTATACCCACGGGACGCGCGTGCCGATGGTCACCTATCTGCACGGCGGCCCGCTCGAAAGCTGGTCGAACGGCTGGAACGCGACCTGGTACTCACCCGCGCAACTCCTCGCCTCGCATGGCTATGCGGTCCTGCTGCCCAATCCGCGCGGATCGAGTAGCGGCGGCGTCGACCTGGCCGAAGCGAATTTCGGCGACTGGGGCGGCACCGATTATCAGGACGTTCAGGACGGCATCGACACGGTGATCGATCGCGGCGTGGCCGACCCGAACCGGCTCGGCATCGGCGGGTGGAGCTATGGCGGCTTCATGGCGATGTGGTCCGTCGGGCATACCGACCGGTTCAAGGCGGCCTATTCCGGTGCGGGGATCAGCGACCTGAAGATGATGGCGCTGACCACCGATATTTCGCCCAACTATCTGGGCGCCTATTTCCCGCCGGTGCTCGGCACGCCGGACGTCTTCGCGACGCATTCGCCACTGACCAGCGTCGAGCGTGTCACCACCCCGATCCTCCTGATCCATGGCGCGGATGACGATCGCGTGCCGCCGACCCAGTCGCTGGCCTTCTTCAATGCCCTTCGCTTCCAGAACAAGCCGGCAAAGCTGATCCTCTATCCGCACGAGCCGCACATCTTCACCCGATATGCCCATCAGGTCGACAGCCTTACCCGCATGCTGGCTTGGTTCGACGCGCATTTGCGCTGAGCGTCGAACCTAGAGCCGCGATCGGTTGAAATGCGCCATCCAGCGTCGGAGCGCCGGGTCAGCCGTCGCGTCGAGGATCGCGCGTAGCGTGTCGATCCGCTCGTCCTGGCCCAGCTTGAACTTTGCGGCGATCGCGGTGGGGCGGGCGCGGAAGCCGATGATGGCGCCGAGCATCCCCCGATAGCGCTCGCCCAATTCCGTGGTCGACCAAGGATCGGGGCGCGAGCGCTCCATCGCCATGATCAACACGGCAAGGGACAACTCGGTCGCCGCTTCGTCGAACACGATGTCCGCATTGACCCTGGCCTGCGCATAGTTCCAGGTCGGTGCCCAATCGCGCAGCCCCGCCTGTTCGGGCGAGACATAGCCTTCGGGTCCGCGGAACAGGATGGTCGCCGAAGGGTCCTGGGCCAGCGCGAGATGCAGCGGATTGCGCCGCGCCAGGTGGCCGATCAACTCGATCAGACGACCATCCCCATCATAGATACCGATCAGCGGCAGCAGACTGGCCTCCAGCCCTTCCCCGCCGCGCGCCGTCACCCAGGCGAGCGGATGCTCATCGATCAGCATACGGAGATCGGCATCGTCATAGCGCTCAAAGGGAGACAGAGGGCGCGCCCCCTTCGTCGAAACCGAGCCCTGCCGCGTCATGATTGCACAATCGCGCCACGCCCCTCACGCAACAAGCGCCAAGACATAAAATGGCGCGGGACCAAGCTTCACAAATCCGCAGCTGGGCCGTAAACCCACCTGAAATCAATGGAAATGAGGGACCAATGCTGCGCCCTTGGCAAGTGGGATTGAGCGAGCGGATCGATCCCGCACGCGAAACGCCGATCTATATGCAGATCATCCAGGCGCTGATCCGCGATATCGACAGCGGACGACTGACCTCGGGCACCTATCTGCCGAGCAGCCGCGAACTCGCGACGACCCTGAAGGTCAATCGCAAGACGGTCGTCCTCGCTTATGAGGATCTGATCGCCCAGGGCTGGCTTTCGTCCGCCGGGACACGAGGCACGATGGTGTCGGAGTCGCTACCCGAACCGTCCGGCCGAACACACGAGTCCCCCCTGCCGCATACGGTTCCCACGGGCGCCGCCTATCGCTTCGCCGCGCCGCCGCAGCGACCGCTCGCGCTGCCACCGGGACAGGGTCTGAAGCTGGACGAAGGTGCGCCGGACGGGCGACTGTTCCCCGCCGAACTGCTCGCCCGTGCCTATCGCTCGGCCGTCGCGAAGGCGACGCGGATCAACGGCTTCCAGTATCGCGACCCGCGCGGTTCGCCAGCGTTGCGGGAGAATGTCGCCGCGATGCTCAAAAGCCAGCGCGGCTTGAGCGTGACCGCCGACAATATCTGCATCACGCGCGGCAGCCAGAACGGCATCTTCGTCTCGGCGCAAGTGCTGTTACGGCCAGGCGACACCGTGATCGTCGAAGCTTTGACCTATGAACCGGCCGTGGCCGCGTTCCGCGCATTGGGAGCGCAGGTGGTGTCGGTCGGGCTCGACGACGAAGGCACGATCATCGACGATGTCGAGGCGGCGTGTCGACAGCACCGGGTTCGCGCCGTGTTCGTAACCCCGCATCACCAGTTCCCGACGACCGTATCGCTACGGCCCGAGCGCCGCCTGCGTCTGCTCGAACTCGCTCGCCAATTCGGCTTCGCCATCATCGAGGACGATTATGATCATGAATTCCACTTCGAATCCCAACCGCTGCTGCCCATGGCCGGCTATGCGCCCAACCATGTCATCTATGTCGGATCCCTGTCGAAGCTGCTCCTGCCCGCCTTGCGCATCGGCTATGTCGCCGCGCCGATACCCGTGGTCGAGGCGATCGCGCATTGCGTTTCGCTGACCGACGGCATGGGCAATACCCTGACCGAGGATGCGGCGGCCGAACTGATCGAGAGCGGCGAATTGCGCCGCCATGCCCGCAAGGTGCGTCAGATATATGCGCAACGGCGACAGACCTTTGCTGCGGAGGTCGAACGCATGCTGGGCGGGTTGGTCGAATATCGCCTGCCGGACGGAGGGCTTGCCTTCTGGCTGCGATTTCGCTGCGATCTCGATACGATCGAGGCACGTGCCCAGGCGATGGGCCTGCGCTTCGCCTCCTCGCGTTCGTTCATGACGCGGGAAGACGCCCCGCAGGGCCTGCGGATCGGCTTCGCCAGCCTGACGGAACAGGAAGCGCGCGCCGGTCTCTCGGCACTGGCGCAGGCGGCGCATTAGGCTTGGCCCGGTCCGTTCGGCGCGAACTGGATGTTTCGCGCCGGCGATCGACGGATTGATGTCTTTTCGGTCAAGCGGAGGGACCGGTGATGGACAGGCGAAACTTTCTGACCGCGAGCGGCGGCGGGGTGGCCGCGATGCTGGCCCCTGCCCTCGCGCGGGATATGACGGGCGCACTCGACACCGCCTATATCAACGGACGGATCTGGACGGGCGCTGGCCCGGGCCTGTTCACCGATGCGCTCGGGATCAAGGGGGACAGGATCGGCGCGATCGGCCACGCCGCAGTCAGGAGCGCCGCCGCCAGATCGACCCGGATCGTCGATCTGAAGGGCGCGTTCGTGACGCCCGGTTTCATCGATGCGCATGTCCACTTCGTCAAAGCGTCCGTCATGCTCACCCAGCCTTCGCTGCGGACGGCAGACAGCCCCGAAGACTTCGTCCGGCGGATCGGCGAGGCGGCACGCAAGCTGCCGAAGGGAGAATGGCTACAGGGCGGCAACTGGGATCAGGACCGCTGGGGCGGCCAGATGCCGCATCGCAGTTGGATCGACCCGGTCACGGCCGACACGCCCGTCGCGCTGATACGATACGACCTGCATATGATGCTGCTCAATTCGGTCGCACTCAAACTGGCCGGTATCGATCGCAACACCCCCGACATGCCCGGCGGCGTGATCGAGCGCGACGCGAAGGGCGAGCCGACCGGCATCATCAAGGACGCCGCCAAGCAACTGGCTATCCGCGCGATCGGCGCGCCCAGCGATGCGCGGATCGACGCCGCGGTACGGCAGGGCATCGCGCTGGCGCTGAGCAAGGGGGTGACCGGTGTGCACAGCACCGAGATCGACTGGGTTTCGCAAGCCGCCTTTCAGCGACTGAACGCGGCCGGTTCGCCCGGCATCCGCTTTCGCAGCTATGTGCCACTGGCGGACTGGGCGCGGCAGGCAAAGCTGATCGCCGATCATGGCAGCGGCGACGACGGGATGCGTCTGGCCGGCTGCAAGGTGGTGTTCGACGGTTCGCTGGGGTCCCGCACCGCTCTGTTCTACGACCCCTATATCGATGATCCGTCGACCCATGGCATCACCGTCACCGATCCCGCCGACCTCGAACGCTGGATGATGGCCGCGGACAAGGCCGGGTTGCAGATCGCGGTGCATGCGATCGGGGACAAAGCCAACGACACCGTGCTCGACATCATGGCATCCGTCGCCGCCGCCAACGGCGAACGCGATCGCCGCTTTCGCATCGAACACGCCCAGCATCTCACCCCCACGGCGATTCCACGCTTCGCACGCCAGGGCGTGATCGCCTCCATCCAGCCCTATCATGCCGTCGACGATGGCCGTTGGGCAGCGCGCCGCATCGGGCCGGATCGGCTGAAGACCAGCTTCGCCTTTCATTCGCTGATCGCGTCGGGCGCGCATGTCTGCATGGGGTCGGACTGGCCGGTCGCTCCGATCGATCCGCTGAGCGGCCTGAAAGCGGCGGTACTGCGCGAGACGATCGACGGGAAGAATCCCGGCGGCTGGTATCCCGAACAGCGTATCGGCCTCGCCCAGGCGCTGTCCGGCTATACGCGGGGCGGCGCCTATGCCGCCTTTGCGGAACGGCGGCTGGGTGTGCTGGCGCCCGGCTTCCTTGCGGATTTCACGGTCTTCGATACCGATCTTTTCGCGATCGACCCGGAAAGGATGACCGATACGAAGGTCCTGCGTACCGTCGTGTCGGGGCTGCCGCGCTTCGTCGCCTGACCCGGCGAATTGGTCCCCTCCCCTCTGCTTAAACTGGATGTTTTGCCCGAGCGGCAATGGGCCAACACTGTTCGGATAATGAGACGCAAATCGGGAGTGGACTGGCCTTGTTTCCGGTTTCTGGGGGATTTCGCATGACCGCTTGCCGTTCCTGGCTTCGTACCGCCGGCCTTACAGCCCTTGCGACGATGCTGACCACGCCCGCCTTCGCGCAGCAGGAGGAGCCGACCAGGGAAAGCGACGAGATCATCGTCACGGGCCAACAGGTGCAGAAGCAGGTGGTCAGTGACGGAAACCTCGGCGCACTGGGCAATCAGGATGCGATGTCGACGCCGTTCAACGTCACCACCTACACCGCCAAACTGATCCTCGACCAGCAGTCGGAGACGATCGGCGACGTGATGAAGAACGATCCCTCGGTGCGCATCACCTCGGGCAATGGCAACCAGGCCGAGCTGTTCATGGTCCGTGGCTTTCCGCTCTATGGCGACGACATCGCGATCGACGGCATGTACGGGATCACGCCGCGCCAGTTGATCTCCCCCGAACTCTACGAAGGCGTGCAGGTTCTCAACGGAGCCAGTGCCTTCCTGTTCGGTGCCCCGCCGGGCGGGTCCGGCGTCGGTGGCGGCATCAACCTGACGCCGAAGCGCGCCGACAAGCCATTGTATCGCATCACTGGCAGCTTCAGCGGCAAGAGCATCTTCGGCGGCAATTTCGACGCGGGCAGGCGCTTCGGGCCCCATGACGAACTCGGCATCCGCGCCAACGGAGTCTATCGCCAGGGCGAGAATGCGATCGACAATGAGGACAAGCGCGTCATCGTCGGTGGCCTCGGCATCGATTATCGCAGCGGCCCGGCGCGCATTTTCCTCGATCTCGGCTATGAGAACCAGCGCGTGTTCCAGCCCCGCCCGGTGATCCGTCTCGGCTCGGCGCTGACGGATGTGCCCGCGCCGCCCAAGGCCAGCTCCAACTATGGTCAGGCCTGGACCTATACCAAGCTGCGCGACGTCTATGGCACGCTGCGCTTCGAACTCGATATCGCCAAGGACGTCATGCTATACTCTGCGTTCGGCATGCGCGACGGCAGCGAATATGGCGACTATTCGACGATCACCATCGCGGCCGCCAATGGCAACGGCACCCAGGCCAGGCTCTACGTCCCCCGCGCCGACAATAATGAGGCAGGCCAGCTCGGCTTGCGCGCCAGGTTTACAACCGGCGGCATCTCGCACCAGGTCAATGCCGGTGCCTCGGCAACCTTCCAGGAGAATCGCAACGTCTCGACTGGCGGCATCTACCCGGCGTCGACCCGGACCGGCGCGAACTGCACCGGCATTCCGGCGGCATCGCTGACGTCCTCGGTATTTTGCAGCAATCTCTACAACGCGCCGCAGGTCGCCAAGCCGGCGGATGCGACCGTGCTGACCAACCTCGGCAACCTGCGTCGGCTCCAGGCCTTCGACTATCGCAGCGTGTTCGCGTCGGATACGCTGGGCTTTCTGGACGACCGGCTGCTGCTGACCCTGGGCGGGCGGTACCAGAAGATGGATTCCCGCACCTTCGCCTATAGTCCCGCATACCGCGTCACCCAGGTTATCCGCGACGCGGTAACGCCCGTGGTCGGGCTGGTCGCGAAGCCGACCGATACCCTGTCGATCTACGCCAACCGCATCGAGGCGCTGGTGCAGGGAGCCGTCGCCCCCGCGACCTTTGGCGGCCTGACGGTCGCCAATTCGGGGCAGATCTTCGAGCCTTATCGCTCGGTACAATATGAAGGCGGCATCAAATTCGCGATACGCGGCCTGACCGGGACGGCGGCGGTCTATCAGACGAACCAGCCGATCTCCTCCTATGTCGACGGTCCGGCGGTCGGCCAGGTTTCGTTGCTGGTCGATGGCGAACAACGCAATCGCGGCGTAGAGTTGAGCCTGAACGGCGAACCGACCGACTGGCTCCGCTTCATCGGCGGGGCCACCTATACGCAGGCCGAGGTGATCCGGCAGGTCACCTATATCAACCGCGTGCCCTATGACCTGCGCGGCAAGCGGGGGATCGGCGTTCCCGAATGGCAGGTCAATTTCGGAGCGGAGGTGGTGCCGCCATTTTTGAGAAGCGCGACCTTGACCGGTCGCCTAGTCTATACCGATCGCCAATATGTCAACAATATCAATACACTTTCCATTCCGGCCTGGACGCGCCTGGACCTCGGCCTGCGCTATGTCTTCGTCGCGGACCGCCATCCCGTGACCTTCCGCCTCAGCGCCGAGAATGTGACCAACAAGGATTACTGGTCCTCCGCGGTACTCGGCTATCTAACCATGGGTGCGCCACGAACCTTCAAATCGTCCATCACGTTCGAATATTGACGGTCGGATATTGAGGGCGCCGTTCGGCGATTTGCCGGGGGCATATGGTCCATCGTTCAGAAGAGGCGAACGAAGATGACGACCCATGAGTGACAACCCTCGACACCCCCCGGGGCGGCTGACGCGGCGAACCCTACTCGCCGCTCCGGCCGCGATCGCAGCGGCAAATGTCGGGGCCGGGGCCGCAGCCGGTGCAGCCAAAGCCAGTGACGTGCTGGATCTCGGCGCGACCGAGCTGGCGACCGCCATTCGACGCAAACAGGTTTCGAGCCGCGAGGTCATGACCGCCCACCTGGCGCGGTTCGAGCAGTTGAACCCCCGTTTCAACGCGATCGTCTCGCAGGTTCGCCCGGAGCGGCTGATGGACATGGCCACGGCATGCGACGCGGACGCCGCAGCGGGCCGCTTCCGCGGACCGCTGCATGGCTTTCCGCATGCGGTGAAGGACACCGCACCGACGCGCGGCATCCGCACCACCCAGGGCTCACCGATCCTGCAGGACAATATCCCCACCGCCGACTCGCTGGTGGTCGCGCGGATGCGGGACGCCGGGGCGATCTTCGTCGGCAAATCGAACGTGCCCGAATTCGCGCTCGGATCGCACAGCTTCAACCCGTTGTTCGGCACCACCCGCAACGCCTGGAACCCGGCATTCGCCGCCGGGGGTAGCACCGGCGGGGGCGCGGTGGCGCTGGCGCTCCACATGGTGCCGCTTGCCGACGGCAGCGATTTCGGCGGATCGTTACGCAACCCCGCCGGCTGGAACAGCGTCTTCGGCTTCCGCCCATCCTTCGGACGTGTCCCGTCCGTGCCATCAAGCGACGTGTTCGGCCAGACCTTTGCCACATCCGGCCCGATGGCGCGGCGCGTGCGCGATCTGGCGCTGCTCCTGTCGGTGCAGGCGGGTGCCGATCCACGCGCGCCCTTCTCGCTTTCCGACGATCCGACGGCCTTCGCGCGTCCCCTCGATCGTGATTGGAAAGGCCGCCGGATCGGCTGGCTAGGCGATCTGCAAGGCGCGCTGGCCACCGAGCCGGGCGTCATCGAGACCTGCACCAACGCGCTGGCCGCTTTCCGTGCCATCGGCATGGAGGTGGAAGAGGCGCGGCTGGCCCTGTCGGCGGCGGAGATGTGGCAAACCGCGCTGACGCTGCGCTTCTGGTCGGTGGGATCGGATCTGATCGACTTCTACCATGATCCGACGAAACGCGCGCTGATGAAGCCCGAAGCGATCTACGAGGTCGAAGGCTATCTGGCACTTACTGGCCGACAGGTGGCGGAAGCATCGCAGGGCCGCAGCCGCATCTATCAGGCCTTCCGCACCCTGTTCGATCGCTATGATTTCGTCGTTCTGCCGACGGCGCAGGTCTTCCCCTTTCCTGTCGCCCAGCGCTGGCCGAAGGAGATCGCCGGCCGGGCGATGGACAGCTATCACCGCTGGATGGAAGTGACCCTGCCACCGACCATGGCGGGCCTGCCGACGCTCGCGGTGCCCGCGGGTTTCGGCGGTCCCCACAAGCTGCCGATCGGTCTACAGATCATCGGCCCCAACCATTCCGATCTTGCCGTATTGCAGGTCGGCCATGCCTATGAGCAGGCGTCCTCCTGGATCGGACAAGCCATCCCCGAGGCACGGCGCATGGCGCAATAGTCCGAGGACACGAAGGGAAACCGCAAGGTTGCGTGCCCCCGTTATGCCATCGGCACGGACGGCCCGTTCGGGCTGCGGGCGTCCGCTGTTCCCAGGTTGTCACTCCCGAAATCCAGCGTAATGCACAGTCCGGGGCGGGTGTTGACGATCTCCAGCGAGGCGTCGAGCCGCGAGGCGGCGGAGCGGACGATGGCGAGGCCCAGGCCGCTGCCCTCGCTGTCGCGCGCGGTCGACAGGCGGGTGAAGCGTTCGCCGAGACGCGCCAGCTCGGCGTCGGGCAGGCCGGAGCCGTTATCCGCCACCGTAATCCGGGCCCCCGCCCCGTCTTCGCAGGAGATGTTCAGCATTACCTGACCACCCCGCCGATTGTAGCGGATCGCATTGTCGAGCAGGTTGGACAGGATTTCGAACAGCAAGGTGCGGTGGCTGGCGATCGCGATGTCGATGTCGATGGGGGCGTCGAGATGGACGTCGATCCCCGCCTCGATCGCCTGCGCGATGCGGCGGTTGATGACGGCGACCGCGACCTCGCGCAGGTCGACCCGCTCGCGCGGCGGCGCGACGCCCGCTTCTTCGGCGCGGGCGAGCGCAAGTAGCTGCGTCACCAGATGCTCCAGCCGGTCGGCGGCATCGGCGCCAGCATCGCCGCGAGCAGCCGGGTACGCAGCGCCAGTGCGCCGCGCCGCGCGCGCTTAATGGGCATTGAGCATATAGCCGACCCCGCGCACGGTGCGGATCGCCGGGCCATCGGGGGCCAGCTTGCCGCGCAGCCGCGTGATGTTCACCTCAATCGCATTGGGGCCGACCGGCTCGTCATAACCGAACACCTCGGATTGCAGCGTCTCGCGCGGAACGATCTGGCCAGCGAGGGTCGCCAGCGCATCGAGGACCGCCCATTCGCGACGGCGCAGATCGAGCGTCCGCGCCCCCACCCGCGCCGACCCGCGCGAACGGCCCAGCACCAGCGCTCCGACCACCAGCTCGGGCGTTGGATCGCCGCCGCGCCGCCGCCCGAGCGCGCGGATGCGGGCCTCCAGTTCCTCCGGCGCAAAGGGCTTTCGCAGATAATCGTTCGCCCCCGTGGTCGAGTCCGCGCACCCGATCATCCAGCGCGTCGCGCGCGGTCAGCATCATCACCGGCACCCGGTTCCTCTGCCGCCTGAGCGTCTGAAGCACCGAAAAGCCGTCGATATCCGGCAGCCCGACATCCAGGACGACCAGTGCATAGGCCTCGTCCGCGGCGACCATCAGCGCATCCTCGCCGGTGGCGACATGATCGACCGCGTGCCCCGCCGTGCGCAACAGCGCGACGATCCCGCGCGCCAATGCCGCATCATCCTCGACGATCAGAATCCGCATGATGCGGCACATCCGTGAAAGGCGGATGACAGCTTGCGGGGATAATCCATGTCCTTGAGCTTATCCGAACTCAGAGGCGGGAAGCGAGAGGACCTGAACGATGCGAATGGTAATTCTATCGATGCTGATGCTGGGCGCCATGGCGTCCACCCGCACCGATGCGCAGCGCCCCGCCGGTTATCCCCGCTCCTATGACGGGCTGGTCGCCAATGCCCGGGGCGAGCGCATGGTGCGCATCTACGGCAATGCCGACACCGCCGCGATGCAACCGCTGATCGCCGCCTTTCGCCGCGCCTATCCCGGCGTCCAGGTGCGCTATGACGATCTGGAATCGAGCACCATTTACGACCGGGTCGTCGCCCAAGCGCGGAGCCGGACAGCGGGGGCCGATCTGGTCTGGTCCTCCGCGATGGACCTTCAGGCCAAGCTGATCAACGACGGCTATGCGCAAAGCTATCTCAGTCCCGAAAAGTCCGCCTTGCCGGATACGGCGGTGTGGAAGAACATGGGTTACGGCGTCACCGCCGAGCCCGTCGCCTTCGTCGTCAACCGCCGCCTGATCCCCGCCGCGCAGGTGCCGCGCACGCACGAGGCGTTCGAGCAGTTGTTGCGCACCCGTCGCGCCGAGCTGATGGGCAAGGTCGCCACCTATGACCCGGCGCAGTCCAATGTCGGCTATCTCTATCTGACCGAGGATCATGCGATCACCCGCGACACCCGCTCGCTGGTGCGGGCGAGCGCGGCGACCCGGCCCATACTGTCGCGCACGATCGAACCGATGCTGGATGCGGTGTCGGCGGGGCGGATCGCCATCGTCTATAATGTCGTCGGCCCCTATCTTCACCGGCATCCTGTCGGGCACCGGCATGGTCGAGGCGATGAGCAAGGAGGTCGTCGGCTTCATTCCGCCAGTGCTGGGGCCGTACATGGCGCCGATCACCGCGATGCTCAGCCTGCCGTTCACCTTCTTCATCTCCAACGACGCCTTCTATTTCGGCATGCTGCCGATCCTGGCCGAGGCGGGGACGCATTACGGCGTGTCGCCCATGGCGATCGCCCGCGCCTCGCTGATGGGACAGCCGGTCCACCTGCTCAGCCCGCTGGTGCCCTCGACCTATCTGCTGGTCAGCCTGGTGGGCATTGATCTCGCCGATCATCAGCGCTTCACGCTGGTTCCCGTCACGGTGGTGTGCGTGGTCATGACCTTGGTCGGGATGGACGTCCTCGCCTTCCCGCTGATGGGCTGATCCGATGGACCTCTGGCAGCATATCGTCGCCGACTTCTCCGCCATCGGCACGCCCGGCGATGCGGCGCAAGGTGATTCTGGTCGGCGTCGTCGCCGCCTTGGTCCTGCGCATCGGTTTCGCGCTGGTGGTGACGCAACTGCTCCAGATCGTCGGACTGGTGCTGGCTGGCGGGCTGCTGCTGATATGGGTCGCATGGAAGATGTGGCGCGAACTACGCGGCGGCGCGGAAGAGGGCGATCCGCTGGCAAGTCAGGCCCCGTGCCGCTTCTGGGCCGCCGCCTGGGCGGTGGCGGTCGCCGATGTCTCGATGAGCCTCGACAATGTCCTGGCCGTCGCGGGCGCGGCGCGCGATCATCCGGGCATCCTTGCCATTGGTCTGATCCTGTCGGTCGCTCTGATGGGTCTGGCCGCCAATGTGCTGGCACGCGTGATCGAGCGCTATCGCTGGCTGGCCTATGTCGGGCTGCTCGTCATCCTGTGGGTCGCCGGCAAGATGATCTGGGAAGGCCTGACCGACCCGGCGCGCGGCCTGCTCACCCTGTTCGCGTGACCCCCTTCCCTTTTTTTTCCGGGAGACTTTCGAGATGATCCGAAACGCCCTGCCCTTGGTGTTGCTGCCCGCCATGGGATGCGACGGGCAGCTCTGGGCCCGGCAGTTGGTCGACCTGAGCGACATCGCCCATCCGATGCTGGGCGACCTGACCATCGACGACACGCTGGAGGCGATGGCCGCGCGCGTGCTGGCCCACGCCCCGCCGCGCTTCGCGGTCGCCGGGGTCAGTCTGGGCGGCTATGCCACGCTAGAGATCATCCGCCAGGCGCCCGAGCGGGTGCAGCGGGTGGCGCTGTTCGGCACTCGCGCCTCGGTGCAGATGCGCCCACGCACCGTCGCCGACCAGGGACTGCTTGCTACCGCCCCTCATGCCGATCCGACCCTGAGTGCGATCGTCAGCGGGCTCGTACAGGCGATGGCGGAGCGGGTCGGCGCGGCCGTTTTCGAGCGACAGCAGCGCGCGCTGCACGCCCGCCCCGACATCGCCCCCGCCATCGCGGCGGTTCATGTGCCGACGCTGGTCGCGGTGGGCGACCGCGACCGCATCTGCCTGCCCGCCGATGCCCGCGCCTTATCGGAGCATATCCCGGGCGCGCGCTTCCACGAAATTCGCAACTGCGGCCACCTGGCTCCCATCGAGCGCCCGGGCGAAGTGACCATGCTTTTGCGGGACTGGTTGCAATGGCAAAGGGTTCAGGAGCGATAACGTGCGCGGTGCTCCAATGGTCATGCAGTGCCACTGACCCAATCTCGGTCAGCGAAGTCCGGTCAGAGGGCCCCGCGGGCCGTATCATGCCTGACATCGGGTGGAGCCACCGTCCCGCAATACCCCTTGATGAACGTGAGATGGTCCGGGATCGTCTGCACTTGCCGCGAAAGCTGTTGATCCAGGCCTGCAAGGGAATCATTCAGGGCCTGACGGCTTAGCATGCTCGGAATGCGGTGGTGGGATTTTGGGAAAAGTCCCTGCCCCAGCATGACCGAAACCCAGGAATCGATCTTGAACAGATCGTCCTGCCCCTGCCAGGCTCCCGCGCTTTCGATAAACAGTGCGATGCGTTGCGCCAGTGTCTCGGGCACCGACATCGTCGAGCGACGTTGCCAGAATACCGAGTCCGTCCGCCCCGTCTGCGCATAATGCAGGATGATGAAGTCGCGGATATGCTCCCATTCGTGGCGCGACTGGGCGTTGAACCTAGCCCGAAGGGCCGCGCTGTCCTGACCCTGGAACGGAAAACCCTGGATCAGGCGCATCACCGCGATCATGACCAGATGGATGCTGGTCGACTCCAGCGGCTCGATGAACCCGGCCGCGAGGCCCAGCGCCACGCAATTGGCGCTCCAGGCCTGCCGACGCATCCCGGCGCGGAACTGCAAAGCGCGCGGCTCGAACAGCGGCGTCCCCTCGATTCCGCCAAGCAACGTCGCCGTCGCCTCGTCGTCGCTCATGTCGGCCGAGGAATAGACCAGCCCGTTGCCCACCCGCGTCTGAAGCGGGATGCGCCAGCGCCAACCCGCCCGGTGCGCGATGGCGCGGGTATAGGGGACCGGGGAGGAGACGGCTTCGGTCTGGACGGCCAGCGCGCGGTCGCAGGCCAGCCACTCGCTCCAATCCTCGAAGCCCGTCTCCAGCGCGCCTTCGATCAGCAACGCGCGAAAGCCGGTGCAGTCGAGGAACAGGTCCCCCTCGACCCGCTCGCCCGATACCAGGTGCAGTGCGGCGATGTCGCCGCCCTCACCGTCGCGCTCGATCCTGGCGATGCGTCCCTCGACCCGGCGCACCCCGGCCGGTTCGGCGATACCACGCAGGAAGCGGGCATAGGCGGTGGCGTCGAGATGATAGGCATAGGCCAGGGTTCCCGCCTCGTCCCGACCGAACCGGCCCGCCTCCGCCGCCCGCGCTTCGAGCGAATAGTCGGTGTACGCGCCGCCAAAGCCGTGCCGCCTGGCCTCCAGCCAGAAATGCTGGAAATCGGCGATCGCCACCGATCGGCCGACCGTCCCAAACGGGTGGAAATAGCGTGCGCCGTCCGGCCCCCAATTCTCGAACGCGATGCCCAGCTTGAAGGTCGCCTGGGTCGCCTTCATGAACGCGGCCTCGTCGATGCCCAGAAAGGCATGGAAGCTGCGCGCCGTCGGGATGGTGGACTCGCCGACACCGACGATGCCGATCTCGTCGGATTCGACCAGCGTGACATCGACCAGCGGCCCCAACTGCCGCACCAGCGCCGTCGCCGCCAGCCACCCCGCCGTCCCGCCTCCGGCGATGACGACACGAGTCGGCGGATAGGGATGGCTCATCGGTTCAGCCTTTGCAGAAGATAGGCGCGAAGCCGCCGCGCCATGGCCCCGTCGAGCGGCGCGAGCGGGCCGTGCGACGCCGGGGGCAGATGAGCGACGACCGCTTCGCTGTCGCCGAAGACATAATGGTCGAAGATCGCCCGCCAGGCCTGCTTCTCCGCCGCTGGTCGATCGCGCAGCGACAGCATCGCATGCATCACACTATCCATTGGCGTGTCGAGATAGTCCGGCGCCGCGTTCCACCAGTAGTTGACGAGGATGTTGAACGCCTCCAGCGCCTGGACATGGTGCCACCACAGCGCCGGATAGATCAGCAGGTCACCGGGTTCGAGCTCGGCCACCACGGCATGGGTCATGGCATCGGCGAAACGGGGATAGCGATCCAGATCGGGCCGCGCGAAATCGACCATGCTGACCACCTGCCCGCCCGGCGTCGGGGCGAGCGGACCGGGATAGAGATTGCCGATCTGATCGGGAGGAAACAGCGTGAAGCGGCGTCGGCCGACGGCGCAGATCGCCGCGTTGTTCGCCATGTCGTAATGCGCCGAGGCGATGGTCCGGTTGCCGATCCAGATACCGGCCAGCGGCGGGTGGCGTTGGAACAGCCCGCCGGACGGGATCAGATCATTCTCCAGGCGGAAACCCGGCAGATAAGCGTCGAGATCGGTCGACCCCATATAGAGCGCGGGCGCATCCCCCGGCCCGTCGCCCCCCTCCAGCAACTGCGCCAGGAACGCGCGCAGGGGCAGGGTCTGTGTCTGGAAATTCAGTCCGGTGACCGTTTCGTCATAGTGGAAACGCCCCCGTATCGCGGCGTCACCCACATAGCCGGTCACCGGTCGCCCGCGATCGAAGCGCAGGAGATAGTCGGCAGCCGCCTGGGGGGAAACACGCCCCGCATGGACCAGCGGCCAGTTCGCCGCATAGCCCCGCAGGATGACCGGCTCGTTGCGCTCGACGAGCGCGGCCAGGTCGGGCGCGTCCGTGTCCGCCAGCTCGCGGGCAAGACGCGCGGCGGGCAGGCGGTCAGCCATGCGCATCGCCGGCCAGCTTGCGATCGATCAGATGGCGCAGATTGCCCAGCGAGGACGCGATCCAGAACGCCGGGCGCAGATAGTCGCGCGCATGGAGATCGCCCAAGGCCCCGGTCTCCAGAGCCGCCAGCCGCGCGGTGTCGATCGTCAGGCAATCCGGCACATTGTACCGCCGCCCCTCGTCCAGATCGAGTTGCAGGACGGCGGGCGTCAGCAGGTCGAGCGCGGCCCAGGCGTCATACATTGCCCGCTCGGTCTGCACGCCCTCATAAATGCGTTGCAGCATGACCGAGACATGGTCGAGCAGCGGCGCATTGCCGCCATGTTCGCGAAAGACGGGAATGCCGTCGGCAGTCAGTCGCGGATGCTCGGGGTCGAGGTAGACCATCGGCTCGCCCGTGGCGTCATGACCGATCGAAAACGGTCCGCGCGCACGGGTCGCCGGGATATATCGGGCGTCCCAGTGGTCGCCCTTCAGAAACAGGTTTTCGTCCGGGTCGAGGCCGAGGAGAATGGTGGCATACAGCACACCATCCTCGTCGCGCCGCAGCAATATGGCGTATTCGCGCTGAAGCTCCTCGAACTCGGCCGGAAACACGCGCGTCTGGTTGATCGCGTCGCCGAAACGGGCGTGATGACCGATCGCGACACGAAGGTCGCGATGGTCGATATTGTTGAGCAGGACAGGTGCGGCCATGATCGCCCCATGTACCCGGAAGGCCGCGGGGGGGACAGCGGCCTTCCGAGTTTCGCGAATTCAGAAGCGATAGCGGGCGCCGACCAGATAGCGGGCGGAGCCTTCCGCCAGATACCAGGTGTTCATGCGATCGCGGCCATAGGTCTGGACGCCCTCCTCGGTCAGGTTGATCGCCTCGAAGCCGAGCGCGAAGCGCGGCGTCAGGTCGAAGCTCATCGACAGGTCGAGTTGGCCGTAGGGCGCGGTGAAGACCGGATTGCGATCGCCGCCACGATTGATATCGCTCAGGAACTTGTCGCGCCAATTGTACGACAGGCGCATCGAAATGCCGTTCTTGTCGTAGATCAGCGTGGCATTGGCGGTGTCCGACAGGCCGACCAGCGCAAAGGTGTTCACGCTGGGATCGGCGGCGATATCGATGCCGATATTCCCACGGACGAGCGTGTAGCTTGCGGCGACGCCGAAGCCCGTCTCGCCCAGGAAATATTGCCCGGCCAGCTCGACGCCGTAGATATGCGCGTCGCGGTTGTTGATCGGGGTGTTCACCGCGAAGTTGAACAGCGGATCGCTGGCATTGGGGCTGATGTCGACCTGGCTGAGGATCGAGTCCACGAAGCCCTGGTTCAGCGCGCGGCTCTGCGTGTTGTAATTGGCCGCGAACTGCGCGTTGGCCGCCGCGACATTGCCCGCATTCTGCTGGAGCAGCGCGGTATAGGTGAACAGGTTCACGTCGGTGATGTCGGCGCCGAAGGTGTTGGTCAGTTGCTCCCGCGCCGTGCCCGACCGCGTACCCGCCTGCCCCGATGTCGCGTCGCGCAGGCCGAACAGGTTGCGGTTGACGACCGTGTTGCCGATGAAGTTATGCACCCGCTTGTCGAAGAAGCCCGCCGACAGGAAGACGTCCTTGCGCGGATACCATTCGACCGACAGGTCGATATTGTCCGACGACAGCGGCAGCAGGCCGGTATTGTTGGACGATCCGGTCGCGATGCCGCCGATCGCGGTCGGCCGCCCCGGTGCACCGACGCCGGTCGAGGCGAAGAGGTTGCCATAGGGCGCACGCGAGATCGTCTTGCTATACGAAGCGCGCGCGAACAGATTGTCCATCACCTCGATCTTCGCGTCCACCGCGGGCAGCCAGTTGCTATAGGATCCGCGCGCCGAGATGGCCTGCTGATCGGTGCTGTTCTGGACGACGAAGTCGTTGTCCGCCGTCCAGACGATCGCCAGCGGCACCGGCTGGAGCGAGACGGCGCGCACCTTGGTATTCTCGTAGCGCAGGCCCGCCACCACTTGCGCGTTGCGGCCGAACACCTGCCCGTTCCAGCTCGCCTGAAGATAGCCGGACCAGATATTCTCGCGCACCGAATTGTCGCTGTTCGCGTCGATATTGTTCCGGTGGTCGACCCCGTCATTCGTCACGCCGGAATAGTAATTGTACAGCGTGTTGTAGAGCTTGGTCGCATCCTCGGTGCGGAACGCGACCTGGGTGTTCGCGTCGGCATTCGGATTGTTATGCTCGAACTTGCAGGTATTGCAGAACTGGAAGACCTGCCCCGGTGCCAGCCGCGCGATATCGGGCGGCAGCGAGTTGCCCCAGTCGCCCAGGACCTGGCGCGTGTTGAACTGGGTCTGGCGGGTGGTGGTGGTGCGATAATCGGCACCCGCATCGAGCCGGATCTGGTCGGTGAAGTCCCAGGCGGCATCGGCCCGCAATTCGCGGATCCGCTGCGTCTGGTTGGAGGCGAACTGGCGCTGCACCGCGCTCGCCAGATCGCCGACGTCCAGTACGCCGTTATTGTTGCCCTTGATGAAGGGCTGGCCGGTCGGGGTCGTGCTCTGCGTACCGTCGTTGATCGTCAGCGTTTGCTGCGGGAAGCCGTGATCGGTCCAGCGCAGCGTATGGCCGGTTACGACCGGCGCGTTGATCGCGACGGTGGTCGAGGTCTGTCCGTTGGGATTGTCGGGCAGGCTCTGCGCCTCGCCGATATGACCGTCGATCGTCAGGGTGAAGCGATCGCTCGGCTTCCATTCGATGTTGCCGCCGACATCGTACAGCCGGTTCTTCTGCGCGCGATAGGCCTGTTCAAAGGCCGCATCCTTCACGCCGTTGATCGACTCCGCGAGGAATTCGGTGGTGGCGATGCCGTTGCTGGCATCGTCGAACGTCACCTCGCTGAACGGCCGGTTGAACCAGTTGGACTGGCTCGATCGACGCTCCGACTGGCGCAACTGGGCATAGAGGCCGTCGGCGGTGAAGGTCAGCGTGTCGGTCGGGCGGAATTGCAGGATCGCCTGTCCGTTGATCCGCTCGCGGCTGGCCTCGGAGAAGTGATAGCGGAAGTCGTTGGGCACCGAGACCAGCGGGTTGCCGGTCGGGCGGTTGTTGATCTTGGTCGCCGCGTTTACGAAACCGTTGGACGGGTTCAGGAAATCGTTGAGCGAGCGGATATTCCAATTGTCCGGCGCCACGCTCGCGAAGCTGAAGTTGCGCTTCTGGTAGCTACCGAACAGCGACACGCCCACGCGCTTTTCGCTGTCGGACCAACTGACCGTGCCCGAGGCTTCGGGCGTGACGCGCGCGCCGCAGTCGATGCAGTCGGCCGAGCTGTTGTCATAGCTGCCCTTGACGCCCAGCGACCCGACCAGCCCGGTATCGGCATTGTCGAGCGGGCGGCGGCTGACCACGTTGACCGTTGCGCCGATGCCGCCCGAGGGGATCGCGGCGCGCCCGGTCTTGTAGACCTCCAGCGTCTTCACCCCTTCCGAGGCGAGGTTCGAGAAGTCGAACGAGCGCCCGAAGCCGCCCGCGCCGTCACCGCCCTGGTCGCCGCCGACCGCGACGATGTTGGACGTCGCCAACTGGCGGCCGTTGAGTGTGACGAGGTTATATTGCGCGCCGAAACCGCGCACGGTGACGGTCGAGCCCTCGCCGTTGCGCCGGTCGATCGAAACGCCGGTGATGCGCTGCAGCGACTCGGCGAGGTTGGTATTGGCGAACTTGCCGATATCCTCCGCGCTGATCGCATCGACGACACCGTTCGAGTCGCGCTTGATGGCGATCGAGCGTTCCAGCGAGGCGCGAACCCCGGTGACGACGATGTCGCCGGAGCTGGTTTCGGGCTGGGGATTGGTCGGGCTCGCCTCACCCGGCGGGAGTGTCTGGCTGCCGGTATCGGCCTGGGGCGTACCCTGTTGCGGATCGATCGGCGCGGTCTGCGCCTGGCCCTGCGAGGCCAGCAGCAATCCCGCCGTCAGCCCTAGAACCGATGTCGAGCGCACGAGCACGCGTGCAAGCGTCTTCCCCTTCATCCCACCTCTCCCTTTGCGGTTATCTCACGCCGCATGTGCACCGACGATTTCGGCTAATTATTTTCTTTATAGTTCATTGCTATACCGACCGACATCGGTGTCAATCGAATTGCCGCGACGGCGCGGCACCCCGATCAATCAACCCGGCGACTGTGCCCCCGCCGCCACACTCACCTCTCCATTCGCGACCGGGCTCTGCGCGTCCGTGGCAAGGGTCAGGCGATAGCGGCCCGGCGCGACCGCCCATCCACGACCCGCCGTCCAGCGCGCCAGGATCCGGGGATCGACGGGGATCGCCAGCGTCTTCGTCTCGCCCGGTGCCAGCGCTACCCGCTGGAACCCGGCCAGGCGCATCGGCCCCTGCCCCGTACCGGTCAGATAGAGTTGCGGCACGATCACGCCCTGCCGCTTGCCGATATTCGTTACGGCGACCTCGACGGCCGGAGCCGCACCGCCCCTGAACCGGGCGTCGCCGAAGCGGAAGCGCGTGTAGCTGAGGCCATAGCCGAACGGATAGAGCGGCCGCTCGCCGCGCGCGGCGTACCAGCGATAACCGACATCGCTTCCTTCCGAATAATCGACCGGGAACGGGGCGAGATCGCCGGTGTCGACGACGCCCGCGTTGCTCGACGCGTCGGTCAGCGCGGTCACGCCGGCAGGCAGCACCGGCTGCGGACGGGGCAGTTGTGCGGCACGGGCCGGAAAGCTGATAGGCAGACGGCCCGAGGCTTCGACCTGACCGAACAGGACGCGCGCGATCGCCTCGCCCCCGCGCTGGCCGGGATACCAGGCCTGGACGATCCCCGCGACCTGATCCGCCCAGGGCATCAGAACCGGCCCGCCCGTCTCCAGCACGACGACGCTACGCGGATTGGCCTTTGCGACCGCCGCGATCAGCGCGTCCTGATTATCTGGCAGCGACAGCGAGGTCGCGTCCTGCGCTTCGGTCTGCCATTGGGTCGCGAACAGGATCGCGATGTCGGCCGCCTTGGCCGCCGCTGCCGCCGCCACGGGATCGCGTCCATCGACGAAGCTGACCTGCGCATCGGGGGCCAGCGCCCGCATCGCACGCAGCGGCGAGGAGGCGTGATAGGTGATCCGCGCGAACGAGGCCGCCGCTCCCTTGGTCAGCGGGATTTCGATCGGCGCGCCGCCGACCGAGCGGACCTGGCTCGATCCGCCGCCGGACAGGACGCCGACATCGGCATGGCCACCGATCAGGACGATCCGCCGCGCCGTCGCCGCCAGCGGCAGGACGTCGCGGTCGTTCTTCAACAGCACGATCCCCGCTTCCGCCGCGCGCTGCGCGACATCGGCATGGGCGGCATAATCGATGGGCTGCGCGGTCGCTGGCGTCGGATCGTCGTACAGCCCGCTGGCGATGACGCCGGTCAGGATGCGCGTGACCATCTCGTCCAGCCGCGCCTCGGGCACGCGACCGCTCGCGATCGCATCGGCCAGCGGCTTGCCGAAATAGATCTGCTTGTCGAGTTCCTGCCCCGATTCCTGATCCAGCCCGGCCAGCGCCGCCTTCTCGGTCGAATGGACGCCGCCCCAGTCGCTCATGACGAAGCCGGGATAACGCCATTCGTCGCGCAGGACCTGCGTCAGCAGGAAGCGGTTCTCGCACGAATAGTCGCCATTGACCTTGTTATAGGCGCACATGACCGATCCGGGGCGTCCCCCGTCGATGGCGATCTTGAACGCCAGCAGATCGCTTTCGCGCAGCGCCTTCTCATCGATGCGCGCGTCCAGGATGTTGCGCCCGGTTTCCTGCGAATTCAGCGCGAAGTGCTTGACCGTCGACACGATGTGCCGGGACTCGACACCGCGGATCGACGCGCCCGCCATGATCCCGGCCAGCAGCGGGTCCTCGCCCAGATATTCGAAGTTCCGCCCGTTCCACGCATCGCGCGTCAGGTTGACGCCGCCCGCCAACAGCACGTTGAAGGTCTTGGCGCGCGCCTCCGCCCCGATCATCGCGCCCCCGGCATAGGCGATGGCGGGATCGAAACTGGCCGCCGTCGCCAGGCTGGACGGCAAGGCGGTGGCGGTGTCGCCCTTGCGCTGTTCGACCTGATTGGCGACGCCCAGGCTCGCATCGCTTTCCCGCAGCGTCGGGATGCCCAGGCGCGGCACGCCCGGCACATAGCCGGCCGAGGGTATCATGTCGGCATGGCGTTCCTTGGTCATCGGCGGGAACAGGCCGTGGACATAGGCCAGCTTCTCGGCGCGGGTCATCGCCTTGACCAGCGCGCGGGCGCGCTCGACCGCCGGGGCGGCCTTGTCACGCCATGCGCCCTCGGTCGCCTGCGGCGACGACGGGGCCTGCTGCGCCGACGCGACGACCGGCGCGGCCCCCGCCAGGAGCGCGACGACAAGGGCGTGACGATAGGACATGGTGGCGCTCCGAACAGGGGTCCGGCAAACCCGGTCGAAGCGTATCGGGCACGACGCGACGCGCGGCCCGCGCCGTCGGCGTGATGATCCTCTCCCGGTCTTCCCGTTTTCGGCACCTGTTGTCCGCAAGACTGACAACGATGTCAACGGTCAATCCTCCGCCATCGTTCTCGGCGGTAGTGCCCCGGAATGGCACCTGCACCCGATTGCATAAGATCACGGCATATGGGACGCTTTGCCGTTGTTCCGCACTTCTCATCGGCTCGGCCGATCCGGCGTGCCGTATTTTTGTCTTTCGACCGGATGTTTCCATGAAGGCGCTTACTATCAAGGACGTGGCCCGACAGGCCGGCGTTTCCCCCAAGACCGTTTCCCGCGTCATCAACGGCGAAGCGCATGTCCGACCGGCGGTACGCGAGGCCGTGGCGCGCGTCGTGGCGGAGATGAACTACCAGCCCAACGCCTTTGCCCGCAGCCTGTCGAGCGCGCGCTCCTTCCTGATCGGTCTGTTCTTCGACGATCCGGCGTGCAGCTATGCCAATGACGTGCTGCTCGGCGCGCTCGACCGGGCGCGATCGCTGGGCCGGCACGTCGTGATCGAGACCGTGGCGCTCGACCGCCCGGATTGGCCGGCCCGGCTGGAGGAAAGCCTGGTCGGGTTGAAGCTGGGCGGCGCGATCCTGACGCCGCCGATCTGCGACTGCGAGGAACTGATCGCCATTTTCGAGCGGCACGGTGTGCCGTTGGTCCGGATCGCGCCGGGTACGGATGTCGATCGCACCCCCCATGTCAGGATCGACGACCGCGCCGCGGCGCACACCATGGCGGAGCATCTGATCCGGCTCGGCCACCGCGACATCGCCTTCATCAAGGGCAACCCGACCCATCATTCCGCCCATCGCCGTTGGCTCGGTTTTCAGGATGCCCTGAATGCCGCCGGTATCGCGTTCGACGACCGGCGGGTGTTCCAGGGGGACTTCACCTTCCGGTCTGGCATCGTCGCCGCCGAAGCTCTGCTCCAGGGGCCCTGCGCACCCAGCGCGATCTTCGCGAGCAACGATGAGATGGCCCTTGGCGTGCTGGTGGCCGCCATGCGGGCGCAGATCGCCGTGCCGCAGAAATTGGCGATTGCGGGGTTCGATGACGCCCAACTGGCACGCATGGCCTGGCCGCAATTGACGACGATCCGGCAACCCAATAGCGAAATGGCGGCTGCCGCCGTCAGCTTGCTGGCGGAACGCAGAGATGGTGCCGATGGCGTGAAATCCGCGATCGAACTGCCCTATGAGCTGATGGTGAGAGCGAGCTCCTTCGGCTCGTAATCGCGCAGCCCGAACGGGCGGCCTTTGGGGCAAGCGCAACACGCGCGACATGGGCGTGGCAGACATCGGAGTTGCCTCGCTGCTGGAACCTGTCTCCCACCTAGATCGCTGATAAGGACAAGCGGATGTCGCGGGCGTAGGTCGCGGGGTTGCGTACGCCTACGAGGCGACGGCATTGGGGAGAATTGGGTTGGCTTCTTTCGCGACAGACGATGCCCCCACCGGCACGAGAGGCCTGGACGATGTGCTCAAGGGCGGGCTGGAACGGGCGCGGACGTTTCTTCTCGAAGGCAACCCGGGCACCGGCAAGACGACGATCGCGCTCCAGTTCCTGATGACCGGTGCGGCGGCGGGCGAACGTTGCCTGTATGTGACGCTGTCGGAAACCGAGGACGAACTGCGCGCCTCCGCACGGGCGCATGGCTGGGACCTGGCCGGGGTCGAAATCTACGAACTGATCCCGCCGGAAAACCTCCTCGACGAGAACCAGCAGCAGAGCCTGCTCTATTCCTCCGATCTGGAGCTGGGCGAGACCACGAAGCGCATCTTCGAGGCGTTCGAGCGGGCGAAGCCCGACCGCGTCGTCGTCGACAGCCTGTCCGAGATCCGCCTGCTGGCGCAGAGTTCGCTGCGCTATCGGCGGCAGATCCTGGCGCTCAAGCATTATTTCGCCAAGAGCGGGGCGACGGTGCTGATGCTCGACGACCTGACCACCGACACCAACGACAAGACGGTGCACTCGGTGGCGCACGGCGTCATCCGGCTGGAGGAACTCGCCCCCGAATATGGGGCGGAGCGGCGGCGGATCCGCGTCGTCAAATATCGCGGCCGCCGGTTCCGTGGCGGCTATCACGACGCGACGATCGAGACGGGTGGCGTCCACGTCTATCCGCGCCTGGTATCGTCCGAGCACCGGATCAGCTTCTCACGCGACATGCTGACCACACAGTCGGACGAGCTGAACCAGTTGCTCGGCGGCGGGATCGAGCGCGGGTCGAGCGTATTGGTGCTGGGCCCCGCCGGTACGGGCAAGAGCTCGATCGCGCTGACCTTAATCGAGACGGCGGTGGCGCGCGGCGAAAGTGCCGCGATGTTCGTGTTCGACGAGGAAGTGGGGCTGCTGATCCAGCGCTCGCTGGGTCTGGGTATCGACCTTCAGGCGATGATCGACGACGGCAAGCTGTTGCTGCAACAGGTGGACGCCGCCGAATTGTCGCCTGGCGAATTTTCGGCCCGGGTGCGCCGGTGCGTCGAGGAATATGGCGCCAAGACGGTCGTGGTCGACAGTCTCAACGGCTATCAGGCGGCCATGCCGGGCGAGCAGGCGCTGATCCTTCACCTGCATGAGCTGCTGCAATATCTCAATCGCCAGGGCGCGACGACATTTCTGACGGTCGCACAGCATGGGCTGGTCGGCGACATGAAGACCCCGGTCGACGTGACCTATCTCGCTGATACGGTCATCCTGCTGCGCTATTTCGAGGCGCTGGGCCGGGTCCGTCGCGCCATTTCGATCGTGAAGAAGCGCACCGGGCCCCATGAGAACACGATCCGCGAATATCGGATCGGCGGCAACGGGATCACGCTGGGCGAACCCCTGACCAAGTTCCAAGGCGTGCTGCGGGGCGTGCCGACCCTGCACGGCGTGAACGATCTTCTGGACGGTGACGAGGCGTGAAGCGATCGACCGTTTCGGAACGTGCCCTCGTCCTGGCTCCGCGCGGTCGCGACGCCGCCCTGGCGAGCGCGATGCTGGCCGAGGCGCATCTCGAAACCGCGGTCTGCCCTTCCCTGTCTCATCTGGTCGCCGAGCTCGACCAAGGCGCGGCCCTGGTCATCGTGACCGAGGAAGCGATTGCGACCAGTGACCTGTCCGCCCTGTCGGAATGGCTCGGCGCTCAGGAGGAATGGTCCGACCTGCCGTTCATCCTGCTGACCAGCCGTGGTGGCGGGCTGGAGCGCAACCCGGCCGCTGCACGGCATCTGGAAGTGTTGGGCAACGTCACCTTCCTGGAGCGCCCCTTCCATCCGACGACGCTGATCAGCATCGTGCGCTCCGCGGTGCGGGCGCGACGCCGTCAATATGACGCACGTGCGCGGCTGATCGCCTTGCAGGACAGCGAGGCGCGCTACCGGACCCTGTTCGAGAATATCGAGGTCGGCTTCTGCATCATCGACATGATCTTCGACGATGCGGGCCACCCGGTCGACTATCGCTTCATCGAAGCCAACCCCGCCTTCGAGCGACAGGCCGGTTTCCAGCCCGCCGGTCGCCGGGTGCGCGAGGTCGTGCCCGAGCATGAACGGCATTGGTTCGATTTCTACGGGAAGATCGCGACGACGGGTGTCCCCGGCCGCATCGAGGAGGGCTCCGCCACGCTGGCGCGGTGGTGGGATGTCCATGCCTTTCGCGTCGGCGATCCGGCCAGCCACCGCGTCGCGGTGCTGTTCAACGACATTACCGCGCGCCGCAACGCGGAATTGCGTCTTCAGGAGATGAACGAAACGCTGGAAGCGCAGGTCGCCGCCCGTTCGGCGGAGCGCGACCGGTTGTGGAATCTGTCGCAGGATATGCTGGCCCGCGCCGATTATAGCGGGATGATGTCCGCGGTCAGCCCGGCATGGAACTGGGTGCTGGGCTGGAGCACCGAGGAACTGCTGTCGCGCGGCTATGCCACGTTCATGCACCCCGAGGACGAACCACCCACGCTCACCGCGATCGAGACGATGGCGCACACGGGGCGGCCGACGCGGTTCGAAAACAGGATCGCCACCCGCGATGGCGACTGGAAATGGATCGAATGGACGGTCGCTCCTGAACCCGATGGCGCCAATTTCATCGCGGTCGGACGCGACCTGAGCCATGCCAAGGCCCGCGAGTCCCAGCTCCACGCCGCGCAGGAGGCGTTGCGACAGAGCCAGAAAATGGAGGCGATGGGCAGCCTGACCGGCGGCGTCGCGCATGACTTCAACAATCTCCTGACCCCGATCGTCGGATCGCTCGACATGCTGCATCGCAAGGGACTGGGCTCCGAACGCGAACAGCGGCTGATCGACGGCGCGCTACAGTCGGCCGAGCGCGCCCGGACGCTGGTCCAGCGCCTGCTCGCATTCGCCCGCCGTCAGCCGCTTCAGCCGATCTCGGTCGACATGCCGCAGCTCGTACAGGGAATGCTCGACCTGATCGGGTCGACGCTGGGACCGACGATCGCGTTGACGCTGGAGGCGGCCCCCGATCTGCCGCTGGCCAAGGCGGATGCCAACCAGCTCGAAATGGCGCTGCTCAACCTGGCGGTGAATGCACGGGACGCGATGCCCGACGGCGGCACGCTGACGATCGGGGTGACGCACGAATCGGTTCGCGAGCCGCGCCCCGGCCTGTCGCGCGGCCACTATATCCGGATCGGCGTTCAGGACACCGGGACCGGGATGGACGAAGAAACGCGCGCCCGAGCGGTCGAGCCCTTCTTCTCGACCAAGGGGATCGGCAAGGGAACCGGGCTGGGCCTGTCGATGGTGCACGGGCTCGCGGCGCAATTGGGCGGCGCGCTGACGATCGATAGCGAGGTCGGCAAGGGCACCGCCGTCGCGCTGTGGCTGCGCGTCGGCCACGACCTGCCCGAGGCGGAGCAGCGACCGGCCCAGGCCATCGAGCGCCGCGACGCGCGAGGGGTGGTGCTGTTGGTCGACGACGAGGACCTTGTGCGCATGAGCACCGCGCACATGCTCTCCGACTTCGGCTATGACGTGGTCGAGGCGGAGTCGGGGGAAACCGCCCTCCAGATGATGCGGGAGGGACTGGCCCCGAACCTCCTCGTGACCGATCACCTCATGGCGGGGATGACCGGGGCGCAATTGGTCGCGGCACTCAAGGATATCCGCCCTGGCCTGCCTGCGCTGATCGTGTCGGGTTATGCCGAGGCGGAGGGCATCGACCCTGCCGTGCCCCGCATCACCAAGCCGTTCCGAAGCAGCGAACTGGCCGAAGCGCTGTCGGACGTCCTGAAATGATACCGCGACTCCTGTCATTCGGCCGCCTCCAACTGACGCTCGCCCCAGATGGGGAAGGGATCGCGCAACGTCGCCCATGGGGCGGGTGCGAAGGCAGCAGCGGGTAGGAGGCATGCGTCGAGCCTCGCGCGGATCCGGGCCTCGTCCATCCCGATGCCGATAAAGACCAGCTCCCGTCGCCGGTCGCCCCAGATCATGTCCCAGTGCTTGGCGACGAACGCCTCGAACCTGCCGTCATCGGGCCACTGGTTCTTCGGGATCGATGCCCACTAACGCCCCATGCGCGCCGTCTCGGTCTGGTGATGGCATAGCCGTACAGCTCCTTGGCCCAGAGCGGATGACGCGCCGCCTTCTCCTCGTCGAACAGTCCGGTCGCAAGCACGAGGTTCAGGTCGAGGCGATCGCCGTCCCGAATAGCGTCCTGCACGCTTGTCGCTGTTCGCCGAATGATACAGAGTAACGTGTGATTCCCACTGACGAGAGCGGTTCCATGCCCCGGTCCATGAACGTCCATGCCTTGCCCGTTACCCGTCGCCCGTTGCGCCATGCGGCGATCGTCGTGAGCGGCCTGCTTATCGCATTCGGTGCAGGCGGCGTTGCCGCGAAGAAGGACTATCCGGGCTATCTGACTCCCGGCGAGTTCGACGTGACGCAGGTGATCGAGCCCGCCCCGCGCAAGGGCGATCCGCGCTATGATACCGACCGCCAGATCTTCCGCGCGACGCGCAAGCTGGCGGATACGCCGCGCTGGCAACTGGCGACGAACGATGTCGATACCTCGCGGCCCGCGCTGATGCGCGATTTCAGTTGTGCCGTCGGCGTCGCACTGACGCCGGACAATGCGCCGCTGACGCTCCGGCTGGTATCGCGCGCCGGGGCCGACACCGCCGCCCAGACCAATATCGCGAAGAATAGCTACCGCCGCGCTCGCCCCTTTCACCAGGACAAAGGGCCGGTGTGCCAGCCGGTCGCGCAGCTTGCCGACAGTTTCGACTATCCGTCCGGCCACACCACCTGGGGCTGGACCTGGGCGCTGATCCTGACCGAACTGGCACCCGACCGCGCCGGGCCGATCCTGCGCCGGGGCCGCGCCTATGGCGACAGCCGCTTCGTCTGCGGGGCGCATAACGAAAGCGCGGTGGAGGGCGGGATGCTCTCCGCCAGCGCGACCATGGCGCTGGTCCGCACCAAGCCCGCCTATCAGCAGGATCTGGCCGCCGCCCGCGAGGAGATCGCCCGGCTGCGCGCCGACCCCGCCACGCCCAGGCCGGAGGGTTGCGCCGCCGAGGAGACACTGGTCGCCCAGCGCGTCATGCCGAGGCTCGATCGTTGAGGCGCGCCCTCCCCCTCCTCGCACTGGTCGCCGCCACCGCGAGCGCTCAGGACTATCAACCGCGCGAGACGTTCGCGCCGTTCGACATGCCCCAGCCGGTCAACCGCTATCGCAGCGCCAACGGCCTGCCCGGCCCCGATTACTGGCAGAATCGCGCCGACTATCAGTTGCGCGTGACGCTCGACCCCGCGACCCGGACGATCGCGGGCACGGCGACGATCAGCTACACCAACAACAGCCCCGACACGCTCGACGCGCTGTGGTTGCAGATCGACCAGAATCTCTACAAGCCCGGATCGCGCGGCGGCCTGGCGCGCGGCGGCGTTCCGGCGGGCCATAGCGACGGCATGGTGATGGAGGCGGTCAGCGTCGCGGTCACCGGTGGTCCGGCGACGAGCGTGACGCCGCTGGTCAGCGATACGCGCGCGCAACTCCGCCTGCCCACTCCGCTCGCCCCGCATGGCAAGGCGGTGGTGACGATCCGCTACCACTATAGCATTCCAGAGGCCTGGGGCGGTCGCACCTCCTGGGGCGCATCGCCGGGCGGCGACATCTATGACATCGCGCAATGGTATCCGCGCATGGCGGTGTATGACGATATTCGCGGCTGGGACACGGCACCGTATCTCGCGCAGGAATTCTACCTCGAATATGGCGATTTCGACTATTGGGTGACGCTCCCGGCGGCGATGCTGATGGCGGGATCGGGCGAACTCATGAACCCGCGCGAGGTGCTGACCCCGACACAGGTCGCGCGGCTGGACAAGGCACGGGGCAGCGACGCCACCGTGCCCATCCGCACCGTCGCGGAGATCGCCGATCCCGCCTCTCGCCCGGCGCGCGGCGGCGCGCTGACCTGGCATTACCGGATGAAGAATACGCGCGACGTCGCCTTCGCCGCCTCTTCCGCCTTCGCCTGGGATGCGGCGCGTATCCGGCTACCGAACGGCGGCGCGTCGCTCGCCATGTCCTATTACCCGGCCGAGAGCGCGGGCAATGCGCGCTGGGGCCGCTCGACCGAATATGTGAAGGACACGGTCGAGCGCTTTTCGGCGCGCTGGTATCCCTATCCCTGGCCCGCCGCGATCAATGTCGCGGGGCCGACCAGCGGCATGGAATATCCCGGCATCGTGTTCGACGCGCCCGAGGATGCGGGCAAGGAGCTGTTCTGGGTCACCGCGCATGAGATCGGGCACAACTGGTTCCCGATGATCGTCGGCTTCGACGAACGACGCCATGCCTGGATGGACGAGGGGTTCAACACCTTCATCGACGTCTATCAGTCGGACGACTTCAACCGGGGCGAATATGGCCCCAAGCGCGACAGCGAATATGCCGAGGGCGGCGGCAACCCGGTCGACGAGATCCTGCCCGTGCTGGCCGACAGGGATGCGCCGCCGATCCTGTCGCGCGCGGACACGGTCATCGAAAAGTGGCGGCACCCCGTCACCTATTTCAAGTCGGCGCTGGGCTTGGTCCTGCTGCGCGAGCAGATATTGGGGCCGGAGCGCTTCGATCCCGCCTTCCGCCGCTTCGTCGCCGCCTGGGCCTATCGCCATCCGCAACCGGCCGACTTCTTCCGGGCGATGGAGAGCGAGGCGGGCGAGGACCTGTCCTATTGGTGGCGCGGCTGGTACGCCCATAACTGGCAGCTCGATCTGGCGGTGACGGGGATCGAGGCTGCAAAGGACGGCACGCCGTTGATCCGCGTGGCGTCCCGCGACAAGCTGGTGATGCCCGCCACGCTGCGGGTCCGCTATGCCGACGGCACCACCCGCGACCTGCGCCTGCCCGCCGAAACCTGGATACGCCAGGAGGCGACGGCGGTGCCGGTGCCTGCCGGAAAGGTGGTGAGCGCCGAACTCGACCCCGACCACAAGCTGCCCGATCACGACCGGTCGAACAATGCGGTCGGAGCAGCACCCTGATCCATCCGGCATGGTTCCCATGGTGCGGAAATGAAACGGATCGCGGCTCGCCCGGACGCCAAGGATGCGCAACGATGGGGGCATGACCATGGGACCGATCGTCGATCATCGCCTCCAGTCGACCAGCGATACGCTCGTGCTGAACGCACGGCCGGAGGCGATCCGGCGGTCCCCGGCCGATACCGCGGTCGTCGTCATCGACATGCAGAACGCCTATGCGAGCAAGGGCGGCTATGAAAGCGTGGCGCGGATGCTGGACGAGATGGCCGAAGTGCCCAACACGGGCGGCGTGTTGCTGACCTTCGACGATTTCCTCGAAGGCGTCGAGGCCTTCGGCACCCGCATCCAGCCCCTCATAAAAAGCCGCCGGCAGGGCTGAGGCTTCGGCTCGGATGGCAGTTTTCCCGATCCCGAACGGGGCCGCTGCCCGGATCATCCATGGCAGGCCGCTTCCGCCTCGATCACCGCGCGAAAGGCATGGGCGGTGGGAGAAAGGTCGGCGCGGTGGATCATCAACAGTCGGCTGGTGACGGGGGCGTCCAGCCGTCGATAGACCAGCGTATCGATATGCAGGCGCTCCAGCGATCGGGCCAGGATCGTCGCGCCGAACCCCGCCGAAACCAGACCCAGCAGCGTCGCGAAGCTGCTCGCTTCATGCGCGATGCGCGGCTGGAAGCCCGCATGATCGCACAGCGCCAGGAAATGCTCGTTGAACCCCGCCCCGATCGCGGGCGCATAAAGGACGAGGGGCACATCGGCCAGATCGGCGATTTGCGGGTCGGCGGGGCGCACGGCCAGTGGATGATCGGCGCGCACGGCCAGCAGCATATCCTCGGTGATGAGGCAGCGGGACACCATGCCCTTGGGCAGGCAGGGTTTGGTCGATCCGCGGATCAGCCCGATGTCGAGTTCCCCCTCCTCCACCCGCGCGATCTGCTCGTCGCGCCCCCGCTCCTGCAACGACAATTGGACTTCCGGATGCGCGTCGCGAAAGCGGGACAGCGCATTGCCGACGATCTGCACGAAGGGGCCCGACGGCGTGAAGCCGAGCGCCAGATGCCCGATCTCGCCGCGCTGCGCCCGTCGTGCGGTCTGTGCCGCATGATCCGCCTGCGCAAGCGTCTGACGGGCCTCGGGCGCGAACAGCATCCCCGCCTCCGTCAGCTTGACGCGGCGACTGGTGCGATCGAACAATCGCACGCCCAGTTCGTCTTCCAGCGCGCGAATCTGCTGGCTGAGCGGCGGCTGCGAAATGCCCAGTCGCCGCGCCGCGCGACCGAAATGCATCTCCTCGGCGACGCACAGGAAATAGCGCAAATGCCGAAGGTCCATCGATCCATATTCCCGACATATCAATCGAGCCATATTATGTATTGGACCCGAAACAACCAAGGGGGCATCGCTCCGCCATCGCGACAACGGATGAGGCCGTGAGCGGGCTGGAAAGGCCGCTCTCGATCAGGCCGCTCCGATCGCCGCGCCACGGGAGCGGAATGGAATTGGGCGTGCGCGTCGCCAGACGCGTCGGATGAGAGGGCGTGGATGATCGGTATCGTCAGGGTGGCACTGCACAGGCCACTGACATTCATCGTGATGGCGATCCTGATCGCGATCGTCGGCGTGATGGCGGCGGTGCGCACGCCCGTCGACATCTTCCCGAATATCCGCATTCCGGTGATCGCGGTCGCCTGGACCTATTCGGGCCTGCCGCCCAAGGACATGTCGGACCGGATCGTCACCCCCTATGAGCGGGTGCTGACCACCACGGTCAACGATATCGAACATGTCGAAAGCCAGTCGCTCCAGGGTGTCGGCGTGGTGAAGATCTATTTCCAGCCCGGCGCCGATATCCGCACCGCGACCGCGCAGGTGACCTCGATATCGCAGACCATATTGCGCCAGTTGCCGCCGGGTACGACGCCGCCGCTGATCCTGAACTATTCCGCCTCGACCGTGCCGATCCTGCAACTCGCGCTATCGGGCAAGGGGCTGTCCGAACAGCAATTGTTCGATATCGGCCAGAACCAGATCCGCCCGCCGCTGGTGACGGTGCCGGGCCTGGCCATGCCCTTCCCCTCGGGCGGCAAGCAGCGGCAGGTCCAGATCGACCTCGATCCGCTGGCGCTCCAGTCCAAGGGACTGTCGGCGCAGGACATCGGCAACGCCATCGCCGCGCAGAACCAGATCAACCCGGCAGGCTTCGTCAAGATCGGCCCGACCCAGTATAGCGTCCGTCTGAACAACGCACCCGACACGATCGACGCGCTCAACGACCTGCCGGTCAAGGTGGTGAACGGCGCGACCATCTATATGCGCGACGTCGCCCATGTCCGCGACGGCAGCGGGCCGCAGCAGAATGTCGTCCATGTCGAGGGCGGCCGCTCGGTGCTGCTGACCGTCTTGAAGAACGGCGCGACCTCGACGCTGGCGATCGTGCAGGGGGTGAAGGACAAGCTGCCCGCGATCGCGGCGACCCTGCCCGATACGCTGAAGATCCTGCCGGTCGGCGACCAGTCGCTGTTCGTGAAGGGCGCGGTGGTGGGCGTGGTGCAGGAAGGGGCGATCGCCGCCGCCCTGACCAGCCTGATGATCCTGCTCTTCCTGGGATCCTGGCGCTCGACCGTCATCATCGCGCTGTCGATCCCGCTCGCCGTGCTGGCCGCCGTCGCCGCCCTCGCGGCGTTCGGCCAGACGCTCAACGTGATGACGCTGGGCGGCCTCGCGCTGGCGGTCGGCATCCTGGTCGACGATGCGACGGTGACGATCGAAAACATCAACTGGCATCTCGAACAGGGCAAGGGCGTGATGGCCGCGATCCTCGACGGCGCGGCGCAGATTGTGACGCCCGCCTTCGTCTCGCTGCTGTGTATCTGCATCGTGTTCGTGCCGATGTTCTTCCTGCCGGGGGTGGCGGGCTTCCTGTTCGTGCCGATGGCGCTGTCGGTCGTGTTCGCGATGATCGCGTCCTTCATCCTGTCGCGCACGCTGGTGCCGACGCTTGCCATGTATCTGCTCAAGCCCCATGCGCCGGGCGAGGACGAGCACATGGCGGGCACCCCGACCTCGCGCAATCCGCTGGTCCGTTTCCAGCGCGGGTTCGAGATGCGGTTCGAGCGGATCCGCATGGGCTATGCCGGGCTGCTCCAGCGGGCCCTGGGCGCGCGCAAGCCCTTCCTGCTCGGCTTCCTGGCGGTCGTACTCCTGTCCTTCGCACTGGTGCCGATGCTCGGCCGCAACTTCTTCCCCAGTGTCGATTCGGGGCAGATCGCGATGCATGTCCGCGTGCCCGTCGGCTCGCGGATCGAGGACAGCGCCGCGCGCTTCCAGGAGATCACGCGCGCCGTCCGCGACCTCGCCCCCGCCGGGCAGATCGCCTCGGTCGCGGACAATATCGGCCTGCCGGTCAGTTCGATCAACACGGTCTATAACAACAGTGGCACGATCGGGCCGCAGGATGGCGACATCCTGATCACGCTCACCGAGAAGCATCGCCCGACCGAGGAGATCGTGGCGATGCTGCGCCGCGAACTGCCTCGCCGTTTCCCCGGCACCAGCTTCGCCTTCCTGCCCGCCGACATCACCAGCCAGATCCTGAATTTCGGCGCGCCCGCCCCGATCGACATCCAGATCACCGGCAAGGACATGACCGCGACCCGCGCCTATGCGCAGAAACTGCTCGCCAAGGTCGCGACGATTCCAGGCCTCGCCGATGCGCGCATCCAGCAACCGGGGCATTCGCCGCAGCTCGACGTGGACGTCAACCGCTCGCGCATCGGCCAATATGGCCTGACCGAGCGCGACGTGACGACCAGCCTTTCCAGTTCGCTCGCGGGCACGGCGCAATCGGCCCCGGTGTTCTTCGTCGATCCGAAATCGGGCGTCTCCTATCCGGTCGTCGCCCAGGCCCCCGAGTATCTGGTGGGGTCGATGAGCGCCCTGTCGAACGTGCCCGTCTCCGGCACCAATGCGGGCGCGCCGCAGCCGCTGGGCGGGGTCGCCGACATTCGCCGGTCGAATGCGTTGCCGGTCGTCTCGCACTATAATATCCAGCCGGTGCTCGACATCTATGCGACGACCCAGGGACGCGATCTGGGGGCGGTGGCGGGCGATGTGCAGCGCGCGATCGCGTCGCTGTCCGCCGATCTGCCCAAGGGCGCGGGGGTCACGATACGCGGCCAATATGCGACGATGAACACCGCCTTCGCCGGGCTGGGCTTCGGCCTGCTCGGCGCGATCGTGCTGATCTACCTGCTGATCGTCGTCAATTTCCAGAGCTGGGTCGACCCGTTCGTCATCATCACCGCGCTGCCCGCCGCGCTCGCCGGGATCGTGTGGATGCTGTTCACCACCGGCACGACCCTGTCGGTGCCCGCGCTGACCGGCGCGATCATGTGCATGGGGGTCGCCACCGCCAATTCGATCCTGGTGGTCAGCTTCGCGCGCGAACAGCTTGCCGAACTGGGCGATGCGACACAGGCGGCGCTGAACGCCGGAATGGTTCGTTTCCGCCCGGTGCTGATGACCGCGCTCGCCATGATCATCGGCATGGCCCCGATGGCGCTGGGCCTGGGCGATGGCGGCGAGCAGAATGCGCCGCTGGGCCGCGCCGTGATCGGCGGGCTGGTCTGCGCGACGATCGCCACCCTGTTCTTCGTCCCCACCATCTTCGCGTTCGTCCATCGCAAGCGCGCCGTGCCCCCTCTCCCTTCCGTGGAAATGCAGCCCAGCCATGTCTGACCTGTCCGATATGAAGTCGCTCTCCGCCCAGGCGGAGGCGGCAGCCCCCCGCCCCGGTACGATGAAGAAGGTCGGCATCGGTGCCGCCGCGATCGCGATCGCCGTCGTCGCACTCGGGGCCGCGACGCGGATGAACGCGGGCCACTCGCTCGACCGGACCGCCGCGGATGCCGCGCTGCCCACCGTCGCGGTCATCCGGCCCCAGGCGGGCGGCGATGGCGACGCGCTGGTGCTGCCCGGCAATGTCCAGGCGTTCAACAGCGCCGCCATCTATGCGCGCACCAACGGCTATGTCCGCCGCTGGCTGGCCGATATCGGTGACCATGTGCGCACCGGCCAAACGCTCGCCGTCCTCGACGCGCCCGAGGTGGACCAGCAACTGGCCCAGGCGCGCGCGGATTATCAGACCGCCGTCGCCAACCAGAATCTCGCCGCCTCGACGGCCAGGCGGTGGAACACGATGCTCGCCAAGGACGCGGTGTCGCGACAGGAGGCGGACGAGAAATCGGGCGACCTCGCCGCCAAGTCGGCGCTGGCCCATGCCTCGCTCGCCAATGTCCGCCGATTGCAGGCGTTGCAGGGCTTCACCCAGCTTCATGCGCCGTTCGCGGGCGTCGTGACCAGCCGCGCGGCGCAGATCGGCCAGCTTGTCGTCGCGGGCAACGCCGCCGCACAGCCGCTGTTCACCATTTCCGACGTGCGGCGGATGCGCATCTATGTCCGCGTGCCGCAGGGCTATTCGGCGGAGGTCCGCCCCGGCATGGCGGCGACGCTGTCGCTCCCCGAATATCCGCAGCGCCGCTTCCCCGCGACGCTGGTGCGCAGCGCTCAGGCCGTCGATGCGCAGTCCGGCGCGGTGCTGGTCGAACTCCAGGCCGACAATCCCGACGGCGCGCTGAAGCCCGGTGCCTTCGCCCAGGTCGCCTTCCATGTCGGCACGGGCGACGGCCATGGCATGACGCTGCCTGGCAGCGCGATCCTTTATGGCAATGACGGGCCGAGCGTCGCCGTGGTCGATCGCGGCGGGCGAGTGACGGTGAAGCCGGTGACGATCGCCAGCGACGCGGGCAAGACGGTCATCATCTCCCAGGGGCTGGGGGCCGGAGACGCGGTGGTCGACTCACCACCCGACGCGATCCGCAGCGGCGACCATGTCCGCGTCCAGGCGGCGGCCGCCGCCACCGCGACGGGCGGGAACGGCACCCATGCGGGCTGAACCGCTCATCGCCATGACGGCCCTCCTGCTCGGGGGGTGTTCGATGGCCCCGGCCTATCGTCCCCCGGCGGCGGCGGTGCCCCCCGCCTTCAAGGAAGCGGCCGCGCCCGCGGGCTGGACCGCCGCCACCCCGCTCGACGGCCAACCGCGCGGCCATTGGTGGAGCGCGTTCGGCGATCCGGTGCTGGACGATCTGGAGGCGCGCGCCGAACGCGCCAGCCCGACGCTGGCCGATGCGCTCGCCCGCTATGACGCGGCGCGGGCGGAGGCGCGGATCGATCAGTCGGCCCTTTCCCCTCAGATCTCCGTCTCGGGACAGGCGGGCCGCCAGCGCGTGTCCGCCGAACGGCCGCTCAGCCAGGGAACCGCCGTCACCTATGACAATGTCGTGCTCGGCGGCACATTGGGCTATGAGGTCGATCTCTGGGGTCGTATCCGCGACAGCGTGAGGGCGTCGCGCGCGGAGGCGGCGGCAAGCGGTGCCGACCTCGCCTCGGCCCGGCTCAGCCTTCAGGCGGCGGTCGCGGACGCCTATGCGCGTCTGCGCGGGCTGGATGCGCAGGCCGACCTGCTGCACCGCTCCGCCGAGGCGTTCGGCCGCGCCTATGACCTGACCGTGACGCGGCATGACGGGGGCGTCGTCTCGGGCATCGACGTCAACCGCGCGCGGACCGTGCTGGCCAATGCGCGCGCGCAGATTTCCGCCGTCGCCAATATGCGCGCCGCCACCGAGCATGAGATCGCGGTCCTGACCGGCCAGGTGGCGTCGGACTTCGCCATCCCCGCGCGCGTCCAGCCGCAGGTGGTGCCGCCGGTCCCCGCCGCCACGCCGTCCGAACTGCTCCAGCGCCGCCCCGACATCGCGGCGGCGGAGCGGCGTCTCTATGCCGCCAATGCGCGGATCGGGGTGGCGCGCGCCGCCTTCTTCCCATCGCTGACACTCGGCCTGTCGGGCGGCTGGCAGAGCACGCACGGATCGCTGCTGACCGCGCCCAACAGCTTCTGGGGACTGGGGCCGGTCGCCAGCCTGCTGACGCTGTTCGACGGGGGGCGCCGCCATGCCCAGGTCCGGCTGTCGCGCGCGCAATATGACGGGATGACCGCCGCCTACCGGGCGACCGTCATCACCGCCTTCCGCCAGGCCGAGGATGCGCTCGCCGCCAACCGCTATCTCGCCGCCCAAGCGGTCGATCAGCGGGATGCGGCACAGGCGGCGGCGAAGACCAGCGACCTGGCGCTGACCCGCTACCGTGACGGCGCGTCCGACTATCTGGAGGTCGTCACCGCGCAGACCGCCGCGCTCGACGCGCAGCGCACCCTGATCGGCGTCGAGACCGATCGGATGCGCGCCAGCATCGCCCTGGTGAAGGCACTCGGTGGATCACCCGCGACCTGACATCGCTGGCAAATTAGCGCTTCATGGACAATGACCTGTTCGCCATTGACGATAGCGAAGGCCATTTCGTTACCTGAATTCGATCGACATTCGAGATTCCAACGGGGCCGAGTGCCGGCTCATGGGCATCCGTGTGGAGACGCCGAGCGATGAACCGCTATCAGTGCCCCGAAGCGACCATCATGACGTCTCCGGCTGATCCGACGTCGCATCTTTCAACTGATGAAGGAAATCGAGAATCGCCCTCGCTTTCGCACTCGTAATCGCATAGCTTTTCCAACCGGTTTCGATCGCATTCTCGATCCCGTGCTCGGCAAGACCAGCGCGGATATTGCATATATAGACCTTGACGACCCGCACCGTCGGGGTGTGCGTCCCCACACGTGCGGCCTGGGCCAAGGCCTGATGGTCCATGAAACGATCCGGCTGATCGAGCATGCGCAGCAGCATATGGGCGGCGGCTCGGCTGATGCGGTCGATGCGTTGCCTGATGAAATTCGCGAAGACCTCATCGCGAACGCTGGAACGGGCCAGTTCCCTTCCTCCGGCGGCGTCCGCCATATGCCCGAGGGCGAGCCCGACACGCTCGGCGATATGGTCGCGTTTCGCTTTCGCCTGATGGATCACCGCTGCCCCGGAAACGCGGCTGCCCGTCAATTCGAGCAGATCGAGCCGCAGCGTCTCGATACGGCCCGAGAGATCTTCGTGCTTCCGGATCGCCGCCACATCTTGAGCGGTACGCAAAACATCACCAGCACAAAGCAGAAGCCCCGCCAGGGCATCGGCATAGGCTTGGTCTGGAGTGTTTACATTGCGCATAATGTATTTCCCCGCTCCCCTTCTTGGAATGATCACTGCACCTTCACAGGTGCGGGCCGATGTGTCGTGACACGAAGGCGCCGGATTTTTGAAACGCATCATATGCGCTTCCCCGCCTTGGAACTGATCGGTGACCGATCAGATGCTTTGTGCCGCGACGCCCTGTCCATATTCTTCAACATCTTCCGTCGGGCCGTTCGAAGGGCGATCTTCAGCCATTATCCGGATATCGCCTTGCAAATCGGCCCTACCCTGCCGCGACACCGGCACTCATCGCGCCGGTGTCGCGGGTGAGGATCATCGGACTCCGGCGCTGCAACCCCCGTCCGCGAAACAGTAGCGGATGAGGACAGGCGCGCTATCGGCAGCCGCCGGCCGGAGCGGCACCTGGAACCCGAAGTTGCGGTTGTCCATGACGATGCTGGCGATGGTGTTGGGGGCATCGACAGACGCCTGGCGCGTCACGATCAGGGCGTTCCGGTTGCCGATCGCCTGTGTGCCGGTCAGCGAATAGTTGCCGCTGGCGGACAGGCCCGCACCGTCGATCGCATAGCGCCCGATATCGAGGCTCGACGGAGCATTGGTCGCCCACGTCGCCGTGCCGGCCAGCGTATCACCATTGACAAGGCCGTCGACCGCGACGGTCCCGCTGAGTGCCGGCAGCGGATCGCCATAGGTGATGCGGATGGGCGTTGCGCGGTAGATCACCGATAGCGGCCGCGGGGTAACCACCAGATCGGCCCCGACATAGGTGACGGCGTAATTGGCCGATGCGCCCAGCGTGCCCTGCCCGATGCCGTAGCGGCCGACATTGCTGGTCGGGGCCGCATTGGACGTGAGCGCGCCGGTCAGGCTGTCCCCATTGACGAGACCACGACCACCGATGGTGTAGGTCAGTGCCGGGTTCGCGTCGCCATACACGCGGGTCCGTGCATCGGCGCTGACCGTGATCGCTCGCGGCGTGATCGCCAAGGCCGTGGCATTGCCGCTGTCCTGGACGCTGGTGACCGCATAATTGGCGCTGGCGCCCAGGCCCGAGCCCTCCACGGCGTAGGTGCCGACATTCGATGTCGACGAACCGGTCGTGGTCCACAAGACCGATCCCGTCAGCGTGTCGCCGTTGACCAGGCCGCTGTTCGCGACCGTGCCCGTGAGACCGGTCACCGCATCGCCGTAGAGGCTGTTCAGCGGCGTGGCGGTGTAGGTGATCGTCAGCGGCCGCGCGTTCACGACGAGGTCCGTCCCGACATAGCTCAGCGCGTAATTGCCCGAGGCTGCCAGCGAACCCTGGTCGATCGCATAGCTCCCGACGTTGCTCGTGGCCGTCGCGGTCGTCGCGAGCGCGCCGGCCAGCGCGTCCTCCCCGACCAGCCCCAATCCGCCGATCGTATAGGTCAGTGCCGGGTTGGCGTTGCCATAGACGCGGCTGAGCGCATCGGCTGTCACGGTGATCGCGCGCGGCGTGATCGCGAGCGCCGTGGCATTGCCCGCCGCCTGGACGCTCGTCAGCAGGTAGTTCTCGCTCGCGCTCACCCCCGCACCGGTGACCGCATAGCTGCCCACCACCGGATTGGCGGACGCGTTCGTCGTCCACGTCGCCGTCCCTGCCAGGCTGTCACCGTTGACGAGACCGTCGCTGGCGACCGCACCCGTCAGCGCCGGTAGCGCATTGCCGTAGACGCCCCTGACCGGCGTCGCAGTATAGGTCACCGTCAGCGGGCGGGCGGTGACGCTCAGGTCGTTGCCCGCGAAGATCAGGTCGTAGTTCGCCGACCCGGTCAGCGTGCCCCGGCTGATGCTGTAGGTGCCGATGCCGCTGGTCGCCACCGCATCGGTGGCCAGAGAACCGCTCAGCGTATCGCCGTTCACCAGGCCGTTGCCGCCCACGACATAGGTAAGCGTCGGGTTCGCATCGCCATAGCGCCGCGACTGCGCATCGGCATCCACGGTGATCGTCCGCGGGATGATGGTGAGCGCGGTCGCATTGCCGCTGCCTTGGATCTCGGTCAGCGCATAATTCGCGCCGCCGCCGAGCCCGGAGCCGGTGATGGCGTACCGACCGATACCGGATGTCGACGTCGCATTGGTGGTCCAGACCCGCGCACCGGTGAGCGAGTCCCCGTCGAGCAGACCGTTCACGTCCACCGTTCCCGAGATATCCTGGAACGTCTCGCCGTAAACGCCTGGGGTGGGCCGCGCGCTATAGGTGATCGTCAGCGGTCGCGGCGTGACCGTCAGGTCGGCCCCGACATAGGTCAGCGCATAGTTGTCCGATGCGGCCAGCGAACCCTGCGCGATCGCATAGCTACCCACATCGCTGCGGGTGGCTGCGGTCGTCACGAGCCCGCCGCTCAGCGCGTCGCCATCGACCAGCCCCAGTCCGCCGACCGTGTAGGTCAGCGCCGGGTTGGCGTTGCCATAGACGCGGCTGAGCGCATCCGCCGTGACCGTGATCGCACGCGGATCGATCGTCAGGGCGGTGGCATTGCCCGCCGCCTGGACGCTGGTCAGCCGGTAATTCTCGCTCGCCCGCAGGCCGAAACCCTTGACGGCATAGCGGCCCACGACCGGATTGGCCGACGCGCCCGTCGTCCACGCCGCATTGCCCGTCAGGCTTTCGCCGTTGACGAGGCCGTCGATGGCGACAGCCCCCGCCAGATCCGGAAGCCCATTGCCATAGACGCAGCTGACCGGCGTCGCCGTGTAGGTCACCGTCAACGGACGGGCGGTGACGCTCAGGTCGTTGCCCGCGAAGGTCAGGGCGTAGTTCGCCGAGGCGGCCAGCGTCCCCTGCAGGATGCTGTACTGCCCGATATCGCTGGTCGCCACCGCATCGGTCGCCAGCGCGCCGGTCAGCGTGTCACCATTCACCAGACCATTACCGCCGACCGTATAGGTAAAGGTCGGCTCCGCATCGCCATAGAGCCGCGACTGCGCATCGGCATCGACCGTGATCGCACGCGGGGTGATGGTCAGCGCGGTGGCGTTGCCGGTATCCTGAGTGAAGACGTAATTGCCGTTATTGGCCGTCAGCCCCGAACCCGTGACCGCATATTGCCCGATGCCGTTGGTGACCCCGGCCGTGGAGGTGAACGCCAACGTACCGCTCGTCGCACTCGCCACCGTTTCGTTGTTGACGAAGCCCGTCACGTTACCCGTCAGCGCCGGATTGGCGTCGCCATAGCTGCGGCTGGCCGCGTCGGCGACATAGGTCAGCGTGGCCGGCGTGATCTCGCCCGACAGGGTGCTGCCGCCGTTCACCACCACCCTGTAGCCATAGATGGACGTCTGCCCGTTCAGGGCCGTGGCGCTGCCGAAGCCGGAGACGGTCACCGTCTTGCCGGTGCCGACGTTCGCGGTGTCGAAGGTCGCCACGGCCGTCCCGAGCGTCACGACGTCGCCGGCGGCGGCCCCGGTCACATCATAGTTCGCCGACGTCAGCGATGCGGCGGTGGTGCCGTCATAGACCTTCGACACGCTCCCCTTCAGCGACGCCTGCACGGTCGGCGCCAGCGCGTAGAGCACGCCGTTGCCCTGACGCGGCACGAACTGGTTCAGATAGTCATACTGGATGTAATCGGGCGCCAGACCGCCGAGGACGGTCGTACCGGGCGCGGCAGAACCGACGATCCAGCCCTGAGACGCTTGGAGCGCACGGCTGCCGGCGTTGTTGGTAAAGCTGCCGACCGCAGTTACGTTGATCGCATCGGCAGTGATGCCGCTGCCCGCCGCCAGGGTCAGATCATTGTCCGAAGACAGGAACGCATAGCTCGAACCATTGGTCTGGCTCGAATTCCCGACGATCAGCGCGCGATCGAGGGTGAAGCCCCCGCTGCCGGTCGCCTGGACATACAGGTAATCGGTTCCCTGCGCGGAAAGGTCGGCATAGCGCGCCGATCCCAGCGTGGTGCCGAGCGCCGCGTCCACCGCCGACCAGTTCGACAGGGCGGTCCGGATGTCCCACGTCTTCGATCCCATGGACAGGCCGGACAGATTGCCGCTCGTGTCGATCTTGCCGTTGTCGGAATAGAACAGCCCGCTGGCCGTCGTCGCGCCGGGCAGCGTCACCGTCAGCGCGATCGTCCGGCCCGCCACGCCCAGCGTCCCGTTCGGGACGACCGTATAGAAATAGCCGTTCGCCCCCGCCGACACGGTCGGCGCGTTCACGCCATAGGTGGCGACGCGGGCGCCCGGCGCGACCTGACCGGTCGAACGGTCGACCGCGATCCCCGAAATCGCCTGGACGCCGTTCGGGAAGAAGCTCTTCAGATAGGGATATTGGCCATTGGTGCCGCCGCCCCAGAACGTCGCATCGAGGCCGAAGCTTGCGGCGCCATTGGTTTGCAGGGATGTGGTCGTGGACCCGTTGATCGGAAGCGAACTGGTGGTGCCGGCGCCGTACCCGGCAGTCAGGCCGCTCGTGTCGCGATCGAAGGCGACATTGGCGACTGCGCTCCCCGTACCCGTTTCCTTACCGATCAACCCGCCGAGAATAGGGGAGCCGGAGCCTTGAACCCGACCCGTAGAATAGGCCTGGCTGATGTTTCCCTCATAATTCTGTCCAACGAGTCCACCGGCATACGGTGTACCGCCACCGGAGGTGGAAGGCAGTAATGTTACGCTGCCCATGGCATAGGCCTGATTGATCTGGGCCTGCAGATTGCCGCCGACCAGACCGCCGACTTGGTTGGTCCCGCTGACATCGCCGAGCGCGAAGGATTGCATGACGCTCGACTGTCTGTTCCCGGCGCCAAGAAGGCCGCCGACATGGGCATTCCCCTTGACGGTTGCCGAACTATAGGATTGCAGGATCGAGGCTGCGTCAGAAGAATATCCGACCAGACCTCCGGTATAGTATCTACCGGCCGCCGTCTGAAGAACGTTCCCGGTCGAATAGGCCCGGATGACTTTTCCTCCGTAATTCCACCCGAGCAGCGATCCGACAATATTATTGTTGCCTGTGATGGACACGTTCGTGAGTCCAAGGTCGCGAACTAACCCGTTTTGCTGGATGGCACCGAACAATCCGGTTGCGCCGAGGAGGTTTGGGACTGGAGATGTAAAGGTACCCGTGATCGACAGCTTGTCGATCATATGTCCCAGACCGGTGAAGACGCCATCGAACCCGCCGCCGTTCGGTGCTCCGGTCGAGTCCGTGGTCGTATTCTGACCGACGAGCGAGTTGAAATAGCTGTAGGCGCTCGCATCCAGATTCTTCGCAAGCGCGAACTTGCCGGTCAGGTTCGCCGCCGTGACGTTGCCCACACCGGTTCGGGCGGCCGCGCCGTCGATGAAGTCGATGTCGTCCATCGACCGCACCAGCGTATAGGCCGCGCCGTTCATCGTCAGCGCCTGACCCGACTGGCCGTCCGCGAAGGTCAGCGAACTGCCCGCCGCAAACGCCAGCCCGCCGCTGAACCCGCTGTTTCTGTCATAGCCGAGCACGACCTGGCCGCCGCCGGTGATATCGATCGGCGCGTTGACCAGCAGGCTTTTCGACGATCGGAGCGTCAGCGTCCCCGTACCCGCCATCGACACCGGCGCGGCGACGGTCAGGTCTCCGCCGGTCGCCTCCACGCCGAAACCGGCCGTCAGGGACAGGGCGGTGTCGATGGTGAAGCCCGCAATATTGGTTGCAGTAAGGCGGGGAGCCAGCGATGAAAGTGCAGCCTGTTGGCCAGCGCTCACCCCCGCCAGAGCGGCAGCACGTTCGGATATGGCGGTTGAAAAGGATGCCTGTGCTGTCCGTGTGCGTAAGAACCCGCCATCGATATTGAACTGGCCGGTCGAGCCCGTCAATGTTGCCAGATTCGCGCCGTTGATAGTGCCGGTCGCCGTCGAGTCTGCGGTCGTCGCGACGAGTACGCTGGTGCCGCTTGGGGAGAGCGTCCCGACGGGGAGCATCATATAATAATAGCCGTTCGCACCGGTCGTGACGCCAGAGAATGCACCGCCGCCGACGCTGGCATAGACGTACTTGGCGCCACCTGCCCCCGAAGCGAGCGGGGTTACACCCGCGTCGCTATAGGCCGTGCCGAACACCGCCTGGACTCCGTTGGGGAAGAAAGCGGTCAGATACGGATACAGTCCACCGACATTGGTGGCGAACGCCGGACTAAATCGCCCGCTGTTCCCGTATTGCAGACCGAAGGTGGTAATGCCCTGCTCCGCCCCGCCCGCGCTGGTGCCTTGGCCCGAGGTGTTGATATCCCAATAGCTCTCGCTGATACTCGAATTATTGCTGTTGCCGATGAGGCCGCCCGCATTTCTGCCAGAAACCGCCCCCGTCGAGTAAGTCGCCGTGACGCGACCATAGAGCGATGTGCCTATAAGGCCACCAGCCCCCTCGCCGTTCACAGCGCCGGTTGCATAGGCATTCGTGAGCGCGATGCTGTCGAGATAGCCGATCAATCCGCCGGCATTAGGGCCCGTGACCGCACCGGTGGCATAGACCGTATTTATGCCTTGACCGCTAGCCAGGCCGATGAGCCCACCAACCCTGCCACTGGTCGCCGTTACAGCGCCGGTTGCGTAGGACCGGCGGACGATGCCGGAATTTTTTCCGACCAGTCCGCCGACCTCCTGAGCCCCGCTCACGGTCATGCCGGAATAGGAATTGGATACGATGGCACCGAAACCAAACGTCGCGCCGGCCAGACCGCCCACACTATTGCCCGAACTCGAAATCGATCCCGTAGAATAGGCGTTCTGGATTAAGCCTTCATTTGTAGCAACGAGGCCGCCCCCGCGGCCCGTCGAGGTGATATTCGCACCGACTACGCCGACATTCCGCACGATCGCGGCAGCGCCTGTCGCGCCGATGAAACCCGTATAATCGTTCGTCCCTGCCATACTGAGATTGCTGACGACATGGCCCAGACCATCGAACGTGCCAGTGAACGGATAGGAGTTGTCACGCCCGAACACGGCGCGGGTAAAGCTCGTGCCCGCGGCGTCGATGTCGTTCGCCAGCGCGTAATTACCGGAAAGGCCGCTATTGATCCCATCGAGATCAGTCAGGCTGCGGACCAGCGTGAAGGATGTTCCGTTGAGCGTCAACGCCTGCCCGGACTGCCCACCCGCGAACGTCAACGCGCCTCCCTGGCCATAGGTCAGCCCACCGGTGATCTCATTGACCGTGGAGTAGTTTAGCGCGACCTTGCCGCCGCCATTGACGGTGATCGGCGCGTTGATAGCGATATTGCCTGCGGCGTTCAGCGTCAGTTGACTGCTCGACGCCCAGGCGATCGGCGCGGCGACGGTGATGTTGCCCGCCTCCGACCCCGACCCCGAGCTACCCGTCGATACGGTGACGTTCGCGCTGGCCAGCGCGTTTTGCAGCGTCGCCACGTTGATGACGCTGCCGCTTGCCGTGGCGGTGAAACCGGACTGGTTGCTGTCGGTCGCGCTCGAAATGGTGACGTTGTACGGATCGAGCAGCAGCGTGCCGAAGCGGCTGCCGGTCAGGTCGGCGGTGCCGCTATAGGCCAGCACCGCCTTGCCCGAGACTTCCGCATCGCCGCCGATGCCGCTCCCTGCACCCTTCGCGCTGATCGCGCCGGCGAAGTCGGTCCGGTGATCCGACCAGAGCACGACCGAGCCGCCGTCGCCGGTGCCCACCGCATCGGCCTTGATTTTACTGGCCGCATCGACGCTCAGCGTCGCGGCCCGCGCTAGCGTGCCGCCGCCCTGCCAGTCGCCACCGATGCGGATACGGCCCCCACCGGTCGCGCCCGAGGCGTCGATCCGCGCACCCGTGAGGTTGATCGCGTCACCGGTCAGCGTGATCGTGCCGCCCCTGGTCGAGACGCTCGACGCATCGAGCACGCCCGACACGTTGACGATCCCGCGCGCCGCGTCGCGCGCGGTGCCCGTGCTCAGCACGATGTCGCTCGCGGTGATCCGGCCCGCGACGGTGATGCCCCCTTCGGGCAGCGCGACGCGCAGGAAGCCGCTGCCGTCAAGATCGAGCGCCTCGCCGCCCCCGGCCATCGCCTCGACCCGCGCGCGGACATAGCCGCCCGCCTTGTCCTGCAACAGCCCGGCGAAACCGCCCTTGGCGAAGCCGATCGGCTGGGCGTCACGGCGGCCCGTCACGGTCAGCGTATCGCTGCCCGCCATGAAGTCCCTGTCGGCGATGTCCAGCGTCGAGGCGGTGAAGCCCGCCGCGTTCACGCTGCCCGTCTTGGTGATCAGAATGCCGTTGGGATTGACCAGGAACACCCGGCCGTTGGCGTTGAGCTGCCCCGCGATCACGCTGGTCGTGTCGCCGGTCACCCGGTTGAGCAGCGCGGACCGGGCGTCGGGCTGGACGATGTCGACACGCCCCCCCTTCGCGATCGAGAAGTCCTGCCAGTTGATGATCGCGCGGTCCGTGGTCTGCGTGATCGTCATGGCATGGTCGGACGGCGTGCTGATCGACGCCTGGCCCGCCTGGACCTGCCCGCCGGTCGGGACCGACTGGGCGAATACCGGCGAGGCCAGCGCACTGCTGGAGAGAAGGACGAGCGCGAGTTTCTTGGTCATGGTACGGCCCCCGGATTAAAAGCGAGTGAGAACGGAGAAGGTCAGGCGGTCGGGTCGAAGCCCCTCGAGATGGGCGCGGCCATATTCGAGGCTGGCGGTGACACCCGGGCTCCCGTCCCGGGCCTGCCCCGCGACGCGTATCCCCGCGCCATAGGCAAAGGCGTCGGTGCGACGCCGTTCGAACACCGTGGGCTGCTCGAACCACACGGTCCCTTGTGCGGCGAAGGCATAGGGCGTGATGTTCGCCAGGATGCCGCTGGCGGCGGCGACGAACGGCGCCTTCAACTCGCCCCGGGCGAAGAAGCCGCTGTCGCCCTGCACCCGCCCGGCATCGAGCGGCGAAATGCCGTCGACCGAGGCTATGCCGAACTGCTCCGAATTGGCCATGACCTGGCCGAAGCTGGTCTGGCCCCGCGCGCGCAGACCCACCGCCAGATTGGGGGCCAGCGGCTGGGTCAGGTTGAACGACGCCGTCAGCTTGCGGAAGTCGGCGTCCGTGCCCGCACGCGACAGCGGCACCGCCACCGTCGCCTGCGATGCGGAGCGCGCGCCCAGCCCCGTCACGCCCAACGAGGCTTCGACCTGGGCCGAGACAAAGCCCTCACCCGGCAGATAGGCGCTCGCGTCGGCGCCGAGCCGCACCACCCGCAACCGGTCCTGCGACAGGGGCAGGACGACCGGGTCGATGATCCGCACCCGCTCATTCTGCGCATCGAATCCGAGCGAGGCGCCTACCGACACGTCCCGCCGCCGCACCACCGGATAGCGCAAGGTCGAGGAGAAACGCTGGAAGCGGCTGCCGAACCCGGGCGAGGTCGCGCTGGCGGGACGCGGCGCGGTGCGCGCATCGGTGCCCTCCAGGGTCAGCGTCAGGCCGTCATCGCCCAGCGGCACGACAAGCCCGGCTGCCAGCGCACGGTTACGCGGCGTCGGGTCGAGCACGCTGGTGCGGTGCCCGGTATTGGGCAGCCCCGAGGCGCGCAGGTAGATCTGCTCGCCCGCCCCCAGCACGGAGTTGAGATTCACCCCCGCGCCATAGGTCAGCGAGCCCAGCGCGCTGGACAGCGTGTTATCGAGGCTGACGAACCCCGAGACCGGCTGCCACTCGCCCTCCAGTCGCAGCACCGTCCCGCCCGGACGCTCGCCGGGCGACAACGTCGAGCGCACCGTCACGCCCGGCACGTCGGCGGCCAGCATCAGCCGCCGTTCGAGATCGCGCAGGGTGAGCGCCTTGTCCTCGGTCAGTTGCTCGGCCAGCCGCGCGATGCGCGAACGGACATTGGCGGGCAGCCCCGACGTGTCGACCCGCTCGATAAAGCCTTCCACCACGGCGAGGCGCACGGGCGCACCGTCCTTCAGATCCTGCTGCGGCACCGACACGCGGAGCAGCACCCGCCCCGCCTTCGCCTCGGCCATCTCCGCTTCACCCGCCGCGGCGAAGATCTCGGCAACCGACACGCGCTTGCCATCCAGACGCTGGCGCAACTGCGCCTCGGTCGCGGGCGACAGTTTCCCGCCCTCGATGGTCAACCCCTGGGGCGTCACGAATAGCGTGTTGGCACCCTCCGGCGGGGTCCGCATCGCCTCCGCCGGAAGGGTTAGCGGCGCGCGTAGCTCCGCCTGTGCCGGCGGGGCATAGCTTGGCGGTGTGATCTGGCTCGCCGTCTGGGCGAACACCGTCACCGGTAACAGAGCAATCAATGCCCCCGCCATAGCAACCGTATAATGCGACAGGATCGTCTTCTTGGACATTGATGCCCCCCTTTGAATTTCGATTGGCATTTATAAGGTTTACTTGAGCTTCGGCCGTCTGATCGGCCTCCCCCAGGGCGATTATTGCCCTTGGGGGGAGGCCTGCCGTCAGAAGCGGCTGGCGATGAAGCGGATCGTCGGCGTGATGACGCGGTTGGTTGGATAGGGAAGACCGGCCCCCTTGCTCGGTGCACAGCGAGCGGAACCGTTCTGATCCGACGCGCAGGTCAGCCCCATCAGATCGGTCGACTCTCCGCTGCCCGAACCGTCCGCTCGATTGCCCGAGCCATTGGAGTTACCGTCACCCCGGTTCGTGCCGGTGCCCTCGTCGGTCGACGATCCGGTGCCGTTCGAGGTGCTTGCGTTCCCGTTCCGGCCCGAGGCGCTGGCACTGCCGGATGCGGTGGACCCCGATCCGCCGGAGCCTGCGTTCCCGGTCGAGAGCCCGTTCGAGCCATTGCCGCTCCCGGCGCCTGCCGAACCAAAGCCACCCGATCCGGTATTTCCGTTGGAGAAGCCGTTCCCGCCATTGCCATTCCCGGCGCCCGCCGAACCGAAGCCGCCCGAACCCGTGCCATTCGAAGGATCCGTGCTCGGGAACCACAAACCGCCCCCCGAACCGAACACGACCGAAATGTTGGTGCCGTCGCGCATCACCGGCGGCAGCTGATTGCCAAGCCTGCCGGCCTCCCTGATGACCTCGGGCGTGATCACACGAATGCCATCATCGGAACCGCGATTGATGGTGAAGACACCGTTCGTGAACGCCACCCGATAGTTCGAGCCCGCCGACAGGCTGCCGCCGCTGATCGTGTAGGTACCAGCGCCTTCGCCAGCGCTGCGCGACGCGGCGCCGCTCATACTGTCGCCGGACACCATCCCGTCGCCGCCGACCGTGAAGCTCAGCGCCGGATCGACCTGACCTTGCGTCTTCGACACGTTGTTGAGCGTGACCAGCAGATCGCGCGGCGTGATCGTGCCGATGTCAGCCGAGACGGCAGTGTTCTGCAGCAGGTAGTTGCCAGAGTCAGCGCCATTCACCGCCAGGCCCGATACCGTGACCCTCTTGCCCGTGCCGACATTGCGGTCCGCATAGCTGGCGCTGGCGGCCGTGACGGACAGAGCATCGCCTGCGACCACGCCGTCGAGATTGACCGGCGACAGCGTGGCCGTCGTCGTGCCGTCATAACGCTTGGTGACCGCCCCGGTGAGTTGCCCGGTCAGCAGCTTGCGAGCGATGGCGCCCGTCGCGTCGACCTTCACCACGGCGTAATTGCCGCCGGCATTGCCGTCATCGATCGTCCAGTTATCGACGATCAGCGTGCGGTTGCCGGCGTTCCGGCCGTCGAAGCTTTGGCGCAGGCCGTTCACCTGGTCGCCGGCCATCAGGCCGCTCACCGTGACCGCGCCATTCGACGCGTCGGTCCCGTCATAGACCTTGCTGTCGCCACTTGCCGTGAGCGTCAGCGTGGCCTTGCCGATCGAAGCCGTACCGCTGGCGATCGGGGCGAGCACGTAATTGCCCGCATCGGCACCGGTGAGCGATGCATTCGTCAGCGTGACACTCTTGTTCACGCCGACATTGCGATCGGCAAAGGCGAAGGATGCGCTCGCCGCGACATCGTCGCCGGACACCATATTGCCAAGCGAACCGAAGCGGCCCACAGCCCCGGTCGTACCGTCGTAGATCTTGTCCTGGACGCTGACCGCGGCGGTCAGCGTGCGGCGCGTGATCGTACCGGCGGCATCGCGCAACGTGACGACATAATTGTCGCCGCCATTGCCGTCATCCACGCTGAAGCCGTTCACCGTGATCAGGCGGTCGCCGGCATTCCGGCTATCAAAAGCCTGGGTCGCACTGACCCGATCGTTGCCGATCAGCCCGGAGGCCGTGACCGAACCCGCCGACGACAGGCTGCCGTCATAGACCTTGGTGTCACCCGTCGCCGCCAGCACCAGGCTGGCCCGGGCGACATCGGCCAGGGCGGTCAGATTGCCCGATGCAAGGGCATAATTGCCAAGACCATTGCCGCTCAGACCGTAGCCGGTGAGGAGAAGGCTCTTGCCCATTCCCGCATGGCGATCGCCAAGCGTGCCGGTCGCGCCGGACATGTCGAGGGCAATCCCGTCTGCCAGCATCAGGGCCTGCGTCGTGGTATCGCCATCCGCCGCCAGGAAGACCAACGAGCCGTGCTGGCCGGCGCTCAGCAGATCGGTGCCGTCATAGGTCTTCGCACCACGCCCGGATACCGAGATCGAAACGAGACGCGGCGTGATCGCGCCGACATCGGCCGAAGCACTGTCATTCAACAGCACATAGTTGGCCGCATCGGTACCGCCCAGGACCATGCCCGACACCGTGACCCGCTTGCCCGTCCCGACATTGCGATCGGCATAGGTCGCCGATGCGGTCGTGAGATCGAGCGCGTCGCCCGCGATCACGCCATCGAGGTTGACCGGGAGCAGCGTTGCGTCGCTCGTCCCGTCATAGGTCTTGGCGACGCCGCCGGTGAGTTGCCCGGTCAACCGCTTCTTCGCGATCGTGCCGACGGCACCGACCGTGACGACGGCATAGTTGCCTCCGCCATTGCCGTCGTTGATCGTCCAGCCCGTGGCGCCGAGGCTGCGATGGCCCGCATCCTTGCTTGCGAATGTCTGGACAAGGCCGCTCAAGGTATCGCCGTTCACCAGGCCGGTGACGCCCACCACGCCATTCGACGCGTTCGTGCCATCATAGGTCTTGGCGTCGTCGACCGCCGTGAACGTCAACACCGCCTTGGCGATGTCGGCCGTTCCATAGGCGATGCGATCCAGAGCATAATTGCCGGCATCGCCGCCGGACAGGGCCACGCCGCTGACGGTCAAGGCCTTGGCCGTGCCGGCATTGCGATCGACAAAGGCGAACAGGCCATTGCCCGAGAAGGCGACATCGTCTCCCGTCACCACCCCGAACAAGCCCGTCATCGAACCCGTCGCCGCCGTCGTGCCATCATAGACCTTGCCGTTGACCACGCCGGTCGCCTGCAACAGCTTGGGCGTGATGAGGCCACTCACCGGGCCGCCGGTCGTCACGACATAGTTGTTGCCGCCATTCCCGTCCGCGATCGTCCAGCCGCCATCGATCGTCAGCAGGGCATTGCCCGCATTCCGGGTGTCGAACGACTGCGTGGCGGAGAAAGCGTCACCGCCCACCAGGCCGATCGCCTGCACCTGTGCGGCCGATCCCCTTGTGCCGTCATAGACCTTGGTGTCGCTTACGGCGTTGAGAGACAGCGCTCTCGCCGTGATCGTGCCCGTACCGACGCCCAGGCCACTCAGCACATAGTTGGCGGCATCCGCCCCGCTCAAAACCGCGCCGGTGACGTTGACCGCCTTACCGGTACCGGCATGGCGATCGGCAAAGGAGAGCGCACCACCCGAGAGGGTCACGCGGTCGCCGACCACCAGGTTCTGCAGGTCGCCGAACGTACCGCTGGCCGCCAGCGTGCCGTCATAGACCTTGCTATCGACCGAAACCGCGGTGGTCAGCACACGCTGCGTGATCGCGCCGGCGATATCGAACAGCGTGACGACGTAATTGTCACCGCCATTGCCGTCGCTGATGGCATAGCCGCGATCGATGCGAAGGACGCGAGCACCCGCATTCTTGCTGTCGAACGATTGGGTGAGCCCGCTCACGCGGTCCCCGGCGACCAGCCCGGTCATGGTGACGGTTCCGGCCGACGAGGTCGTCCCGTCATACTGACGAATATCGGACCCGGCGGTCAGGATCAGGCTCGCCCTGTTGATCGTCGCGGTGGCGGTGGAACCGAGCGGAACCAGATTGTAATTACCCGCATCCGCCCCGGTCAGGCTGCCGCTCCCGATCGTCACGATCTTGTTCGCGCCTGCGTTGCGATCGACGAAGTTCATCGCGGCATGGGCGGAGACATCGTCACCGGCGATCAGGTTCTGGAGCGGACCGAAGCGACCGGTGGCGGTCGTCGTGCCGTCATAGACCTTGTCGTTGACGGTCACCGTCGTGGCGAGATCGCGCTTGGCGATCGTCCCGTTGGCATTGCGCAGGGCCACTACATAATTGTCGCCGCCATTGCCGTCCGAAAGCGCCACGCCATTGACCCGGATCGTCCGAGCGCCGGCGTTGCGGCTGTCGAAGGCCTGCCCGGCGGTGACGGTATCGCCCACCATCAGCCCCGTGACGAGCACCGCGCCGGTCGACGTCGCGGTGCCGTCATAGATCTTGCTTTCGGCCACCGCCGTCAGCGTCAACTGCGCGCGAGCGATATCGGCAAGGCCGTGAGCGGGGGCTCCGGACAGGACGTAGTTGCCGTTCGTATCACCGTCGAGCACATAGCCCGTCAAGTCCACGCTCTTGCCTGTCCCGGCGTTACGATCCGCGAGGACACCCGTGACCCCCGAGATATCGAGGCGGACGCCGTCCGCACGCATCAGCCCCTGCGTCAGTGCGTCGCCATCGGCGGTCAGGAAGACAAGCGACCCGAATTGGCCCGCGCCGAGCGCGTTGGTGCCGTCATAGACCTTGCCCCCGCGGCCCGTGGTGGTGACCACCACCTGACGCGCGGTGATCTCGCCGACATTGCCGGAAGTCGAGGTCGACTGCAGGACGTAATTGTCCGCGTCCGCGCCGTTCAGCGCCATGCCCGACACCGTCACCCGCTTGCCCGTGCCGGCATTCTTGTCGGCATAGGCGGCGCTGGTGGCGGTCACGGTGACCGCATCGCCCGCGACCACGCCCGCCAGATTGGCCGGCAGCAGCGTCGCCGTCGTCGTGCCGTCATAGACCTTGCTGACCGTACCGCTCAGGTCGCCCGTCAACTGCCTCTTGGAGATGATACCCGTGGCATCGACCTTGCTGATCGTGTAGTTGCCGCCGCCATTGCCGTCGGCAACCGTCCAACTCTCGGCACTCAGGGCCTGGCTACCCGCATTCTTGCTGGCAAAGGCCTGCGTCGCTTCTGCGGTGTCGCTGCCGACCAGCCCGGTGATCCCGACCACACCGGTCGAGCTGCGCGTTCCGTCATAGATCTTGCTATCGGCGCTCGCCGTCAGCGTCAGTACCGCCTTGGCGATGTTCGCGGTGCCATTGGCGGTTGCGCCAAGCATATAATTGCCCGCATCGACACCGTCCAGAACAAGCCCACCCACCGTCACGGCCTTGCCGTTCCCGGCGTTGCGGTCGACGAATTCAAATGATCCGCTGCCGGTGACGCTGACCCTGTCGGCGCCGAGCACCCCGAACAGGCCGGTGACCCTGCCGGTCGCGGCTTTCGTGCCGTCATAGACCTTGTCGTTAACCGAAGCGCTCGCCTGCAACAGCTTGGGCGTGATGACGCCGTTGGCACCAGCACCAATGGTCACGACATAGTTGTTACCACCGTTGCCATCCGTGATCGTCCAGCCACCATCCACGCTCAGCAACCGGCTGCCCGCATTCTTCCCGTCGAACGACTGGGTCGCGTTATACCCGTCGCCCCCGACAAGACCGAAAGCCTGCACTCGGCCTGCCGAACCGGTCGTACCGTCATAGACCTTGCTGTCGGCAACCGCGTTCAGCGTCAGCGCCTTGGCGGTGATCGTGCCGGTGCCATTGCCGATGGTGCTCAGCACATAATTGGCCGCATCCACGCCGCCCAGGGTGGCGCCCGTCACGTTGACGACCTTGCCGCTGCCGGCATTGCGATCCGCGAACGACAAGGTGCCGCCCGAGAGGGTCACCGTCTCATTGCGGATAACGTTCTGGAGGCCACCGAACGTCCCCGTTGCGGTGGTCGTACCGTCATATTCCTTGGCGTCGACCGTAACCGAGGTGGTGAGTATCCGCTGGGTGATCGCACCCGACGCATCCGCCAGCGTCACGACATAGTTGTTGCCGCCATTGCCATCGGCAACGACATAACGACCGTTGACCCGGAGCAGTCGGCCGCCGGCATTCTTATTATCGAAGGACTGGCTAAGACCGGTGACGCTGTCACCGCTCACAAGGCCATTGGTCAGGACCAGACCAGCGGAATCGGTGGTGCCGTCATACTGCCGATTGTCCGCCACGGCCGTCAGCGCGAGCGATGCGCGGGTGATGTCGGCCACACTGTCGGCAAGCGCGGCGAGCGTATAATTGCCCGCATCCGCGCCCGTCAGCCCGGCGTTCGACACCGTCACGACCTTGGCCGCGCCCGCATTGCGATCCGCAAAGGCAAGAGTGGCGGTCGCCGCCACGCTGTCGCCCACGATCAGATTATTCAGCCTGCCGAACGTGCCGGTGGCCGCTACCGTGCCGTCATAGACCTTGTTGTTCGCCGTGACGCTCGTGGTCAGTTGACGCTTGGCGATATTGCCGACGCCATCCCGCAGTTGGACGACATAGTTCGCCCCCAGGTTGCCGTCATCGAGAGTGTAGCCGGTGACCTTCAACGCCCGGTCACCCGCATTGCGGCTGTCGAACGCCTGGACCAAACCGCTCAGCGTATCGCCCGTCACCAGGCCGCTCGACGTAACAAGACCCGAAGACGCCTCAGTGCCGTCATAGGTCTTGGCATCGCCCGCGGCGGTCAGGATCAGGGTCGCACGCGCGATATCGGCAAGCCCACCGACACTGGTCGAGGCCAGCACGTAATTGCCGGCGGCATTGTTCTGGAGACCATAGCCCGACAGCGTCACGCTCTTGCCGGTGCCCGCGTTGCGATCCACCAACGCGCCCGTCACGCTTAAGGTGTCCAGGCTGACCCCGTCCTGCCCCATCAGGTCCCGCGTCGCCCTATCCCCGTCCGCCGCCAGGAAGACCAGCGAGCCCAGCTGGCCCGTGCCCAGCGTGGTGCCGCCGTCATAGACCTTGCCCCCGCGGCCCGTGGTGGTGACCACCACCTGACGCGCGGTGATCTCGCCGACATCGGCCCAGGTCGAGGTCGACTGCAGGACGTAATTGTCCGCGTCCGCGCCGTTCAGCGCCATGCCCGACACCGTCACCCGCTTGCCCGTGCCGGCATTCTTGTCGGCATAGGCGGCGCTGGTGGCGGTCACGGTGACCGCATCGCCCGCGACCACGCCCGCCAGATTGGCCGGCAGCAGCGTCGCCGTCGTCGTGCCATCATAGACCTTGCTGACCGTACCGCTCAGGTCGCCCGTCAACTGCCTCTTGGAGATGATACCCGTGGCATCGACCTTGCTGATCGTGTAGTTGCCGCCGCCATTGCCGTCGGCGACCGTCCAGCTGTCGGCACTCAGGGCCTGGCTACCCGCATTCTTGCTGGCAAAGACCTGCGTCGCTTCTGCGGTGTCGCTGCCGACCAGCCCGGTGATCCCGACCACACCGGTCGAGCTGCGCGTTCCGTCATAGATCTTGCTATCGGCGCTCGCCGTCAGCGTCAGTACCGCCTTGGCGATGTTCGCGGTGCCATTGGCGACGCTATCGAGAACATAGTTGCTCGCATCCGCGCCCGACAGGGTCAGCCCGCTGACCGTGACGGCCTTGCCGGTGCCGGCATGGCGATCGACAAAGGCGAAAGTCCCGCTGCCATTGCTGGTGACGTCATCGCTTCCGATGACGCCAATCAGACTTCCAATCACGCCCGTCGCATCGACCGTGCCGTCATAGGTCTTGTTGCTGACGGTCGCTCCCGTTTGCAGCCGCTTTTGCGAAATCGTGCCCGCAGCGGTGTTGCCGATGGTCACGACATAGTTGTTGCCGCCATTGCCATCCGCGATCGACCAGCCGCCATCCACGCTCAGCAACCGGCTGCCCGCATTCTTCCCGTCGAACGACTGGGTCGCGTTGACCACGTCGCCCGCGATGAGGCCCACCGACTGGACACGTCCTGCCGACGCCTTGGTGGCATCATAGACCTTTGTGTCGGCAACCGCGTTCAGCGTCAGCGCCTTGGCGGTGATCGTGCCGGTGCCATTGCCGATGGTGCTCAGCACATAATTGGCCGCATCCACGCCGCCCAGGGTGGCGCCCGTCACGTTGACGACCTTGCCGCTGCCGGCATTGCGGTCGGCGAACGACAAGGTGCCGCCCGAAAGGGTCACCGTCTCATTGCGGATGACGTTCTGGAGGCCACCGAACGTCCCCGTTGCGGTGGTCGTGCCGTCATATTCCTTGGCGTCGACCGTAACCGAGGTGGTGAGAATCCGCTGGGTGATCGCACCCGACGCATCGGCCAGCGTCACGACATAGTTGTTGCCGCTATTGCCGTCACTGACCACATAGCCATTGTCGACGGTGATCGCGCGAGCGCCCGCGTTCTTGCTGTCGAAGGATTGGGTCGCCGAGACACTGTCTCCACCGACCAGGCCGATCGCCCGCACCGTCCCGGTCGAGACCGTGGAGCCGTCATACTGACGGATGTCGGTCGTCGCAGCGAGCGTCAGTGCCGCCTGGCTGATCGTCGCCGTTGCAGCCGTACCAAGCGACAACAGGTTGTAATTGCCCGCATCTACTCCCGTCAGACCGGCCCCGCTGATGGTGACCAGCTTGTTCGATCCGGCGTTGCGATCGGCGAACGTCATCACGCCCGTGGCACTCACGGTATCGCCCACAATGACGTTCCGAAGCGCCGCGAAGCTGCCCGTCGCGGCCCTGGTCCCGTCATAGACCTTGTCGTTGACCGTAACCGTGGTCGTGACATCGCGCCTGGCGATATTGCCGACGCCATCCCGCAGTTGGACGACATAGTTCGCGCCCAGGTTGCCGTCGTCGAGCGTATAGCCGGTGACCTTCAAGGCCCGGTCACCCGCATTGCGGCTGTCGAACGCCTGGACCAAACCGCTCAGCGTATCACCCGACACCAGCCCGCTCGACGTGACAAGACCCGAGGACGCCACCGTGCCGTCATAGGTCTTGGCATCGCCTGCGGCGGTCAGCACCAGCGTTGCACGCGCGATATCGGCAAGCCCACCGACACTGGTCGAGGCCAGCACGTAATTGCCGGCGGCATTGTTCTGGAGACCATAGCCCGACAGCGTCACGCCCTTGCCGGTGCCCGCATTGCGATCCACCAGCGTGCCCGTCACGCTCAAGGTGTCCAGGCTGACCCCGTCCGAAACCATCAGGTCCCGCGTCGCCCTATCCCCGTCCGCCGCCAGGAAGACCAGCGAGCCCAGCTGGCCCGTGCCCAGCGTGGTGCCGCCGTCATAGACCTTGCCCCCGCGGCCCGTGGTGGTGACCACCACCTGACGCGCGGTGATCTCGCCGACATCGGCCCAGGTCGAGGTCGACTGCAGGACGTAATTGTCCGCGTCCGCGCCGTTCAGCGCCATGCCCGACACCGTCACCCGCTTGCCCGTGCCGGCATTCTTGTCGGCATAGGCGGCGCTGGTGGCGGTCACGGTGACCGCATCGCCCGCGACCACGCCCGCCAGATTGGCCGGCAGCAGCGTCGCCGTCGTCGTGCCGTCATAGACCTTGCTGACCGTGCCGCTCAGGTCGCCCGTCAGCTGCCTCTTGGAGATCGTACCCGTGGCATCGACCTTGCTGATCGTATAGTTGCCGCCACCGTTACCGTCGGCGACCGTCCAGCTTTCCGCACTCAGGGCCTGGCTACCCGCATTCTTACTGGCGAAGGCCTGCGTCGCTTCCGCGGTGTCGCTGCCGACCAATCCGGTGATCCCGACCACGCCGGTCGAGCTGCGCGTGCCATCATAGATCTTGGTGTCGCCGCTCGCCGTCAGCGTCAGTACCGCCTTGGCGATGTTCGCGGTGCCGTTGGCGACCGAACCGAGCGTATAGTTGTCCGCATCCGCGCCCGCCAGCGTCATGCCGCTCACCGTCACCGCCTTGCCGTTACCGGCATGGCGATCGACAAAGGCGAACACGCCGGTGCCGTCCGCGTTGACAGTGTCGCCGCTCACGACGCCCGACAGGCCGGTCACGACGCCCGTGGCGGCGACGGTTCCGTCATACACCTTGTCCGAGACGCGAGAGCCGACCTGCACTTCCTTGCGCAGGATGGTGCCGAACGCCGTGTTGCCGATGGTCACGACATAATTGTTGCCGCCATTGCCATCGGCGACCGCCCAGCCGCCATCGACCGAAATCGTGCGATCGCCCGCGTTCCGATCGTCGAAGGACTGCGTCGCGTTGACCACATCACCCGCGACCAAGCCCACTGCCTGCACACGACCCGCCGAGGCGGTCAGGCGGTCATAGACCTTCGTATCCGCCACGGCGTTGAGGGTCAGCGCCTTGGCCGTGATCGTGCCGGTCCCGGTGCCGAGGGTGCTGAGCACGTAATTGGCGGCGTCGGCTCCCCCGAGCGCTGCGCCGTTCACATTGACCGCCTTGCCGCTCCCGGCATTGCGGTCCGCGAACGTCAATACGCCACCCGACAGGCTGACACTATCGTCCCTGACGACATTGTTCAGCGTGCCGAACGTGCCGGTCGCCGACGTCGTGCCGTCATACTCCTTGGTATCCACGCTCACCGTCGTGGTGAGAACGCGACGGGTGATCGTACCAGCAGCATTCGCCAGCGCGACGACGTAATTGTCGCCGCCATTGCCGTCACTGACCGTATAGCCGCCATCGACGCTGATCGTCCGAGCACCGGCATTCCTGCTGTCGAACGACTGAGTGGCGACGACGCTGTCGCCGGTTGCCAGACCAGTCACCCGAACAACGCCCGACGACGCTCGTGAGCCGTCATATTCGCGGCTCTCCGCCGAAGCGCTCAGGACCAGCGATGCGCGGGCAATGTCGGCCACACTGTCGGCGAGGGCGGCGAGCGTATAATTGCCCGCATCCGCGCCCGTCAGCCCTGCGCCCGACACCGTCACGACCTTGGCCGCGCCCGCATTGCGATCCGCAAAGGCGAGAGTGGCGGTCGCCGCCACGCTGTCGCCCGCGATCAGGTTGTTCAGCCTGCCGAACGTGCCGGTGGCCGCGACCGTGCCGTCATAGACCTTATTGTTCGCCGTGACGCTCGTGGTCAGCTGGCGCTTGGCGATAGTGCCGACGCCATCCTGTAGCTGGACGATATAGTTCGCGCCCAGATTGCCGTCGTCGAGCGTGTAGCCGGTGACCTTCAACGCCCGGTCACCCGCATTGCGGCTGTCGAACGCCTGGACCAATCCGCTCAGCGTATCGCCCGACACCAGCCCGGTCGACGTGACGAGGCCCGAGGACGTCACAGTGCCGTCATAGGTCTTCGTATCGCCCGCAGCGGTCAGCACCAGCGTCGCACGTGCAATATCAGCAAGCCCGCCGACACTGGTCGAGGCCAACACGTAATTGCCGACGGCATTGTTCAGGAGACCATAGCCCGACAGCGTCACGCTCTTGCCGGTGCCCGCGTTGCGATCCACCAACGCGCCCGTCACGCTTAAGGTGTCCAGGCTGACCCCGTCCTGCCCCATCAGGAACTGCGTCGTCGTGTCCCCGCTCGCTGCCAGGAAGACCAGCGAGCCGAGCTCGTTCGTTCCCAGCACGGTGCCGCCGTCATAGGTCTTCGTACCCCGGCCCGACACATCGATCGTGACCGTCCGGGCCAGAATCGTGCCGGTGTTCGCCGACGCCGCACCGGCGCGCAGGGCATAATTGGCCGCATCCGCGCCGCCCAGGCTCATGCCCGAGATGGTCACGGTCTTGTCGCTACCGGCATTCTTATCCGAATAGGTCGCGCCTGTGCTCGACACCGCGACATCGTCACCACGGACGACGCCGTCTAGCGACGCACCCGCCAGGACGGCGGTGTCCGTGCCGTCATACACCTTGCTGAAGGTGCCGCTGATCTGACCCGTCAGGACCTTCTTGGCGATCGTGCCGACGGCATCGACCTTGGTGACGGCGTAGTTGCCGCCGTCATTGCCGTCCCCGATCGTCCAGCCGTCCACGCTGAGGGCCTGGTCGCCCGCATTCTTGCTGGCGAAGGCCTGCGTCGCTTCCGCGGTGTCACCGGTAACCAGTCCGCTGATCCCGACCACACCGGTCGAGCTGCGCAACCCGTCGTAGATCTTGCTATCGGCACTCGCCGTCAGCGTCAGCACCGCCTTGGCGATGTCAGCGGAACCCTGGACCGAATTGTTGCTGAGGACGTAGTTGCCCGCCGCGTCATTGGTCAGGGTATAGCCCGACAGGGTGACGATCTTGCCGTTACCGGCGTTGCGGTTTGCCAACAGGCCCGTCACGGTCGACGTATCGACCCGAACATTCTCCCCGGCGAGCAGGGCCTGAGTCGTGGCATCGCCATCCGCCAGGACGAACCCGAGCGAGCCCAACTGCGCGGCCGTGATGGTATCCAGGCCATCATAGGTCTTGGCGGCACTGCCGCTCGTGGTCACGGCGACCTGTCGCGCCAGGATCGTGCCGATATCGGCGGACGCAGCCGCCGACTGCAGCACGTAATTGGCGGCATCGTCGCCGCCCAGCGTCATGCCCGATACGGTGACCGTCTTGTTGGTGCCACGGTTCTTGTCGGCGTAGCGCGCACTGGTCGCCGATACGGAAACCAGGTCGCCCGCGATGACGCCGTCGAGATTGGTGCCGGTCAGCGTGGCCGTATCGGTTCCGTCATAGACCTTGCTAACCACACCGGTCAGTCCGCCGGTGATGGACTTTTGCGAGATCGAACCGACCGCGTCGGTCTTCGTAACGAGGTAATTCCCTCCCCCGTTGCCGTCGCTGATCGTCCAGACATCGGCACTCAGGGTTTGCGCACCGGCATTCTTGGTCGCGAATGCCTGACTCGCGGTGGCGGTATCGCTTCCCACCAGGCCCGTCACGGTCACGGTCCCATTCGATCGACGCGTGCCGTCATAGACCTTGGTGTCGCCGCTCGCCGTCAGGGTGAGCGTGGCCTTGGTGATGTTGGCCGAACCGTTGGCCGTCGCCCCAAGCTGGTAGTTGTCGGCATCCACGCCCGAAAGGGTGAGCCCGCCGACCGTCACCGCCTTGCCGGTGCCCGCGTCGCGGTTGAGGAACGCCAGCACGCCACTGGACAGATCGACCGACACCGTGTCGCCGTCCACGACCCCGCTCAGCCCATTGATGGTACCGGTCGCGGTGGTCGTGCCGTCATAGACCTTGTCGTTGGCGGTCACGTCGGCGCTCAGCACCTTCTTCGTGATCGCACCCGCGACCGCCTGGCCGAGCGAGACGACGTAGTTGTTGCCGCCGTTGCCGTCGCCGACCGCATAGGTCGCCACTTGCAGCGCACGAGCCCCGGCGTTCTTGGCATCGAACGTCTGCGTCGCGATCAGGGCGTCGCCGCTCACCAGACCCACCGCCTGAACGATACCCGCCGAACGGTCGGTGCCGTCATAGACCTTGGTGTCGGCGACCGCGTTGAGCGTCAGCGCCTTCGCCGTGATCGCACCGGTGCCGGTGCCGAGGCTGTTGAGGACATAGTTGGCCGCATCCGTACCACTCAGCACCGCGCCGGTGATATTGACCGCCTTGCCGGTGCCGGCGTTACGGTCGGCAAAGGTCAGGGTACCCCCGGTCAGGTCGACCCGATCGCCCGAGACGACATTGCTCAGGTCGCCGAACGTACCCGTCGCCGCCGTCGTGCCGTCATATTCCTTCGTGTCGACCGCGACGGTGGTGGTGAGCACGCGCTTCGTGATCGCACCCGCCGCAGTCTGGAGGGTTACGGCATAGTTGCCGCCACCGTTGCCGTCGTCGACGACATAGCCGGCATTGACGCGCAGCGTGCGCGCACCGGCATTCTTGCTGTCGAACGACTGGCTGGCGCTGGCACTGTCGCTGCCGATCAGCCCGATCGCCGTGACCGAACCGATCGACGTGGTGAAGCCGTCATACTCGCGACTGTCGTTCGACGCTCGCAGGATGAGCGACGCCTTCGTGATGTCGGCCACCCCATCGGCGATCGTCGCCAGCGTGTAGTTGCGCGAGTCCGCACCGGTCAGGCTCGCGTTCGATGCCTTCACGACCTTTCCGGTGCCCGCATTTCGCGTGTCGAAGTCGAGCGTCGCGCTCACGCCCAGCGAATCGCCCGTCACCATATTGGTGAGTGCGGCGAAAGTGCCGGTCGCCGTGGTGGTCCCGTCATAGACCTTGTTGTTGGCGGTCATCGTCGTCGTGACGATCCGCTTGGCAATGGTGCCGACGCCGTCGACCCGGGTCACGGCATAATTGCCACCGTCATTGCCGTCATCGAGCGTGAAGG